>JAFGQN010000029.1 GCA_016935665.1 Deltaproteobacteria bacterium | reverse complement strand
ACGTCAGTGCCCGTACCTGTGTCAACGTCAGTGCCCGTACCTGTGTCAACGTCAGTGCCCGTACCTGTGTCAACGTCAGTGCCCGTATCGGTGTCAGCGTCAGTGCCCGTTTCGGTGTCAGTTTCCGTGCCCATACCAGGCTCAGTGCCTGAACCCGTGTCCGTGTACGTATCATTACCGGTATCCGCCAGGGTATCCGTACCCGTATCCGTACCGTTATCGCTGGTGGTGTCCATTGTTGTATCGTCAGTTGTGTCATTCGTATCATTCCGTGTGGACTTGCTTTGCTTCGAACAGCTCGCTGTCAGCAACATGCACAACCCGGCGACAAAGTAAAACGTACAAATTTTCATAACAACCCATCCTCTTGATTGAAATTTTATCGATAGCAGATTGATTGTAGTCTCAGAACCTTACGGGTGTCAATCGGCTTTATGAGGCCTCCCCGGGTAATCGCAGGAAAATAGATTAAGGAAGGATGGGAGACTGTGTGTTTACAATGACATATGGAAAGTAGAACAAACACAAATTCACACCTGTGTGCGAATCCAGGGCAGCTTGCCGCCGGCTTTGAGGATTTGGGTGTCGAGAGCGCTTAAGGTGTGGTTGAGGGTGATGGTTTTGTTTTTGGTTTTGTTGGTCAATGTCACATCGCCCACAAGGTCGCCGATGGCCAGTGACAGTTCATCGTCCTGGTCGATGTGGTCGTAATCGGCCGGGTTTTCGAAGGTGAGGGGGACAATGCCAAAGTTCACCAGATTGGCCAGGTGGATTCGGGCGAACGATTTGACGATGACCGCCTTGATGCCCAGATACTTGGGCGCCAGCGCGGCGTGTTCGCGGCTGGAGCCTTGTCCGTAGTTTTCGCCGCCCACAACAAAGCCGCCGCCATTGGCTTGGGCGCGTTCAGGGAACTGCGGATCCACCACTTCGAACACGTATTTTGATATTTCGGGGATATTGCTGCGCAGGGGCAGAATTTTGGCGCCCGCGGGCATAATGTGATCGGTGGTGATGTTGTCTTCGGTTTTCAATATCACTTTGCCCGCCAGCGTGTCGCCGATGGGATTAAACTTTGGCAGTGGGGCGATGTTGGGGCCGCGCAGAATCTCCACGTCTCTGGCGTCTGCCGCGTCCACCGGGAAGATGAACATGTTGTCGTTGACATCGAATTGTGTGGGCTGTTCAAATGCGGGGTAGGGCATGTCCATGGTGCGCGGATCGGTGAACACTCCGGTGAGTGCGGTGGCGGCGGCGGTTTCGGGGCTCACCAGGTACACATCGGCGTCTTTGGTGCCGCTGCGTCCCAGGAAGTTGCGGTTGTAGGTGCGCACCGATACGGCCCCGGTGGACGGGGCGGCGCCCATGCCAATGCAGGCGCCACAGGCGTTCTCCAGCAGTCGGGCGCCGGCGGCCACCAGGTCGTTTAAGGAGTTGTCCATCACCAGATGCGAGACCACCTGTCTGGAGCCGGGATTGAGCACCAGGTGCAGTTTGTCACTGATGGTTTTTCCCTTGAGCATGCGGGCGCACACAGTCATGTCTCTTAACGATGAGTTGGTGCAGGAGCCAATACCCACCTGCTGCACCGGCATTTGGGCCAGTTCGGACACGGGTTTAATGTTGCCAGGGCTATGGGGGCAGGCGGCCAAAGGAACCAGCTCGCTCAGATTGATTTTCATCACGTCGTCGTAGAGCGCCCCATGGTCGGCTTTGAGTTCGGTCCATTGGTCGCCGCGTTTCTCTGCTTCCATGAACGCTTTGGTAATGTCATCGCTGGGGAAAATGGAGGTGGTGCAACCGGTCTCTGTGCCCATGTTGGTAATGGTGGCCCGGTCGGGAACGCTCAAGGTGGACACTCCTTCTCCAAAGTATTCGAGAACAAAACCCACCCCGCCTTTCACATCAATGCGGCGCAACACTTCGAGAATCACGTCTTTGGCGCTCACCCAGCCCTGCAGTTGGCCGCTTAGCTCAATGCCCATGACTTTGGGATACTTGATGCGAAATGGCATGCCCGCCATGGCGCCGGCCACATCGAGACCGCCGGCGCCCATGGCCATGGCGCCAATGCCGCCCGCGGTGGGGGTGTGACTGTCGGAGCCAATGAGGGTTTTTCCAGGTCTGGCGAAGCGTTCAATGTGCAACTGATGGCAAATGCCGTTGCCTGGACGAGAGAAGACGACCCCGTGTTTATTGGCAACAGATTGCAGGTAGCGATGATCGTCGGCGTTGCGATAATCACTCTGCAGGGTGTTATGGTCCACGTAACTGACACTCAGTTCCGTTTTGACCCGCGCTACGCCAATGGCCTCCAGCTGGAGATAGGCCATGGTGCCGGTGGCATCCTGGGTCAGCGTCTGGTCAATGCGCAGGGCGATTTCTTCGCCCACTTCCATTTTTCCGTCAATCAGATGGGATTCGATGATTTTCTGCGTGATTGTCTTCGCCATAGGCGTGTTGCTCCTTGTTTCGGTAAATTTGTCGCAGGCATCATATTGGGGTGGGCGGAATATGCAAGTGTGTATTGCCGCTTTCCAAAAAGGCGAATGGCAAAATCAGGTTTTGATGAGGGTGAGGCGATTGCCGCTGGCGGTTTGTTTTTTAGGGAGCACGCCGAGTTTATCGATGGCTGAGAGCAGGTCGTTGGGTCTGTAGGGCTTGGGCAGAAAATCAAACAGAGCGAGCTCCGATTTGAGTTCTCTTAGCTTTTCCGAGTCTGCTGAGTATCCCGACACCACCAGGGCTGGAATCAGGGATTTCATTGCACGAATCCGTTTTAACAGTTGGGCGCCATCCACATCGGGCATGACGAGATCGGCGATAATGAAGTCGAGCGTTTTTTGATGTTTTACAAACAGGTCCAGGGCGATGGCGCCGCTTTCCGCCGGAATGACGCGCGCGCCCATGGTTGAGAGGAATCGTTCACTGGCGCGCAATACCATGGCATCGTCGTCCACCAGAAGGACAGTCAGACCGCGCAGGGGATGTTCGCGCATTGTGGTTGGCGTGGCGTCTTCTCTTTCCGGGACACCGATGTCGCCTTTATAGCGCTTGAACGTAATGTTCATGGTGGTCCCCAGCCCCGGAGTACTTTCCACCGAGATGGCGCCGCCGTGATTTTGAACCGCGCCGTATACCATTGCCAACCCAAGCCCAGTGCCTTTGCCAACGGGCTTGGTGGTGAAAAACGGCTCAAAGACCAGCTCGCGGATGCTTTCGTCAATGCCGCTGCCCGTATCCGCAATCGATAAAGAGAAGTCGCCGTTTTGCACATCGGTTCTGATTTCCAGTGTTCCACGTTCGCCCATGGCATCCAGTGCATTGATACACAGGTTCATGATGGCGCTCTCAATTTGCCCGCGATCGCCTTCCATCACCAATGGTTCGTCGTTGAGGGACGTGATGATTCGAATGCTTTTGGGTGCTGTTCGGCGAATAATGGTTAGCACGGACTCGATGAGTTCGTTGATGGGAAAGACATCCTGGCTACGATTGCTTTTTCGGGCAAAACCCAGCAGATTTCGCGTGAGTTTAGCCCCCTGGTCACAGGCGCGGGTAATGGTGTCGATGTCTTTTGCAATTTCGCCTCCGCTGCTGATTTCTGAATTCAGTGCGTAGGACGCCCCCATGATCGCGTTGAGAATATTGTTCATATCGTGAGCCAGTCCGCCAGCCAGACGCCCCAGTGATTCCATTCGCTTGCTTTCCTGCAACTGTGCTTCCATTTTGCGCTGTTCAGTTGCGTCTTTGAACATGAGAATCCATGAGATGGGCTGATGCTTCTGATTAATGTTGGATATGGACACATCGAAGACCGTAGAGGATTGATGGTTGCTGTGCAGGTGCAACGCCAAACCCGTGCGTTGAATTTCGCCTTGCAACAGAATTATTCTTTGCAGGTTTTCCCTGAAATCCGAGGGCAGCGTGTCCATTTCCGGCAGCGCCGCGCCGATAATTTGCGCAAACGGAATGCCCAGCAATGAAGCAGCTCGCGGGTTGGCGTCGACGACAATACCGTTATTGTCCAGGCATAAAATGCCCTCCACGCTGTTTTCGAAAATCATTCGGTATCTTTTTTCGGTGTCTTCGAGATCGCTTTGCGCTTTTCGATGCAGGAAAAAGTAACGTTTGGCCCAGTCTGCGCTGAAGCACAATACTGTTTGAATGGTACTGGCCAACAAAAATCGCGGTATGGATTCCTGAAAGGGCATGGGGGTCAAATGGCAAAAAACCAGCGCTGTACCGCTCATGGTGAATACCACGGCAACCATGCCTGTTTTTAGCCCAAGGGTCACAGTGGCCAGCACAGGAATGACAAAGGAAGATGCGTTGATAGCGGAACCAAAAATGGGGAACAAAGTGTAGAGCATTACCGGATGCACCAACAGAAGAGCAATGAGAAGTATCCATCGTTGTTGTCGTGACAAATTCAGTTCCTTTTTTGCTGATACTGAAAACTGTGATTGCAACAGGACCTGGATGCAATCAGGCCATCTTAATACTAAGTGCCATAAGGATAACGAAAAGGGTAAAATGGCATCGAACTTTTTATTTTGAAAAGAATACAGGGAAAAAGCGAAATTGTCATCTTTTCAGAACACTGGCGTTGGTTCGATAGCGAAGTAACTTTTTTTCATTGGCTGGACGTTGTGACGGCAGCAGCCCCAATCTGTCGATGGTGTGGAGCAACTCATGGGCACGGTATGGCTTGTTCAGGAAATCGAATCGTGCCACCTCGGTTTTTAACTGCTTCAGCTTTTCAGGTTCGGCCGAATATCCCGATACGATGATGGCGGGGACCTGCGTGTTGAGTGTGCGTATTTGCTTGAGCACCTGCGCGCCGTCCATATCGGGCATGACCAAATCGATGACGAGCAGCTGAATCTCCAGTTGATGTCTTTCGTACAACGTCAGTGCCTCCGTGCCATTATTGGCGGTGAGCACGTTCGCCCCGAGAGTGCTTATCATTCGTTTGCTCGACCTGAGCACAATGGGGTCGTCATCCACCAGTAACACGGTTTTCCCCTTGAGAGCCACATCCCTATGCAACAATGGTCTTCGGCTGTCAATGGCAACTGTGCCAATATCCGCGGTGTATCGTCGAAAGGTAATTTTCATTGTGGTGCCCACGCCGGGAGTACTCTTCACTGATATTTTGCCGCCGTGATTTTTAACGGCGGCATAGACCATGGCCAGACCAAGGCCGGTACCTTTTCCAACCGGTTTTGTGGTAAAAAACGGTTCGAACATTTTGTCGCGAACACTGGCATCAATACCAGCGCCACTGTCGGAGATGGAAAGTGAGAAATCGGAGTCGTGCGCCTCGGTTTTGATTTCAATGGTGCCGCGACTGCCCATGGCATCCAGTGCGTTGAGGCAGAGATTCATTAGTGCGCTTTCTATCTGACCGGAGTCTCCTTCCATGACGATGGGCGGCTGTGAAAGATGCGTGGTGATATGAATACTCCGGGGCGCCGTTCTGTGAATAATGGAAAGAACGGAATCGACGACATCATTGACGGAAAAGATTTCGTGGCGGATGTCACTTTTTCGGGCGAACCCCAACAGATTCCGAGTCAGCTGCGCTCCCTGTGAGCATGCATGGTCGATGGTGTCGAAGTCTTCGTCGGTTGTCTGCATATCTTTAATTTGTGATTTTAATGCAAAGGATGCACTTACAATGGCGTTGAGGATATTGTTCATATCATGCGCAATCCCCCCGGCGAGTCGCCCAATGGACTCCATCCGTTTACTCTCCTGCAGCTGGGCTTCCATTTTTCGCTGCGCAGTGGTGTCTTTGAGCATCAGAATCCAGCGCGTTGGCTTTCCGTGTTGCTGGATGTTGGATACAGAAATATCCAGCGTTCGGGATGTATCGTTTGCGCTGTGCAATTGCCCGGTCAGATCCGCAAGTGAAATTTTTTTTTTGCTTTTCAGCAATTCGTCGAAACGTTTTTGAAATTCCCCGGAAAAGATTTCCAAACGTCTGATTGACATGGAACGCAATGCCGACACCGGCAGATTCAGAAGTGCCGCGGCTCTGGCATTGGCATCGGTTACCCTTGCTTCATTGTCGACACAGATAATCCCTTCTGCGCTGTTTTCGAAAATAAGGCGGTAGTTCTCCTCGGTATCCTCCAAATCGCTTTGCGCCTTGCGGTGCAAAAAAAACAGTTTCCGGCTGATGTCCGCTCCGATGCAGAGCAGTATACACACGATATTGGCCAGCAATCCTTTGGTTATTATTTCCTGCGTTGGCATGTCCACGAAGCGTTGACAAACGAACCACGTGAAAATGGACCCGAGCAAGGAAGTGGCAATGCCCAGCCTGAGTCCCAGTAAAAAGGTGACGCCCATTGGAGGAATAAACGAGACGGCATTGATGGTTGTGCCGAATATAGGGAACAGAGAGTATTGCAAAAGCGGTGCAATAATAAAAAGAGCGATGGCAATTCTCCAGCGGGATTTATCTGACAACGTTCATATCCTGTTTGAAATGGGTTGTTGTGGTTTATCCTGTTTCAGGCGTTCTTCATACCACGGCTTTCGCGAATGCAAAATGCCAAATCTGCCATGGGAATCAATCTCTCATCGATTATGGGGCCGTGAATGTGAGCAAACCGAGACTGAATCTGCTTGAATCGTAAGCGCCCTGGGATCTTCTTCCCTGGAAGAGATACCGCATATCCCAGGGGTCAATGGTCATGGTTTCGTCCGGGTTCTTACGCAGCATATCGCCATGATTGATGCCGTCGATGGCCCAGTCGGCGCCACTGACATTGTCAGCGGATGTGAAGACGGATTCCTCTGTCCATGGACCGGCGAGATTGTCGGATGTGAATGAGCGGAAATACCGGTTTCCGCTCTCCTGAAAGGCGGAGACCAGCAGCAGGTACTTGCCAGTGTCTCCCAAACGATAGACGTTGCTGGCATCCCAAAGGCCGTTTACGTCTGCGTCCTGCATAACGATTTCGCCATTCATGCCGAACCCGTTCGGGAAATTGTCCTTTAACGTCCACATTCGGTAAAGCGCACCATCGTGTCCAGAGAAAAACATGTGGCAAAAAATATCGTCGCAAATAACCCAGTAGTCCACGGGTTCGTTAATTGTGACGCCATCAATAACGGGGTTGCCGTTAAGGAAAAATTTTGCATCTGACCACGATTGGCCATCGGTGGGATTGTCTGTTGTCATGTAGGTAGGTCGCGGCGTCTGGAAGACGAGGTACCATTTTTTATCGACTGAAAACTTGAAAATGTGGGGGGCCGCCGCATACGTGATGGAATCAGGGCTAACAGTAATCTGCCATTTAATTGTACTGGATATTGCGTCCAGGTCCTTGAAGTCAGGGTCCTTCTCGATTGTTAAGTGTGCGAGGCGGAGCAACGCCTGGGGGTCCTGTTTGGCCGTTGTGTAGATAACCCAGTGGTGACTGGCCTCATCAAATGTGATGCTGGGATCCTTGATGGCCAATTCCCCAATAAGTGGTGTGATAAGTTCCGGTGATGATTGCCAGTTATACTCCAGTGGGCGAACCCCTCTGGTGTCGGTATCTGGCGAATCCGATACTGAGTCTGAATCGTCACCTGTGTTGGTTTCCGTGTCTGTCATGCTGTCGGATTCGGAGCCCATCTCACTCATACTGTCTGGTATTGTCTCGGTAACACTGTCGGTATCCAAATCCGTGGACAACAGTGTGCTGTCGGATGCTGTCTCCGAATCATCAGTGGCGCCGGTTTCCAATGCGGTACTGTCTTCTGTGGTGAGATGCTCCAGTTCCTCGGCAATGAATTTTGTCTGCTGACAGGCGACGAGATATCCTGCGGCCAATAAAAAAAATAAGATATGTGGGATACGCAATACCATATTATCTTCTAGGTTAAGCCAACTGTGTCGGAGAAACAACGGGATAATGCACTGATTAATATTGGATTACTAAGTTTTGGGCAAAAAGGCAAGGTGTTGTCGAATGACGGATATTGCTATTGGAACAGTATTGAAAAAAGGTTTTTCATGGGCGAATTTCCCGGCACTGCGCATCCGCAGCTTTCGTCGTCTGTTCCAGTGTCGTCCGCATCACTGCCATCTTTGTCCCCGTCACCATCGCCATCGCCATCTGCATCGCCGTCGGAATCACTATCGCCATCCGCATCCCCGTCCGAGTCGCTATCCCCATCAGCGTCGCTGTCGCCATCCGAATCGGAATCCGTGTCCGAATCGGAATCCGAATCGGAATCGGAATCCGAGTCTGCATCCGAGTCTCCATCCCCATCCGAATCGCCGTCGCTATCGGCATCCGAATCCGCGTCACTGTACGAATCGGAATCAGAGTCATCGTCGGAGTCGGATTCGGAGTCGCTGTCCGTATCTCCATCGCCGATAAACCGGTACCAGTCGATATTCAGCAGAGAGTCGTTGCCGGAGCCAGTGACTTTAAATACCACTGTTTTTACATCGGAGAGTCCGGATACGGGGCAGGTAATTGATTTCCAGTTTTCCCATCCGCCTGTATTTTCCACTTCGCATGTGCCCGCCAGCGCGCCATTGGGATTGTCCACATGAATCTCAATGGCGCCGCCACTGCCACTGCTGGCCACCTGAAACTCCACGGACGTGGCTCCTCCCTTGAAATCAAAGCCGGTAAACTGGAACCAGTCCCCATTTTGAAGTTCACCAACATACACTTCACCTGGCCCCGTGGTAATGGTTTCAATGCCTTTTTCTCTATCGATGGTTTCAGCCTCTACCCGGGTGTAGGGATTTCCGTATTTCAGTTGTTTCACACCTTCGGTGGTGCATTTCGCTGTTTGCAGATTACCGTCCGCGCCGTAAGAGATTTTGTCAAGATTCACACTTCTTTTGTAGGTGGCTTCTCCGGAAATCACACGGTTGTGATACGCGATATACCATTCCCCCTGAAACTCAAATATGGACGCGTGGTTATTGTTGTTATTGTTGGGGGGCTGGGGCAACGCGGTTCCCTGATGAACCCAGCCTGTCATGGGATTGTCGCTGGTCATGTAGTCGATAGTGATGGCGCCGTCCGTTGAATAGGAAAAAAAGTATTTCCCGTCGTGTTTGTGTATAAATGGGGCTTCGAAGTACCCCGGCGCATTTACGGTTACCGCGGTTCCCACTATGGATGTCAGATCATCGCCCAGACGAATGATTCTGGCATCGGTATTACCTGGGCCGCCACCAAATGCCAGATAGGCTTTACCATCATCGTCGATAAATGCGCCGGGATCGAAGAGCCATTCCACCTGAGTATTCAGCGCGGCGCTTTTTTCGATCAGCGGTCGATTTAATGGGTCAACGAACGGACCATCGGGTTTGTCAGCGACAGCAACGCCGATATTATTGCCGCTGTTGGGAAAATAGAGATAGAATTTGTCGTCCCGCTCCACCACCGTTGGCGCATATGCCTGGGTGGCCCAACTCGTGTCCTTCTGCGAATTGAACACCTCCCCATGATCCCTCCAGTTCACCAGGTCGTCGGACGAAATCAATGTGTACTCAATCAGGTTGTAGGAATCTCTGTTTGATTCATCGTTGGAGCAGTAGATATACACCCGCCCGTCATAAACCATTGCATTGGGATCTGCGGTATATTCGTGTGAAATAATGGGATTGTCGGCCATGGATGGCATCGCAACGCACGTTATGATTGTTGAAAAACTAATCAAAAGTAAAAAACGAAGCTGTAAACGCATATTTCCTCCGATAAAAATTGGTGCATGTATTGGCCGTGAGTTGGTCCACCTGCGTTTGGGGAACAGCAGCGCGTGATTTCCAACTAACGGGCTATGATGAGGTACTCCCGATGCGTAAATTCGGGTGAAAAATGTCTATCGAGTGAGTTTGTCAAGGCGTGTTTTGGCGTCCGGGGTCTGAAATGCACTGGGATACGTGGCGATGAAGTTTTCCAGACATTTCATCTCTTTTTCATGTTTCCCCATCCCGCGAAGAGCCCGGCATTTACCAATGGACGCTTCAGGCAGAAGCGCCGTGTGCCCTGACTTCAGGTATTTATTAAAGTGGGTGAGTGCATCACCAAAGCGATTGAGCTTGGTGAGATACACCTCTCCAAGCGACACACGCGAAACAATCGCCGTTTCGCTGCGAGGCGCATTTCGAATCAGTCGCTGATACAAATCGGCTACTTTGCCCCAATTGTGTTGCTGGCGCTGTGACCGAATATCTCTAAGCAGCTGGGATTGCGTCAGTACGCTGGCAGCCCCATTCAAATGGGCGACGCCGTTTTTTTCCGCGCTGCCGTTCATCGCCGATGACGCTTCTGTGTTATCCGCTACGTCCAGAGATGTTTCTTTCGCCCATTTGAGGGCGACCAGCCGCTTATGATAATCGGCGGATTCCTGTTTTGACAGTTCGGATTGTGACTGTTTTCGCAGATGAACAAGGTTTCCGGCTTTCAGACGCATCCGGCGTCCGGATTCCAGCGTTATCCATACTTCACCTTTGAGCAGGGTCACCGTTGTGTCATCTTCTTTGGCGTTCACAACGAAAATGGTACCGGTTACATCAATCGATCCCATTGGCGTCTGCACTGAAAATGCAGGGCCCATACGCTGAGGATCAACATTGAACCAGCTTTCACCCTGATGGACTGTCACTTCAAGTCTATTGTCTTTGATGGAATGGATTTCGCCATGCGTGTTTTGTTCCATATGCCAGGCGATGCCTGTGGGCAGGCGCAACATGGCCGTACCTTCATCAATTCGAATCGTTTTTTCAACAGGCAGCGGCGCGTTGGGAACGGCTGGTTGATTCCCAAGATACAGCGTGCCGCCCAGATTCTGCACTTCACCAAACCAGGTGGTGGGATGCTCTTCGCTGCTCGACTCTGTGGACTTATTGCTCGTGTACCATACAAAAATGGCGGTCAGTGCCGCAATCACGATGGCCGCAGCACTGCTGAAACCGATTAATCCTGATGAATGCTTTGAACTCGCCGTTAAAGTGGCAGTGGCTGATTCCTTTTCACTGGCCAACATCAGGATATCATTAACATCCCGTCGTTTGCTCAAGGTATCAATGGTGCCAAATGCCCCGCAATCGGTATCATCGAGAAACGCATCCAGTACAGCACGATCAAACTGTTCAGCATCCAAATTTTGGTTCCGTTTCATTCTTCACCCCAGTCCTGGACCCATGCCGACAACATTGGATCCGCCAATACTTTCTTTTTTAATTCCGCACGACCCTTTTTGAGTCTGGCCCGCGCGGTTTCCAGCGGTATTTCACAGAGGTCTGCCACCTGCTGGTTGCTGTATCCATGAATATATCGTAACACCACAGCCTGCCTCTGTTTATATTTAAGCGCATGCAGATGAACCGTCAGTCTGTCGCGCACCTGTGCACGGGCGACCTGTTCATCTGTGGTCATAACCTGTCTGGCCGGTTGAAAAAACTTTTCTCTTAAGCGTTCACGCCGTTTTTTCTTGGTAAACGCTTTGGCCGCGGTCTGAACCGTAACGCGATCCGCCCAATATGTAAGGGAGGCGTCTCCACGATACGAACCTGCCGACATTAGAACTTCCACGCAGGCTGTTTGAGCCAGATCCCGTGCATCGTCCGGGTTGCTCAAGACATAAGATGCTGTTCTATGTATTCGTTCGTACAGCAGATCCATTAGTCGACGCCTTGCGTTTTCATCGCCATCGGATGCGAGGCGGCAGATGTTCAGGATGTCTGCCATCTCGAGGTTTTTAATAGAATGTGTAGCGCGATTCGGTTCCATCTCGGGAATAGTGTATGTGCAAAAATGCAAATCGGGTTAAAAAAAATCGAATTGAAATCCGATGCGGAGTGTGGGTTGAACGGGGAGTGGCTTCACAAAAGGTGTGTCTGCCTGTGTTTTATATACACTGTAACGAGTGCTGTTCAGTGGAATTTCCAGCCCAGGTTGAATCACCAGGCGAAATCGCTGGTTAAAGGCAACTCCCACCAGAACATGGCAAAACAATCCAATGTTCAGTTCCGCGCCATTTGGGGACGCTTCAAGCCTTTGGGTCTGGCTGGTGACTCTTTCCTGCACATAATCTGCACTAAATGAGAGACCACCACCCCAAAACAGTCTCTTTCCGAAGTGGATATATGCAAACCCGAGGTACACAGGATGCCGTTCCAGCTTTAGAGATAAGTCGCTCGTTTTTTTTTCGAGCGGAAATACGAAGACATATTCGGCCAGTATCAGCAGATGTCTGGAAAGAGCCACACCCACACCTATGGACACACCGGGCCATGGGTGGGTATCCCCCGAAAAATGGCCAATCGCCATCGCCGCTTCGAGAAACAAATGCCTTGGCAAAGTGTGGGAGATCCCGGATTTCGGTGGTTTCTCCAATGACATGGCGCGAGCCGGCGGCGTTGGCGTGCCGCGTTTTGCGCTTTTAGGGGGCGTCTGGGGTACAGGCGCTTCATTTTGTTCGCGAATTGCCAGAATAGTGGAACGAATAATGACTGCGAGTGCTTCGTGCTGAGGAGAGCCATGAGTGGCGGTCACCGGGCGATCGGTCAATATTATGCCGTTCGGCGTTTTGCGCATAATCCGCAGATTCACTTCGGAATCCGCAGGGAAAACGATAAACGCCATGTTGGCATTGTGGGCTGTCATGAATCCGGAAAACAGAGCATCCTGTTTTTCTCTGGGCACCAGAAGAGTTTCCAGTGGATAAAATATCACTTCGGTATTCAAATCCGCCAGCTGAGAACGGATGGACTGTTCCAGCATGTGAATGTCCTCTGCGGAAGCGAATCCCGTCAGAATCACCAGTTGCCTATCAGTAGAAAATGAATCCGTGTCCTTTCGGGGCGCAGTTTGTTCTTCCGGCATAGGGGGAGAAGGGGATACTCGAGCGGGGGGCGTTTCCGAAGAGGGTATCGTCTGCGCCATTGCGCCTGTACTGACACACAGGAAAAGACAAAATGTACACAACGCCGACATAAAATAATGGCAATGGTCCGTGATTTGAACGTACTGATTGTCGGGACCACTTGCTGTATTCTTCATCGCTCACCATTTATTGTGTCAATCGTCTTATGGTCAAGATGATTTACAACTATCTCATTGTGGCCAAAAAACTTCAAATATTTACGTCGCAGAACGCCGGATTTGGTGTGAGTCCCCTGAGGGAGGACTACTTTTCGCTGTCTTTGCTTACCTTTGGGGTAAGTAATCCGAGGTTGTATTCCTTTCAATTGTATTCCGAACCTTCGGCAGTGCGGCCCTGGAACAGATACTTCATGTTGCAGGAGCTGATGATCATGGTTTCATCCGGGTTGGTTCGCAGCATTTCGCCGTGGCACACCAGAAGATACTCTGTTGAATCCTGTTGAATTGCGCTCCTTGCTTAACGAAGGCACATACTAAAGATTATTATACATTTAATATCATCAATGTACCGGGAATGGGCAGTTGTACTTACAAATATGAGATGTGCGACAGATGTGTGTGTTTTTTTTGCACGGTTTTGGAAAGAGAAGGTACTTTGCCAAATGTAATCGATTCCTTGAAATGATCGGGTTTCAGTTCGCAAGTCGTTGAAACAAAATGAAGAGAGGTCGGAATGAAGGAAAGATGTTATGTTCTTGTATTGTTGATGTTGTTTGCCTTGAGCGGTGGCATTTCCTGCTCTAACAACGGTCCACAGGCTGGAGATGGGGATGCGGATGGCGACTCCGATGGTGATTCTGACAGCGATTCAGATACAGACGGTGATTCTGACAGTGATAGTGATTCAGATTCCGATTCTGACGGGGATACGGATGGCGATTCGGATAGTGATTCGGATACATCGAATGGGTGCCCGGCCGATTGTCTGCCTCATTGCCGTTCATTGGGAGGAACCGTGGTGGATGGCGAGTGCAATGATGGTCTGCAGTGTTGTGAAGGCGCTACGTCCACTGATGGGGACACGGATTCCGACGGGGACACGGATTCCGACGGGGATACGGATTCCGACGGGGATACGGATTCCGATGGAGATACGGATTCCGATGGGGATACGGACAGCGATGGTGATTTTGAGCCAGTGGATGTGAGCGCGGATGTGGTGGTGGATGTGTTCACTGAACATCAGACCATTCGTGGTTTTGGCGGCATGAACTGTCCCACATGGATAAATGATTTATCCGCAGAACAGGCAGACACCGCATTTGGAAATGACGATGGCCAGCTTGGGTTTACTATTTTGCGGCTTATGGTTCCCCCTTCGTCCAACAATTTTAACAGAGAAGTGGCGACCGCCAAACGGGCAGCGTCTCATGGCGCGATTATTTTGGCGACACCCTGGTCGCCCCCTCAAAGCATGAAAACCAATGGATCGATTACCGGCGGTCGGCTCAACGAGTCCTCGTACGGCGCTTATGCGGATCATTTGCTGAGTTTCAAGGATCACATGGAATCAAACGGTGTGACACTGCATGCCATTTCTGTTCAGAATGAGCCGGACATCAAGGTGGACTACGACTCCTGTGACTGGAGTTCGGACGAGATGATTAAATTTATATCCAGTCAGGGTAACAAATTCGGGGATACCAAACTCATGGCAGCCGAATCGTTTAATTACAACAAACGAATGACGGACCCCATCTTGAACGATGCGACAGCTGAACCCCTTTTCGACATCGTGGGCGTTCACCTGTATGGCGCGCAGGCGTCGGATTATCCTCTTGCCAGAGAAAAGGGCAAGGAACTCTGGATGACCGAGCACTATACCGAAAGCAACAACGACGCCAATAAATGGCCGCTGGCGTTTGATGTGGCCAAAGAGTTGCACTCAGTGATGGCATCGAATTTCAATGCATACATCTGGTGGTACATCCGACGAAGCTATGGTCCCATGTCTGAAAACGGACAAATCAGTAAGCGCGGGTACATGATGGCCCAGTATTCCAAATATGTGCGTCCCGGATTTGTCCGAATTGGAACCGAATCCGCGGGTGGGTTTGGTTCGCCAATTCAGGTGACCGCATATAAAAAAGGCGGTCAGGTGGTGGTTGTTATTTTGAATACGGGAAATTCCAACGAGACTATTTCTGTTGGCGTCAATGGCGGTTCGTTCACCGGTTTTCGAACAATCACCAGTTCCGGGAGTAAAAATCTGGAAGAAGGGTCAGTCTCCGCCACCGGAAATGTAGCTTCCATCACTCTCGACGGAACGAGTATCACGACGCTGATTGGCGGCGAATAATCGAAAACGCTTTTCAAATAAATTTTTACCACATATCTTCAACGAGTCGGCTAAAGCTGTGTGTTTTAAAATAGATACGCCATATTACCCTACCCCTGATGGACGTCTGTCCATAAAGACGCAAAGCAAGGATTGACAGCCAGTACTTTGGCGCAATGTTTTCCTTATTATTACAAAGCAGCGTCGTTGACGCGGAAACCATATGGGGTGAACCATGACCGATTCTCAACCATTCAACGAAACGGACTTCTCTTCGGCTAAAGAGCTTATTAAGAATATCCGAACCCGGTTGGATGAAAAAGCGCCCACTGCGGCGCATGTGACAGAGACGCTGAATCTGCTTTCCAGATTTGCCAGCGGTGTCGCCGCTGATTCCTTTCAGATGGCCATTGAGCTTGGACTCATAAAGGAGGAAATGTCTGAGGGATGGAAATCCAAATGGGAGGATATTCTGGACGATGTTTCTTCCCGAATGGATTCCGATGCGCAAATGGGGTTAACCATTCAGGCATGGCAATTGCTTGGAACGCTTCTGGACGATTTTCCCGATGATTCACGTATCGATAAGGCAATTGGCTGACATGCCGGGGCCCCCATTCGAATGGGGGTAACGAAACCCCTTACATTTTTAAATGAAACATTATCGTAACTCCCTTATCTCCCTTTGCAGTGCACAACGATGGGACACCTGCCCAAAACAGGGATATTCCAGTCACACATTTGGAGTATGTATAGCCCTGTTACGTCTGTTGAAAATGAGGAAAAAACGAACTGGCGTTAAATATGCGAAACATCATTCGCTGTGACGTTGCCAATTTTTATAATACCCCGCGGCGTGACATTCGGGGAGGGTGACGCAGTTCGTATTAAGCTATCTGTGGCACACATCCCATACGATTAGGGCACTGCCGGCTGGACCTTCGCCCACGGTGTACCAGCCCTGGGATTTGTTACCGGATTCCAGAAAACAGGCGGGCATTTCCTTATTGCAGAATGCATAGTTAATGAGGTCTCCCGACTCCTCAAAGTACCAGCCTTCGCTTCGCGTTCCAATGGCCCTGCATACAGGTACATCTCCAATTCGTTTGTGACATCGTCCAAATTTTTCATCCCCTGTTTGATACCAGCATATATCTTTCATTTCCGAGCACGGAATTTTGTCTTCGCCCCCGCACCATTGTGTGGGCGCGCATGTGTACGGGTCGACGCATAAATAACAATGGCTTTGGTAGGCCAGTATTTCGCCGGACTCACAAATGGGGGGAATCATGTCACACAGCGGTTCCGTCCCATCATCGCAGGACGTATCGCGACAATCCGCGGCACAATTGTACTGATTTTCGTGTTTGTCGCAGGTGCCGTTGCCGCAGGCCACGCAATAGCGCAGGCTGATGGGGCATGGTTCACCAGGCAGGCAGTCTGAGACCGGGGAAAGACCGTCACAGCAATTATATGGCGGCATGGTTTGTCCACCTTCCTTTACACAGGGCATACAGCATTGAGTGCCTTTGCGGCAGGCGACGTCCGGATCAGGCCTGTATCCGTCATCACATGTTGCACCGGGTACCACCGGGATACACATGCCTCCCTGTTCTTCACATGGATTCGGTGCCGGGAGTGCCAGGTACTCATAACCGAGCATCTCGAATCCCCAGCCCCGAACGTTTCTGTCTGTAATGAGTCGCAGCGTTGCACTGTTCGTATGGAGCGTCAGCCATTCCAGAATGTGCACGCCGGACCGTTTGTCCAGCAATCCGTCGTCGCCATGGAATTCGAGGAAATCACGACCTTTCTGCGTTGCGATGTATAGAAAACTCAGACGCAGTATTGGGGTTTTTTCCGGTGGCTGAACCAACCATTTTTCAACATAGTTGTTGGGGTATGGATGAGGGCTTTCCAAAGGATAGTCCACCCATTTCCAGACACATTCACCTTCGTAAAGCACCTTTATGCCGGCACATTCGGCAAAACAGGCGTTGTCATAATCTTCTCCGTTGTCGCCGCAAACGGGCTTGAATATTTTGGGACATGCGCAATCGACCTGCGCGTCGGCAACCGACGCCATTATCAAAAACAACACAATCATGTTTAAAGTGACCAGCGTTTTCATTGGGACCTCCTTAGTTCTTTTTATTGATGCGTTTTTTAATTCAAAAAAGAAGAGATACCGATGGTGCATCTCTCCCTGGGGGAAACGATATCACTCTTAAAAAAACGGTATTCAGCTCAATGTACGGTTCTATTCAGAGTACACACATTCCAGGGAACATCAAGCATAATGCAGGACCCAACGAGATTATCTGATAAACGACCAAACAGGGCTCGCTGAACTCACCACGCCATCGCTCACCACAGCGTACCACTCATATGTGGCGCCAGGCTTGAGGCCTGTCCATTGCCAGGTGGCGTGGGCGCCGTTGGATACAGATGTGACGGTGCCTATGGGGACAAATGGGTTGTCGTCGGTCATTTCGTAGGGCAGGGTGAATTCGCTGTCTTCGTCGGTTTCGAATGTGTCGTAGTAAGTGGAGTAGGTCTGCACTCTTATTTCGTTTGATGCCGGGAAGAACTTCATGATTCGAAGGAGACCGTTTCCGCCATCCGGTGTGCGCCCCTGGTAGTCCGATGTGGCCAGGTGCACGGGCACGCCATTGACGTTGTCGTCGGTCCGCTGGTATTCGCCATCGCTGCGGTGCATGTGACCGGCCAGGGCCAGATTGAGATTGTCGTGACGGCTTACCAGTTCGTCCCAGATAAAGAACGACTCGCTGTCATGGCGGCCGCAGTCGCTGGTGGCATAAAAATCGCCGGTATCGTCCATTAATCCGTGAGTAATGAAAATGGCTTTGCGGTCAGAATACTCGTTGAGAAGTTCGTTGGCCCATTCAATTTCGTCGTCGTCCGGACAGAAATCCAGTCCGATAAAAATGTAGTCGTCGAGCCCAATGGTGAGCAGCACATAGTGGCTGCTGTTGCTGTAATCGTAGGCGCCGCCCCACCACGGGTCATCACTGAAGCGCGATTCGGGGAATGTGGATGTGAACAGTGAGAGACTTCCATCCTCCCACTGGTCCACGTGGTCGTGATCACCTGGGGTTGGCATGTAGGGAATATTGGCATCGATGAGCGTGGTAAGCGCTGTATCGGCACGTGCCCAGTGCTCTTCGATGGATCCATCCTCCGTAATATCGCCGGCAGAGAGCACCATCTGGATGTTGAGCGCTTCTCTGTTGTCAACAATCCATTGGGTCTGCCCGGGGAAAACGCCTTTGTCCCATTCCGAGTCCATGGTGTAGTACTGAGTGTCGGAAAGGACAATGAGGGTCCAGAAATCGGAGTTTTTTTCTCGCCCGTAAAATGTAACGTTCATGGGGTCGGCATCGGCATCCACCGCGACCACATCCAAAACCCCATTTTGACCGTTATTGGAACTGTCTGGCTTGAGCACTTTGGGCGGCATGTTGGGTTCAACCTCGGGCAGTGCGCCGCACACTTCAACGGTGAGACGGGGACGGCGTTCGGCGAGGGATGTTTCGGACGACAGGATGCGCCAGCCGTCGTCGCATCGGTTGAGAATGGCCCACCCCCTGTTTTCGTCTGGATTTTCCTGCCACGCATGCAGACTGGCAGTGACATCGAACGTGTGAGACCGATCGGCATCGGCTTCGGGCAAGACATCATCCGCCACAGCCACAGCCTCCACATCATTGGTGGATACTCCTCCCAGCATATTCCAGGTGGTGTCGGCATTCCAATCGGCCAGCATGCGGTGCGCAGCAATTTCGCAATCGCTTTCGTCGGTTGCATAAACGGTTAACCAGGCATTGGTGATGCGGGCATCCGGTGGAATCTGATAGGCGCCGTACCCAAAAATATTTTTCATGGCAATGAGTATCTGTGCCTCGCTCGTATAGGGAATATCTTCATCGACCACCTGATCGGTCATCAGCTCCACATCGGTGGCTGTGGCATCGTCAGGGAACTCCTGTTGCAATTCAATATCGGTGCAGCCGTGATAGCCGTTGATATTGTTGGCGAAGCGAATTACGTCCCGAACGCATTTGTCGGGATCGTATTTATCGGAATCATCGGGAATGGACGAATTGTACGGCTCCTCAAAATCTCCCATTCCCGTGTTATCATCCACCCAGATGGTTTGGACCTTTGGGGAATCGTCGCATCTGGATAAAACATCAAAAATTAAAAGAAACGGAAACAACAACGTCAGCACTGTTTTCATTATTATGACAACCCTTCTTTTTTGTAAGGCGTAGCGTGTTGATTACACTATCATTGTACAGGCGAGACTGTCAAATGGGTTGATTTACCTGACTCGGCGGTCGCAAAGTCACGATTAATAGAAAATATTGTATGGCTGTAGTTTTTCTGCCGCCACTTCAGGCATTGACATGTACATTTGTTTGGAAGAAATTTGTTTGTAATATCTCGATTTAAGACCAATGCCGATCACTTAAGGTGATTTTCTCGAGATTCAAGGTGTTTGCGGACTGGGTGGCCCGGATTTCGTCTGAATTTGCTCATTT
>JAFGQN010000028.1 GCA_016935665.1 Deltaproteobacteria bacterium | reverse complement strand
ATCCCCGGCCGAAAACTGGTTGCGGCGGCAGATAAACTACCGCCCTACAATTTTTTTCTATCAATTTCGACTTTGCGATTGCCCTGCCTGACTACCCGCTTCCGTTGTGCCCCACGGACATTCGCTGTAAAACGCCATTACAAAATCATTTTCAGGGTGAGCATATTTTCATCGCTATGTTGGTGGCAAGTACATATTCCCGACATATAATTACCCGCATATAATGGAATATTCCAAATAACGCAGAAATGGGGGACTGCGTGATGACTGAAAAGTGCAACTATGCCAGGGCACAGACGCTTATCGAACAGAAATGTTACGTGGACGCATTGCGGTTTGCCGGGCCACTTCTGGAACAACATCCAGATAATCTCCCGGCATGGTACCAGGTCGCGACGGCCACAGCCCATTTAAATCCCGACGATGCCACAATTCGAAATCTGGAAAGTGCTGCAGCGTCCCTCGCCCCTGGTCTGTTTCCATTACAGGCGCTGGTCTGTACGACCGATGATCTGTTAAGCAGCGATGCCCGACGAGCATTGCTGCAGCAGCTTGCTGCCCAATATGGTGCGGATGCATCCGACGCGGGGAATCGCTGCCAGCCGAGGCGAGTGCCGTGTATTGAAGCGTCTCCCTGGAGTCCGGCGCTGTCCAGAGACGAACTGAAAAAAATGGGCGACAGCCTATGTGCAGTCGCATGGGGCAATTCACTGGACGCCACACAGAACGCCCCCCCCGGTGAGCTGCCCATCTTTTCAGCACTGCCCGCCAACGCATTCATCATGCTGGCCAGCCAGATGCACACACAATATGCCAACACGGGCGACATTCTCATTCGAGGGGGTACCAAAAGCGAGTCGGTGTTGCTGCTGACATATGGCTCGGCTCAATGCGAAACGCATGTGGGCAATCATCAGTATGTGACTCAGAAATTTACAGATCGGGCCGTTTTGGGAGAGGAATCGCTGGTCACCGGAAACGTGGAAAGCGCCGACATCGTGGCATCTGAACCATGTGTGGTACTCACCATTCCCGTGGCCAGTCTGAAGCACTTTGCCCAAACCCAACCGGCACTTGCAACAGAGCTGGCACGACTCTATCAACAAAGGATTCTTCAACTGTTTCTTTCGCGTCACCCCCAACTCACCTGTCTTCCGGTAGCGGAGCGCAGCGCTTTTTTTCATCGGTGTATTCCCGTTGTTGCGGCACCAATGCAGTTGGTACTGGATGGGACCATCGAAGATAACCAGGTGGGAAGTGTATTCATCTTCTCTGGCAGCGTTACCGAAATTTCGAAATCGCTTGTGGCCACCGGGGCTGCGGTATCTTCGGAGCTTTGGGGAACGTGCTTTGCCAGAGGCGACTGGATAGCAGTGGAACAATGGTCAAAAAGTCAGTCGGGTGATATTGCACTTGTTGCGACAGAAAATACTATTGCACTCAAATTGAGTCAGACGGATTTTCGTGCCATACTCTTACGGTATCCACAGTTATCAGAAGCGATGCAACCGCTTCGAAAGTGTGAACCGTAACGCAATAGCCCGGGGAGGAGCGAACTCTCCGGCCAATAAGGCAACTGAATCATCACGTTATGAACAACCCGACAAAAAAACAGACAAACCTCGGTATTGCGCTGGCGATCATCGGCTTTGCAATGGTTGGCGGCGCACTGGTTCTCGTTCCGCAACTGGTTGATGAGAAAGTTAAAAGCATTCAATCCGCCCGAATTGATTCTCAGACCAACGAAAATAGTGCGGACAATTTAACTGCAGAGGACGCATCTGCCAATTCGCAAGAACCCTCGGCATCAGCGGAACCTGCCACTGACGATGGCTCTCTCAATACTGCCGCAACAGATTCGGATTCTTCAGAGGCTTTGCCATCCGAAGAAGAAACCACAGGGGAGACTGCGATTTCTGACCGCTCAGCTGACAGTGACGCAATGGAGACTTCGGAAGCGGTCGAGGAAGAGGCCCAGGAGAAGACGCGGCCCACGTTGGTGGAAACCAACAATAAAGACACCTTTGAAATTGTGTTGCAGGAAAAATACGAGCCCGATGCTGCATCACAAAAGAAACTGGACACCATTATCGCCATGGCGAAATCATCCCCTGGAATTCGGCTCAAAGTGGTGGGAATGAATAATATTAATAAAATGAGCAAACTGGCGCAGGTGGGGGCCAACCGTATTGCCAATATCATCATGAAAGAGGCGGAAATCACACCCGACCGAATAGAAATGGCGGTGGAACAAAAAGATGATATGAAAGATATTCGCGTCATTGTCAGTATTTCTGGAGGTGCCCAATGATTGTACTCTTTGTTGCTGTTGCTGCCGGTGTCCTCTTTGGAACTGTTTTGCTATGGCTTTCCGGCTACTACACCGGTCAGGGCGTTGCAAGCGGGGCCATCTCTCAATCGGCATCTGAAACACAGACACTGCAGCGACTTCTGGAGTCCGAGCAGAAAAAAAACAGAGAAATGCAGACCCAGTTGAAAGAAGTCCGGAAACACAAGGCGGCGCCTCCTGGTCCCCCCAAAAAATCCCCGCCCTCACGCACACCGGATGCCCCGGAAGACGACAAGGACGCGGAAATCGCACGGCTGACGTCTGAAAATGCCAAGCTGGAGGGAGAGCGCGATAAAGCCCAGTTTGAGCTGGATAATGCCCAGGAGGAGCTGGAGAGCCTTCAGGAGCAACTGAGAAACGGCAGACCCAGTGAAAAACCCACATCGCTGCCCAAGCCGGACAGGCGAACTGCGCAACCGCATTCCGAGAGCGAGGCATTGGATGAGATTCAGGCAAAACTGGATATGGAAAAAGTATCCCACCAGCAGACAAGGGAAGACCTGGACCAGGTGCAGAAATCCCGACAGCAACTCAGTGAGCAACTTACCAAAACCCAGCGCGAGCTGGAGCAGATAAAAAAGTTGGCGGCACTGCAAATCTCTTCAAACAATGAAAAGGACCGGGAAAATACCCAAACGGGCTCCAGATTCAAAACCATGGCCATGGGCATGCGAAGCCCCGTCGCAAAGGGAAGCGACCAGAAGATGCTGCAAGAAGCCCTGGAGAAAACGCAAACAGAAAAACAACGCCTTGAGGCCGAGTTGGAGCGTGCCAAAAAGGAACTCCAGCTGGCCAAGGTAAGAAGTTAACCTCAAACGAGCGAGTGCAAATATGTCTACCGTATCCATTCGTGCCTACGAACGTAACGATCTTCCCTTGAAAGAAAGAATTTCCTCATTGGCCAAGCGCTTTGCCGCTCTGAAAAATGCCCATGGTATCAGCCCTTTTGATGGAGATGCACTTTATGAGTGGATTTCCCAAAGCAGCGACATTGCAACATTCCAGACAGGATTGTTGCTGTTGCAGTTGGCGGGCCATGAAACGCAGGAACGATTCGACCTGCTGTCTGCAATGTCCGCATGGGAAGAAGACGATCGCCAGATGTTTATTAATTTCCTTCGCATCTGGGACTTTTAGTTGTGGGGCCTGACATCATCCGATCCCATTTTGCCGAAGCGCATTTTCATCAAAAAAAACCGTGACCAGTGTCAGTCCACACGCTGGAGCCGTTCGTCCGCCCCGAGTCCGATCTTTGGTGGCCAGCATCACATCCACCGTATCTTCCGGCAATGCGCCTCGACCTATATCGACCAGGGTGCCCGCGATAATGCGCACCATATTCTTTAAAAAAGCAGTGCCCCGCACATGAATCTCCACCACGGGTCCCTGTCGCTCAATATCAATAGCGGTGATGGTTCGCTCCGTGCTGTCCCGTTCGCAGTCACTGGCGCGAAAGGCGGCAAAATCATGCGTTCCCATCAATACAGTGGCACATCGTCGCATTTTATCTAAATCCAGGGGCGCGGCCACGTGCCAGCAAACGCTCTGCAACAGAGGAGAAGGGGCACTGCGATTGAGAACACGATACAGGTAGTGCTTTCCCCGAGCATCAAAACGGGCATTGAAATCGTCGTTCACCTGTTCCACTTTTGTCACCGCAATGTGGGGTTTGCAGAGGGCACAAAGAGATCTCGCCAATCGGTGTTCATTGATGGATTGCGCCAACCGAATACTGGCCACCTGCCCCAGCGCATGGACCCCTGCGTCCGTTCGGGATGCGCCCTGCAGCGCCACATCGGTGCGCAGCGCAGTTTTCAAGGCCTCCAGCAGTTTTCCCTGAATGCTGACAATATTCTCATGAGCCTGCCAGCCTCTGAATTCAGTTCCGTTGTATTCAATGGTCAGTTTGTAGGTAGGCATAAAACAACCCCTTCAGGTATGAGGTGCAACTGGCAGATGGGGGTCAGAATTCAAGACATAATCCGGCAAGCCAGGTGGCGTTTCCACCGATATTTTCCGGTGATAAGTCCAGCTTGCCACTGTCGCCAAATCCTTTGACACGCGCGTACATGAACTCGAAAAAAAGGTAACTGTTATTGACGCCCACCTCGTTGTCAAACGTTCTGGCGGTGGTTTCGTCTATCCAGTCCAGCAAAAATGCCAGTCCAGGATTGATCTGCCACCCGGGAGTTCCGCCGGAGTTATCCCTGCTTCCCCCGGTTTTGGTCCACCAGACATACCAGTTTAACCCGCCTTTAATATATGGCACAAACGGTACGGCCAGCTTTTCGGTCAACACATCCAGGCGAATGACGCCCAGTAACGAGAAAGGCATGACATTGATGGACGTTTTGTCTGAAGAACGTTCCGGTGCGGCGCCGGCAGTGGTTTCCACGAAACCGCGCGCCTCTTCCCGCATAAATCCCCAGCCTCCGGCAACGGCAAAACTCATCACCTTGTCAATTCGTGCGAACTGCCAATCGAGTTCCAGCTCCACGCGGACCATATTTTCATTCTCCCCAAAAAAGCTGCCATAATCGTAACGCCGATCATCCACAGCAAATCGACTCCCGTTGGGGCGGTACGGGCCAAACTTCAATTCCAAAGCGCCATGTCTTGGCGATGGCATGTAGGCAGACGCCAGACTGGGCGCCAGCATCAACGTCAACAGAATGGTCACAACTCCAAATGCAGCAATCCGATTCATCTATTTCTCCTTCGCGCGGGGCACGGCAAATCCCAGCAGCAGACCCACCAGTATGGCGCCCCAAAGCGCCAGTGTTACCTGAATGGGCCCCATTTTCACCAGAACCTTTGTCAGCCCGGCAAAAAGTCCAAGAGCGCTTCTTACCATCTCTTTGGCGTTTTCGTCACCCTCAATCATCGATGCCAGGTCTGGACCAACCGAATAATAGGCGGCAATCATCGCCTCACCGGCGGGCAGGTCCCTAAGGAAACGATCCCTGAACGTACGCAAAACGCGGACGGTTGGATGATTGTAGGAATCGAACGCTGCTGTGGCAATGAAACAGAACTCGCCATCGGTTTTAATTTTATCGCCAATACCAATGCTTTCGGTAGGTGTGGCGCATTTGGGAGCTGAAAGCGCAGATGGATTGCCATTGGCGTCCACGGTAGCCACGGCCACCTGGTAGGTTGTATCATTTTCGAGGCCACTGATTTTAATTTTCGTCTGGTCCGACGACTTTGAAAATTCTGTTTCCAGTTCCACCAGACTGTCATCCAGAGCCATGCCCTGACTCAGGGGGCCGCCACTGCAGTCAGCGCTGCTCACTGGCATGGCCACTGCCACAAATCCTTTAACATCTGTAGTGGATATTTTTTTGAAGTGCACTTCCACATTGTCACTGCCCACAAGAGTGGTCGTTACAGTGGGAATAAACGATGGTCCTTTAAAATCCAGGGTGATTTTCGACAACTTCTCCAGCCGGTCCGTAGTGCTGTCATAACTGGTTGAATCATCCAGAATCCCAATCCAGAGCCGTTTGCTGATTCCTTCTGTGGCATCGCAGTCCGCGTCCGCCTCAATACCGAACAGATCGCGAACGTTTAAATCATTGAAACTGACAAAAATGTTTTTACCATCTGTCGACGTGGTGAAAGTGGAGGCCACAATTTGCTCGCATAAATCAATGCCACCGTCGTCAGTGCTGTCGCAGGCCACGTCCACATCGCTTCGCAACAGATATACCGAATCGCCCTCGGCCTCCAACCACCCCCCAGCCAGTGTAAACTTGAGTTTTGTAGCAATTTTGTCGATACAATCCTGTTTGCTGAAGCTGAATTTGCTCGACAGCTCAGTCATGTCCGGCGGCTCCAGCCCCAACACATTCTCCCCTCGGGTCATCTCAGTGGTCACCGTGCCGGAAGATGTTGTGCTCGTGCCGCCGGAGTCGGTATCGGTTATCTGGGCCAGCGCTGGAATGCCCACCAGTGCTGAACAAATAAATAGTAAAAATAAAATATTCTGTTTCATCATGCCGTACTGCATAGCAAGAAACAAACCAATTGAACAGTGGCCAATATTGGCCTCCTTCCCTCTGCTGTCACCGATAGGCAGTTGACCGAAATGACAAATTGTCATTCTTCGGATTGTGATTTTGTCGAATCGACAAATTGTCTCTTCACAAATTCCCGCTACATGTCAGGATGGCAGACTGTCAACGCCAACTATTGTCCGGATTCCCGATGATGTGATAATGGTAATGGGCATATGACAAAAACAATTATCTAAATATAAAGGAGCAACATCTATGCAAAGGGCTCTCTCGTTACAACTGACTTTGGCGATTGCCGCAGTGACCTTCATCTGGAGCTGCGGCGGCACACCTTCACAGAGCGAGGTACCGGCGGTTCAACTGGTCACAATTGCCGATGGAGAACAGGCGATTGCCGCAGGTGATTTTAAAGCAGCGGCCGACATATTCACTCAACTGGTGGCCGAATCCCCCAATGAGGCCGTGCTGCACTATTATCTGGGACTATCCAAAGACAACACCGGTGATGCGAAAATGGCCATCGCCGAGTACCAAAAGGCGCTCTCGCTCGATGCACACCTCACCAACGCCCGGCTGAATCTGGGTCTGGTGTATTTCAATCAGGGAAATCACGACGGGGCCATCGCCGAGTTCGAAAATGTGGCCCAGGCAGAGCCCGAAGCCGCCGACGTGCAGTACAATCTGGCTATGGCGCTGTATGCGGCCGGAAAAAAGGATGAGGCAAAGGCCCACTACGAGAAATGCGCCGCCCTTGACCCGGAGGACCCCGACCCCATCGTCGCCCTTGGCAACATGGCCAAAGATGCGGGCAACGCCGACGAAGCGCTGACCCTGTTTGAAAAAGCCGCCACCACCGGCGCGGGCAGTCCGGCAGCGGTCCTCAGTGCGGCGCAAATGCTCAAAGATCAAAACAAAACAGATGCAGCCGTCAACAAATTGAATTCCCTTGCTGATATGGATGCCGATGCGGACACCCTGGCCAGCGCCGGACTGCTTTTAACCAAAATGAAAAAGGCCGACGATGCCATTGCCATTTACCGGCGCGCCCTTGAAACCAGCCCCGATTCTCCGCAGGTGGCACTGCTGTTGGGCAATGCACTGGCGCGTAAAGGCGAATTCGCGCAAGCGGCCGCTCAGTTTCAAAACGTCATCGACATGGCTCCTGATTCACCGGAAGCCACCGCCGCTCAAAAAGGCCTTGCCGCCTGCGAAGCCAAATTGGGCGAATAAACACATACGGTAGCCAAATACGGATTGCCATTAATAGAGGAGACAAACGATGCATTCGTCCCCATGGAAGTCAATCATCGCAACGACCACACTTTTACTGTTGCCCGCACTGGCGTTGACATCTGCCTGTGGCGCATCTTTTCGTTCAACAGATCAAAGCGACACATTGGCAGATGATGAGCAGGTGACGGCGTTTCAGATGGCGACAACTGTCAATGAATCCATAGCCCAGGAGCGATCATTTCCCAGGCTGGTGAACTATTTTCATATGAACCTCCCAGACAGTCAGGTATCGGATTTGGAGGCGCGACTCGCACGCTGGGACGTGGTTATTCTGAACCCGGACGATGTGAAAACGCGTGGCATCTCGCTGGAAAAAATCCGCAGTGCGCATACGGATATACTGTTGCTGGCATGGATCCCCTTTGGTCAGGAACCGGACCCCAGCATGGCCATTTCAAAGGCCATTCCCAAAGCGGAACCCCACACCTGGTACGCTCAAACAACCGCCGCCACTCCCATCGTTCCTGTATGGGGCGGACACCTGATGAATCCGTTCACAGCCGATTTCGCATGGGCCAGGCACGTGGCGCAGTTCGTTAAATCCGAATATCTGGATACCGGCCAGTACGATGGCATCATGTTTGACATTCTGTCGGAGTGGGCGCCCACCTTCGCATCTTCGGATTCGCCGCCCACTTTTGATGTAAATGGGGACGGCGAATTCAACAACCAGGATCACAAAGACTGGCAGGCCGGAGTCGTGCATTTGCTGCAAACGTTGCGTGCATCCAACCCGTCGGCCATTCTCACCGGCAACGGTGGCGTCCCCTGGACGAGAGAGTGTCCCTATATGCAATACGCCAACGGCGACATGCACGAAAATGCACTGGGCAATGAATTTGGCAGCGACCAGTGGGAGAGTCACCTGAACAATCCCTATGGTATATGGGATGGCATCCGCGCCATTTTGGACGATAAAAGCGCCAGTTCGCCGTTTCGTCGCATTCATTTTCTGTCTGTGGATCTCAGAATGCACCGGGATTACAACGCTGCCAGATACGCCAGCGGACTCACCCCGGACGATTTGCGGCGCATGCGTCTGGGACTGTGTACCGCATTGATGGAAGACAATGTCTATTTTGGCTTCGATCGGGGGGATTCGCTCCATGGTCAGTTATGGTGGTTCGATGAGTACGACGCGCCATTGGGCAATTCGATATCCGCATACGACCAAAACCGCTTTGGCGCCGGTACGTACAGCAGGGAATTCGAAAATGGCACAGTGGTGGTGAATCCCGGCAGCACCCCCGTGCGTATCAATCTGCAGTCGCCCCACCGCGATGTGACAACAGGAAACAGCGGCACCACCTTTACCATTCCCCCCATGGATGGCCGCATCTACATTTCGGACTGAACCGACGCGCCGCACCTGGCATCCGAGTTAGCTGTTCACGAGGGAATTCGCCATTGGCCCCTGGATTTTGCGCGGATACAGGCTTACAATCAGGTCATGAATTTCGACAACCTGCGCCTTGGTACATCATCATGGTCCACCAGAGACTGGATTGGGCCGTTTTATCCCGAAGGCACCCGCTCCGAGGCGTTTATTGAATATTACGCGACACAATTTAACACGGTTGAAATCGACGCCACGTTTTACCGCATGCCTACACAAAAGAACGTGGATTCCTGGGCCCGTCGAACACCCGACGGCTTCCAGTTTACAGCCAAGACACCTCAGCTCATCACCCACGAAAAAGTGCTGGTGGACGCGCTGGACGACATGCGATTTTTTCTGGATGCAATTGGCCGACTGGGGGACAAACTGGGGGCGGTGCTGTTGCAGTTTCCGTATTTCAATAAACAGGCATTTGCGAGTCCGACACCGTTTCTGGAGCGTCTGGACACGTTTTTAGGCCGGCTGCCCAAAGAAATTCGCTATGTGGTGGAGGTGCGCAATAAATGGTGGGTTAAAAAGGCGCTGCAAACCCTTTTGCAGCAGCATCAGGTGGCCCTTGCGTGGGTGGAGCAGGCCTGGATGCCTAACGCTCCGGAATGGTTTCCAAAAACCGGCGGGCCCAGTACCGATTTTGCCTATATTCGTTTTCTGGGAGACCACAAAGCCATGGATGAAATCACCACCACCTTTGATAAAACAGTGGTCGACCGCACCGATGTGCTCAACGAATGGGTGCCGGTGGTGAAATCACTTTTGGACCGGGACATTCAGGTCTATGGCTTTTTTAACAATCACTTCGCCGGCCACGCCCCCGATTCCATCCGGCAGTTCTCAAAAATGCTGAACGAAACGCTTGAATAAGCGGCCATCCCCCTCGCATCATACATTGAATCGGATGTGGCAGATGTCACCGTCTTTTACAATGTACTCCTTGCCTTCCACCCGCAGCGTTCCGTTTTCGCGACAGGCGGCTTCGCTGCCGGTTTTGACAAAATCGTCAAAGGAAATCACCTCAGCGCGGATAAAGCCCCGGGCCAGGTCACTGTGAATAGCGCCCGCCGCTTCCTGGGCGTTGCAGCCTCTTCGAATGGACCACGCCCGACACTCATCGGGCCCCTGAGTGAGAAACGTAATGAGATTGAGCAGCTTGTACGCGGTTTTGATAAACCTGGCCGATGCCGGTTCTTCAAGCCCCAAATCCTTTAAAAACTCCAACTGGTCTTCTCTGTCCAGCGATGCGATTTCTGCTTCAATGGCGGTGCAGATGGGAACGATGGCCAGATTTTTCTCATCGCAAAGCTGTTGCACATCGTCGGGCAGCACCGTGGCATCGGCCCCTTCGGGCAGACTGAGCACAAACAGGATGGGCTTGGCCGACAGGAAAGTGAAACCGGAAAGCATTTTTATTTCCAACTGCGAAAACTCAAGGGTGCGCAGGGGCTTTTCTTCTTCGAGACAGGCCCCGCAGCGTTCCAGCAGTTCGAGCAGCTTGGGATCGGAGCGGTCTTTTGTCAGCTTTTCCACCCGTTTTTCCACCACCCCCATATCTGAAAGTATCAATTCGGACTCAAACCCCAATATCTCACTCACCGGATCCGGCGTGCCGGCGCCTTCATCGAAGCCGCGCACCACCTGGGCCAGCGCATCCATTTCGCGAATTTTGCCCAGTGTCTGTGAATCCAGACTGGTGGCGCCTTTGCCCCCGGGCACATCTGCAAACATGATTTCGGCATATGTGATTTTCTTTGGGTGATGTATTTCGGCGAGCCTGTCCACCCGCTCATCCGGCACTTTGATGGTCCCCAGATTGACCTTGTTGCCAAACCCCACCGGTACGTCCTGACCGGTCAATGCATTGAACAATGTCGTCTTACCCGAACCGGAAAAACCAACGATACCAATTTTCATCGAACACTCCCCTTTGTCGCAGTTTGTCTTTGATTACAGACCTTTTTAAGACGGCGAAAAACCGCACCATCCAAGGCCCTGAAGATATTTTCTTATCAAATGATTTAAAGTCTTGCATCGAAAAAACCACGTATTATAATGCGCTTCGCTGAAACGGGCTTGTAGCTCAACTAGGTTAGAGCTCCCGGCTCATAACCGGGCGGTTTCCGGTTCGATTCCGGACGAGCCCACAAAAATGCTTCATCGACCTCATTGTGGGGTCGATGAAGCTGAACCGTTAGTCAGCGCCCGTTTCCAAAAAGGAGCGGGAACTTTGAAAATACCAGCCGAAGGATTTGCCATTGACTGTTCAACAAGACCTTGCAAACCTGCAAAAGCTCCAGGAACTGGACCTGAAAACCATCGATATTCGCAACGAACTCGACGATATTCCCGCCCAGATTGAAGAAGTCCAACAAAACGTCGAAACCATTCGTGTCCTTTTGCAAAAAGAGCAGAAGCGACTCGAAGAGGCCGAAAGCTGGAAAAGCGACAAGGAAAGCGAAATCACGCTTCAAAATGAATTGCTTTCCAAAAGCAAAGGGAAACTGCAGGCAGCCCGGAACGAAAAAGAAAACAAAGCGGCTCAAAGAGAGATTGACACCATCAAAAAGAATATTTCCGACCAGGAAAAAGAGTTGATGGAGCTGATGGAAGCCATTGAGCAATACCGCATCGCCATCGATGAGCACAAAAAAGAGTTCGCCGAACTGGAAGACCATCTGAAAGCCACCGAAGAAGAAGGCAAAGCCAGAATGGCCGAAATCAAGGCGATGCTGTCGCAAACCGATGATGGTCGCAAGGAATTGACCTCTCAGATTACACCGCAGACGTTGCGTTTATATGAACGCGTTCATCGAAAACTGGGGAACGTTGTGGTGGAAGTCACCGAACCCATTTGTTCCGGGTGTAATTTTGGGATGCTGCCGCAGAAGTTTATCGAGCTGCAGCGGGGAGAATCGCTGATCACCTGCCAGAATTGCCTGCGCATTCTGGTATTTACCGGTGAACCCGTAGTGCTCGATCCCCTTGCCGGCGACGACGAATAGATTTTTGCTCCGGCGTCCCTCAGGATGTCATCCTCTCAGACACGCGTATCGCACCGGGTGATGCGGTATACTGGACCGCTATTTGCATTGAGTTCTGGTTGCGTCCGGGAAAAAAGGTCGGATTTGGCTAAAAAGTTTAAAGCGGCATGGGAAGCGTGTATCCCTGTTTCGCCAAATAAACCACCGACGTATTCGTCTCCACGTTGTAACTGAAATAAACGCCCGATATTTTCATATTTACACGCAACCCATTCGCTCTGAACGCCTCAAAATCTGTTGTGCCATCGTGGGACAGAGAAACGCGGCATATGGATGTTTTACACTGAACCTCGTCAATTCGCGTTCCTCTCAACGCGTTGTCTCGCAGCGACATTTCAAACGCGTCGCTGGCTTCCTGCGACCAGTCCGGGTCGTCCGGCTGTCCGCCAAGAACGTTGGCCATCGTCTCAAGTATCTGTAAATTCAGCAGCTTGTCCTGTTCCAGTTGTTCTTCTGCCGAGAGCAACGGCTCACTGTCGTTTTCATCGGCGGACACCGGGCTGTCGGACGGAGAATCCGCCGTGGCGGGGATATTGTGCTGCATGTTGGCAACCTGATGATGCATTCGCAGATTCGCCATTTCCAGGCTTGCAACCCTGGATTCCACATCTGAGCCGACGTGTTCCAGAGGCGTCTCCTCCATTGATGTTTTTTGGGCATCATCTTCCGTATGCATATGGCGGACGCCGAATATCCAGATGCCGGCAGCCAGAACAGACAATCCGATTCCCATTGCGATCCATTTACGATTTTTCAAAATCGCCTCACTTTCTGTTCATTTTTTCCTGTGCGAAAATTGTGCGACAGAAATGACAAAAAAAACGCCCGGCAGGCGAAGAAACGGACTCCTGGCCTGCCGGACCGGACTAAAGCGATAAAATCTAGATCTCGTCGACCATGTAAGAAGCAATCTTTGCACCCGCTGGCACCGTTGATTCAATCCACATCAGACGGTTTGATCCCACGTTACCCATCGGCGACCCTGCAATCGTGTGGTAGACGCCCGTTGCCGCAGGCACCGTAACAACGGAATAATACCCATTCCAGCCCGTGCGGTCGGTATTCCACAAATAGATATCCCACGCAGCGGTGGATGTTGTTCCACGTTGCACTGTCACGTTCCATGCGTTGACCTGTGAACTCGACAAATCTTCAACAACCACTGGGCACGCAAACACATTGGAGCCACTGGAGGAATTCAGCGCATTTCCACCATACTCGTACTTGATTTCCGGCGCGGTGTCATTGAGTTCAACGCAACAGAGCGCTGTGTAGTTTTTCGCATCCGCAAAGGATACACTTCCGGCCACCAGACAAATCGATACAAGAGCTAATGTTAACATTCCTTTTTTCATCTTTTTCTCCTTAGTAAAAAACACACATGGTTTATGGTGTTTTGCCAGCATCAAACCAACAGGACGCACCTCCCCCGCGTCACGCGCACCGGTATCGGTAACGCTGGATCTGGACTGCCGCCGTTCGTTTTCACGCTGTTCGAATGACTGAGAGTATGGGGATGCGCATGGCGCGAATCAATCACAAAAAATATGATTTGTTTTCACAAAAAACACGGTCTGTTCTCACAGAAAACGGGAGGCGGTTTCACAAAAAATGGGACCCACTCCGGGTGTCAAATTCCAGAAGTCTATTGTTCAATGCGAACCAAATCAATCTGGGCTGGGAATCCACCCCCAGCTTCTTAAAAATATTTCGACGATGCGTGGCCACCGTATCCAGGCTGACATGGTGGGACGTGGCTATCTCCCCCGTATCCATCCCCATCACCAGCGATTTAAAGATTTCCTTTTCTTTTTGAGTCAGCAGCAAAAAGGCGTTTGGACAAACGCGACGTTTCAATAACGCAGCCGTATCGGAACACAGGTAGGTGCCCCCATGATACAGCACCACTATTGCTTTTAAAATTTCCTCGACATCTGCTGTCTTGACGATAAAGCCGGATGCCCCCGCATGGAGCATGCTCTGAACATCCTCCGGGGTTGCAAATCCCGAAAGCGCCAGTATCCGCGAATGGGGCGCAATCTGCTTCAATTGCCGCGTGGTTTCAATTCCATCTTCTCTGCGTGGCAAATAGACATCCATCAAAATCACATTGGGTGCGTTTTGTGTGGCCAGTTGAATCGCGCTGTCCCGGTCCGCCGCATCCCCCACAATCGAAACCTGCGCTGAATCCGAAAGCAACAATACAAGACCTTTGCGAACGCAATTGAAATCATCCACAACAATCACCGATATTGCATCGCAGTAACGCGAGACACAAGCCGCTTCATTGTTTCCCATGAAGCGAATAAATATCACCACACCTTTGAGAATTCAAGAGGTAAGAATGATCGCATGTGTCCTATTTCGCCCCTCACGCAGTCTCCATCATTGCAACGCTTCATTCCATTTTGTCCCCCCTCCTTTGGCCCTTTTGAGGCAAAAATCTGGTTCGCACCCCCTTCCTTTGGCCCTTTTGAGGCAAAAATCTGGTTCGCACCCCCCTTCCTTTGGCCCCTTTGAGGCAAAAATCTGGTTCGCACCCCCTTCCTTTGGCCCTTTTCAATTGTTTTTTTTGGGAGAAATCAGTGGCGCAGCACCTGCAGGGGGAAATCCGGGGCGTGTTCGTACGGCAGGTGACGTTCTCTGGAAAACGCGGTGATCAGGTCCGCCATGCCGTCGAGAGGTACAACCCGCATCGCCGCCCCCAGATGTATCGCGGCCTGGGGCATTCCAAATACCAGACAACTGGCTTCGTCCTGTGCGACAGTGGCGGCGCCCATCTGGCGCATCTCCAGCAATCCCTGCGCCCCATCGGACCCCATACCCGTCAGAATAATCCCAAGAGCGCCAGCCCCGGCCACATTGGCCGCGCTGCGAAAAAGCGCATCCACACTGGGCATCTGAAAATTTACGGCAGGGCCATCCCTGTGCACCGTGCGATACCCCGCGTCCACGGCAAACAGCAGGGTTTGAACGCCGCCTTTGGCAACAATGACCCGGTTTGGCAAAGTGGGCATACCGTTTTCGCCTTCCACCACTTCCAGCTCGCTGATGCTGTTTAATCGCCGGGCAAACGTGGCGGTAAATGTGGCGGGCATGTGTTGCACCACCACAATGGGCACGTGGGGCGGATGCAGGCGCGACAGCAAATGCTCCAGCGCCCTGGTGCCACCGGCGGACGCACCGATACACACCACTGGCGGCCCGGTGACGCGCTGGGATGGCGGCGCCAATGGCAGCAATGCATCCAGTTCTGCTGTTGTTGCGGTGAGCGGCCAGAATGATGGTTTGGAATGCCTGCGCGGTGGCGTCTGGGCTACCCGTCGTATTTTGGCAGTCATCTCCGGGGCAATGGAGAGCCAGTAGCTGAGCGTGTCGCCTTTGGGTTTCACCAATGAATCCACGGCGCCCGCCAGCAACGCGTCATGGATTTCCGGCGTATCGACATGGTCCTCTGCGAGCATCAGAATTGTTGGTGTGGTCCGACACGACATCAATTCCAAAAGAAATGTCGCCGCCTTTCTGTTCAGCAGGTCCATGTCCAGCATCAGCACATCCGGTGCGTATATTTTAAGCGTTTCGCAGGCCGTGACCGGATCGGTGATGGTGGCCACCACCTTCATGTCCGGTTCAACGTGCAACAACGCCCTCAGGGTTGTTGAGACAACCTCCGAGCGTTCCAATATCATCACATTAATCATGTATCCCCCAATCGCCGCCGTTGGCGACCCCATAAGTGTACCGCGAATACAGCCATACGCCCGTCGGAAATTGTGACACAATAGGAAGCTGTCTGTTCAGCCCCTGAGCACCCAGGTTTGCGTATGGTGCTTCACTTTGATTCTAAATCCCGAAAAGGCAGGCACAGTATGTAAAGAAGGCGGTGTTTTGCGGGTGCCGGAACGTTTGTAAAGGGTCACCTGCCGCGTCGCAAACTGGTACTCCACATCGTATTGCACATCCCCCAGATTCACCTCCAGCGGAAATCGACTTTGAATCCACTGGGCGCTCCATTTTGGCAATGCCGGCGCCAGAAAATCGCTTTCATCGAGCAGCGCCAAATCGTCGCCACTTTCAATCCCCAATGTCTCAAGTTGCTGATGCACCCATTGTGTCAATGACGGAATCGTTTTCCCAAAGGGCCCCAAATCCAGCATCTCATCCCCCAGGCCGTTGTTTTGCACCTCTGCCAGAATCGCCGCCTGCGAAAGACGCCGCGTGGTCTCTTCCAGCGCTTTTTTAAATATGGCGCCACCCAGAAACAGCTGTGCGATAGCCGCTCTGGCCTCCTTCCCGGTGGGCACATCCTCCACCTCTGAAAGAACACATCCCGCATGCACCCGAGCCACTTTGGCGATTACTTTTCCAGAAATCACCTGCGGCTTCGACACCTGGATTTCCCCCACACCCAGCTTTGCCAGCTCCGCCCGTTTCATCGGCGCAGCAAGGGTTGCCACAATGCGTGCGTCTTTTTCGCGATATCCCAATCCAGTGGCCACCGTAGCGAAAACCGCGATAGCAGCCACCCGCTCGTCGTGTATTGCGCTGGCGGGCGACAGGGTAATCTCTTTTCCGTCGCCATTGGTAAAAAAGAGTCTGCCGCGCTTGCGTCTGGCCACATAGGCACAGCGGGGATTGGTTTTTACAAACAGCGTCGCCAATTCATGGGCGCGAAAGGCGTCACTAATATCTCTGTGATCAATGCCAAACGCGTCGCGCAGCTCACGTCGCAGCTTCATGGCGTCAAGCAATGTGGTCCGATGAATGCCGTGTTTGCCCGCGTTTTTTAATGGAAACTGCATGGCCAAAAGCGCCGCCTGCACGTCACAGCCATTCAATCTGAAATCGTCTGCCGGTACGTCAGGCCGCTTTGTCGATGAAAACAGCTCCCTTGGCGTTTCGGCCACACTCACCACATCAATGGCCTCTTTGAGTAAACCGGCCTGTTCCGCATCCACCAGCAGGGCCGCCATTTCAGCGTTCAGGGGCAATCCAGACAATGCGACTCCGCGCTCCGTGATACATCCGTCGCTATTGAGTGCGCCAAGCCGGGTAAGAGACGCAATGGCGGCATCCACAGCATACGATTTGGGCGCTTCATAAAAATCAAGCCCATCCAGCCGCTCACCGCACGATGCGGCGGCCAGCGCCATTTGAGTGAGGGATTCGCGAAACATCTCCGCCGGGGTAAACCGTTCCAGTACCGCCCGTTCGCTCCACAGGCGAAAGCACACCCCCGATGCGGTTCGACCCGCGCGTCCCTTGCGCTGTTCGGCGCTGTCAATGGCCACGGGCATCAGAGTGAGAAAGCCGCGATCGTCCACGAATCGCGTGCGCTTTACGAGGCCGCTATCGATAACCACACCAATGCCCGGCACCGTAATCGATGTTTCGCACACATTGGTGGCCAGCACCACTTTGCGTCTTGAAGATGACGCAAACACCTTCTCCTGTTCCCCCAGTCCCAAATCGCCGTGCATGCCCATCACGTCCAGCTCCGCATCATTGGCCAAACGCGTGGCCACTTTTCGGATTTCCCCCTTGCCGGGCAAAAACACCAGTATATCCCCGGGAAATGATTTGGCCTTCATCACGGCGTTGACCACGCGCTCTTCGAGATGCTCCCCAAAAGGCAGCGCATCCTTTGGTCCCAGATAGTGCACCGCCACATCGAAAAGGGTCCCGCTGGCTTCGAGCACCTCCGCATTCAGATATTGCGCCAGAGGCGCCGTATTAATGGTGGCGCTGGTGACGACCAGTTTTCCGCTGTATTTTTTTTTGAGCAGCGCCAGCAGCAGGTCGGTCTCAATACCGCGTTCGTGAAACTCGTCCAGAACCACCGCATCAAACTGCTGCAGGCGGCCAAAGGAAAAATAACGCAGTGCGATGCCAGGGGTAACAAACAGAATCCGTGTATCGCTGCCAAACCGGCTTTGCCCCCGAACGTGGTAGCCCACTTTCTCCCCCACGCGGCATCCTTCCAGATAACTCACCCGCTCGCACAGCCCCAGACACGCTACCCGCCGGGGCTCAATGACCAACACGGCGCCCGCCTCTGCCAGCCATCTGGGCAACTCTGTGGATTTTCCGCTGCCGGTGGGCGCGGTAACCACCACTGGCGCACTCTCAACGATATTTATAAATTGTGACCGAATTTCAAAAATGGGTAGGCGCGATGTCATCATAACCGATTTGTCAGGAGAAATCTTTGCCGGTGGCAACAGCGATAATCAACGCAATAATCGCCGCCGGAGCCACGATACGCAGGCACCAAATCCAGAGATTGAAGACCACATTGGAATTTTTGACTCCCAGTTCCTTCAGGATGAAGTCGTTTTTCAGGAACCATCCCACAAACAGGGTGGTGCCCAGACCACCAATGGGCAACAGCCAGTTGGCCGCCAAATGGTCGAGCAGGCCCAGTATGCCGCTTTTACTGCTGAAGATGATTCCCAAAACGGGGACATCCCTGAATGTCACCTGGCTCAGTGTCTGACTGGCGCCAAGGGACAGTGCGGCGAAAATCGATCCGCAAAACACAACGCCACTGGTAATCAGCACCGCTTTTTTTCGCGACCAGCCGCGTCGGTCAATCATCATGGACGCCACCACTTCTCCCAGCGACAGGGTGGACGACAGGGCGGCAAAGGCAACCAGAATGAAAAACAGCGGCGCCAGCACCACGCCGCCTTGCATCTGTGTGTAAAAAAGTTGTGGCAACGTGATAAACAGCATCCCCACTGTGCCCACTTCACCGGCGGACACCTGGGCTTTCAGCTCGGGCACAGAGAGAATAATGGTGAACATGGCCACGCAGGCCAAAAGCGCAAACAGTGTATCGAGGGAGACCACCCAGATGGCGCTATTGGTGATGGAATCGGTTTTCTTCATGTAGGAACCATAGGCCACCATGGCGCCCAGCCCCAGAGACAGCGAGAAAAACGCCTGGCCCACGGCCTCCAGATATCCCATGGCGGGCATATTGGCGAAATCCACACTGAATATCATGGCAAAAGCGTCGTTTCGTCCCGGCATAAACATGGCGGTAATGACCAGGTACAACATAAGGAGCACCAGAATAGGCATCATTATTTTTGTGGCCGACTCAATCCCGCGACCGACACCGCGCAGAACGATACCCACGTTCATCAGAGTAAACATCAGTGTTAGACCTATTTGCAGCGGACCATTGCTCAAAAAGTTACCGAACGCGTCGCTCGAAGGCATGTCATATCCACCCAGAGACCAGCCCAGACACTGCCAGAAGGAATAAAGGGACCAGCCGGCAATAACCATATAATACGACAGAATAATGCCACCGGCCGCCGCCCCCAGGTATCCCAGTTTGCTCCACCCCAGCCCCCCGAGTTTTTTATACGCGGGGGCGCCGGAGAGGTGCGCGGCACGCCCCACAAAAATTTCGCCCATCATAATGGGCAGCCCCAGAATCATAACGGCCACAAGGTACACCAGTACAAAGGCGCCCCCATTGTTTTCCCAGGTGATGTACGGAAATTTCCACAGATTTCCAAGGCCCACCGCACTGCCGGATGCGGCCATGATGAATCCCAGTTTCGACCCCCAACTGTCTCGTTGAATTGTCATTTTTATCTGTCTCCAAAGCAGACGGAAGAAAATCGCTTCACTTTGTAAAGAAAGCGGCCTCCTCGCCCGGTTGTGTGTCTTTTTTTTCACAGGCGCCAAAAACCTGCATCGTTTGGGCGCGACCATACCACGAACCGTTTTGATGTGGTACTCCCAAAAAAAAAGAACAGCACACCGCTTTATTCACTTCAGTTCCGCCTCAAACAGCCGACTTAGTTTCGTAAAGGGGGAATACATGGGCAAAGTTTTGACCAATAAAATTCTGTATATCAATCGGAACGAAAGCATTATCATCACCGAGGACGAATCACTTCTCATCAGCGCCGATGCCACACTCCACAAGGCGGATATGATGCACATGGATGAAGAAACCGTGCTGGTTTTTGATGAAAAAGGCAACTGCATTGGCAATATGGAAAACGATAAACTAAGGGATCTGCAGTAATCTCTGGACGCGTTTCCCGCCCCGTGACAGCCAGAACTCCGACCCTTTGGCGGGTTGTCGCCACACCTGTCCCACGCGGCTGCATCCCCCTGTTACAAGTTATTTCATTTCTGGTCCTGGACGAACGCTCTTGCTGGTCCATAATGTTTTGTCTGCAACATGCGACACAGTGTCTGCAATCCATTGTGGCCCAGGCGGGAGACGACGAATCTCAATCGTGGGCGGGCCATTTGCGGACAACCGTGGAAGAGAAACCTTTGCAAAAGATTGTCATCGACGAGTTGCATGAGTTCGTTAATGATTTTCAAGGTCAGGCTCAATCACGCATCAGACGCGGTACAACTGGATTTTTTTTTATCGGGTCTGTGAGATGCCGCAGGCCCAGCGAGGAAGGCCACCACAAAGGAGAGCGATGACATTCTGTGTGGGTATTCGGGTAAAAGAGGGATTGCTGGAATTAAGCGATACGCGGGTTGCCGCGGGCCATGCGCCCATCACGCGAATATACGGCAAACCCATCCTCTATCGCGCTGTGAAATACAACAATGATCTGAAGTTTGCGCCGAAAGTGGCCTGCCTGGCATTCGATTCCACCCGCATCAGTGCCGCAGACGTGGGTTTGCCCATTGATGTGGCGCCATGGCGCCCCGAAAACACGCCTGGACGGACGGCGCATCGGTTCGAAACAGACGATTTTCAGAAACTCTCCATTTACTGGCAATCCCGACTTCGCGCCAGTAATGATTCAATACCCAGAGAATACATTGACGCCATGTTCGCACGATTTTTTAACGAGGAGCCCGACCAATGATTTTTTCAGGAGAACATCTCATATCCTACAGTTACAGCAAACCAGTGACGCTGGGGACACACTTCATCCGACTATTGCCGCGCAAGGGACCTGCCCAGCGCATACAGCAATTCGACCTGAATGTGTTTCCCAAACCAACGGTCCAGGAAAAGATGCTGGATGCCGAAAACAATGAAGTTATTGGGATGTGCTTTTCGAAGCCTACCCGATCATTTGAGATATATGCGCGTTTTCGCGTTGAAACGTTGCTGGAGAGCCCATCGTCACTGTTGATAGACGTCGGAAAACTCCCCCCCAGAAGGTCTGCGGCAGAGCAACAGCTGCTCGCCCCCATGCTGCAGACGGTTTCATCACGGCGCGTGGACGAACTGACCGGAAAACTCCAGCGCAGGGCTAAAGATAGTCTCAGTTTTGCAAAGGCGACCAATGAATGGATTAATACGCACATAGATATTGACTCTCGCCGGGACGAAATCACCCTTCCCGCTGAAGACACACTGCGGTCCCAAAAAGGCGCTTCGAGAGATGCCTCCTGGCTGTTCATGACGTTGTGTCGACGAGTGGGCATTCCAGCCCGTTTTGTTAGCGGTTACTGTTTTGATGAAGATATCGAGTCTGCCCACGAACGGCATTCGTGGGCGGAGATCTGGATTCCTGGCGGCGGTTGGCGCGGATTCGATCCGTCCCTTGGATTGGCCACCAGCGACGGGCACATTGCTCTTTGCGCCTCTGCCCAGCCCGAAAACACGTTACCGGTACAGGGCAATTTCACCGGCAACGCCAACGCGACCATGCGATACGATTTGAAACTCTCCGCCATCGTTGATGAAGGCAGTAAAAACCTTAACGAAAACCGCATGGCCGGATAACAATTTTCATCGGGCCGTTACATTGCCGGTCATACGCCCGACCTATACAATCGTCATTGGGCGTTGCCGATGCTCATCGTCCGACCGAACCCAGTGGCGTTACGCACTATCCAATACCGTCAACTCAACATTGGTTCGGTTTATCTATTTGTTTAAGCAAGTTGGGCAGCCTTTTTCCCGTCACATGGGACGCAGCGATAATGCCGCTCATAAACGAACCCACCACACCACACGTTGTCACATCGCCACCGGTCAGGAATAAATTTTTTATGGGCGACACGGAATGAATCTGCTGATTGTTAAATTTCTCCGGGGTCACTTCCATTCCAAGAAAAGCGCCATTTCGTCTTCGACAATAGTGTTCGTAGGTGACCGGCGTCCCCAATTCGTAAAATCGGATGAACTTCTCAATTCCAGGGAATCGTTCGATAAGGATTTTCAGCAATCGCTGTTCAAGTCGCGCTTTCATCTCCCTGTAGGACGCATCCTTCTTTCGTGATTTCTGATTTTCCCATTTGCGAAAATATTCGTACCGGGTCTGTATCATCACCTCGCATGTATGATGCATGTCATTATTGGGAGCAGAATCCACCAGAGATGGAAACATTATCATTGCGCCGTCCGGTTTCCAGTCAATCGCAGTTGGATCGCTGCCATTTGAAAGCGGTGCGTCCCAGAAAATGCGAAAATTGCCAGACTCTGCTCCAACGCCGGCAATATCGCCCTTGAGGCCCACAAAAAGAGTCAGCATTGATCCGGATGTACCAAACCTGTTTATGTTTTTCCGATAGGAATTGTTGATATGATGCGGTTCAAGCAGGCGGTCAAACGTTTCCTGCAATCCGATGCCGCTGACAACGTTTTTGCCGGATATGTATTCACCGTTTTTTCCGTTCACGCCAACCGCTTTCCCCTCTTTCACGACGACGTTTTCCACTTCAAAACCTGTGCGAATCTTACCACCATTTGCTTCTATTGTTTTGATAAGAGCGTCGACTATCGCTTCACCGCCCCCTCTGGGGTAGCTGTACCCGTTAAAAAAACTCGCTTTCATCATTGCATAAAAAAGAAATGAACTTCGGTCAGGCGCCATACCATTTTCAGTTGTGAAGTAGTAAAAGAATTCTTTCAGTTTCGGGTCCAAAAAGGATTCATCAATAACCTGCTTTACGGTTTTATTGCGGAAGAAAAAAAACGGCAAAGTCGAGAAAAAGAACGCAGTGGCGGCAGCGCGTTTCGGAAGAAACCCTGGCATCAGTATTTTTTGTGCACTGGCGCCAACGCGTTCCAGTTTGTTCCAAAACGCATCCAGCGATTCTTTTTCGGCAGGAAATGCTTCTGAAATCTTTTTTTTCAGATAATCGCTGTCGGAATTGAATTCAAATTTCCGTCCCGGGTATTCCAATATCAGCGTTTTGTCTTTAAAGGGACTGAGTTGTACGCGATTACCGGTCAGCGTATGAAACATCTTGTTCAATTCGTCTTCCGCACGAAATGCTGGGATAAAATGCAATCCTATATTCCACTCCCAGTTTTTTCGTTGAAAGGAATGAAGATACCCGCCTGGTCGATTGTGCTGTTCCAAAACAAGAACATGTTTACCACAAATCGCCAGTGCCGCTGCGGTTGTCAGGCTGCCAACACCAGAGCCAACAATTACCGAATCAAAGTTCATACTCAAGCTCACTTTCCCACATCAGATTATCAGAATGTGATTTCCAGATAGAATTTCAGTTGCAACAGGAACTGCCCGTTATCGTACTGTTTCAGTCAAAAGACGCTTGCAAATCCTCCTTTTCTCTTTTTGACCAATGGTTATCAGGTAGCTCGATTTATCAGAAGGCAGAGCCGGAAGGCAAGCAGGTTAGTCTTTAAGTCAAAATCACCGCTTCAGTCAGCGTTTCGTCATTCCCAACTTGATTGGAAATCCAGACTGCATGTCACTGGATGCGCGACTTCTCGGGCATGACCGCTGCTCCTGAATGGAGATTGTTCGCCAAATTGCAATGGTTCAGGCGAAAGATCTTACCTATGAGAAAATGATAGAATCGATATTGCCCCAAAGGAACTATTCCTCAGTCATGGCGGCAGTGGCAATCAGATACCAGGAGGCGTGGGGCAACCATTGCTCCACCCAGCGCCAGTTCATCCACCACATGGGGTCGCCCCATTCATTGTTGGGGGGCGCCGGATCCCACTGAATGCCGGAGCCGTTGCTTTCCACGCCGGTAATTCCGTTGCAGATGCCGCCGTCGTGCGCCTGTTGCCCAAACTCAGGTTTCTCGCCTTCGTACTGACGTGGATTGTTGCGGCCGTGACCGTGCATGAAACTGGCATCGTAGGGATTTTTCCCAAGTATCCAGTCCACCTGACTGGCAGCGAAAACCGCAAGGTCTTTTACAGTACCGTGATAATGTCCTTTTTTGGAAATGGCCCGCCCGCCAATAATGGCCGCCGCCGCCAGAGAAGAAAGTCTGGCGTTCTCCCCCTGCCACCAGTATCCCGTTTCATTGTCGTGAGGAATAAAGAAACCGTCCTGAACGCTGCCACCGGATTTGAAGGTCTGGCGGGCATATTGGTAGGGATTGGCTTTTTTGTTGGTCACTTCAAGCTGCCAATCCAAATATTTCTCGATTGTTTCCAGCGCCTCGGATTTGGCGTCCCTGTCGGTTTCAAATTCAGCGTAACGTGCCAGCGCCACCACAGGTAGTCCCGCATCCGACGCGTGCCAGAAGGGCCGGCTGCCGGAATCCGCTATGAAATAGCCGTCTGACGACAGTCTGTCCGCAAGATTTTTTGCTCTGGAACGTGCCGCGTCCAGGTAGTCGTCATCATCGGTGACTGCGTATAATTCCGTGGCCGCCAACAGTGCAGTGTAATCATCAATGATGTTTTCCTTTCCATCATCGCAGTATTTGGAACCGTTGGCCTCCAAATGTTTAAAGCCTTTTTCCGCTGCGCTCAAATACTCATCCGCACTGTAATCCCCTTTTTTGCCCCAGGCAGACACACGCGCCAGAGCTGCAATGGACATACCTCCGCCCTCGCGGAACGCTGCCTGGTACTCGGCCGATTTGGTTCCGGCTTCCCCTTCAAAGGCACATATTTCCCGCTGCTCCAACTCACCGGTCCACACATCAAAAACATTAATATAAAAATAGCCTTCGGGATCCTGTACGCGCACCAGGTAATCCGCGCCCCACAGCGCTTCGTCCTGTGCCGCATTTTTTTTGCCCGTATCATCAAGGGCATCCGCCGCTTCGTCGCTGGCGTAGGCCATCGCCCAAACCACCAGGGGAATCTGTTGGGGATTGACAAAGTTGGCGTAACTCAGATGCGACAAATATTTGGAAATATCCCCGGACGCATCATACCAGCCGCCATGGGCATCCACATTGCCGCCGCCCCCGAATTTGGGTACGTTACTGTCTGCGGCCACCACATTGCCTTCGTCCGCTCGGGAGGCGTAAAAATATCCAATCACATCAGATACCGTCTTGTCGAAAAGCAGATTTTCTTTCACTTCGAAACTGTCCGAATACTTGCCGCCCGTCACCAGTTGGTACGAGCCGGGCTCCTGCAGGTAGCTGAATTCCGCCACATAAAATTTGGAACCACCACCCCAGTCACTAAAATTTTGAGATTCCAAATCACCGCAGGCCACCACGTTTTTACTGCCATCCACAATCTGGAAGGAATCCAGAGAAGACGATGTTTCAATGACAATCTGCTTGCCACCGTCGGCATCGAATCCCAGATGGTTCATGCGAAAAGTCATATCCCCGCCGCCGGATCCTTCGTCCAGACTGCCGCAATCGCGGGTTTCCAACTCTTCAACAGGCACTTCAGTATCCGCATCGCTATCGCCATCGCCATCCGAATCGCCATCACCGTCGCTATCACCATCGCTGTCGCCATCGCCATCCGAATCGCCATCGCTGTCGCTATCACCATCGCTGTCGCCGTCGCCGTCACCATCCGAATCGCTATCCGAATCGCCATCGCCATCCGAATCGCCATCGGCATCCCCATCGGCATCCGACAGGCGAGCGCCGGGATCACCGCCACACCCCGCTCCCATCAATAAAACCAGTGTTAAAAAAATAGAAAAAATAAGTAACGTACTGGGACCAGATGTCATTGGATTTCCTCCTAAGCAAAAATCGTGCAGTAAGCAACATCCCAACCATTGTACCGTAACCGGCACCCGTAACAAAGTAGTAAACCAGTTACACAAGGACTGAAAAGGGTTTTCTGAAAGAATCCCCGTGGGTTTTCTTGTCTGTGTGAAAGGCTGCGGTCATAATGAAATTTATCGGTGAAATGTAGAGAAAGAGGAGGGATCCGATGTTTAAAATCTGCAGTCGAAGGTGGTCAAAACTATGGATTGCCACACTCGGGTTGTGCATTACGACGGGATGCGGCGACGACAAAAAAGAAGACGGAACGTCCAACCCCCGAAACAGTGACACCACTCCTTTTGCAGTGGCCTCCGGCGAATTTACATACCGCCTGATGGAGTCGGGTGACAATCTCCCGTTGTGGACCACGCCTGTGACCCACAAAATCAACCAGGGCGCCAGGCCACCGGAAAGCATCAAATCTGGAATTACCCTGAGTGCCGCCCGAAACGAATTTGAATCCATTCAATTAATCATTGGACCGGCGGGAGGCGAGGTGACTATTTCGTTTACGGGCTTCGAAAACCTGGACGGACAGCGCATGGAATTGGCGGTCGCCGAATATGAGGAAACCTGGGTGGAGCGTCTGCGTCCCATTTCCTTCGGCACTGCCGTAACACTCAACACGGGATACGCAGTGCCGGTGTGGATGACCCTGTACATTCCCAAATCCGCTGCTCCCGGCATCCACACTGGCGCAATTACAGTGACCCAAAATGGCACGCCCATACAGGTTCCCCTGGAATTATGTGTATTCAATTTCGAGTTGCCCGACGAAATCCATTTTTCCACACAGTTGAACATCAGTATGCAGTCGCTCATGGCGGACAACAGCGAAGAGACCGTAAAAACAATGCTTTTCGAGCACCGGATGACCCCAAAAAGTGTCACATGGCCCAGTGGATTCAACTGGGGCATCACGTGGGACAGTGGCAGCAACCCCCAAAGATGCAGTCAGTTTTACGATGAACCCGACGAAGGGGCTGAATATGCCATCGGCGCGCTTGCCCCCAAATACATTCTGGGCGAGGGCTGGAACGGCATCGGATTTCCCAACGCCATGCTGTTTCAGTTTGTGGACAACAGTACTCCCAGACCCGACACATTCTGTGACGTATCCCTGGGCGATCACTTTGGCAGCGCCGCATACAATGCCCAGTGGGCCAATTGGCTCTCTGCGCTGGACAGTTACCTCGTCACCCATGGCATGGATGAAAAAGCGTATTATTACGTGCAAAACGAACCACAGAATGCCTCGGATGAAGCGCTGGCTGCGCATTTGTGTCGCATCACCAAAGCTGCGGCACCCAACCTGCGCATCGCAATCAGCGAAGAGCCCAAACCATCCATCGCGGAAGATTCCGGCGGCGCCTGTGGGTACGATATTTGGATAGCCCATATACGCGCCTACAAAGAGGATTACGCATGGCAGCGGCAGGAAACCCATGGCGAACAGGTGTGGTTTTACTCCCTCGATCACGATCCGGAACCCTATTTCAATCCCACAGCCATCGATACCCCGGGCATGAATCAGCGCATCATCCCCTGGGCCGCGTGGAGTCATCGCATTACCGGCTGGGCCTATTACGACGCCGGACGTTTTTTTGATTCCAATGGCCATCCAGGGGTCCGCGCAGAATTGCTTAGAGAAGGATTTGAAGATTACGAATACCTTTGGCTCGCCAATGGCGGCGCACATCCCGCTGTAAATCAGTCCGTGGCGGTGGATGCTACGGTGAAATCGGTGGCCGCATCCATGGTGAGCTGGACAAAGGATGCCGACGCGTTGATGGCCGTGCGGCATCAGTTGGGCCGGTATATTGAAGGCAGCGAAAGCACCCTGCCCGTGCTGCAGGTGGAATCATCCAGACCGGCCGGAAACTACTATATCAACTTTCAGGATCCCAACGGAGAGCCTTTAACCTCCCCCCTTTTGGTAAACGGCAAAGAGTATATGAAAATTGGCTGGAACGAATATGATGCTGAACTCGGATACGGCTGGCGGGGTGAAAACATGGGCACCGATATTCTAATGACCGGTTACGCCACAGTCGATGGTTTCAACGAGGTTCAACGCTCCTACATTTACGACGATTACGGCCGCGACAACCTTTTCGAATTTGATTTGGCGCCCGGCGCCTACAACATCACTGTGGGCGTGGGCATGGCCGGGCGCGCGTATTCGGGCCAACCCCACAACGTATCCATCGAAGGCGTCAAAGTGGTCGATGACGAACCCACCACAGAAGCCCAGACACTCATCGAAAGAACCGTGACCATGGAGATTACCGATGGCTCCCTGTCCATGGTGGCCGCAGGCCAGTCTGAATCGATTGATGACTATTCCTACACATTCGTGGCCTATCTGGAAATTGAGCTGGCAGACTAAACCGATTGAAGAAGCAACCATCGCGCATCAACTGAAGTTGGGTCGTTTATCCGCGATTTATATCCCCTTTGGCCGAACGGTCCAAGCGGTGTACGCGAAATTGCGCTTTGGCCAAAGGATTATCTTTTTCAATGTTTTCCATCTGCAAAGGAAAGACAAAAGCCTTCGGGGCAAAACCAGGCAATCCAAAGTTCAACACCCTTTTGAGACAAAGCCCAACAGTCGTCTAATGCCTGCTGAAGAAATCCCAGAAAACGGATGCCACGTCGAGTCCTGTGGCGTGATAGGTGATGTGTCCACTTTCCAGCTCGCAATACGCCAGAGAATGGTCGCATCCGATGTACTCCCGACACCAGCTGGTCCCAAGGGTAAAGGTTTCAACGAATTTGAGAAGCTACACGTTGGATGGTCAACCATGTTGCCGTTCATTGAATACGAATGGGGAGCGTTTGAGCAGAAACTGTCCGGCGAACTGAAAGCGATGTTCTACCCCTGCCAAACTGTTCTGCCCGGAATGCTGGCGCGAAAAAAAGGAAGTATCGTCGCTATCTCAAGCGGTCTTTCCAAACATTCGGGAGATGGTTTCATAGCCCACAGCAGTGCCAAAGCCGCTCTCGATTCCTTTGTGCGTGGATTAGCCCCAATGCCGATCACTTAAGGTGATTTTCTCGAGATTCAAGGTGTTTGCGGACTGGGTGGCCCGGATTTCGTCTGAATTTGCT
>JAFGQN010000027.1 GCA_016935665.1 Deltaproteobacteria bacterium | reverse complement strand
CATCCAGCGTGTACACCACCATGCCGTCGAGACGTTTGGCCACAAGGCGGCTGACAATATTTTTCAGCTCCCCCAGTTCCGATAATTTAAGTTTCCCGGTGTCCACTTCCACAATGCGCATCTCTTCCACGAAGAATCTTTTTTTATCCGGGTCAAAGGCAATGGTACCACGCACATCAGCCTTGCCCTTGACTTTGCGGTTTAAAAACGACGCGCGAAACTTCATTTTTATCCCCACCTCCCCCTCTTCGAAATACACTTTGGGATCACTCAACTTCGCTTTGGCCACCAGCACATTGCGCTCAATGGGGAATTTTTTTTCCACCTTCTCTTGCACTTTGGCCCTGGGGATTTCCACCTGCATCCCGGCACAACCGGCTGCGAGTGGCAGCCACAGCAAAAACACAATACCTGCAATCCATTGTCGTTTGTTCATCATCGTTTATTCCATGCACTCGTTGTAAATCGCTCGCACCACTTTGGGTGTGTAATCGGTCATGCCCCGTTGGGCCAGAGACGCGGACGCCAGCTGCACCAGCCTGTCCATATCGGGATGCGCGATGCCTGCTTCGACAAACGTCACCGGTGAACCAATGCGACGATAATACACCCTAAGCGCTGATGCAATGGATGCGGCGTCGCAGGCATCCACTTTAAAGACCGCTTTGGCAAAAGCGGCAATCCGCGAGAGGTGCCCTTTTGCGGAATGGCGAATCCACGCTGGAATCACCACGGACAATCCCGCGCCATGGGCAATATCATACACTGCGCTCAAAGGCATTTCCAACGCATGACACGGCATCGACGGGCCCGGAATGCCAGCCTGTGCAATGCCACTCCACGCCATGGTGGCCGCCCACATAAACGCGGCCCGCGCGTCGTAATCATCGGGATGCGCCATTATTAAATCCATGGCCTCCACCGTTGCTTTGGCCACTCCTTCAAGAAGATTGTCCTGCAGGGGCAATCGTTTGGCGGAAGTGGTGAAGTACGCTTCCATGATATGCGATAAAATGTCGGTACAGGCAAAGGCCGTCTGCTCTGCCGTCAGTGTTTTGGTAACTTCGGGATCGAGAAAGGACACTTTGGGATTGAGCGCGCCGGGTTTCACCATCGCGATTTTCTCTTTAGTCTCTTCGTTGGTCACTACACAGATACCGTTCATTTCGGAACCGGTAGCCGGCAGTGTACACACCGCCAGCAAGGGCAATACCTCGCCGGGCGATGCCTTCATGGTGAATAAGTCCCATACATCCACATTGGTATTCACCCCCGCGCAAATAGCTTTGGCCTCATCGATGACACTGCCGCCGCCCACCGCGCAAATGGCATCAACCTCGTGATGCCGCGCTTTTTCAATGCCCGCCCGGGTATGGGAAAGCACTGGGTTTCCCTGCACCCCACCGTGTTCCACCACCTCAACTCCAGCGGTGGCCATCTGTTGCATCACGGCGTCGTGCACCCCATTGGCGAAGATGCTGGCCTTGCCATACACCAGCAACGCCCGCTCGACGCAAAGGGCTTTGAGTTCCTCTCCCAGCTTGAGAATTGCCCCCTCACCAAAGTGAATCTTTGTGGGGTTTACATATGTAAAATTCTGCATGATATGCTCCTGATTTTTCTATTTGAATCAGATCACCTGACTGTTCATACACTCGTTTTACTTCATTGAATGCAGCGCTCCAAAAGCGCTGCACCGACTCCATTTCAATAAAGAGAACATAGCACGAATTTAAAAAGGTCCGAGGGGCGAAAGCAGATATTGTGATGGGGAACGAAATTGCTTGAAAGGTTCTACTTTTTGGCGTGGGTCAGGCTGGCCTCAATAAACGATGTAAACAGTGGGTGGGGCTTTTGGGGTCTGGATTTGAATTCCGGATGGAACTGACAGGCCACAAACCAGGGATGATCGCTCAACTCCACCATTTCCACCAGTGACCCGTCGGGACTGACACCGGACAGGGTGAGCCCTGCTGCTTCCAGCTTGTCGCGATAGGCATTGTTCACCTCAAAGCGATGGCGATGACGTTCGGAGATGTCGACAGAACCGTAAATCTTTAACGATCGGGATTCTTCTTTCAGTTTGCAGGGATAGGCGCCCAGTCGCATGGTGGCCCCTTTGTCGGTCACATCTTTTTGCTCGTGCATCAGATGAATCACGCGATGTTTGGCCTTGGCATCAAACTCCTCGGACATGGCGCCCTCGATGCCGCACACATTGCGCGCATATTCCACCACTGCCATTTGCATCCCAAGACAGATACCAAAAAACGGAATATTGTTTTCGCGGGCATACTGAATGGACGCAATTTTGCCTTCCGAACCCCGTTCCCCAAAACCACCGGGAATCAGCAGGCCGTCAATGCCTTTAAAATACGGCGCGGCGCCATTCGACTCGATGTCTTCGGCGTTAATATGGGCCAGCTTCACCTTGCAGTTGTTGGCAATCCCCCCATGCACCAGCGCTTCGTTCAAACTCTTGTAGGCATCTTTTAAATGCACATACTTGCCAATCACACCAATGGTAATCTCTTCTTTGGGATTGGTGATGCGCTCCACAATGCGATCCCATTCCGCCAAATCGGTGGGACGAGACCATATATTGAGTTTTCGACACACCAGCTCGTCCAGCCCTTCCTGCTGCAACGCCCGGGGCAGACCATAGATGCAGTTAATATCCTTGGCCTGAATCACCGCTTTTTGGCTGAGGTTGCAAAACAGCGCGATTTTACGGCGATGTTCCTCTTCGAGTGACTTTTCGGTGCGGCAAATTAAAATATCGGGTTGAATCCCGATTTCCAGCAATGTTTTCACCGAGTGCTGGGTGGGTTTGGTTTTCAGCTCCCCGGCAGCGGCAATGTAAGGCACCAGGGTCACATGCATGCAGATGGCGTTTTCGTGGCCCATCTCCACAATGATCTGTCGCATGGCCTCCATAAACGGCAGCGACTCAATATCACCGGCAGTGCCGCCAATCTCAACGATGGTTAAATCGAAATGTTTGGCGCGATTGTAAACAAAGTTTTTGATTTCGTCGGTAATGTGGGGAATCACCTGCACCGTGCGCCCCAGGTATTCGCCGCGGCGCTCCTTGCTAATCACATTGTGATACACGCGTCCGGTGGTGAGATTGCTGTTTTGCGACATCTTGGCAGTGGTAAAGCGTTCATAATGGCCAAGGTCCAGGTCTGTTTCCGCCCCGTCATCGGTCACATACACTTCGCCGTGCTGAAACGGACTCATGGTCCCCGGATCCACATTAATGTAGGGATCCAGTTTCATCATGGTGATGTTCAGACCACGATTTTCCAAAAGTGTTCCCAGCGAGGCGCCAGCCAGTCCCTTGCCAATGGAAGAGACCACACCGCCGGTCACAAAAATAATTTTCCTTGGTTTTTCATCCATAGATGAACGCTCCTATTCTATTATCTGGTAAAGCGAGGATTCACATTCGGCGAGATTTTTATTGTGATACCTGGAATGCTAACCCGCGTTTTTCAACACGGGCCAAGACTATATGCTTTCCTGGAATCGTGTGTCAATCGCTTCATTTTTTGTTTTCAAAAAAAAATCAATTGTACATTTTTGTAGAAATTCGCTTACCGGAACGCACTGTCCTGGAGACCCGCATGGTCAGTAATTTGCGGTTTTCTGAACCCCGGAAAGCTCGGCAATCACCGAATCGGAGAACCGCTGCAATTGCGGGAAAAACCGGAGAAAGCAGCTTTCCATGGCGTCGTAATGAGCGCGCAAACCCGGCAGGGCGTTTGCAAGGGGTGTTTTCCGCTGAAACCGCTCGCCAACCCGCATGAGCGCAAACGCTACATTTTCAAGGTCTTCGTACGTACGCAGCCAGCGCCGCTCCAGCATGCGTTGCACCACTGCTGTGTATCTTTCGGGATAGGCCGGGTGCGTCAGTGTCAGGGATTGATAAATGGATGCGAAAAATACCGCTTTGGAAATGGCTGTGTACTTTCGCCAGTTGAGCAGCAGGAAATGATCAAACACCACATCGGTGACAATGGAAGCGTAGATGCCAAAGGATTCCTGAACCTCATTCACACAGGCCATCACCACGTCGTGACAGTCTGTGTATCGGTCCACCTCCCGGTGATGGCGAATGCCCAGACCGATGTCCGTTCCAAACCGCTGTTCGAGTTCGTTCATCCGACCCACGGTAAAGTCTGCCAGAATGGATCCCACGCGAAATGCGTCATTGCAGGGGGCTAAAAAAAGATGTGCCACAAAGTTCATACCGGTACATAATGGGTTCCAATACCCTTGTTGTCCACATGGTTTTTTGCTGTTTGCGGTGTTTCCGTCGAAAGGCGTTGTGGCGGGCGTTTCAGTCCAGTTGCATGGGGTCTGAAAATACAAGGTCCCGATATTGCAACGTGTCGTCAATCTGCACATCAAAGGCAATTGGTTCCATATCCTCAGGCATATACGCGTCAAACAATTCCAGCGTCCATGCCCCTTTGGCTAAATTGGCCACCGCAAACCGCTGCTGTGCATCGGGCACCACAACAAACTGTTGCCCTAGAGGCCCCAGAAATCGAATTGAAAACCTTGAATAATTGGGTTTATAGGCATATTGCGTGGCGATAACAGTACCGGCAATGCCCCTTTGCGCGCTGGGCACCGCATCCAAATCCACGAGTGTGACTTCGCCCTCTTTTAACGAAAGCACTTCGGTAAAATGTCCCACCGCCCGGGCGAACCCCCAATAACTGTAATGCCCATATTCCGGCACCAATTCCCCTTCGGTGGCCATGGTAACCGTATCCAGGAGCTGCGCCCCCTCCGCCCAGGGATCCGCATCGGGGTCCCATTTGCATCCACCGATGCCGCACCAGATTTCAACGGAAATATCGGTGGCGGCGCTTTCTTCGGAAACCAGCACGTCGGGTTCGATGGTGGTGTCGCCGACAACCTCAATTTCAATGGCGGCACCATCAAAAGGAATGTTCGCAGTGGTGGTGAACCGCTTTGCGTCGCCGGACACCATCACCTCAGTGACCTCTCCACTGATTGTCGGCGGATCGCATTGGTCAGCAAAGCAGTGCGTGGACGAGTAAACGTCCACCATAAATTCGTATTCTCCGACCAAGGGCCAGGCGCTGGAGTAACACCCGCATTCGCAGGTGTCGGTCTCGATACTGTAAATGTGTCCATCCCATTTAAACGCGAAGGTGTCCCCGGGCAAAATCGCTCTGGTTAAAAGGGTATAGTCGGCGTCGTTGCAGCATTGGCCTTCTGCGTCAGCGTCATCGCAGGCAAACATGAACGACGCGCCGTAAAGAAAAGGTGCTTTTACCCCGGCTTCCACCCGCGTTCCGGTCACCGAAGTCGCCACAGCCAACGGATCAAATCCATCCAGGTATACTATTTGGGACGTCGCATTGGTCACTCGAATCTCAACGGGTGGCTGTTCAGCGAAGGGATTTTCGTTGTCCGTGTCGGTATCCGTATCTGAATCCGTATCGGCATCCGTATCTGTATCCGTGTCCGAATCCGTATCCGAATCCGTATCTGAATCCGCGTCCGAATCCGTATCCGAATCTGTGGAGTCCGTATCGTCGTCCAGGTCGGCATCCACTACATTGTCACACCCTTGAAGCAGCACAATCATCTGCATTAAAATCAACGCCATTAAAAGAGATGTGTTTGTAAATCGCATCGTCTTTTCCTTTCGACAGTTCATAATCTCCCTTTTTGCACGTCCCATGCCGCCGCCACCGCAACGGGGACAGTACGGGATACGGAAAAAATGACCTATCAAATCAATAGGTTAATATTTTGGAACGAAAGTCGCGCAGATGTGCCAATTGTGCCACCAGGAGGAGAGACTTAAAAAAAAATTCAGAAAAGGTTTGTTTCAGGGCGCATCACAAATGTCTGTTGGCGCTGGAAATTGGCCAGCGGTGGGACTGTGATATCCCCAAGGGAGGTGGCATCCGGCGAATTTAAACAAATTCAAGGCTGTATGCATGCGATTGCCCTTTTTTAAAAATATGGAATCGCATCCAATTGCACCCAATATTGTCCAACGTCGACAGGATTACAGTGTGGAATCAAAAAAAACGGCACATCTATTGGGCGATACATTGCTCGGTCATCCGCTTCCAAATGGCATCGGCAATCGCGGTGGCACCCTCTGCAGACGGATTAATCCCGTCATAACTGGTATACCCTGGATTTGATTCCCACACGGGTTGCAGTTCCACAAAATGGCAGGGCACCTCACTCGCGATGCATGCATCGCGCATGGGGGTTTCCAGATCCGCATACGGGGGAAGCAGGACGTTGGCATACAACGCATAAATAACATGTGTCACTGTCCCCTCGCTTTGCAGATATGTGAGGAAATCCTGAAACATGTTCACCACATTATTCACGCTATCCTGTGTTCCCAAAGTGCCATACGTGTCCACGGCGCCCCCGTTCATAACCACCACTTTTACCGAGGCATTGTTCAAGGCCACATACTGTTCGTACTGCAAAACAATCTTATCCATTGTTGCGCCAAACGCCGCGCGACATACGTAGTCTTCGTTCACATCGAGCACATCCGCACGCCTGGCGTTATTGCCCAAATCGGCACAGGCCACCGAAATCCAGGAGTCGCCAATCAACAGCACCTCCTGTGGCAACACCCCACTGTCGGCACAGGTCTCGGTGTCGGTCAACGCGGATTCACTGTCATCGATAACCTCGTCACTTTGCGTATGGCTGTCCGTCTCCTCCGAAACCGCACCGCTATCGGAGTCATCGGTGTCAGAGTCATCAATGTCTGAGTCACCGGTATCCTTTGATGCCGTTGTCAGAATATTGGTGGAAACACCACACCGCAAAGCAGCTAAACTCAGCAGACACATCATCAGGTGAATTAAGGTTTGGCGCAATTCCATCATAAACAGTGTTATGTTCTTTCGTAAAAATATGCCAATGCTTTCCACATAAATCTCACAATTGTCCCACCTGTTCTTTGGACAATCCACTATGCTGTTCACGCCATTGTAAATTGGAAGGAGGAGTAACTGATGAATATAAAAAAATCTAAGTTTTGGTCAGTAAGTGCCATTTGAATTGTTGTCTTTTTGAGTCCTGGCTGTGAGGATGTGTATTCCGAAGCTGAAATGGATGATGATGTTATTGCACAGAAGGGCACGGGAACATACAGAGGATGTCGCAGCATGGGAAAGCACGTTTACGATGAGCGGGTCAATCTGTTTTACTTCCAGAACCATCCCCCATGTATCGCGAATTCAACTTGTGAGGGATGATACTGCACCTGCCATCGGGAATGCCCGGCCCCCACAGGGGACGAAATCCCAAATGTGAAGCTGAAAGCGAGGGGTGCAGAGACGCTGGGGTCGCAACGAATTATTGAATATACCTGCAGCCATTCATACGGAGGCAGGTTGTGGTCAGCCAGGGTATCATCACCCTCAAAATGGATTGAATATCAAAATGTAACTTTGCTGTGAGATAGTATGAATGCGGGAGATATTGGCCGGCATATCAAAATCCAATCAGAGCTGACAGCACTTGTACCCCGTCTCCGCGCATGTTCCCTCCGGTGCAACGGTACCACCAATGGACGCGCAGTGTTCGCTGCAGGTGTACGCACAGTCATCCCCGTCATTCCCGCCGTCGGTTCCACCGTCCAAATCACAGCACTTCTCATCCTCTGAATCACAGATCCCCTCCTCCAGTGTTCCGCCCAGCGACTGGCAATGGACGGAACACTCAAAGTCGCACTTTGAACCATCTCCATCGGAATCGCTGTCCCCATCAGAATCACTGTCTCCATCAGAATCACTGTCTCCATCGGAATCACTATCCCCGTCGGAGTCGCCGTCTCCGTCGGAATCGCTGTCCGCATCGGAATCGCTGTCCCCGCCTCCCTGGTCATCCTTATCAATCAAAACAGGCGGATCGGGCTCAGGAGCGCACCCCGGCAAGAGGGCACACAACACAATCGATACCAGCCAAATCACATATTTCATTATTGCTTCTCCTTTTCGGGGACATCCGTACCCCACACACTATCGCTGCAAAAAATTCCATCAATTCCCAGTTGTCCGGTGCACAGTACCGCGAGCAGGCAATACGGTTCGAAAAAAATGGTAATTAAAATGTAATTTAATGAACATGCAGAGCCGCATCGATATCGTCGACGGGACACTTTCTGCGACCTGTTCACTGGGTCATCAGACTGTTGCGCTCAACCTCCACGCGATTGTCGGAGCAGAACGTGCAGCTGCCGTAGAATCTTTCGCGATTCTCGGTGTCCCCCATCAGGTGCGCCCGAAACCAGGCGGTCACCCCGAAAATGGTTGGCCCCTCGGGGCCGTTCTGGCCCAGCCAGCCTCCGTGGTCCGCGGCCAGGTTGTTGATAAAAATGGCAGGCTGGTCCTGAACCGAGCTGAAGATATCCTTAATCCCATCGCACTTCGCCACCGTATCCCTGCCGCCACAGAAGAACAGCGCTGGGCTGTGAAGACCGGAAATGGCCGACGATCCACATATGGTGGCAATAGCCGAGATGCGCGGGTCAGCAGCGGCCCTGCAGGTGGACATTCCTCCTTCAGAGTGGCCCAGGGCGCCGATTTTGGAGGTGTCGAGACGGTGATAATAGGGGCTCGCTGAGTCTTCGGCCTGCTCGAGCAACCAGTCCAGACCGACGATGGTTGGCAGCGGATCCCCTCGCGAGGTCGTGGTGCTGAGTGAGGCAATGACAATGAAACCGTGAGAGGCGAGCTGCGCCATCAGCATCGGATAGGTGCCACACCATGTGTTGGTGGCGGCATCGACAATGCATGCCGGGGGGTTCTGTTCGGGGTTGTCCCCGTGACCATTCGCCCACACCAGGATGGGGTGGCAGTACCCGCTTCGCTCCATGTCTGCCGGACGATAAATATTAAATCGCTGCTGCTCGTTCCCGTATACCGGGTCAGGCACATAGCCGGCAAGCGGGCCGACTCCCTTCTCTGAGATGACTTCGAATGGTCCATTTTTCGTGGGATCGGCTGTGGGCCAGTCGTTGCCAACACAGGCGGTATTGTTTGTAACAGTATCTGAATCAGAGTCCATATCGGTATCGGTTGCGGTATCGGTATCTGAATCCGAGTCGCCATCTGTATCTGAATCGCCGTCTGTATCCGAGTCTCCATCTGTATCCGAGTCGCCGTCTGTATCCCCATCTGAGTCGTTGTCAGTGTCCCCGTCGCTGTCGGTGTCGGAATCAGTATCCGAATCGGTGTCGGAATCCGCATCCGTATCTCCATCGCTGTTGGATTTAGACGTGTCGCCACTGCAATTGGCGCCGACCGCTGCTGCCAGCAGGCAAACAACCGTCAGCAACCACCTTGTTTGATGAGGGGTAAACATTGTTGATTTCCTCCCTGTTTGATTGATTCGATGAATCCTGTAACTTACAGTGCTCACAAAACCACAAATACGGGTGGAGAATCTCATCAGGGCATTTCATCAGCGTGTCGGGGTTAATGTCTTTGGGCCAACGATAAAGAATCGTTTGTTCGGTGTGACGCAGACGCTTTTTTATTCAACGCGCTTCATACTACGTCAATTAGATCGAACAAATCGAGTAATTCTGAAGTACTTAAAATTGATTCCGCAAAAAGAGGCCCCGATAATTCATGGGCGCAACGCATTAACTCGAAGGTGTATGCGGCTGTTGCGTCCTTTACCAATGTCACGGAATACCCCAGTTCCATTCCCTGTCTGCCTGTTGCTTCCACACATCCGGGCGCAGTCATACCAATTGTCACAATATTATTAATCCCATGCTGTTTTAATAGAAAATCGAGGTCGGTATGCGCAAATCCTCCCATTCCCCAATGTTCATAACAGACAATATCACCTGCCTGAGGTTTAAAGTCAGGATACCATTCGCCGCCAAATGAACCCTCCGCGTACAGTTTAAAATCTGCCAACGCCTTATGTGCTCTCATTGGATGAAGCCACCCTTCAACATCTCCAATTCGCCAGCGTCTATGTGGTGCGACAAAGACTTTTATCCCTGTATGTCGTGCTGTATCGATAATTCGTTTAATGTTCTCGTGAAGATTTACAGATTCAGCCACTTCTTTCAGTCTGGGCCAAACCTTTCCTCCTTCACACAAAACTTCATTGTAGGGGTCCACCAGAATAATCGCCGTTTCATTTTTAGTGTATTTCATACCCACATGTCACCTTTCATTTATCTCGCTCATCAACGGTATTCGACAGACTGCGTAATGTGTCAACGTTGCAGTTGGTAAGAATATCCAGGTGGTCGACAACCTTTTTTGGGGGCCAGTCCCACCACTTCAGTTTCAACAGCAGCGCTATAGTCTCATCATCAAATCGGTTTCGTATCACCGTGGCACGGTTGCCGGCGACAATGGCGTAAGGGGGGACGGTTCCGGAGACCACCGCTCTGGCCCCGATGATGGCGCCATCACCGATTCTCGAACCGGGTAGAACAAGGGATTCATAACCAATCCATACATCATTGCCGACAATGGTATTCCCTTTATAGTGGATGTCTTCAACGCATCGCTCTCCCGAGCCCCAACCGTTGGCGTTGAATATTTTAAAGGGATATCCGGTAAATGCCGCCATTTTGTGATTGCCCGCATTCATCAGAAACTTCGCACCGGATGCGATGGTGCAGTATTTGCCAATGATGAGTTTATCCTGGCAGAGTTCATCCAGATAAAGCACGTTGTTCTTTTCGAAATCCGCCGGGCTGTGCACCAAATCGCTGTAGTACGTGTAATCCCCAATAACGATACCGGGATGAGTGACCGCGTTGCGAATAAAACAAATATGATCGTATTTTTCGCACGGATATAAAAGATTTGGATTTGCGCCATAGATTTCTTTTTCAGACATAACTCACCCACTTTCCGATATTCCTGATTATATGTTGAAAACAAAGAAAAATTATAGCTGCCATCTGCAAGGAGGGAAAGACCGAATTATCCGAGGAGACAAAGGACGTCGTCGCGCTTTACAGAGTTCCTCAATTTCGCCACCTAGATGCAATGCCGATCACTTAAGGTGATTTTCTCGAGATTCAAGGTGTTTGCGGACTGGGTGGCCCGGATTTCGTCTGAATTTGCTCATT
>JAFGQN010000026.1 GCA_016935665.1 Deltaproteobacteria bacterium | reverse complement strand
TTTCGCACCCGCTGGATGACTCATCCAATTTTCTAAAAGCAATCACCTGCTTTCTTTCCACTGGACCGGCATTGCTCGGTCGCACCAGGCGTCAACAATTCGATTGGAATTGGCATATACCGCACGCTCAGCGCGTTTATCTCCTGGCCAATCATTTGCACAAACTGCTTTATACGTTGCAGGTTCAGCGTTTTTATTCGCTGTCGCCATGGATGCACTTCACTGGGAAAGGGGCTTGGAACAGACAGTATTTTACGACGAATATCGTCATCTTGAATACGGCATAAAAACCGATAATGCTGTGACAGCCGGATGCTGTCCACATATGACGCATGTCTTGCCGCAGCACTGTACCCCTTTGCGGACTGCTCCAGCTTCAAAATCCAGTTCGCACCGCCGCCGCGGCACGCCAGATCGCACCCATACACGATTATTTGGCTAAACTGTTGTAAATTCAGTTTCGAATCCCCTTTTGTTATTCGCCGAATTGCCTCCGCAGTCGCATCACTGTCAGAGGAAAGAAACCCTTCTTCACATTTCAGGGAGGCAACAGCTTCGGGCTCAATGAAGGCCAGCCGCTGTATTGGAAAATCAACGAAAACAAGCCCTTCTCTAATGCTTCGCGAAATGGCGGCAATATGACTGTTAGAAATAAAAAGAACAAACTTTTTCAATCGGTTTCCTTTCCAAATGTTTCCAGCAGTTCCTCTTCGCACACCTCGTCCACCGGCACGCCGGCTTTCTGCGTCACGTCGGGCATCACGTCGGCGCCATTTTTTTGAATCAGACCATTAAAAAAATGGGTCATTACAAATTCAACGCCGTCCGGTCGAACTGTGCGCTGATTCGTGGCAAAAAACGATCCTCGAAACACTGGACTGTTGATAATCTCGTAAGAAGGGAAATAGTCCACATCATCCCGTTCCGTTGCCATCTGATCGGCCACGGCCCTTAAAATGGATTTGGATGCCATGGTCGCTACCACCACGTGGCGGTCCGATTTGGTCGCCGTTAAAGGAACGGGAGACACGGTCAACAAAAAGCGAATATCCCGATTGGCGCGACGCATCATTGTAAACGTCTTTTTAAGGGCAGCTTTAACATCACTGAATGTTTGATTCACAAACTGATGTACGGATGGGTCAAACTCACCGGCAACGGTTCCAGTACACATGGGATACTCATATCCCATGCGCCGATGGAACCAGCTTTCGGTCAGTCCCAGCGTAAACACAAAATATCGGGCTTTCCGGATGGCACTGGCAAACGCGTTCAGCGTCAACTGCCTGGACTCGCTCAATTCGTCTTTGGATTCAAATCCCAAAGGCTCTATGCGCGGTCAAAACGGATGGATAAAGCGACCGTCTTTGTCCCACACTTCTTTGGGGACGCGCTTCTTTTTAAGAGCCCACTGGGTCCATTGTTTCAGCAGCGAAGTGGTGTAGATGTTCCCGGTTCTGGCCGAAAAAATGTCGTAGTTGAACCGCCGGCGGTTTTCCTCCCCCATTCAATGGGGGGGCTTCTGTGCACTGCCAGCCAAACCCGCGGTTTTCAAGCGCCCGTCCAATGTGCTGTGCAAAACAGGAACCGAAGGTCACCACCATATCTGAAGGACATATTTTAAATCTGGGATTCTACAGACCCTCAATTTCAGACATCTGCCGATTGGCAACCGAAAGCTTCCAAAACACATGGGCTGGCAGATTTGTATACGGATTCATAAAAAATTCGTCTCCTGTCAAACCGTCAATGGCAAACAGATTCCTCCAGGCACAGGTGTGTCGAAGGGTTTAGAACAATGACGTTCTTTCGTCCGGAGGCATCGTAATTCGTTCTTCCATTGGCATGTCCTCCAATTCCCGCTCACTGGTCAAGTGTATCAGGATATACACAATCGCTGCGGACACAGCGAAAACAATAACTGCACTTGCAGGAATCCAGAATGGTGAGCCCTTCGCCCTGTGAAAAATACCGACTACATAAGCAGCCCACTGAAACGCCGGATGAATCAGATAAATGCCAAATGTGAGGTTTCCCAGCGTATCCAGGATTGAGTACTCATTAAATGATATATTTTTAAACCATAAAAAAATGCTCAATGCCATAGGGACAACAGTAATTCCGGTAAACGAGTAAAAAAACATTCCCAATGCCGTTTGACCTTTTGCGGAAAAATAGCTGCATAGACCTGCGGTGGCAGCGACAGATACAACAAAAATCGCAATTAAAATCCAATTACTGATCCGAAAAGTCCACTGGCGAAAAAAATAGCCGCAAAAAAAGTATCCCAGATAGGGGAGAAACCAAACAGGAAAGGGTGCGTTTTCAATGGCAACAGAACAATTGATATTCTTCACCAGACTTAGATACGAGATAACGGCGATGGTTACAACAAGCAGGCAGCCGCACAATATGCCCAGTGATCTGCGACTTAGGCGCTCGACAATCTTCCGCAATAGCGGTGTCAGCATAAACAGGCCCAATATCATGTACAAATACCACAGATGATAAAAGGGACGTCCCGTTACAAAATTCCACAAAACGGCTTTCATTGCGGCGGAAAAAGTACTTGAATCAATGGCAAATGATATTCCTGAACTCGCTCCCCGACTGCTGATTTCCCGAATGAATGTTATCAACGAAAAAAACACAACTGCTGCAAAGAAAGGAATCAGCAGCTTTTTTAATCGATTCCGATAAAAATCGAGTGCACTTTCCCAGCTCGGCTGGAGTAAAAGGTATCCGCTTATCATAACGAAAACCGGTACAGTCCACACCGCGCTCGCTTTACACACATTTGCTATTTCCCAAACAATTCCGGGAACATCAGAACGACAGAAAATTGTGTTTTCGGAGGCGTGGATCAGCACAACGCCAAAGGCGGCTAAAATTCTCAGGTAATGTATCCAGGCAATTTTCAATTATCGGCATCCTTCCATCCGGATTCCTCAACCAAAGGAAAGACTGGGCCAATGCAATCTTCGTTTGATTTTGCCAACGCTCGTCGTCCACCCGAACCAATGGACATCAGTCGTTGTCCGATACCACAAGCTCAATTCTGGTTCGGTCTAACAACATTTGCTGCCAGTCCACTTTTACACCAAAACTGTAATGTGATTCAACTTTTTATTCATCCTTCAGCATCAGTACGCCCACTCACACCTGTCCCCGGGGTTATTGCGGTTCATACTTCAGGGAAATACAAACGGTGCTTTGGGGCAATGCTGCGATACCATGCTCGCGAATGCGGTTTCTGCCTGGAATTTTTTTGCCTGTTGAGATGCACACCTCAACGGGGGCAGTACCAGTGAATTGCAGCGACCCCGGCAATCCCTTCAGATTCCCGCGGTTGATACGAAGAGAGCGTTTATAGGGAAAGAAAATCCTGTTGCCCTGAATCACGGTGACTTCCACTCGCTCCGACAGTTCCCTGGCATTGGGCGTGGTGACATAAAACCGAAATCGGTCTGTTTCGCTGAATGTGTCAGGCGCGTGTGTGCTGATATCATCCCGCAGGCGCACAGCGACAACTTCGAGATTTCCGCCTTTGGTGCTGTCGTATGCCAGTCGCGTCTGTGTCGCTGGCACGAATACATGATGCAGGGAAAGAAACACGCCCCAAAGCAACAGTAGTGCACCGGCAGATACCCAAACCAGTTGGGGCCACGTGGCCCAGGACGTCGACTGCGCCTGCTCCGGACGAAATGGTGGCAGGGGACGAGTATCTGCGGCAATGAAATCTTGCCGTTGTTTCAAAAAAGAATGGTTGTGACAGGCCGTTTTTATCTCTTCCTGGCGGTCAGATGACAACTGCCCAAGTGCCAGCCGTTCAAGGGCGTACCATGAGATGGATGGATTTGGGTCAGCAATCATAGGCGTCTCCTGTTTCTGCCATGTGGCGGTGTTGTTGAAGATGCGAAAAGTGCGACATTTTTTTTTCGAGTCGCGAGAGTTTTTTGCCGATGGTCTTTCGACTTAGGCCCAATGCCGATCACTTAAGGTGATTTTCTCGAGATTCAAGGTGTTTGCGGACTGGGTGGCCCGGATTTCGTCTGAATTTGCTCATT
>JAFGQN010000025.1 GCA_016935665.1 Deltaproteobacteria bacterium | reverse complement strand
ACAGTATCGATCACATTCGAAGCGCCATGTCAAAGAATCTCTAAATGATCAGCGAAAATACATCGGACGACATTGCGATCCCCCTGCGGACATCCCACGATGGCTTGCCTGTCCTTGTAAAGCGGTGTACATACCCCTTTTCCACTGACGCTGTCCATGTTGGTGCATACCCAATCGATTGGGCAATTGGAACGCCCATCGTAGCATTCAATTTCCTCATCGCTTACCGATACGGTAAAATAAATATCCTTGCTGAGATATTCGGTCAGCAGTGCCCCGTCCGTCCCGCGGCCGTAGCATCTGACGCGGTCATTGGAAAACAGCATCTCCGTTGAACTCCCCTGAAAATAATTCTCGCCATAGGCGACGCCCATATCCGTGGTGGTCACCCCCAGGTGCATATCCAGTTGCCCCATCTCCTGGGTGAGGCTGAGCACATTCATCAGATTGTAAAGGGCCGTGGACAACATTTGCTGTTCCTCGGCCATGGAGTTGCTGTTATCCACCACAAACAAAATATCGACTCCCTCCAGGGGGGGATAGGTATCCGTCAGGGGGGGATAGGTATCCGTGTCGTCTGTTCCTTCTACCGATTCGGAAGAGGAATCGCTGTCTTTTTCTGTTTCTTCAGAAGACGGCAGAGGATCTCCCACGCACACCCCGTTTCTGCATTCCTGGCTTGCGCAGTCCGAGTGCAGCACGCAGGCGATTCCGTTGACATCCTCGATGCAGCCCCAGGTCATTGAGGCCAGCAACAAAAACAGTGGCGAAATCGGGCCAATTAAACGTTCCTTTGTGCACTTTGCGGACACTTTTGATATTTTCACCTGTGTCATATCAGCCGTACAAAAAGAGTCAGACCCGCATTCATGCAGAATCCCCAGAAATAGTCATTGGAAGCGGCGGCGGCCTTGGCGTACACTTCCCCGGCCCGTACAAAGAACGAAGCGTTGAACCGGCGATCCTTGTGAAACAGCCACGTGGCCTTTGCGCCCAGGCTGAACGCGTCGGACTGCTGCCGGGTTTCATCGTTGAATTCCTGCCACAAATGCATGTATTCAAAGTCCGGCCCCACGGTGATGCGATTGGAATAGATGTCGAAGGCCGGTCCCCCTTCCACACTCATCACCACACTGTCGGCATCGTACCCCCAAACACCCGTATCGCGATCCTCCCCCACCCAACCCACTTTGCTGGCCAGATACAGGCGTTTGAAATCCAGGCGAATCGGCATTGATACTATGTGACCATTGGTCAGCAGCCCATCAGCGGCAAAGCTGTATCCATATGATCCACCAAGAAGCATGGAGGTGCCGCCGGTTTTCCGGCGCAACTCCAGCATCTGCAAATCATCGGTCCCTTTGGCCCAAAGCGTTTCACTCTGATATGCCAGGGGGACAGCGGCTTCCAGGTCCGACTGGCTCCTTAAAATCAAATCCCCGCCATCTTCCACATGAAACGTTTTGACCAGCGTGACGGTTTCTCCCTGAATATAACTCAGTGTCACTTTACCCGAATACAGCGCCACAGACTTGGCGACTCCCGATTTTTTGTCTATGATTTCAGTGAGCTGTCCCTGCGCATACGACAACGCATATCGGCCGCGCAACTCCCTTGACATGCGCAATGTGGCGGTGCGTTTGAGGGGGAAGGAAAAATACACCGGCGCACTGGATTTCAGTTCGGATATGTATTGCTGAGGCTCCTGCGTGCGATTTTGCTTTCGGGTAAACTGTACGGTTTTTTCCCTGGCAAAGTTCCAAATGCTCTCAAGGGTAATCCCTGGCCCGTTGCGCGGTGCATCGGTGAGTGCCTTGATGAAAAAATGGGTAAACACGCCACCGATTTGGGTATCCTCGTAACTCATTTGTTGCGCCGAACTGGACACGTACCAGACTCGTCCCCGGGCATTCAACACCTCTTTGGGCATCTCATTGAACATGTTGAACCCTGGCGTGGACACCACCCCTTTGGGAGAGAGCGATCCGCTGTGACAGGCATCAAACACGCCCACTGCGAAATCCGCATCCACCCGTTCGAACATGTTTCCGATTTCACTGGAATAGAGCGGTCCGTCGTTCAGCAGCAGCCTCCCCTGCAGGCCATGCCCCGTAAAGTAAAACAGAAAAATGGACTCCACTTCGCCCAGCATCTGCTCGTCGTTTTTCTTTTGCCTCGCCAGCCGGTTTACCGCGTTGCGCACATCCTGGCGCGTTGCCGCAGTCAACAGGAGCGTGCGTTTGGAATCCGCCGCAAAATTGGACAGTCCCACCAGCTTCTTTTTGAGCCTTTTGGCTTCTTTTTCTGCGTACCTCAACGGGGCAAACGGTGTGTTCCCATCGCCATCGAGGCCCGAATTGTTGCCAATAATCAGCGCATACCGCATCGTGGCCGCCTGCGAAGCGCTCGTGCTGGTGGTCAATATCAGTAACGTCATGGCTGCGAACAGCGCTTTTTTCATTCAATCCCTCATTCTATTTTTCGTATCTGCTGTACTTTTATTCTGGCGGTGTCCATATCCGTAATCTTTAAGTTGCAATTCTCTCCAACACGCACATTTCGTCGCAAATGACTTATAAGGCGTGAAAGCGACGTCTCTTTGGGAGTGAACAGCGCCACAATCCACTCACAAGTGGTGGATGGCGTCACCAGCGCACCGTCCCGAATGCGAATCCGTTCCCCTTTTTGAACAAACGCCGTCCGTTTGCCTTCTACGGGGTACAGTACCGTCATCTGCCGCTGTCCATCCACGTGAAACAGCGCCATATGCGACCCTTCGGATGCACTGTAAAAGAAGCCCAGGCGATCGCCGGTTTCCACCATTTCGCCCTCTCTCAAAGGAAATCCCAAACCGTTTCGACTCACTGCGATTTCCAAATCATAGGATGCCCCTTTGGGAACCAGCGTGTCCGGCTGTGACTGTGTCTGCTGCGATTGCCATATCACGAATCCAACGCCTGCCGCCAGCCCCGCCAGCAGCACCGCTGCCATTGAAAAAACAAACACCGTCCGCCGGGATACTCGCGTCCGCTTCGACAGCGAAATCACATTCTTAGCCGGCCGTGGCGCCGGTTTTTGTTCGGGGCTGCCAATTTCATTGGCCATTTGGTTAAAAAGATGAATGGACGCTTTGCAAATATCGCACTGCTGCACATGGGGAAAGCGCTTTTCAAGCTCTGCCGGCGTTGTGCCATCCGCCAGGGCATTGGCTATTTCCTCGGTATGGGGACAATCGTCTGCCATGTCGTAAAACGGACGCTGACGCAACAGATCTTCGACCCGGGATACCGGGAGCTTTGCAATGGGTGTTTTTTTATCCATTGGCCACCGCCTTTCGCTGCAGACACTCGCGAAGTGCGGCCAGACTCTGGGTCAACAGTCTGCCGATGTACTGTTTGGAGCCTCCCACCACATGACCAATCTGTTCGTTAGACATTCCCTGTCGATACTTCAGCCGCACTGTACTCTGCGCTTTAGGGGTGAGCAACGCCAGACACTGATTCAACTTTGGGAGCAAAACGGTTGTCTCGACGTCATCCATCTCCCCTCCGGGATAGTCCATCTGTTGATCATCAAAAGGTTCACCGGTCATCATTCGCTGCCTCTCTCGCACGGCGCGTCGAATGGCCATTAACTTGAGATATGACCATGCGCCATGCGGATTTTTAAGATTCTGTACATAATGAAACAAGAAGTCATTCAGCAAATCCGTGGTGACATCAATGGACTGGGGTCCCGACCCCAGAATACGTGAACAGATAGCCAGTACTGCATCAAACGACTCTTCCCAGAATCGCTGACGTGTGTCGCTGTTTCCCTGTCTTAACTGCGCCACCATTTCCGCACCGATTTGCAAAATGCCTCCTTTTCTGTGTTCCATTAGCTGATGACCTGGAATCCAGCGAAAGGTAAACCTATAGTTTATGATTTTTTATGCAATCCATCCGTTGCTGATATGATGACATCACGAGCAGGAATAACGAAATCCGTTGCGGTTTCCTTTGCGCGGGGCGTTCCATAAAACAAGTGGTGCGATATGCCGTGTACCGTCATTGTTAAGTGGCAAAAGCATTCGACAATGGCTAAGACAGGTGATAAACAGTGACAAACCCGAATACAGAAATGACCCGCGATATTTATCAGGGAGTAAACATGACGAGCCAATTCAATGCGGAGGAAGTGCTGGAAATCGCGTGCCAGATAGAGCGAAATGGTTGCAAATTCTATCGGGCGGCAGCCGAACTGGTGGAGTTGCACAGCGCCCGCGAATTGCTGTTGCAGCTGGCGGATATGGAAGACGGTCACGAGGCCGTATTTGAGGATATGAAATCTCACTCCAGGGAATTCAACGATTTCCTGACGGATCCGGACGGTACTGCAGCATCCTATCTGAAGGCCATCGCTGGAAATCACGTATTTGTGTCCGGCGTGCACCCGGAGAAGATTTTTGGACCGGAGGCCACCGCCAGAGATGTGCTGCGAGAGGCGCTGAATGCGGAATTTGCATCCATTGCCTTTTTTCAGGGAATTTTTGACAATATGCCATCGGATTTCGGCAGAGATAAGCTGAAAAAGGTCATCATGGAGGAACAGGAGCATGTGGTCATCATCAACAAAAAAATTATTTCGCTGGCCAGCCGGACACGCTGAATTGGGCCAGCGAGATTGAACGGAAATATTGAAAATCCAGTTGATTGGGAAAGGATAGGTTTATGAATTCCTGGAAATGCAAACTTTGTGGATATGTGTACGACCCCAAAAAAGGTCAGCCTGCCACCGGCGTCAAGAGCAACACAGCCTGGGAAGAAGTTCCTGCACAATGGCGTTGCCCCATCTGTGGCGCGGGAAAGCAACATTTCGAAGAAGTAAAATAGTCGGTTCACGATGCTTTTATCGTATCAATTTTGCTCAACGCCTCATGCAGCGCCGCGCGCAGTTCATGGGGCTGGTACGGCTTGACCAGTCTGGCGCAAAAACCGAACTTCTCCGGATTCGACAACACGGGACTGTCCGCATAGCCACTGGTCACAATGCCGCAAATATCGGGATATTTCGTCCGTAGCCGCGCCATGGCCTCCTGCCCCCCAATACCCCCTTCCACGGTAAGGTCAAATATGACAAGCCCAAACGGCTGCCCCGCTTCTTTCGCCTCTATGTAACGGGTCACCGCCACGTCTCCAACGGACTCTGCCGTTACTTCCCATCCCAGCGCCTCCAGAAACTCTCTGGTTACTTCCTGCAGCAGCACATCGTCCTCCAGCAGCAAAATGCGTTTTTCAACCATGGATTGCCGTGGCGGCGGCGCCGCTGCGTCAAACTGCTCCCTGGCCACTGTCGTTTCCAAATAAAAGATAACGGCTGTACCGGTTTCGTTGGACGATTCCACACTGATAACACCGCCGTGCTGGGTCACCACGGAATGTGCGGTGGCCAACCCAAGGCCGGAGCCCGAGGTTTTGGTCGAAAAAAAAGGATCGAACACCAGCGCCAATATTTCCTCAGGAATTCCCGGGCCGTTATCCTGGACCGTTACCCGAACGTACTGTCCCGGTGGTAAACCGGTTCGGTCATCGGTCACAATCTGGCATGTCTCTGCCGAAAGCGTCACTTTGCCGCCCACGGGCATTGCCTGACGCGCGTTGAACAGCAGATTGACCAGCACCTGACGAATCTGATTTCTGTCGGCGTTTACCAGTGGCAGATCATCGTCCAGCCTGAGCCGACAGCGCATGGTCGATCCCGACAGAGCGGCTTCCATAGCTTCATGACATACCGGCAGCAATCGAATGGGCTGTCGGGCCGGGGCGCCAAATTTAGAAAATGTCAGCAACTGATGAGAGAGATGGCGCGCCCGTTCAAAGGCGCCCATGGCGCGATCCAGATAACGCAACACATCCGCGTGCCCCTCCTCTGATCGTCTGCGTGCCAGATTCAGATTTCCAAATATCCCACCCAATAGATTATTGAAATCGTGAGCAATTCCACCCGCCAGTACACTGAGCGACTCCAGTTTTCGGCTCTGCAGCAATCGCTCCTCCATCACTTTTTGCTCGGTGATGTTGTGAACAACCGTTAAAATCTGCGCCGTTTTTCCATATCGCAGCATTGGAATCTTGCGAATTTCCGTAATAATGTCGCCCAATTCCGTAGACAACCGACGGGTGGAATGACGGACTTCCCCTGTAGCGAGAACCGCCTCGTATTCCCGTTGCACCTCGTCGTTCATAAATTCATCAAACACCTCAAAAAGATTCTGACCCCATATATCATCATGTCCCAAACGACGGGCCCATGCCACGGTTTGCGGACAGGCCATTTGGATGCAAAATGTGGCGTCGACCAGATGAGTTGCCAGAATTGGCGGACTGCTTTCCATACAGCGTTACTTTCCAGTTGGTTACCCGTTGTGTGAACCGCTGCAATTTACCTCAATATTTCCGGTTCACCTATAAAATGTAGCAACAACCCGTAAAACAGGCCAATCCGATATATCATTTTTAGTATTTTTCTGCCAAAGCAGGTGCACCGGAACTTTGGATTCCATGACAATTGTAAGGAAGCGGCGCTGTTCACAGGGAAGACACAGTGCGCTGCCTGAAAAAAAATCGCCAAAAAATCGGCCGTTATTTTGACCGCGCAAAACCGGTTGGGTAGTTTGGTATGCAGGCTACTTTCTGTTTGGAGACAACTGCGTGTCTACACTTGAATACACTATATATGGTATCAAACGAGGGCTTCGGTTCTCTCGTACATTCATCTTTTCCGGCGCGTTCGCTGCTCTGCTGGTCAACGGCATATTCGCGGCCGAATTCACCGGTACCCACCGAACTATCGTCATGGCGATGTTTGCCGTGTGGACCCTGCTGTTTGGTTTTAAAGTGTATGCGCGCTTTTTTACCCCCTCTCAAAGTGAATCGTCGCTGAACCGCACCAGTTTCGAACTGGGACTGATGCTGGTTCTGGCGACCCACGCCGGCATTCAAATGGCGGGCGGTTTTGCATCACCGTATTACCCCGCCCTGTTCGTTCTGGTGGCGTTTCTGGTGGTATACACGTCGCAATGGGTCGGTTTCACACTGGTGGTGGTGACCATTTTACTCGAATTTGCCGTTATCGCAGCCCATCCCAGTGATGCGGGTTGGCAGCAGGCCATTTTGCACGGGGTGTTTGTGGCGCTGTTCTCAGTCATTAATCTGATTTTCACCCGCACCGAAGTCACGCGCGTGCGCCACAAAGCGCTGCAGAAAATTGAACAGGAGAAACAGCAGCTGCACAGCGATGCCCGGGCGTTTCGGCTCACATCGGCCACCACCGGTCGGGACAAAGGCCGTTCCAGGCAGGAAGAGGAAGAGCGACTGTCCCGCTGCACCGTGAGCGAAGTTCGGCGAGCCATGTACCAGCATGTGGACCTGCTCAAACAGACCATGGACCTCAATACCTGCATTCTTTTCTGGCAAAAAGAGGGGAAGCGAACCCTGCGTGTTCTTGAGTGTGTCACCGACAGCGATGCCATTGCCCATCGAGAGTACAACGTCAAAGAAGGCGTGGTGGGAGCCATTTATCAAAGCGGCAGGCCCATGGCATTGCGGGATCTTCGGCCAGGGCACCCCTCGCTGGTGTACTATTCCGAGGAAACCACAGTGACAGACTTTATTGGCGTCCCCATTCGCGAAGGCGCGGCCATTCACGGCGTTCTTTGCGGGGACCGAAAAAATAATCACCGTTTCAGCGAAAGGGACAAAGCCATTTTCTCGGCATCGGTAGAGAGCATTTTGCAAAATGTGTCCAACGAGCGCGTGTTTGTGCAGCTGCAAAAGGCAAAATCCGAACAATCCCTGCTGCTGAGTGCTTCCGAATCCCTGAGCAAGGCGCTCAGTACCAGCGATGTGGTGCGGGCCGCCCTCGACGCCGCCGCACTGATTGCGCCATTTGACATGGCAGCGGTCACCCTGAACGACGGCGAAGATAAACAACGCGTCATCGAAGCCCGGGGGGACAATGCGGAACAGCTGGCATCCCTGGAGATGACCACCCGCTGCGGGCTCGCCGGATCGGTGTACAAAACCGGGCACTACCTGCCCTACCGAGGCAACTTCGACGCGAAGCAGCAGATTGTTTACACCAAAAAGGCGCAATCGGCGTTTGAGCGCATGTGTTCGCTTCTGGTGCTTCCCCTTTCCAGTGGTGATGAAGTGCTGGGCACGCTGATGATGGCGTCAGCCACCGTGGGCGTCTACACCGAAGAAATTCGCACCACGCTTCAGGTGATGATCAATCAGCTGGGCACCAAACTGCAGAATGCGGCCATGGTGCAGCAGCTTCGGGAATTGGCCACCACTGACGGTCTCACCGGCCTGCCCAATCACCGATCGTTCCAGGATGAGCTGACACGGCAGTTGGCGCACTCCAGTCGTTTCGGTAAGCCCACCTCCGTTATTCTGTGCGATGTGGACAAGTTCAAGGGCGTCAACGATACGTATGGTCATACAGTTGGCGATATCGTTTTAAAAGCGCTTGGGGAAACACTCCGGCGCAATGTGGTGCGCGACACGGACATGCCGGCCCGATACGGTGGTGAAGAGTTTGTCATCGTTTGCGGCGGTACCGATACCGCGGGCGCGGTTCAACTGGGAGAACGAATCCGAAAGGATTTGGAGCGACAGGTGTTTCACACAGACAAAGGCGAACTTTGCTGCACGATTTCCATGGGCGTGGCCGAATTCCCCCTCCATGCCAATTCCCGTGAGGACCTGGTGGAACGGGCGGATTTGGCGCTTTACGCGGCCAAGGAAGGGGGGCGCAATCAGGTGCGCGTTTGGACAAGGGGAATGGTCAAATGAGAGAACAGTGTTTCAATTTTGTACAGGCATTGCGATGTGACCGAATCAATGACGTGTCCTTTTCGTATGCACTGCTGCTGCTGATACTGGCCATGTTTGGCTGTGGCACCCGCAGCGGGGAGAATGCCGGGGAAAAGCAGTCTGATAACGCGTCTGCATCCAGGGACGCGGGTCTGCGGGGAAAAGATGGGGCCAACGGGAAAACAATATCACTCGATGTCAGGACATCCGCACCACCGGCAGCCCCGGTTCCAGCTCCAAATTACGACGGACCATCGCGCATTGTCAGCGCAGATGGCAAACATCGATTTACCGTCGCCGTTTCGTTCAACCCGGTGCAGACGCAACGGCATCATATGTTGGAGCTGTTGGTGGGCCCGTACCACGACGAGCTGTTTGCGTGTGCGCGCGTTTACGGGAAAGAAAGCGATAGCAAAACCTATATGGTGCAGTTTCGCGTCACAAATGGCCACCAAATCATTTACGAAAAGCTCACTTTTTCGATTCGCGCCCAACCGAACCAAACTTTTTCGATTCGCGATTCCGATGTGGCCACATGCCTTTTGGGTCTGTATCAAAACGCAGTGGTGGAACTTTCGGGAACCATTCCTTTTAAGGGCGTCACTCTGGCGTTCGATTTCGAAAATTGATTCCAATTTGTAACCTGCCACACACAATTGTACTAAAATGTTCCCAAAGATTTGTTCGCGCCGATATTCATTCAACGCTGGTGTTGAGAAATTTACTGAATTTTACGGGCTCATGCGTCTGATGAAAAACCTGGCATCCCTCATGCTTAGTAGTCTTTTTGGACAGGGCGCGCTGACTGTTCCGACGACACAGCGCACCTTTTGACATGGCACCACCAGATACTGGTTGCATAAATGACATCCCATGGAGGAAACCGTTATGTCGAAAAAAGAAGCGGAAAGATTATTTGTCGCCGGCGGCGAAAATAAAGACCTGAGACTTAAATACGATTTTATTGAAACCAAAGAGGAATTCGTTGCCACTGCCAATGCGGAAGGCTACGATTTCACCCTTGATGAACTCGATGCGGCACTGAAAGATTCCGGTGATTCCTTTGAATCTTTCGGAAATCCGCGCAAAAGGGATATCTGGTGGTTCTAGCCCAACCGCTATTCCCAGGCGCCGCCGCCTGAGTGAATTCGAATTAAATCAAAGACCCCTCTGGAACAGGGGGAGGCATCCGTATTTGAACGCACTTGCACTTTCGGCATGGCCGTGATACCCCACGCCGAATCCTGCGTTCAATGATGGTTCACTCCCCCTGTTTACAGTCTTCGCTTCAAAATTCCAAACACGCCCCGTCCATTCTGTCCATTCTGTCCATTCTGTCCATTCTGTCCATTCTGTCCATTCTGTCCACCCTGTCCATCCCGCCCCGGCACGCCTCCCCCAAAAACTAACTCCGGGTCAGCTTGCGGTACTTTATGCGGTGAGGCTGATCGGCGCGGGCGCCGAGGCGGCGTTTACGGTCGGTTTCGTACGCTTCGTAGTTGCCTTCAAACCACAACACATTGCTGTCGCCTTCGAAAGCGAGGATATGAGTGGCGATACGGTCAAGGAACCAGCGATCGTGACTGATGACCACGGCGCAGCCGGCGAAATTGAGCAGGGCTTCTTCGAGGGCGCGTAGAGTGTGCACATCCAAATCGTTGGTGGGCTCGTCCAGCAACAGCAGGTTGCCGCCGCTCTTGAGCAGTTTGGCCAGATGGACCCGGTTGCGTTCACCGCCCGACAGTTCGCCCACCTTTTTTTGCTGGTCCGTGCCGTTGAAATTAAATCTGGATACATACGCCCGGGAGTTCACTTCCCGGTGGCCCACCATAATCATGTCTTTGCCTTCTGATATTTCCTGCCACACAGTGTTGTTGCCATTTAGTGCGTCCCGAGACTGATCCACGTAAGCCATCTCCACCGTGTCGCCCACGCTGATGGTGCCGCCATCGGCCTCTTCTTTTCTGGTAAGCATTCGAAAAAGGGTGGTTTTTCCCGCGCCGTTGGCCCCAATCACGCCCACAATGCCACCGGGGGGAAGGCGGAAATCCAGACCGTCGATGAGCAGTTTGTCGCCGTATCCTTTGACCAGTTTTTCCGCCACAATCACATCATTGCCCAGCCGGTTGCCCGCGGGAATGATAATTTCGGAAAATTTTTCCTTTTCGGCGGCGTTGTTTTCCGCCTGCAAAAGCTCTTCGTAGCGATTGATGCGCGCCTTGCTTTTGGCCTGGCGGGCCCTTGGATTCATCCGCACCCACTCCAGTTCCTGCGCCAGGGTTTTCTGACGGGCCGTGCTCTGTTTCTCTTCCACGGCCAGGCGCTTTTGTTTTTGCTCCAGCCATGACGAATAGTTGCCTTTCCACGGAATGCCCTCGCCCCTGTCGAGTTCCAGAATCCAGCCCGCCACGTTGTCGAGAAAGTAGCGATCGTGGGTGATGGAAATCACCGTGCCCTGATATTCCTGCAGATGCCGTTCGAGCCAGGCCACGGTCTCTGCGTCCAGGTGGTTGGTGGGCTCGTCCAAAAGCAGCACATCGGGTTTTTCCAAAAGCAGTCGGCAAAGGGCCACACGCCTTTTTTCGCCACCGGACAATACGCTCACATCTGCATCGGCCGGGGGAAGCCTTAGGGCATCCATGGCGCGTTCGACAACGCTGTCCAGCTCCCAGCCGTCGCCCGCTTCGATGGCGTCCTGCACATCGGCCACTTCTGCGAGCACCTTTTCCATTTCCTCGGGGGTGATGTCTTCGCACAGCTTTGCATTGAGGTCGTTGTAGCGTATCATCATGTCGCGCATGGGCTTGACCGCCAGCTCCACGTTGCCGCGCACGTCCATGGATTCATCGAGAGCAGGCTCCTGGGGCAAATAGCCAAAGGTAATATTCTCGCTGCGCCAAATATCGCCAAAGTATTCGGTTTCCACTCCGGCGATAATTTTAAGCAGGGTACTTTTACCCGAACCGTTGGCTCCGATGACGCCGATTTTGGCGCCTGGCAAAAACGCCAGCGTCATCCCCTTGATGACCGTGCGGTCCGGGGGAAACACCTTTCTCACGTTGTTCATTGTGAATACAAATTTTTCACTCATATTTTTTGGCTCACTGTTGTGTATATTGGGTTGTCTGAATCCAGCGAACAGCCGCATTAATGCGCCATTCGCACCGCTAATCGAAAAACACTTCTTTAACTGAAATGACGCCAACCAGGGTAATCAAAATAAAGAAAAAGATGGTATTGAGTGTGGCGTCCAGCCGCTTGTTCACCCGTTTGCGGGTGATCAGTTCGTACAGTAAAAACACGGTCCGACCGCCGTCGAGCGCGGGGATGGGCAGCAGATTGAATAAAAAGAGCATCAGACTGATAAACGACATGAACGCCAGGAAGTTGATGAAGCCGCTTTCGTACTGCACCTTGGCCATTTTTAAAATGGCGGGCGGTCCAGCGGGCTTCACATCGGTGCGCGTGCGCGAAATCATGCCCCACAAGCCGCCCAGTGCGTCGGAAAGCACCTGAACGCATTTGAGCGTGGCAAACTTTGCCGCGTCGCCAATACTCAAATGCACCAACTCGCTGGGGGGATACACGCCGATTTTACCCACGCCATCTTCGTCTTTAGGCACAATGGTAACCGGTATACGGCGACCCTCCCGCTGAATGAGCAGCAGCGTTTTTTTACCGGCGTTGGCGCCAATCTGTTCCACCATGTCATCGAAGGTTTTTACGGCAATGCCGTTTATCTGAAGGACTTCGTCGCCCGTCTTCAATCCGGCTTTTTCTGCCGGCGCCTCGGGCACCAGCTGCCCCACCCCCGCTTCATTGACAGGATTGGGAAACCCCACCATGCCCACCAGCGCAAACAGAATCACCCAGGCAATGAGCAGGTTGGCCACTGGCCCTGCCACAATCACCAGTCCCCGCTTCCAGGGGGACTGCATCTGATAGGAATCCACGTCCTCAAATGCGCCCTCTTCAAACGGATTCATTCCCTTGACCTGCACAAATCCGCCCAGCGGAACGGCGCCAATCTGGTAGGTGATGCCCGATTTTTGAGAGGTCCAGGTGAAGATGGGCTTAAAAAAACCGATGGAGTATTTCACCACCTTCATCCCCAGTATGCGCGCCAGGCCGTAGTGCCCCAGCTCGTGAAACGCAATGAGAATACCAAGTGCAATAATAACGATTATCCAAACCATTCGTCGCTTTTAACTCTCATTTGTCCGATTGTCGAGTTTCTACCGCACCAGACAGACACCAGGGAATTCCAATTGTTCTTTTTTGGGGAACACCGTATGCTGTGCATCTGCAATCAACAAAAAAAACAGAGGTATTTATGGATACAAGATCTCTTGAAAAACAGCTTTTGGAACATCTCGAAAAGGAAAGTCTGATTTTAACCCCCGTCAATGTGGGATTTGTCCTTTGCATCGATGCCGATGACGCGATAAATGTGCTGGACGCCCTGGTGGAGGCAGGAAAAATGGAGCTGACGTCCGGCAGCGGCACCACCGCCACGTATAAACGAGTGGGACACGCCACCTGCGAAACCACGCCGGGGGTATCGTCGGTGATGGCCCCCAAAAGCTCCGCCGCCCTGTATCATCTGCTGTTAAATGTGTTTATCCCGGGGCTGGGTTCGCTCATTTACGGCCGCATCGGCTTCTGGTTTGTTCTAACCGTACTGTTTGGCGCGGGCATCGCCATGATTTTTGTGCTGCCATCATTGAGCCGTCTCTTTTCCATCGCGGTATTTCTGGTGTGGTACCTGGTCGCCATTCTGGGCAGTATCTCCTACTACATGAAAGATCCCTGGTCCAAAAAGGAATGACCCAAAACGGAATGACCGGATTTCGGGACTATTCTTTAGGGGATGCAGGCTGGTCGCCCATATCTTCCGGAGGGGGCGGCCATTGTCCGCCATTGGGGTCGGTAACCATTCCCAGTTTGGGGATGCCCGCCTTTTTAACGATGGCCATGACCTGCACCACAAAGCCATAGGGGACGTCTTTATCGGCCTGTAAGTAAAGTTCGCCTTCCCGCTGCAGTCGGGCGTTGTTGCCCAGTGCGTCTTCCAGATTGGCGTTGGGGATGAGCGTTTCGCCCAGAAACACCTGACGATCTTTGTCGATGGTCATTACCAGTTTGGATTCATCCACCTCCATGGGAGTGGCCTCTGCTTTGGGCAAATCCAGCTCTACCCCCTTGTCGTTTATCATCGGTGCCGTAATCATAAAAATAATCAGCAACACCAGCATCACATCCACGAGGGGCGTGATGTTGATTTCGCTCATTGGACCATTGCCGCCGCCTGTTGCCATTGCCATGGGTAACTCCGTCTATTTGAAGAAATGCCGCTTCACAATGTTAATGAAATCGCTGGAAAAGTTTTCCATCTCCGACGACAGCACGCGAATTCTGCGAAGAAAATAGTTATAGGCAATCACCGCGGGAATAGCGGCCAAAAGACCAATGGCGGTGGCAATCAGCGCTTCGGAGATGCCCTGAGAGACCACATCCATTCCCGCCGACCCACTCTGATTGATTTGCATAAACGAAATCATGATACCGATTACCGTACCAAAGAGGCCCACAAACGGCGCGGTGGAACCAATGGTGGCCAAAAAGGGCACCATGCTTTCCAGGTACGTCACTTCCGAGGTCATGGCGCGACGCAATGATCGCTCCACGTTGCCAATGGCGCCGGCGCTGGTTTCGTCACGTTGCCGACCATCGCCCTCCTGCTGCGCCTTTTCACTGCTTTTAAGCTTGGAAAGCTCAATGTATCCGGCCTTAAACAGCTTGGAGATGGGGCTGCGCTCATACTGATCGGCGGCCTGATAGATTTCGTCGAGCCTTTTGGACGACCAGAAAATGTCGAGAAACCGGCCGGTTTGTCTGTGGGCGCGCTTTATCTGGATGTACTTGTACACAACAATAAAAACGCCCGATAAGATAAAAATCACCAGCAGGGCAATCACCCCTTTTACAATGGGAGATGCGTCCGCTATCAGACCCAGCATTTGATCGATGCTGCCCGCCTCGCTCACCGCCCCCCCTTCGGTTTGTCCTGCCATGCCGCTTACCAGTACAGTGTTTACAATTTCATTCATAATGCGTTTTCTTTTCCTTGCCAGACCTGTGCCTATGTCCGTTGGTTCAATTGGGCAAAGGGCCAAATTTCACCGTAGGATATACGGACGTTCAGTTTCTCCGCAACTTTTTTTCCCGATTTTCCGAATCTAAACAAACAAATCCCCCTTGAAAAATAATTATCCGTTGCGCGTTGAACTGATGAACGGCATTGGATATTTCAAAAGAAGTACAATTGGCCTTTTTCAATTCATTTCAAGGGACAATATCGACAAATGGGATGTTCTGCAGACTCCGCATGTAGTGATTTACAAAAAAAGTGATCACTGATAAACACTCGCCATGCGACGCTTGATATATAATCGATTAATTGCCTCTGCCTGCCTGCCAAAAAAGAAGTGGGTTCCTTTTAATGCTGTCTTTGCCATCGTACTGGTGACGGGTATGGCGCTCTCGCTAAATGTCCGCGCTGACGACGGCGAATTCTGGGACGCCGCGATGGCCAGCATGGTGTACACCAAACGCCTCGACCGCAGTTACTTCCAACTGAAAAGCGGCATGGAAGTTTTAGCACGCGTTTCGGACCAGAAAAAACCGCCAGGCAAGTACCGGTACCTGGCCGAAGTGACGTTTTACGGCTTCAAACACAGACGGTACTCCAGGCTGTTCGCATTATATGCGGGCGTTGGATTGGGTTATCACGGCGCCGAGTCCCCATGGTATTCCCCAGGCACGATGCTTGTTCCCGCCGTGAAAGACGAAAATGGCACAGTGTTGGAGGACGCTTATAGGATGGATGATCCCAGCGATCACGATCCGCAATTGAACGCCGGCTGGGGACTGGATGCTTTTCACGGAAGACTGGCTGTTTACAGTTATCTCAACGGCGGGGCGTTTTCCATTGGCGTCATTTCTGCGGACCGGGAGCGAGCCATGAACGAAAAGTTCACAGCCGACGTCCAGGCCTTTGAGTATGCGGCGGGTGGTGCCCTTAAACACTTTGCGTTTACGTTGACCACCAGCGCGCTGGGGTACCGACACCGGGAATACTACACGAACCGGGTCCGCAAACCCACTCAGTATAAAAGTATTAATAATTACAACGGTTTTGTGCTGCTGGACTTGAACCTGAAGATGGGCTTCATTTTTGGGATCCACTCGCCGCTATCGTTTGAAGCCAGTTACGAGGCCGATATTGGCTTTGCCATGCCCCGTCAAAAAGATCTGGGCACGGCGGTGGAGATGGCCTGGCATTTGAACAGTCGCAAACTGCCCCTTGATTTATCGCTCAAAGCGGGCGTGAAGTATCGGCAGGACGATTGGGATGAAAACCCCAATGGCGCCAGACACGACTTTGATAAACGACCGGAATTCCATGACCAGTTCTATTACGCTTCTGCGCTGGTGGGCCTGCGCTATTAATTGGTTATTTCTATTCAACAGTTGAATTGACCACGGTGTGTCGGGTGTCGTCGTGCATGGAGATGCCTGGCAGGACGCTTTCCCAGGAGCCGCCGGTGTTGTTGCGGATAATGGAATCTTCGATGTGAATGTTGCCGCTGTGGTCGTTGGTGACAAAGAAAATGCCGCTGCCGTACGCATTGACCTGGTTATCTTCAATGACGCTGCCATAAATGGCCAATGTCATTGTGTTGCCGTCATTATAAATGGCGCCGCCGCTGCCTCCACCTTCGGAGCCCGATTCGGCGGGGTTTCCCCCGTTGCCGATGGCGCGATTGTGGCTGAAATAACTGTTGTAAATGGACCACGACACGCCAATACTGCTCAGTGCGCCACCGTTGGATCCCTCGTTACCCAGCTCCTCGCTTCCGCCAAAGGTGCTGTTGGCCACATACACCGGCTCGCCGTTGTACTGAGAGAAGACACGGATGGCGCCGCCCCCCACATCGGGGCCCGAACTGGCACAGGTGTTGGCAAAGAAGCGGCTGTTGACCACCTTAAAGCGTCCGCCGCGAATCCATATGGCGCCGCCGCCGTCGTACTCGGTTTCCCCCCGGGAGTCGCCATCCACAAATGTGAGATTCTGAATGGTCAGCTGCGGATGGTCCTGATCCTGACAATGAGAGGTGGTCCACTTTTGATTTTCATCGCAGGTGTTCATGTACAGAATTCGGCGTTCCCCCTGCCCGCTCAAAGTCACCCTTCCCCCGCCATCGATAACGATTTTCGGACCGGTGTCATTGACGATTTTGGCGGTTTCATCCATAAGAATGCGTACGGGTTCCGGTCCGCAGTTAAAGGTGATAATGCCGCCTTTGGCCACTGCTTCAACCACTTTGGCACTGGTACAGCTTTCTTCGGCGCCATCGCCGACAACGGTGGTGGGCAAACTGACGTCTTCTTCCAGTGCGGCACTGGGCACCAGAAAGTTGCCCTCTGGATTCCCGGCCGCAGGGAGGTCGTCGGTAAAATCGGTGTAGCGGGGATGCGTGCCTTCGTCGCCCTCGGCATCCCCACATCCCCCCATGCCCCAACCAACGATTGCAAAAATCATGAGAATTAAAACCGTTTTCATACTGCGCTCCTTTGGCTCAACAGAAGTGAATCTTCATAATATACGCCACAAAATACGCGTCTGACGGAATTTTTTGGTTTTAAAGGAATTCGAGTGATTTATTTGATGGCTTTGGTGCGCTTCAGGGCCAGCAGGGCAGTTCCATTGGCTACCACGGCCACTGTGATGGGGCCCCAGTTGCCCTGGATAAACGGGCCGATTTTTAAAAGGATGTCCAGAGCGATAAGTCCCAACGCGAAGAGCAGATACCAGCGAATGACTTTTTGCGTCAGGGGACGCAGTCTGGCCTTCACCATCAGCGCCACCGCGGGGCCCAGCAGCCAGAGATGCAAAATGGGATTAACCAGCAGATTTTCATTGTAATGGGTGTCAAAGTGGGTGGTCGCTGTCCAGTACAGAATGAGCATCAGGCTGCCCAGTCCGGCCAGCAGTCCCCAGAAAAAGAGGCCCAGACCCAACAGACGACGGCTAAAGGGGCGGTCTTTGGCAATGATGGGAACAATAAAGCCGGCGATAAAAAGGACCAGCACAATGCCAATCACCAGAAGATCAATGTCTGGAATGCGTTGACCAATGGCTGGGCCTTCCCGCTCCAGGAGCTTCTGCTTGCGGGCCACCAGCGGCACTTTGGATTTGCCCACAGTCACCTTGTCCAAATCCTCGAAAAAGACTTCGGGTAAAAATTCTTCGTCCCAGCGCGTGAGGGGCTGGTCAATGGCCGGGCCCAGAGAGTAGAGAATCACACTTTTATAAAGCGGCAATCCTTTAAGACACTGAGCCGTCCAGTATCGAAAATCCCGGTCCACCTTCTGGTTTTTAAACTGCTTTGATACGGCGCCCAAGGTGGCGTCATCCACCACGTCCCGAATGCGGGTGCAACAGTTGTCGAGAAAATGACGATACATATAGTAGCGGTTTTCGGGTTTGGCATTTTCTTCGAGCCTGTGAGCCACTTCAAGGGCCGCTTCGTCGCTCAGATTGAGGGTTTGCAGCCACATGTCCCGGTTGGATTGGGCATAGTGGTAAAAGAAATTTTCAAAACGCACCACCGATAGCCAATAATTGAGAAATCCCCTGGCATACTTGAACCGCAGCTCGGGATCGTCGAAATTAAAGGTGCCGTAGTTGTACACCAGCCGTTCGTTGGTGGCCGTGTTTTCCACCATCAGCGCAATATGGCCGAATCGGGTGAACAGCTCTTCTCCCTGGCCGATTGTAATGACATGAATGCGGTATGGCCCGTCTTCCCCATTGTGGGAATGGGCCACCGCAGTTCGCGCTCCCAAAAACAGAAGCGACACCAGAACAACTGGAAGGATTTTTTGCATGGCCGATTAAAAGGTGATGCCCAGGAGCAACTGCAGGGTTTGGGGAATGGTGAGTTCATCGTCCAGTTTTGTAAGGGGGTCATCTGAACTGTTGGGATTCGGCCAGCTGTAAGTTCCCTTGAAACCGTTGAGCGGGAACAATACGCCGTATTTCAGACTGGCGTGGAATCGATCGGCGGTAACAAAATCCACCCGCCCATCGACTTCCAATCCCAGATTGGCGGCGCGTTCATAGATGGTGGATTCTTCATACATGGCTCTGACAAAAACGATATCCAACTGCACGCCCAGCTTCTTGCCCATGGCGGCATTGAGGAAGTCATAGCGCAGCCACGGCTTGAAATAGTAGGTGCCGGAGACAGATCCCAGAATGTGTCGGTACAGAATATTGTCCACGCCAAACGCGGGATTAAAAGAAAAAACCGAAAATTTGTTATCGCGGCTGCCATCCTCTCGCTCCCGTTGATCAAATGATTCGGGGGCGCTCAGGCCGTACACGTCTTTATCGCCGGAGGCAATTCCAAATTCCAGACCCAGCCGCAGCTGGTCAGACAGCAAACCGTAATCGATTTGCAGGACGCCGCCCCACGACAGGATTTTCATGGCTTTTGCTGCATCACTGGACTGCGGCGCAATGTTTGCACTGCCCACTTCGCCCACGTTGAGCGCCAGCTCCAATTCGAGATGGAAGGTATCGACCAGAAACTGGAACCACAGGTCCGGGGTGACCGTCCACATGTCGCGGTCGTATGCCGTAATTTGATTTTCCACATCGTCATCTGGCACATCGTTCGGATAATCGCCAGTCCCGGTCCAGTGGAAATCCATGGACTGGGATCGATAGGAGAAATGCAGACCGGTGTTAATGAGCCAATCGCCGCGCTTGAGCATGGCGATTTGGTCTTCTTTTTCGTGCTGGTAGGCCAGAACGCCCACCACGCGATAGCCCTCGTCGAGCTGAGACACATCGAAGGGGCGTCCTGCTTTGCTGTTCAGCTGCAGGCCTTCGTTGGGAAAATCAAATGCGGGCATAATGGTCCAGCCGTTGATTTTAAACGCAAACGAAATGCGATCCACCGAGTCGCCAAAATCGTCGTTGAGCCCGTCACCACTGTTGTAGAGCATGCCGGTTCCCCAGTGTTCGGGCATGCGGCCGAACCTAAGCTTGCCGATGGGACCTTCCATTTCGCCCCACACGCGATTCATGGTGAAATAATCGTTGGAGGTCCCACCCTGTCGGCTGTTCATCACCGAACCGGTGGCCGTGGTTGTGGCGCTGAAGTCCTGGGAGTAGGATGGCGTGGAGCCCATCATCATGTTGTCGAAGAAAATCAATTCGGAATGAATGCGAACTTCCTCGCTCAGATTGATGGTGGGCGCCAACAGGAATCGCATATCCGCCCCGGCCAGTGTCTTGCACTTGTCTTTATCGTCGCAACCGGCTTTCCGATCGGTGTTCAGCGGAAACAGGGAATCATCGTTGCGGATGAAAAACTTGTTGTACAACCCGGGTCGAATGCGGAAATAGCCGTGCACTTCGAAAATATCCAGATTGCGCTGCGTCCAGTCTTCGCTGACAGCGATGGCCGGACCGTTGTTGGCGGCCGCAGCGGACAACTCCTCTTCGGGATTCATTTCTCCAAGAGCGGCGTAATCCAGCGCCAAATCATCGGCGGATTTGGATTTCTCTTCATCTCCGTCGTCGTCGTCGTCATCATCGTCATCGCCATCGCCGTCGTTTTCGCCGTCATTGTCATCGTCTTCCGCGTCAGCATCAGACGCTTCCTCTTCGTCTTCCGTCGCTTCGTCTTCCGTCGCTTCGTCCCCATCCGCTTCATCCGCGGTCGCCGCATCGGTTTCCTCTGCCTGTGCAAACGCAGTGGCATTCAGCAAAAACAAAGACATCATTACAAAGAGAGCTAATAGTTTACGTAGCCTTTTCAACAAAATTGTCCTCCTCAAGGGCCGTGACAAAGGGGGATAAAATGCTTGAATCCCTTTTAATTACATTAGATTTCCTATGCACATATAGAGCAATGTCCTTTTACAGTCCAGCTTTGAATGGACAAAACTGAAAAGGACCGATACCGGGGTATCGGAATTGGTAAAATCCGTTTTTCATGTTAAGAACGGCCGACACAGAATCAAAAAAAATTGCAACAAAACCGACAACACTGCAATAACACAGTGTTCAACAGTAACCCGATAGAAAAATATGAAAAATCGTTTTCGTACATTAATTGAAAAACAGACAGTTATCTTTGATGGCGGTATGGGAACAACCCTTTTTGATCACGGCGTATTCATTAACCGCTGTTTTGATCAGCTCAATCTGACCGACCCCAAACTGGTCACGCGCGTTCACAGGGATTTTGTGGCGGCCGGGGCCATGGTCATCGAAACCAACACCTTTGGCGCCAATCGGTTTAAGCTGGCGTCGTTTGATTTGTCCGGCAAAGTAAAAGAAATCAATCTGGCCGGGGTGCGGCTGGCCAAAGAGGCGGCCGGGGACAATGTGCTGGTGGCAGGCGCGGTGGGACCTTTGGGGGTTAAAATTGAGCCGCTGCTGGAACCGGATGCGGATTTTACTGTTACCGACGCATTTGTGGAGCAAATCGATGCACTGGTGGAGGGCGGGGTGGATGTTATCATCCTGGAAACCTTCTCGGATTTGGATGAAATCCGGCATGCCATGCTGGCGGTGAAACAGGTGGCCAGTTTGAGGCAATTGGATGTCCCCATGATTTGCTCCATCACGGTGAACCAGGAGGGCAATACCGTGTACGGCGCCAAAGCAGAGGATTTGGCCATTCAGCTGGAGCGGGATGGAGCGGATGTGATTGGCCTCAACTGCTCGGTAGGTCCCAAGCCCATGCTTGACGCTCTGGAGCGCATTCGCCGCGTGACCCACGTGCCCTTAAGTGTCATGCCCAACGCCGGATTGCCCACTCAGGTGGAAGGCCGCACCATTTATGTTTGCTCGCCGGATTACATGGCCAATTACGCACGGCGGTTCGTGTCGGTGGGCGCACAGGTGGTGGGCGGTTGTTGCGGATCCACGCCGACGCACATTCAGGCCATCTCCGCCTCCATTCGACAGATGAGCGGGGAGGCGCGATCATTGATCGTATCTGCGGATACCATCGTGGAAGTGGAAGAAGCCAAACCGGAAATCCCGCTTGCGAAACGGTCGAATCTGGGGGCCAGGCTGGCTGCCGGGGAGTTTGTGGCCACCGTTGAACTGACACCGCCGCAGGGATGGGATCTCAAGCGCATACTGGTGAGCAGCCAATCGGTCAAAGATGCGGGATTTGACGCCATTAATATTCCGGACGGTCCCAGAGCCTCGGCGCGCATGGGCCCCATGGCCATGGCGGTGGTGATTGAAAGAGATGTTCAGATAGAGACGGTAATGCATTACGCCTGTCGCGATCGCAATCTGGTGGGCATGCAGGCGGATTTACTGGGCGCTTACGCGCTGGGACTCAAAAATATACTGGTTATTACCGGCGATCCGCCTATCATGGGCGATTACCCCAACGCCACCGCCGTTTTCGACGTGGACGCCATTGGGTTGACCAAAATGATAAAGAAGCTCAATACCGGCCTGGATTTAAGCGGTCGCTCCATTGGGCAGCCCACCGGGTATGTGCCGCTGGTGGGGTTGAATCCCACGGCCGTTAATCAGCAAAAGGAACTGAAACGACTGAAGCTTAAGGTGGATGCCGGCGCGCTGGGGGTCATCACTCAGCCGGTCTTTGACGCCGACCAGCTGTTATCGTTTCTAGACAGAGTGGACCCCGGCGCCAGGGTGCCAGTTCTGGCGGGCATTTGGCCGTTGCAGAGTCTTAGAAACGCGGAATTTCTGGCCAATGAAATGCCTGGTGTATCTGTCCCCGAAGCGGTTCTTGCCAGAATGGCAAAGGCCCACAAAGACGGCGACGAGCGCCAGGAAGGGCTGCAAATCGCCATAGAACTGATGGAGAAAGTGCTGCCGAGGGTTCAGGGTATACAGGTGGCGGCGCCATTCGGTCGCATAAAATCCGCAGTTGCCGTTTTGGATGCGGCCAAAAAAATGATATAGACTGTCGACATAAATCGACACAACAGGAATGCATCATGCCCCGAAAAGCGCTCAAATTGCTGATAGCAAATCACCGCTGGTGGTTTCCCACCATGGTGAGCGGCGCGGACATCGCCAATCATGAGTTCGCCAGGCGCCTTCGGCGAAACGGGGTGAACGTACGGGTATTTGGCATGGTGGCGCCGAATGTGGAGGGCACCACCAGGCAGCGGGGATACGTGGCCGATGGGGTTCGGGTAAACCTGGTTCAAAGTGATTTTATCCGGCGACTTTCCGCCACCATTGAATCTTTTCGCCCCGATATTGTAATGACGTCTTCACCGGAAACCTCCTGCAGCGTTGATGACGTTCATCGAATGATGCATCTGTTCGACCACTATTCACTTCCGGTGGTCATTTACATCCATGAACTGGAACCGGTAATGAAACTGTTTGAGGACATCCATCACAAAATCGCGCAAATCATGACCAACAGCGAATTTATGGTGGGCCGTATTCGCGAACAGTGGCAACGGGAGGCAAAAGTGATTTATCCCGTGCCCAGCAGCAAGACCTTTAAAGTGACCGAAGCCCATGGCGATTTCATTACCTTTTTCAATCCCAGTTCCCGCAAAGGCCTTGATATTGTGGAACAGCTGGTCAAAGAAGAGCTGCCGGACCACTCCTTTCTGTTTGTGGAGGGGTTTATGGACGCCCGTTCTCACGGGGTGGCGCTGGTGCGGTCGGGAAATGTGGTTCACGCGCGCAGATCACCGGATGTGGCCACCATCTACAATTTGACGCGAACACTGATAATCCCGTCCCAGTGGGAAGAACCGTTTGGGCGGGTGGCCCTTGAGGCCATGTACAACCAGATTCCCGTTGTCGCGTCCAACACGGGGGGACTGCCGGAATCGGTGGGCGATGGAGGACTGCTCATCGATGATTTCGCCAACGTCCATTCATGGGCCAGGGCCATTCATCAAATGGAAGACGAAGCCTACCGCAATCAAATGATAGAAGCGGGCAATCTGCATATGGAGAATTTTTCACTTGAAAAGCAATACAATGATTTCATGTCGGTATTTCAGGATGTATTGAATTAGGAGAGACCAATGAGGCATATTGCGAAATTTTCCAAGTTGGTTTATCTCAGAAAGACAATATGAGTACTATAAAAAGTTTGGATATCTTAATTGGAATAAAGGCGGAACAGTCCCTCAGAGATGCGGTGCGCACGCTCGTTGAGCAGACGGATACCGAAATTGAACTCACCCCTGTGGGACGCAAGGACTGGATTGCCGGTGAACGGGTGGGGGATACGCTTTCCAACAGCGACATGGAAGACACCTGTCGGCGGGTGCATCGCAAATTGATGGCACTGGGGTCTGAGCAGCGCATTCGATTCGAATCGATTAAATTGTATTCGGTGGCGCCGCCGGTACCGGTTTTCAAGGATCCCGACGAATCCGACATGGAGAATGACGCGATGAACGCGAAGTCCCATGCTGAGCCGGAATTTTCCGCCCCTGTGTCGGGCCCATCTGTCTGTCCCGTCTGCAATCGCAGCGTTCACAGCTACAATCTGCACTACAGCACCGACGGCAAAGTGGTGGGGTGCTTTATGTGCGGTGGCAACAAGAGCGGCTTTTAAGGATCTCCATTAAACCATGAGCATCGCATCGGTTGGCATTGATATTGGTGGAACAAAGATTGAGGCAGTCGCCATCGAGCGGGCCGGCGAATTACACGTCCTCAACCGAACGCGGATTCCCACCCGCGCCCACAACGGATATGATGCGCTGGTGGAAACCGTGTCCCGCTTTATTGTGGAGTTCATCAAAGACTATCCCGGCATCCATGCCGTTGGTGTGGGCATGCCGGGCAGTACCGATGGCGAAGGACGAATTAAAAACTCAAACACTACATGCCTTAATGGCCGCCTGTTCAGACAGGATGTTCAGGCCAGAGTGCCGCTTTTGCTGCGCTTTGCCAACGACGCCAACTGCTTCGCCCTGGCGGAAGCGCAACTGGGGGCGGGCAAAGGACACGATATGGTATTTGGTGTCATTATGGGCACCGGCGTTGGCGGCGGGCTGGTGATCAACGGCGCGTTTCGCGATGGCCCACACACCATCTGCGGCGAATGGGGTCATACCACGCTCTGGCCCGATCACCCCGATCGATGCTACTGCGGAAAACGCGGTTGCGTGGAACAGTTTATTTCGGGTCCTGGGGTGGAAAACTTTTTTGAATCCATCACCGGCATGCGCCTGCCATTGCAAAGAATTCTCGAAAAGGAAAATTCGGGCGATATTGCGGCGTGTCAGAGCATCGAAACCCTGTTGGACAACTATGGACGCGCCCTTTCCAATGTGATCAATATTCTCGACCCGGACATCATCGTTCTGGGAGGAGGCGTTTCCAATGTGCCCCAGCTCTATGGACTCGGATTTGAAAAAGTAGCGCAGTATGTGTTCAGCGATATCTGTCATACGCCCATCGTTCAAAATCAACTGGGCGATTCCGCGGGCGTCCTGGGTGCGGCGCTGCTGAGTGTTGATTCATGAATCACCGTTTTTATTTGTGTGGATGTCTCTTTTGGGCCGCGTTGTATGCGGGCTGTGGTGCTGCGTTTGCCCCCATTGAAACAGCGGTCGTTCAAAAAGACTGGCAAACGGCTTTACGTCGCACAAATGGAAATGCCCAGCTGGAGTTTCAACTGGCAGTGCGCATCATTCAACAGGCTGCCCTCGAAAGCGACGCGCCCAAATCCATGGTATTGGCACTGCCCGAATCCACGGACGCGGGCCACGAGGCGCTGTTGGCACTCCGCGGACAGCACCGGAATGAAGTTGCGGCACAAATGGCCGAAATTGTTCTGAACCGCAACACGCGTCTGGCCCAAAATCCCGGCCGCTACTATCTGGACAGTGACAATAGCGACCTGCGCGCACTGGCGGCCACCACGCTTTCGTCAATGCTTTCACGCAGCAAACTGCACCTGATGACCCAGGATTTGAACAGCACCGTTCGCGCGGCGGCGGTCGCTGCGCTGTGTCGCCTTCCTGCACAGTTCGACACCGCTGACATTCTGGTGGAACGACTGAAAAACGATCCACTCCCCCATGTTCGGGCCGCCGCAGCTCGATGCGGTTTCGTGCTGGAACAGCGTCACACCATTTTACTCAGAGAGACCATCGCCAATGATGCCAACATGGGTGTCCAGCGCGCTGCGCTGCAGGGGTTGCTGCAAATCGCCACACAAACAGACATGAACTGGCTGGTGCGATTTGCCAAAGGCCCCATGACAGAGGCCCGATTGCAGGCAGCGGCGGAGCTGGCCCATCGGCATCTGCCAGAAGGGAAAGCGCGGTTGCTCGATGCCCTGGACGCAACGAATGACGCCATTCGCGTCGAAGCAATTACCTTGTTACGCTATGGAAATATCGAAAACGCCGATGAGCGAATTTTGCACCTCATTGATGATCCGTCTTCGGCGGTAAGCACCGCTGCGGCCATGTATCTGTTTGGACGGGGCGTGTATCTTGAAAAGGCGCGGACGAAACTGGAAGAAAACGGGAAAGCGGGAAACGAAAATGCCCAGCTGCTGCTGGCCCAGTCCGGAGACATTCGGGCGCTTCGGCAATTGCGCTGGCGGTTGAGATCCGCTGATGTAGCTGCAGATACGGTGGCCCGATATCGATTTATCCCCCAATTGAGAGATGTGTTTGTGTCTTTGCTGGCCCATTCGCGTCAGGATGTTCGGCTGGCGGCAGCAGTGGCGGTTTCACAGTGGCAAAGGGAGTAATATGTCCACCATTCACAGATTGTACAACCTGCTGCATACCGGAAATCCAGGGGATGTGGCATACTACGTCAAACACTGCCAGGCAGGGATGACTGTTTTGGAGCTGGGGTGCGGAAATGGTCGCGTGGCCGCCGCACTTATGGACGCCGGCTGTCATGTGGTGGGGCTGGACAACGATGCGCAGATGCGCGATGGATTTTTAAACGCCATGTCCCGTTTTGCCTCACCGGTTCCAGTTCATCTGTCAGATATGCGCTCCTTTGATTTGGGCGAAAAGTTTCACCGAATTATCATTCCTTTTAATGGGTTGCTCTGCATGTTGTCCCTGGACGACGTGGCAAAGGTATTTGCGCGTGCGGCCGCGCATCTGCTGGACGACGGCGAATTGATTTTTGATGTGTACCACGTTCCCGATGATTTCGAGAACGACGGCATCGAAGATGAGGCCTACGTGGACACCGCGGTTATTGACGATGACGGCAAACGGGTGGAGGTGTACGAAAAAACCCTGTCCACCGGCGATCCTCAGCGATTCGATACATCTTATATTTTCGTGATGAACGCAGGAACGGCAAAGGAACAGCAGCTGGAACACACCATCGCTCAGCGCTGCCTGTACGTGCATCAGATACGCGACCTGTTGCACCATGCGGGCTTTGTAGTCACGGCCATTCGTGCGGATTTCGCCGAAAGTGATGAGGCGGGTGGGCTTACCGAAGATACCCGGCAAATCGCGGTTCATGCCAGATTGAACCGTTAGCCGATTCCGAAATGGGTCCAGGCGCCGGCGTCACCGGTTTTCTTCATCCATGCGCCGCATGCCTTCCAGCAGCAGCATCTCGGCAGTCATATTGATAATTTTGGATTCCGCTTCAAATCCAGGATCAATCGAAAAATTGCCTTCCCGGTGTTTTAACATGGTAAAAAACGCCTCTTCGCCTCGGGATTTGCCGTACATGGCGTTGTAAATGTCGCCCCGCACAAAGTGAATTTCCCCATGAAGTCCGTTTTGAAATCCCAATTTCAGCATGCCGGTCTTTTGACCGTGGGACAGAATTTGAACCAAATCCGGAATGGACATTTCCTTGAGGGACCCCGACACACCGTCGGCACCGGCGCGGGGCGCTTCCCTGGAGAGATACTTCTGGATTTTGGTGGCCACCACTTCAATGTTTGACGGCTTTACCAGATAATCGGCGGCGCCCAGACTGAAGCCCCGGTCCACGTCTTTGCCATCGGCCCGGGCGGTAAAATAAAACAGTGGAATATCCGATGTGCGTTTGTCTTCATTGAGGCGACTTTTAAACTCAAATCCGTCGAACGGCTTCAACTCCACCTCGGACAAAATCAGATTTGCCGGTTCATTGATAAGCATGCGAATCGCTTCATCGGCGCGTCGAACCGTTTTTGTTTTAAAGCCCCGGGCGGTGAGCTGCATCTCCATAATGGCGCACTGCTCCGCATCTGAATCCACCACCAGCACGGATTGCGCGCCGGTGAGCAATTTCCGCTTCAAATCGTCGCCGGTGACTACCAGTGTAAACAGGGCGACCAGATTGCCGTCGAAAACTGTATTTTTGCCCTGGTCAATCACCTGCATCGCTTCTGTGGTGGTCAACTGCCGACGGTAGGGATTTCGCGGATTGGATGTTAAATCGGTAAAGGTGTCGGCAATGGCAATGATGCGTGATCCCAGCGGTATTTCGTTTTTGCGCAATCCGTCGGGCATTCCCAGACCATCCACGCGCTCGTACATGCTGCGCAGGGACTGGATGGTGGAACGCGGCAATTCCGCTGTTTCAAAAATACGCACCGGTGTTTCATATCGCTTTTGGGCATTGGTGCGATGTCCCTGCCATTCGGCCACATTGAATGCTGTCAGATGGTAGGGGCCGCTTTTACCCACGTCGTGCAGCAGAGCCGCCAGCGTAATGGCCGATGTTTCCGAATGGGGCAGCCCCATTCGTTCGCACATCTTTTGCGTGTAATTGGAAGTGAGCACCGAGTGTCCACTCAGATTTTCCCGGGTGCTTTCCAGAAGAGACACCATCACTTTGGCCAGCTCCAGAGAGTGGCCACTGGATTTGGCGCCGCCGGACATCAGACTGACACGATCACTGCGGGCCAAATCCTCCTCCGACAACACCTGTTCCTTGCGCCCCATCGTGGACGCCTCGGCACTGGCCGCCACCATGGCCCCCTCATCGAGCAGGTTGCGCTCGTAAACATCCATCATGCTTTGGAATGCGGCGATGGATTCCTTGTCGATGGCGGTAAATGCATGAATATCGCCCTTGTAAAACTTATTGATGGCCGCATTTATCGCTGCAGGGCGCGCCACAAAGCACCGGATTTGGGCGGCGCCGGCCAACTTGCGAATCCCATCAATCATTGAAATATTGGCAGGATCGCTGGTCACCACCGACAGGGTCCCCGACGGTTGGTCGAAAAGAATGGGAAACACGTTGTATTTTGACGCCACGTCCGGTGGAATTTTCTGCAGCACCAGTTGGCCGATTTTAGCGATTTTGAGTTTGGAAGTGGTCACAAACTTAGTGCGGTGCTGCTGCGCCAGCCATTTTATCAGCGCTTCTTCTTCTATCATATTGCTGTCAATCAGGGCATCAATGATATGGCAGTCGAAGTTATTCATATACTCGACCGCTTTGTTGTGAGCTCCCTTTGTAATCACACCGTTTGACAGTAATAAATCCGCAACTTGCGTGGAAGATTTCATAAATTGAACCCCTGTCGCGTTTCCACCTGCAACATCTGAAACATACTGTGGCAGTCGGAAACCAATTCTCTAACGATAATATGGTAGGTGAACATTGTAAATCAAGTTAAACGGCGAAGCCGTACAATACATGTATCCAAAACGATTCATTCCCCTGGCCCCAGCGTTGGGGTCTGCCGATGTCCATTCGTGTTTGCGGCACAAAACAGGAATATGCCCTATCTTTTTCGCTGCCAATTGTCGTACTTTCGCATGAAATCCGTAGCGGCTCTTCGGGGGTCGACTTTTAAAAAGCGGGCGAATTCGGTGACAAATCCCCGGGTAAATACGGCAGCGGGCAAATCAGCGAATTTTTCCTGTTCGATGGCCTTTAGGTAGCGCACAGACACTTTGGCCCGGTTGGAGATGTCGGCCAGTTCCACGCCCCGCTCCTTGCGCAGGTTGCCTAAAAAGGCCCCGTCTACCACATCCCCTTCCCTCAGCACCACTTTGGGCAGTGATTCATGTGTGGCGGTTACCGTTCCGGCGATGCTATCACGGGGGGCGGCGTCCTGTTCTTCTGTGGGGATAAATCCCTCGGGAAAATTCTTTCGGTCGTACTCGCGCCTTACAGACCTGTCCAGCAATCTGGCATGGGCTTCTTCGGCACGGCGCTGCAACAGTTCGCGTTCCGGCTCGGTGGCCGCGCCCCGTACCGCCAGACCCTCGAGACCAAACCAATTGAACAGCTGCTTGTGCGCCCGGCGAATCTCCTCCTCGGACGCCCCGGGATATATTTCGAGCAACTGGTAGTAGTTCTGCCGCAATGTGGGCGGCGGAACGGTGACCCGGGAGGCGACATCCGTGTGCTGCAGACTGAGGATACGGCGCAGAACCTGCTCCAGGTCCTTACATACCTGGCTGCGGGAGAATTCGATTAGAAGGACCCGGGAGCGACGCATGGCGAGCCACACATTTTCATCCCAGCCAATGGTGCCCAGCACCATCGGATTGAGTCCGGTCCATCGGGCTGCGGCAGATACCATGGCCGCGCCAAGTTCTTCGTCTTCCTTTATTTTCACCTGATTGATAACGAGCAGGGGGTGAAACATCACGGACAGTTCCTTAGCCGTTTCGCCGGCATCGCTGTCCAAATTTGCAAGTGTCGATGTAAATTCTCGGGGTGAAACCGGGGCGCCCTGCTGGTACAACGCCCCTCGAATCTGCGCCAGCAGCTTTTCGTCCTGAATTTCGTCGGATGCCAATAGCAGATGCAGCCAGGCGGCGTTCATAAACCGGTAGGTAACTTCAACCGCATCGGGCAATGGGGCCGTCACCAGGATGGGATAATCGGCTTCGGTAAATATCGACAACGTGAAGTCCTCGAAATCACTTGATAAATCGATAATCACATAGTCTACGCTCACTGCGCGCAGCTGGCACAGAAAGGTTTCGGCCCGTGCCGCGGACAGGGATCCGGTACCGCCTGCCCCCGCACGTCCTGCCAACAGATACAGTCCGGTAATATCGGTGGTCGTGGCCGCTTTTTCGATGGTCATCCCCTCGTGAAGCACCTGAGTGATAAACCGTTCCGGTTGCAGTTTTCCCAGCCAGCAGTGCATGGCGCCATTGCTAAAATCCGCATCCACCAGCAAGACCCGCTTGCCTATTTGCGCCAGAAAAATTCCCAGATTGGTGGCAATCATACTGGCGCCCACACCGCCTTTACACCCGCGAATAGCAATGATGCGTCGGTTTCCGATGCCCGAGGGGCCGCTCTCTGATGTGTTCGCTGTATTTGTCATTGTTTTTCTTTTGTACTATCCATACATTGCACAAAGTTACCTTGATTCATTTAAAAGAAAGCGGGCATGGTAGCGCGTTTTCGTGAAACTGTACATATTGCATGCAGCCAATGGAAGAACAACTCACACTGGAACAGGAAATCGCCCGCGTTTCCAGCGCATTTGAACGCTATCGACGACGAGCCCGAACCCATTTGCTGGCGAGTTCGCTTTTATGGCTGGGGATTGCGATACCGGTGTTGACCTCTTCATTGCTGTTTGCTCTGGGGTGGTGGGGCGGCGCCAACGTTCGCATCAGTGGATTTGTTATCTGGCTGGGCGTGGTGGGCGGCACTCTGGTCACCACGTTGCTTCTGCCACTGCGCCAGCTGCGTCAACCCTCCGCCATCGCGGAAAAAATCGGCAGTGCCTCACCCGGTTATCGATCCGCCATTATCAGTGCCGACCAGTTTATTGCCGCCCACGCCGTCCCGGGAGCTGCACCGCCCTTTTCCAGTTTCCTGTTGCAGCAGCACCTGGCCACAACCTATAGAATTTTGGCTGAAATCCCCCCCCGGCTGGTCATTCCTTTGCGGCGGTTATTGCCCGCCGTAATTCTGTTTATGCTGGCGTCGCTGACGACGTTTTTTTTCAGCGCCACATACCAGCCCGTCATCGAGGCGGGGATGAACAGTTTTTTTACAGATCAGGAACTGCCCGAGTCCCCGGTGATTCAGGAGCGGTTGCATCCGGTGGTGCGCGATTTGTCACTCAAACTGAAATACCCCGAATATCTGGGCAAGAAGGACAAAGTGCTTCACGCCTTCTCGGGAGGTCTGGAAGCACCTTTGGGCACCACGGTTATTGTGGAGGCTACCCCCATCGAGTCCGACGCCACTGTGGGAAGCATTGAACTGTCGAACGGCGATCGACTGGATTTGGGATTTTTATCCGATGGCCGGGTGGCGGGAAAGTTTCTGGTGGATGATATTGAATGGTTTTCTCTGGCCCTTGGCAATGAGCGGCAACTGATACGCGGGCCTCGCCGCAGTGTGCTGGTGGAAACCGATCGTCGCCCCACCATTCGGCTGTTGCGCCCGGCCAAAGCCATCGAAGTCGATGCCGATGGGGACGTGCTGGTGGAATTTGAGGCCCATGACGACCACGGTATTCAACACATCGATTTGATTGTGCGCAGTGCCAGAGATGTAAATGTGCAACGCACCATTGCCCATGCGGCTCCCAATGTGACGCATCTGCGCAGCGATTACCGTTGGAACGTGACCAGCGTCAAACTGGAGGATGTGCACGATGTGGAGTTGCTGGTGCGGGTGTACGACGATGACACCATTCGCGGTCCCAAGTTCAGCAATTCCGAGCCGGTGACGGTGAAAATCATGACGCCCCGGTCACGGCAGCAGGAACTTGTTGTGCGTCAGGGGCAAATTCTCGATGCCATGGTGGACCTTCTGGCCCATCGTTTAACCACGCCCATGCCCACCGGCAAAGACATTGATAACGACGTGCGCGAGCGCTTTTTAAAACTGCGTGGCGAAACCGAAGACGTGACCAGCGCCATTGTGAAACTGCTGCGCCGGTTTGAAGAAGTCCCGGGCATAACGCCGATGTTGCGGGATACCTGGCGACAGATTCGCGAAGATTTGACCAATCAGTTGTTGTTTGAAGCCCGGTTGAATGAGCCCCCCCTGGCGCCCCACAAAAAGCGTCTGGGAGTGGATTCGGTCACGGTGCGTCTGCTTGAAAAATCCATTGCGCAGGTGGATGACCTGATTTTGGATATGCAGTTTTACACCATGAACGAGAGCGGGGAATTGCTGGCGCAGCAGCGGGATGATTTGTCAGAACTGCTCAAACTGTACCAAACCAAACGCTCGGAGCGTACCCGTCGCAGTATTCTGGAATCTATTCGTCGCATGCAGCGTACAGCGCACTACCTGGCGGAAAAAATGGGAAAAGTTCGCGGCCAGGTGGCGTCGGCGGGGGTGAATCAGGCGCTGGAGGAAACGGTCGATTTGGACCGATACTTTAAAAAAATCGAGCAGGCGTTGAGCAGTGGCGAAATAAAGAAGGCGCTGGAAATCGCCGAAAAACTGTCCAATACCGTTTCGCAACTGATGGCCAGTCTGGAAGGCGGGCACCTGGCGTTTAAGAATGAGCGGTTTGGCAAACACAATCAGTTTGTGGAGTCGCTGCTGGAAAAACTGGGCAACACCGAAACCTCACAATTGCAGCTGAGACGAAAAACCATTGGTCTGCAGCGACGATACAAGGAAAAAGTGCTCAACATGATGGGCAGTGAAATCGATGGTCTGGTGCAGTCTCAATCCCGGCTGGTTAAACGGATTCGCACCGCTATCGAGAAAATCAGGGACCCCAAACTGGTGACGTCGGCGCGTACTGTGGGACAGCTTCGAGAGTTGACCCGGCGCATGAACGACGTGCTGCGCCAGGGGGACCTGGACCGCACTTTGGACATTGCCCAGGAAATCAAAACACGGATTCAACTGGCCAAAAGCAGCACTATCTCCGACAAAACCTTCGCCCAACTGGATGCAGTTGAAAAACTGTCCACGCAAATCGTTGATAACATTGATGCAGCCTTCCCCAATCCGCAGCGCATTTTCAATGAACGCGACAAGCGCACCATCCGAACATTTTCATTTGACCAGCGTCGTCTCACGGTCAACACCCGCAAAATAGCCACCTGGGTCAAAGAGCAGAAAAATGATTTTCAATACATCAGTTCGCAAACCCAGCAGGCGCTCAAAACAGTGAGCCAACATATGCGGGCGGGCACCAGTGCGCTTGAAAAAAGAGAATTGCAGGATGCGGCCCGGTATCAGACCATGGCCCTCGATGAACTGACGACATTACGTCAGAATCTGAAAAAAACCGGCAACACGGTTTTGGTGCAGAGCACCGTCACCAGCGAATCCAGAGAGGTGTATATTCCCGGTCCCAGCGAATACAACGTGCCCAAAAAATACAGGGAAGATATTTTAAATGCCATGCGTGCCCAACTGCCCGAGCATTATCGGGAAGCCATTAGAAAGTATTATGAAACACTGGTTCGATAAAAAATCGACCTTTGCGTCGCTGATCGTTTTTCTATACTGCGCATTGGCCGGCGCAAAGGAATCGTCGAATCTTAAAGTCATTGAACGCCATATTGACAGCTATCAGCTGGAAACGGCCAGGGATGAACTTTTGGCATTGACCGATGAGCAGCAGAATTCGGCGGAAGGCAAGTATGTGCGCGGCAAGTTTGCTTTTTTTGGCGGTAATTATAAAAAAGCCAACTCCCTGCTCAATGACGCCATTCAAAAAGAACGCACAGAGCTGGATTGGAAATATCTGCGCGACCAGGTGGAGATTTCCAGACGGCACAGCGCATCTTTAAAAAATGTAACGCCAGGCAAAGGCATTTCCTTTTACTATCGCAACAATAATGATGCACTGCTGGTGCCGTACGCCATGGACACACTCCAAAAGCAGCAAAAAAAGCTCAAAGGCGTCCTGGGTGATACAGCATCTGCCATTCGCGTGTACATTGTGCCCAGCGTGGAGATGCTGTCCGATTTGTGCGGTCTCTCCACCGAGCAGATTGAAGCCACCGGGACGGTGGCGATTTCAAAGTACAACCGCATTATGATTCTTTCCCCAAGGCTCATTGTGGGCGGATATCCCTGGCTGGATACCCTCGCCCACGAACTCACTCATATGGCGATAACCCGGGTGACGGACAATCGCGCTCCCATTTGGCTGCATGAAGGCATTGCCAAACTGCTGGAGGCCCAATGGCGCAATGTAAATTATAGCGATTTAACACCTGTACTGGCATATCTTCTCGATCAGGCCACGCGGGAAAAACGGCTCATTCCCTTAAGGCGGTTCCATCCGTCGGTATCGTATCTGCCAAACCAGGAGGATGCCGCGCTGGCCTACGCCCAGGGCCTTAGCTTTTTGCGATTTGTTACCGGACGGTTTCGCGACGACAACTCCCTTAAGACACTGCTCAAACTCAGTGCACGCATGTCTCTGGATGACGCGTTCGCCGCCACCACCGGTTACGATATTAATCAACTGTTTCGATGGTGGCAAAAAAGTCTACCCGCCACCCAGACGGTGCAGACCACTCTGGTACCACTGATGCAGCGCAGATTTAAAAGTGGAGAGGGCCCCGAGAACGCCTACATTGACCCCATCCTCGGCAGAGAGGTGCGACGGCACATCCGGGTAGGCGACTTATTGCGCATTCGCGGTCATATCGAGGCGGCGCAAAAGGAATACGAGTGGGCGCTGCACAAAAACGAAATTCCCACCACCGACATTGTGGATCGATTGGCGAGCACTCTGTTGGCGCGCGACCAGGCGGAACGGGCGTTGGAACTGCTCAACCCGATGAAAAAGCTGTATCCCAATCATTCCACAGTTTTTCTGCAGGCCGGTGAAGCCCAAACCAAACTGGGCCGCCAAAAGGAAGCGGAACAGGATTTACTGGTCACCATCGCGCTCAATCCGTTTCACGCCGACGCCCACTGCATGCTCAGCGCCATCTTCGAGGATCGGGGATTGGCCGAACGTGCTAAAATCGAAAAGAACGCCTGTATCCAGCTCAACGCTGCCCCGCAGGATTAAAACAGCGATGGAAGAAATCTGCGGAGCGTGGCTCGTGTCGCCTTTTTGGGGTCCCCCCTTTCAAGTCCGCCATAGAGAAAAGTTGAAAGGGGGCCTTGAGGAGCTATTGGTTGACCCATGGTTACCAGACGTCATCGTTATTGAAGATGCGGTTCCTGTTTTCCAGTGACGCCCATTTCCACTTCATACAGGCCGCCATTAAAACTAACGATATACAGATGGTCCTTCTTCCAGCCGCCTTTGCCGGAACCAAAATTCACCGCTGGAATCATTTCCATTCCCTGAAAATCTTCCATGTCTTCATCGCCCCCCAATGAGACTGCCGTTTCCACTTCACCGGATGGCGTGACACGAATAATGAAACCGTCCATTTCCACCACATATAGATTGCCACAGGCATCAATGGTCATGCCGTCCAGCATTCCCCACCCCATCATGTATTCGTTATCCTGGAACACTTCATCCAGGACATTGACGATTACCTCATCTTCACCCAGCGTACCATCTGCATTGACCACCGCTTTGTGCACGTTGCCCATCTCTTCATCGAAATACAGTGTTTTATAGTCCGGACTGAATGTTATGCCATCAAATGAAGCCCCGGGGACTTCGAGAACGGTTTCATAACTGTTGGCAACCGGATCGACTCGAAAAATTTTTCCTTCCGCACTGGTGGCATAAATAAACCCATCCATATCAACCGCCAGACCGTTGGGGCTGGCGATACCTTTGACGAAAGATTCGAAACCGCCGTTTGTATAGATGCGCAGCAGTTCATTTTTGTCCGCGTTGGTCACCACTATTTCCCCGGAAGGCAATATGCGGGTTCCCTGGGGCCAATTGTTGCTGATAGATGCAAAAACAGTGGATTCGCCGCTGTATGAGGATTTCATTACAAGAGTCGCGCCATCATTGGTCACCTGAACAATGTTTCCGGCATTGTCAAAAACGAAATCTTCCGATGCGGGAAAATACTCCAGTCGTGTGGCAGTTCGGGGCAGCGCCGGCAAATTGCTGCAACCCGCCGTATCCGTCTGTGAATCCGTTGCAGTATCATTGTCAGTGACGCTATCCGTATCCGTGTCTGTAACGGTATCGCTGTCAGCATCAGTGTCGGAATCAGCGTCAGTGTCAGAATCAGCATCGGTATCGCTGTCACCATCAGTGTCGGAATCAGCGTCGGTGTCAGAATCAGCATCGGTATCGCTGTCACCATCAGTATCGGAATCAGCATCGGTATCGCTGTCACCATCAACATCCGCATCACTGCTTTCATCACTGGTGGTTGCCGATGAATCTGCGCGGTCTCTGCACGCAATTGCAAAAAAAGCGAAACCAATCAGCAACAGCAAAAACCATATAATTTTTTGGGTAATTATCATAAGCACCTTCTTCATCAGCAAAAAACGTTACTTCTCAATATACGCGACCAATCTTCAATTCGTCTAGTTATGATTATAGGATGTCCGATGCCATTATGATCACGAAAAATTCCTGATTTTTACATTTTCAATATTTTTCAACACCGCATTACTTAACGCACAAACAGCCTTGAGATATAAAAGTCCATCTCAATCCCTGGGCCGCGTTTTCGGTGGGCGTTGATGCCGATAGCGCCCTGTGCAACAAATTCCAGATGCCATGGCAGCTTAAACAATAGCTGCATTCCGGCACCGTATTTGGTTTGATTTTTCCGTTGTTGGGGGGTCTCAAAAAGCACCGCAAAATCATAAAACAATCCCATTCGCATGTTTTTTGTAAAGAGTGGAAAGGAAACGAAAGTATTGGCCACAATCCCATGGCGGGTCACAAACTCCTCCTGATAAAATCCCCTCAGCTTCATGCTAAACGGGTCGATAACAGCGTCTTTGCCAACGGCAAACTGCTCCAGCAGAAAGGGGTTTGCGCAGTACAGATAAAATATGTCTTCACGCAGCGAAATCGTCTTGAAAATAGTTTTGTACATCCCCAATCGGCCGGCCAGTTTAAACATGGGTCGGCCGTTGTGATTCAGAGGCTGGTCTGTATAACCCCACCTGGCGTATCCCGGTTTGAATATCATCTCAGGCGTTAGCTCCAGTTTTATGCCATCCATCAGCCAAAAGGTGTCCAGGTATGCAATAGAGCCAAAGGATGCATGAAGATAGGTAGACATTGTGACCGATTCCGCAGGCTTTTTGAAATAGTCATGGGTTTTAACAACGACGTCTTTTTTTATAGACTGCATCAAAAACACGTCGGCCATCTCAAAAGATTTTCCGAGTCCGACCTCTCCTTTCACCCATATGTATTGATACGGCTCGGGGCCGGTGCGTTCGCCATTATGGTACCATGTCTTTTCAAGGGGAAAGACGTTGAACGTCAGAAAAAAGCGGGAATCCAGCCCCCTGGTGAAATGCTGATAGCGCATATCATTATAAACGGCGGCGGATGCCAGACTGAACGTATCACCCGTTCCGAGAAAATTATTGGTTTCGAAATAGAACAGCCCGAACACTGCGCTGGGAGCATCCCCGAAAAACCAATTTACGTTGCGTTCGGCATCCAGGGAGAGATTCAGTCCGAGGGCAAGGTTAAAAACTCTCATATTGTCTTCATCAATCTGCAGTTCGATGTCGAGGCCCTCTTTGTTCAAGGTGTAGTTAAATGAAACACCATCGATGGGTGGAATGGATGTTAAAGCTGTCTCAATCTGCGTTTTGCTTTCGAGTGTAAAGATTTGTCCCACAAATGGCGAAAGCCGTCTTTTTATAAGGAGTTCCGAGGTATTGAGTTTATTGCGCACATCGATCGCATGAATGCGAATCCGCCGTTTTTGCAATTGCTGTTCTTCGAGTTCCCGGATGGCGGGCCATTCCTGTGGATTTATTGCCACTGCCTGCTTGAGAGACGCTCTGTACAACGCAAGGTTTCCCACTCTGCGGTAATAGTCGCCAACATAATATATCACCCGGGAATTTTGAGGATATGTTTTGTTTAGCCGGGTTAAAATCCGCAACGCCTCATCCGGATTGCCACCATATCGGACGGGCCGCTGCAAACAATTGACAGCTTTTCTCAGCAGCGCCCGATGGTTCTTCGGGTCAATGGAAAGTGCTTTATCGAGCGCGGCCAATGAAATTGCGTCGTACTTCATGCCGGTCGACGCACCATAAATGCGTCGCCCCAGCATCTCTGAATAAATGCGATAACTGTCCGCATGCTGCGGATTCATCAAAAGCGCCTTTTCGATGTAGTATAAAGATTTTATGGCCAGCTTTTCATTTGCCCTGGTTCGAGTATTGGTGACCGCATCTGTCGCCCGGGATAAAATTTCATATCCTCTGGCCAAATAATAATTGTAGGCATGGGACGTTGGCGGGAACGTATCCTGAACAGTCGCCATAACTGCTTTGACCGCGTTTTTGTCATATCGTGCGTCGGCGTCATTCAAACATTTTTCAATGCAATCATTGGTTTGTTGATCTGAACGTTCGGCATTCGATTTTGTACCAGCCGCATTCGCGGTGGATGAATGGGATTGACACGGCAGGCTACTATATGCAGGAGTTGCAACCAATATAAGAAATGGAAGCCAAACCGAAATCATAATTTTAATCATATTTTCAACCTGTTCAATTGATTTAATCAATTGATTTAATCTAACGTTTGACAGTGTGACAAAACTCGGGAATAGTGTCAACAGAGGTGCGGGAAAAGATGAAAAAATCCACAAAGATCGGCTTGCAGTCAGCTGGTGACAAAGGCGGTGAGGCTATTCCGTTGAGCCCCCATGACCGAATCGTAAGTGCTGCGCTTGTCTGTATGGAACAGCGAGGGATTGAATCCACCGGCATTCGCGACATTGCCAGGGAAGCGGGCGTCAACAGCGCCGCCATCAATTACTATTTTCGCAGCAAGGACAATCTGATTCGACTTGCGATGGAGAAATCCCTCGAATGGACTTTTGGAGAAATTATTGACGCACTGGATAACCTGACCCGAAATGGCATGCCACTCAACGATGCCCTGACAGACGTCTTCGAGGCATTTGCGGCGGATTTGTACCGCGCGCCAAGACTCAGCTATGCGCACTTGCGCGATGCGCTTGTCGATCAGCGCTATGATGGGCCAGCCGTGCAGCAGGGAAACCAGTTTCTTTCACAACTGGAAGAACGCCTGGCTCTCAAAAACAGCAATTGCGATGGTGAACAATTACGGCTTATCCTCGTTCAGCTGTGGAGCAGTCTGATGATGACCGCACTCCTGCCTCAACTGTACGATTCGTTTATACCACTTCAGCTGGACGTCAAGGAATGTCGTTCCAGGTATGTTCGACAGCTGCTCCAGCCACTGTTTCATTTTCTGGCGTCGCCCGCGTAAAATACTACGGGTTCATTCGCCTTAAAAACAAAGCACTGCTGCACATCGATACGAGGTATACGATATTGGCAAATGGAGTTACACTTAGTGAAAATACAGATGGAAACGACGATTTTGACGATATCAGGGATGCGGTAGTCGATTTGTGCGCACAGACTGATTCTGCTGTTGGCGATGCTGTTGGTGGCGTTGACGAATACAAAGCGTGTATGTCTGACAATACAATCGATTTCGGTGCGGCAGCCTCATGTATTGATGAATTACAAACGTGTCATGAGCTGGCGGTATGGGAGTGTATCCTCGTTACGGAATATCGTAATCCAGCGGACTGCTGATGGAAGACATGTGAATTTTCGAATCAACGGTCTCTTCTTTGTCGCGTCAGACCATCTTAAAAAAAAAATCTTTACTGTATCTACAAAGTTTTTGCCGTCGGACGTAATACCGTTAGTGTGTACAAATGAGTTGACTGGGATAGTGCACAGCTGGTTTCCATGCCAGATGAATGCCTGGATTTTGTAAGGAGAGTGATATGACAAAATTGAAATGCGTATGGGCGGCGTTGCTTGGGACGCTGATTTGGGGTGGATGTGAGGTGAAGAAGGAAGATCCGGATGCCGATATGAAAATCGAGGCCAATGTCGATGACGATACTCCGGGTGTAGACCTGGACGATGATGAGGCAACAGAGTTGTGTGAAACCATTTTTACCGCCCGGATGAATGTGGAGGAAAAAATCGACAAAATCGTGGCCACTCAGGCCTGCGATTTAGTGGGCATTACCGCTGGCGGTATTGCCGAGGCGGAAGGTGAATCCAACGATGATATTCAGGATGCGTGCCGGGATGCAGTGAGAGACTGCAAGAGAGATCCGCCGTCAGCGGAAGATATGGATGTGGAGTACATCGACCCTGAGGATGCCTGCAGGGTCGCGGCGGACAGACTAACGGGGTGCGAACAGGAAGTGGGCGATATTGTTGACTGTTTTAACACCATCCTGGAGCGGCAACTTGACGATGCATACGAATACGATGATCAGATTCCAGAGTGCAGCGACCTGAATGCCAGATATTACCGAGCCATCGATACAACATCTGGAAAAGAGGAAGAGGAGCCTGCGTTGCCGCCACAATGCCTGGTCATTGAAGAGGAGTGCGCCAGAATAATGCTTTTAATAAAAGACTGAGGGAGTGGATTTCGACGACAACGCTTCTTTTATGACAAATTCCGTTATTTTTGACACTTGAGTCCCCCGTCCAGACACCACGTATAAAGTGGCACGCACGGCTTTGAGATGTATTACCTGACAAGGAAATCGTGGCGTTCCACTGCTTGAATCGGTATAATCAGATTTAAATTTGCGGCATTCACTCAATGTCGCCTTAAACTGCAAGCGAGTTCACTTATGTTAAAACAGATCTTCTTACTTCCCGCAGTCCTGTTGATGATGTGTACCACTATTGTTACCTGCACTGACAGCGATGGCCCCGGTCGAACCGATACCCGTTCAACGGATGGCAACAACGACGGCAGCAATGACGGCAATAACGACGGCAACAACGACGGCAATAACGACGGCAACAACGACGGCAACAACGACGGTAACAACGACGGAGACAGTGACGATTTGAATGACAAATATGAACCTGATTCCGATTCAAAACCCCCAGCGCAGGCATCCGGATTTTTGCACGTATCCGGCAATCGCCTGGTGGACGACAATGGCAATGTGGCCAGGCTAACCGGTGTGAACTGGTTTGGCTTTGAAACAGGAAATCTCTCTCCTCACGGGCTTTGGGAACGCGATTATCGCAGCATGATGAAACAGATAGCCGATTTGGGATTTAATACTGTCCGTATTCCCTGGTGCAACGAAATGCTGCGGGACGGTGCAGCGACCCAATCCATCAACACCTATGGAGCGGACAAATACGATGGAACCGATCCCATGAACGGCGACATTGAAGGGCTCCCCCCCATCGAAGTGATGGACAAGGTCATCGATGCCGCCACAGCGGTGGGACTCAAGGTGATGCTGGACAACCACTCGCGAAACCCCGATGGCTATATGGAAGAAGACCTGTGGTACACCGATACCTGTTCCGAAAATCAATGGGTGGAAGACTGGGTGTTTATGGCGAAGCGATACAAGGGCAATACCACGGTGATTGCGTTTGACCTCAACAACGAACCCCACGATGGGGCCACCTGGGGCGCCGGAGCGGAATCCACGGATTGGAACAAGGCGGCCGAACGATGCGGCGCGGCCATTCAGCAGGCCAATCCCGATGTGCTGATTGTGGTGGAAGGCGTGGAGGAATGGAAGGGGAATGGTTACTGGTGGGGCGGAAACCTGATGGGCGCAAAATCCGACCCCATTCAACTGCCCATTCCGGAAAAACTGGTGTATTCGGCTCATGAATACGGCCCGGAAGTGTTTGCTCAGCCATGGTTTGAAGCGAGCGACTTTCCGGACAATATGAGCAGCATCTGGCAAAAGAACTTTGGATATCTGGTCAACGAAGAAAAGGGGCACGTGTTCATTGGCGAGTTTGGTATTCGAGACCCTGATTCCGCCGGAGGTGTGGCCGGGCAATGGTTCAACACATTTTTGGACTACATGAGTAAAAGTGATGGGTATTCGTGGACATTCTGGAGTCTCAATCCCAATTCCGGGGACACCGAAGGCATCCTGCAATACGACTGGCTGACGCCCCTCGAGTGGAAAATCAACGCTCTCAAACCGCATATGGCGCCGATGATCAAATGAGATTTGTTGGGCACATGGTATAAATTTGGCCCATGTGTCACCCCGAATCTGACACAACTGTAAAATTCCGATTTTTTCTATTCTTTGCTTTCAAACTCATTTCAAAACGAGCGATTCGCTCTCTTGACCGCAGACATCGGCCAATATAGCATGACGCGATGCTCGGAAACATTAAAATACGATTCTTTTTTTCTCTTATCTTGACGCTTTGTTGGTCCTCGAAGGTTATCTCTGCAGAACCATTGGCAGTTCAGGTGACCGCAAAGGTGGACATCGCTTCTGTGAGGCAACTGAGCGCCGAAGCGATTTATACGATTACCAACACAGATGACACGCCGATTTCCGACGTCTCGTTTATGCTGTATCCCAACCGGTTCCGCGAAATGTCCAGGGACCTGCCCGTGTACGCGCGCAGCTGGATTTACCCCTCCGGCTTCAGTTCCGGTCACATGAAAATTCAAAAGGTACTCCTTATGGACAGTGGGCAAACACTGAAACTCCGGATGTTGCCTGGACAGATTGGGAAAACCACCGTGGATGGTTTGGTGGCGCAAGTGGTGCTGCCAAAGGCCCTGGCGCCGGGGCAGAGCGTGGGCCTGAAAATCGCCTGGTCTGTCGAAGTGCCCAAACGTCGGGGGCGATTCGGTTATTTTGGAGGAGTGCTGTCACTGGCCGGCGGCTGGATGCCAAGGCCCGTCCCCAAAAAAGCGACGTTCAATCGCCGCCCGTTTCCAATTGCATTGAATTTGAGCGCGACGATTCCAGAGGGACTTGGGGGATATGTACTCAATCGAATAGTGGTCGAATCACAGACGCCGCAACAGGTGACCGCAGCCGCCAGCCATCTCTCTGAAGCGACGCTTGTGTTGATGGACAAAATGGAGCACCGCCAGGTGCAGCGTCCGGCGGGAGATATTCACTACATTACCAATCACTACGTGGGCTCTCCCCAAAAAGCGCCTGTGGATCCCACGCATCCCATATCGGCCAAGTTAAAGCGGGCACTCACCGCAGAGGCTAAACGCATCCGACGTACAATACAGGTGATTGACGATATGCGCACTCTGTTTCCGGTAGCAAAATCCTCTTCCAAACCGCTGTTCGTTGTGGAGATTCCCGCCTGGGATCGCCTCTCGCAGGTGAGCGACAATGTGCTTCTGCTGTCGGACCGCACTTTCGAAGTGGTGCCATATCCCAAGGCGCTCATGTTTCATCAAAGCGATGTGGCCAAAACCGTAGCCACTCTGCTGGCACAGCCAGTGGCGCAAAAAGAAAATACGCTCGCGCCGTTTGTGGCCGAGATTGTGGGCTACCATTTTCAACAGCGGTACATAAAAGCCGCCGAAGAAAAGCGGGAGGAACTGGCGCAATTGTTGCGGTTTCTGTCGTTCAACCCGTATGTGGACAACCTCATCTACGCGCCGCAAATGCCGTTTGATCACGCCTACATTCGCAGTATCGAGGAAACCGATGTGTTTCGCGGCGAATTGTGGCGAACGATGAACTCTCTTCCCCGGGGCAAGCGCATCGTGGCCAAGCTGCTGGACTTGCTTGGAGAAGCGCAGACCGAAGCGTTCTTCAACGACTGGCTGCAGTCGCCGCAGTCGTTTATTGCGCTCCTCGACACTCGTATTGAAAACGGAGAGCGGTTCCAAAAGCAGTGGTTTGGAAAGTATCCCATCGTGGGCTATGCGCTGGGTAAACACAAAACCAAAAAGACAGCAACCGGATACGATCACGAAGTGGAGGTTATCCAGACGGGCGAGCCTATTGTGGAGCCGGTCACCGTGCTGGTCACCGACTGGCGGGATCATCAGAAGCGTTTGCACTGGAATGGGGAAGGCACTCGCGCCGTTCTGCACTGGCATTCGAGTGCGCCCCTCAAATCCACAAAAATCGACCCCGATTATCGTCTGGTGGAAACCGCAAAAGTACAGGGCCATCCCTTAAGCGACAACTCAAGGCCGCTGGGCATGCGTCCCCCACTGCTTACCGATTTGCTCATCTTTGGCGATTCGGTCACCCGCGATCCGTTCGTCCTGGTGTCGTTCAGTTTCAAGCGCAAGTACGATATTTCCAATTCATTTCATGTGGGCGCCGCCTACACGCCCAGACAGGTAGGGGGAGATTTCAGCTATTTTCGGCACTACGGCTACAACAGAACCCTCAATTCCAGGACCTGGTACACCGGCCCGAGGCTTGGCATTTTTAAATATCGCGATGCTTCATTAACTGAATCGAGCATTCACGAAGACAATCGCTACACCGCCACCATGGCGTCCATCAGCATTTTAGCGGGAATGGACGACCGGCAATTTCATTTGGACCCCCAGTCCGGCAAGGCGTTTCAAATCAGCCTGGGATACTGGGTGGGAAAGGGCGAAGGCAACGGTGCGGTGCAACACGCCAAAGGGAGTATGCGCCTCTTTAAGGTGTTTCCGCTTTCGCTGGGACATACGCTGGTGGCATACGGCGGCATTGCGGCAGTGGCAGGGCAGCCGCCCGCGTCCAACCTGGTCACCCTGTCTCATCAGCAGATTCTGCGGGGATTCGATTTGGGAGAAACCTACGGTCGCATTGGCGTGTACGGGGTTACCGAATACCGCCACACCCTTTTGGGCAGCACCACGTTGTCGTTTCCCATGCGCACCCTGCTCAGCCGGGTGCAGGGAGTGCTGTTTACTGGACTGGGATCTGCCTCCAGGCCAAAGAATTACGACAGTCTGTTTGCCAAAGAGCGCCGATTTATGGAAGTGGGCTACGGATTGCGGTTTCATTTTTTGCTTTTGGGCGCCGTCCCCTATCTGATCGCTCTCGATTTTGTCATGCCTGTGTTCCCCAGAGATCGTTCGTATGTCAACGAAGATGACAATGGCGTCGAGCGCGTTTATCAGCGGGAGAAATGGCGCATCACCTGGGGGGTCACCCAAACGTTCTAGTTGGTTCGTCCCCGCGAATGTGATATGGTGGCGGCTACGGCAATAGAAAAAAAATCCCGCGCAGACTAACTGCATCTTCCCGCTGATGTCTTTTGCCTTGCACAGACCGGTTAACATTGTTGGCGTTCTAAACATAAAACAGCGCCAATTGGACTTGAAGAACCTGGCACTGGACCTTTTTTCAGGTTCGACGAAAGGAAAAAAATGAGACTCATACTTTTAAGAAATGTAACAGTACTGGCAGCGCTGCTATTAGCCATTGGTTGCAAGGATGACGGCGGCTCCAAAGGAAATGACACCCCCACCGACAGTGAAATTGACACCACAAGTGAAGATATCACTGTGTACGGCACCGATTCCAATTCCGATTCGGCAACAGGCGTTATTGGGGGTACCGATTCTGTCGCAGGCACCGATAGCGTCAGCGATACCGATTCCAGCACCGACACCGATTCCAACACCGATACCGATTCCAACACCGACACCACCGACGCACTGCCCCCCGAAAAGCAGGCCATGCTGGACTTAATTACTGTGTTCTGCCAATGGGAGTTCAACTGCTGCACCGATGGCGAACGGGCATATCGACTGAGCGCCGCGTACACGTCGGTGGAAACCTGTGTGCAGCGCCTGTCCTATGAACTCTACGAGTCCAACAACACCGATATGCCTCTGATGCTTCAGGGCAATCCCATGACTGTCGTGCCCCAGATTGCCTACCTGGTGGATTTGGACCGGGTGACCGTTAACGTGGAAGGCGTCAACGCCTGTGTTGCCCATCTGAACACCATGGCCTGCAATCAGCCTGCAGACACCAGCGCCCCCGCAAATTGCACCGCCGGTGTGAGCGACGCCGACGCCAACCCCTGCGCCCTGGCCAAACTGTTCAACCCGGCCCAGGCCGAAGGCGACTACTGCACCAACAACGCCAACCTGATAGAAGGCGCCTACAACGATGTGGAATGCGAAGCCGGCTCCACCTGTATCCCACCCGGACGGGACGGCAACAACTCCGACCGCGCCATGTGCATCAACCGCGGCCTCGAAGGCGACCCCTGCACCATCGGCAGCGATGAGTGCGACTTTGGTCTGTACTGCGACGCCACCGGCTACTGCGCCCCCAAAGCCACCGCCGGCCAAACCTGCAGCTACAGCGACCAGGTGGCCCCCACCAACGGCGTCCTCTCCGTCCCCTGCGCCGAAGGCCTCACCTGCAACCCCAACCTGGACGCCACCACCATCGGCACCGGCAAATGCGTCGCCCCCTGCAGCGTCGGCTCCCTGTGCACCGTGGACAGCCAATGCCCGGCAGGCCAATCCTGCGCACCACTGGTCGTTGGCAACGATAATTTTGGCTTCCACGCCTGCCGCGTTCTGGGCACGGATTCCTCGGCCTATTGCGATGACCACGCTGATTGCGTGGAATCAGCGCACTGTGTTCCTGGAACGGCGCCCAATCTAAGTACATGCACTCCAGATTCGCAAGTCAGTGGCCCATGTACTGCCGGGGTGCACACCGACTGCGCCGCTGGCCTGTATTGCCCGGCAAACTCATGTGAGGTACTAAAAAGCAACACTGAAGCGTGCACTCGAAATGCCACTACTTTCATAACCGAGGAATGCAGCGCCGCGGCCATCGGCTGTATTTACGATGCGGCTGCCACAACTCCAGGGCTTTACTGCAGTGCCACAAAACTGCCCAATGGCACCGAGTGCCTGGAGGACTATGACTGCGCGTCCGGACTCTGTGAGACGATGGGGGGAGGCTCCTCTGGATCCACTGACAGAAATTGTTTTGCCGGCTTGGAATTGAACGAATTCTGTGACGACCTCCCCTATGATTTCACTGATGGTCAATTTCGCTGCAAGCCTGGACTGGCCTGCAATGATCAAACTGACCGATGCGTAGCCATGCTCCAGCCAGGCGCTCCCTGCAGTCTAGTGGAAAAAACCTGCGCCACCACCTGTACAAACGTTTGGAATACCTACATGTGCACGGATGGCCCGGTGAGCGTTGTCAACGGCGGCACCGGCGTTGTTTGCGATGGAAATATTTAGGTTCATCATCCGTTCATCTTTTCACAAAAACCAACTTCCCCTTTAGCTAATCGCCTGTTGGAAAAAAAGCAGATTTCGGTTCAACGAACGCCCTTCCAATGCTATGGTTTTGCCCCAATTACAAACCACTGCGACTTATGAAGGAGTTTTTCATGAGATTCATCAAGGGCCTGTTTCTCTGTCTGCTGGCGACCGGCTGCCAGAATTTCGCTAACGTGGAAGGATACAACTTCACCGACGACACAGGCAGCGACACAACCATTGACACCACTTCCGATCCCATCTCTGTTATTGGAAACGACACCGAATCCCATTGGGACAGCGCCACTGCGACAATCACCACACCAGACACCGCAACAACCACAGGAGAACTCCCCGATACCACCTCCGCCACCTCAATCGACACCACCCCTGATCCCGACACTGCCACTGACACAGACACCGGCTTTGCTCCGGACACCACACTCGACACCGTCACCCCATGCACCCCCACCAACAACGGCATCGAACTGTGCGACAATATCGACAACGACTGCGACGGAAACGTGGATGAAGACTATGACCTGCAAAACAACCCCAACCAATGCGGCGGCTGTCAAAACGACTGTACCACCGTACCCGGCGTGTGGAGCGACTTTGGAGGTCAGTTTCCACCGCATATGAAGGAAGCGAAATGTTACAGAGGGTATTGCGAAGTGGCCGCCTGCGATACTGGTTACAAAGACGATCCGCTGTCTTCTTACCCGGACTGCAATTTGTTCATCACACAGCTGGCGCCGGGATATGGCTATTCCTGTGCGCTTTTTTCCAACAGCTCAATTAAATGTTGGGGTACAAATCGCAACGGTGAACTGGGACGTGACACGGGAAATCAGACATCTGGAAATGAACCTGCGTCTGTGGATGGGCTACCGCCTACTGTGGGCGTGACTTTAACAGCTGTTGCGAATGGGGCTAGCCACACTTGTGTTCATCTCTCCAATAACACAATTCAATGTTGGGGTTCGAATTTATTTGGCCAATTGGGACGCGACACGGGGGACGAATTAAGCAGTGCGGTTGTTGAGCCAGTTGTTGGCTTGCCAACGAATTCGGAAGTGACCATATCCAAAATCGCAGCCGGTGTAAACCCAATGCCGATCACTTAAGGTGATTTTCTCGAGATTCAAGGTGTTTGCGGACTGGGTGGCCCGGATTTCGTCTGAATTTGCTCATT
>JAFGQN010000024.1 GCA_016935665.1 Deltaproteobacteria bacterium | reverse complement strand
ATCCCCGGCCGAAAACTGGTTGCGGCGGCAGATAAACTACCGCCCTACAATTTTTTTCTATCAATTTCGACTTTGCGATTGCCCTGGATAGCAGTGCAGTTGTGTTGACAGCGTGTGACAACTAACCTATTTTTGACGGGTTCAAAAAAATCAGGCATTGTAACATTGAATGTTAATTCATGATTGAGGGGGCAGACATGTTTGAATCTTTGAAGCTCGGTGATTTTATCCTTTTGGTACTGGGGGGCATACTGTTTTTTGTTCTCACTGGTTTGCTGATATTTTGCGTTGTTAAACAGCGTCCCTACCGGTTTATTCTTGGCAGCTTTATTCTTCCTATCGTTATGATAGGCTTTCCGGCCATCCAAATCATCGATTTTAAAAATGGGCTCGTTATTAAAGATCAGCAGATTGCGGATCTTGAAAAAACCATGGCTAAAAACCCAACCGGGGACGACGTTCTTGAACAGGCAAACCAATTAATATCGGAAATAGAGAGCAATCCCGAGGCCGTAAACAGTCCCGAGGTCCAAAAGCAAATAAGGCGTCTCCAGACGGTTAAAGAAATGGCCGTCGTCGCCCGGGAAGTCCAATCCGATGATGTGTCCGCAGTAGATCTGGACAAAAAACTGAAACGACTGGAGTCCGGCTCAAAAAACCATGCTGTCAACAGCGTCGGAATGGTTAAGGTACGAGACCTCGTTGCGCAAAAGGCAGTGACGGAACTGAAAGAAGAAAAAGACCTCATTGAAAAGGATATTCAGCGAAATAATGCACCACCTGCGGCGAGACTGAAAAAAACGGCGGAGCTGGTTAAAGTCATCGAATCCAGCAAGCGTGCAACACAAAGCGAGGATGTGTCAAAGTTACTGCGCACTGCAAAATCCATTCGGGACTTCCAGCCGCGCGACCCTGGTGTTCCCAAACCACCACCCAATCTGTTGTCAGACGAAAAGAGAACAACCGATTCGATTACAATCGACAAATAAGCGCTGGTACTTATCCGTTTTAAAACACATACTCTTCTTTAATTGTCAGCCCCCCGGATTGTTCCACCCAGATGAAAAAGACATCGTCCTTTGTCATCACCCGATGAACGGCGTTGCCATACACGCTGCGAACCATACCCGCCTTTCGGGCACGTTCGGCATCCCGCGCCACCGCCAGCAATTCAGACAACCGGGCATCAAACGCTTCTTTATTCATTCCTAAAATCTGATACTCCGCTCTTTCGTAAACAAATGGGACCGTCCCGGCGGACGCAATCTTGAGAGGCACCCCATCTTTTTGAGCCACTTTCTCAGAAAACACCCGGTAGGGAACTGCCAGATTCCGTTTTTCGCCCGATTCAATTCCAGAGTAGGCAAAGTTGACCACCAACGCGTCGATAAAAATGTCCTGACCATTGATTTCAATGCGTTCCTGGCTTCCTTTCACTGCATTGCCATTCTGATCGAAGTACTGAATGGACAGCGTGGTAACGCCGTTTTCCTGTTTCACGCATTTCACTTTTGCCACCTTGTAGCGTCGCTCCAGATTTTTCAATACCAGGCTGTATTCCCGTATTTTCTGCTGCAAATTCAGATACTCATCCACTTTGGCCACGGTGCCCGACAACGCTACCAGAACACTCAGTATGGCCACCACACCAATCAGCAGCGGAATATTGGCCGCCATCCACACCCCCACGGACACCAGCTCATCCATCAGCACAGATACACCACTAATAAGCCCCGACTTCTTTCCCGAAGCAGCCAGCAACAACGACCGGTCTTTGAGCGCTTTAAAAAAACGAACGAAAAACACCAGCATCCATCCGACCATCAGGCACAGCAGGCCGGTTGGCGTGGTAAAAATCCACAGCAGCGTTTGGGATACGTCAACCGCAATCTTTAAAAGCGGACTCTCGGTCATTGGTCGTCCTCCACAATTTCAAGGCCTCCTTTGAGCCTGGCAATCACGCGATACACCACATCCACATCAAACGCTCTAAATTCTTTAATATCGTGGACTGCACTCCCAAAAGAACCGTCGACAGCACCACTCTGCTTCACCTTTGAAAACAGCGTCGACAGATCATTTTTCAGCGCATCGTTTATCCCCTCCGCAGCAAATACCTGCGGAAATCCGTTGCGGTCATAGAGTGGAAAAAGCGCTATTCCGTTCTGTGCGGGAACAGCATCGGTAAAAATCGCCTGTGGAAACGTCAGATATTTCTTCTCAAGGGGCACCGTCACAAAATCCAAAAAAAGGCTTTCCCCTTTTAGAGTGCTTTTTGCCACGCCAATTTCATTGCCATCCATATCATACAACTTCACCTTTGCCACAACATACCCATCCCCGCGACTTTCCACCATAAACCGCATGGGTACATGCTCTTCTTTCAGTCGCGTGATATTGGCCTTCAATTTCTCCAGTTTTTCTTTTTGAAATTTCACATACAGTGTTATTCCACTCGCAATCGCCCCGAGCACCAAAATGGTCACCAGCCAAATGCGTATCCCCCCCATAATTCTGTTTTTTTTCACCAGGTCCTCCCGTGTGTTAAAAGGCGTTGATTAGCTTAGCACACGATAGCCGATTAGCGTAGTACATGCGGATTAGGGTGCGGCTCTTTTAGAACGACGAGTAAATGTAGCTGCGGGGTTTATCCCCATAAGCGCTAAGTTGTTTTGTCATCAAATTTCAGGCTCAAAATATCAGTGATCCCACCGGTTGCTTTTTTTCACTTTTAATCGCAACAAATCTCGAAAACGGCCGATAGGGGGCCGTGACATTGCCCAGACAATTTTTACCCAATACGACCTATTTCATCACCAGACGCACCACACAAAGGGAATTCTGGTTGGAGCGTGCGACGTGAAAGTTGGGGTGAAACCGGTTGCTGGAATGAAACCTCTGACAAGGTGGGGGCCGAGAAGAAAGGGGACCGTGAAGCCTGGTCTGATTCCGCAGACAGGGTTGAATCAGCAGAGCGGTCTAAAATGTGGGGCGTGACGGCCATTCACGTCACGGCCACGCTACCACAGGATCCATGATGAAGAATTATCTGAATCTCGCGTCGGAAGCCTCTGTCTTTACACAATACCTGTCCGTGAACGGAATGGCCTGGATGGTTAGACGCGGTCCGGTTCGGGAGTGGTGTTTTAACACTCCCGAACGCATCCCTGCAGAGGATGCGACACGGACATATCCGTCCAGCAACGCCTGCGGCGTTACGTCGGCAACTTATTTTTCGCAGTAAAATAACTTCATTTCCTGTCGATCTTACAGAAGGTGAACTAACAATCAAACGTAAAGAGAAGGAAACGTTTAACAAAGTCAAACAGGATAGAAGTTTGGTGATTAAGAATATTGGGGAACTTCTGAGGTATCAAACATCGTGGTTATTCGAGAGCACTAAAGACTGAGAGTGTTTGATACCGCCGCGTGGCATAACAAACGTTTGCTCGTGCCGAGGTTTAAAGCTCGGGACGTTTGGAATAGGGAGTGACGTCCCTTGAAATCGTCTATGTACCCCAGAGGGTGAGCTGAAAAGTGAGTCCTTCCGGAACAAGGATTTTTCGTCCGGTCGGTAGTGAAACTGAGAGGCGATCTTTGAGAAAGGATACCTGACGCAGACGTGGAGCGAAGGCGCAGGCTGCGTGAATGAATCCCGAAATATGTTTAGTTGCGGTCCATTTGGATAAGCGAGAGATCGTGAAAGTCGACAGTTGCAGTCACTGGAAGACAGCAGACCTGATTGCGATAATGACAAGGGATTGGGGCACGGCCGAGATCTTTTGAGCGGGGCATGTGTCAAAATGTGCAAAACAAAAGTATCTCATACATCGTGTGCTCATTGCAATCATCGATTTTTTTTTGGGGGGCTTCCTCGTGGGGGCGATTGTCAATGGGGCGGACGAGAATTCACTCCGCATCAACGTGTTGACGTTTTACAGGAAGCAAAACAATCAAATACTGAACAAAACGTCATATAAGCCGTTCAAGAATTTGGGATGTGGCGAAGCACACGGCCCCAACACTTGTCCACTTCTATCTCGTGTCTGCGATCGTCATTGTCATCAACATGAAATGGGAAGTCGTTAAGGAGGTCTTCCCATTTGCCGCTGCAGGGAAATTTAATCGTTGTTTTTTGAATTTCTGTGTCGAAATTAAGAACCACTACATAATTCGTTAGCGGTTTCCCATCAGGACCGTTTTCAAATCGCTGATAGATGGCCATATTTTTTGAACAGCTTATTCCGTATCCTTCGGGATTCGGTTCCTTGTACTTTTCTTCCTGCGTATCCGGGATGATGTTTGAACTTCTAAAGGCAGGATGGTCTTTTCGAATTTGAATCAGTTTCCTGTACAGCTTGAACATTTCCTGTCCTGTATGATCGTTACTTTTTTCCCACTTAACAGGACGAGACTGTACTCGTTTGGTGCCGGTTTCAGGCATCACGTTGTCTGAGTCGTCAATGGCAAACTCTTGACCGTTATATATCATCGGTGTTCCGGAAATTGTGAATAAAGCAATTGCGTATGGTTGTGTTCGCCGCCAACAATCCCTCTCGCCCGCTTCATGTGCGATGCGACTGTGATCATGATTTTCTATATAATTAATGGGACCGCGGCCCTTGCCAAAATCTTTGGATGAGTTCAATATGCGCGCCCATTCAGTGGCGACAATCGTTTTATTCTCATCCTTCAAGGGATCATTTTTTTTCTCTCTATATCTTTTCAATCCATCCCTGGCCAGGAACAGCATTGGATCAAACCAGCATGCGCTTGCGCCTACCTGATTGGCAACATTGATTGCGTCAAATCTGTTGTCAGACAGGTGTTCTAAAATCAGAGCAAAGTTTTCTTCGTTTTCATTTCGCAAATAGTGTTTAATATCAAACAGCAATCTATGAAGTCCGTGACCGCGATCGTCCCAATGATAGAATCCGGTAGTATAGTCAAATCGGATGCCGTCAATACCAAACTCTTTTATCCAGTAGCGACAAACATCAAATACAAACTGATGCGTACACTCATTATTGAAATCCAGATCCTTAAAAAAACCGCCCCCCGAAAATGTGCCAATAAAGGGTGACTCAAATTCCTGTTCATACATCCCAATATAGGGGAAACCACTTTTCTGATTTCCTTGAGTATGGTTAAAAACACCGTCCATTATTACATGTAGGCCCTTGTCATGACATTTGTTAATCAGTTCCCGAAGAAGCGATAATTTTTCAAGTGCACCCTGACTCGTCGAATTGGTGTATCTGCTTTCAACTGAAAAATAATATGACGGATTGTAGCCCCAGCTGAATTCGTTTGCTGGCCATGCAGTCCATGGCATAAATGCAATGGCGTTTACTCCCAGCTCTTCTTTAAGATACGTCAGTTTTGCGCCCACTGCTTCAATCGGAGACTGGCCGGAATCAAGTTCTTCCAGTTCCGCAGTAAAATCATCGATCATCAATTCATAAATAATTAACTCAGAAAGAGGCAATCGCTTTTGCAGCTTTACGAGTGGCGGCCTGGGGCGCCCACCGACAACAAATGCGCTATGGTCATTCTTAGGACTTCCATAACGCGAAATCGGGTCACCAAGTTGCGTTTTGGTTCTGTTCTCAAACTCAATCGAATACTCATATTCGTAGAATCCGTCGGGAAGTTCTACTGTTGCGTGAAATAACGTGCCTGCAATACTGCCCTCGACTTCGTGCGGCTCTGCGACCATTGGCAGGGCAGAGTCTTTGTCCCAGTGATTACTCTGGAAATCGCCTAAAACTTCCATTTTGACTATTCGAGGTCCAGCTGCAGAAACGAACTGGCTTTCGTTTGGAAAAAAAACTTTGAAAGTGACAGATGTCAAGCCATTGGCGTTTTTATCCTGCGAAACGCATGCGCCGAATTGTTCATACATAAAAGACTCCTTCTGTTTAAATTTTTGCAACCATATCTTTCAATAGAAGCAGTTCGTATGATTTCAGACCACGGAATTGTAAGAGATTATGAACCGTCACTCCCCGAGGAGTGTGAATTACTGTTCGGATTCGCTACTCCACTTTCAATGCCAGAAATCACGAGCAATCAATATGGTAGAAAAGTATTATGCTGGGAGCACCGCCGTGCCAGGCATATTTTCAAAATTCTGCAAATCTCAAAACGGCCGATAGGGGGTTATGACACTACCCAGACAGTTTTTGCAAAATATCACCACAAACGGTACGCCGCCCCGATACATATTTTCAAAATAGTAGATTCGTGAGAACCAAACCGGTTGAACAACCATCCCCCCCAAAAAAACGCCAGGGATGGTCCATATTGGTTAGTCGCACCAAACTTGCTCAAAAGGAATTTTCGCGACGTTATTGGAAAGGTCGCAGTCTTCCTCTTCAACAGGAGAAATACAAATTTGTGATATTGTTTTGTTGAAAAAGAGAGACACTTCCTGCCCTGGCGCCAATGATGCGTCCAGTAGAAACGGTTGGCTAAGGAGCTGGTCGGAATAGGACACTACGCCGAGGTCGTAAATAAAGCCACCTTCTCCCATGCGACTCAGGTATTCTATCTGTAATGTTGAATCAAACTGTTCTGTCCCCAGGTTCGCAAGTTGGATGGACGCGTACTCTGAACATGTGATTGTCGCCTGCACGCTTGAAATACCAATGTCCACACCCGCGCACGAACCGAGAACCTGGGTTGTGTAGCAATTTTTTTCGCGCTGACTGCAATAGGCCGAACCCTCCAGATACTCCATTTTGGAGCAATTCGAATCCACACCGTCGCCGAACAATTCAGGGTGGTACTGACATATCGCCGCGTCCGAGTCGTTGCAGTCATAGTCGTCTCCTGTCAATCCATATCGAATCTGCTTTTCATTCGATGCCTCTTCCGACACGCACTCTGTGGAGTGGTACGAAACGATGCCATCGGAGTCTTCATCGAGATAACGTTTCAGCTGAATCTCATTATCGCTGTCATTACAATCGTCGTACCAGAGCCAATGATGATCGTATTTTACGTATCCCACAGGAATATCAGCCCCCATGCAAAGAAGGTCCGCGTCCTCATGGGAGCCACAGTAACCATCGTTGTCTGCATCAATGCACACATGTTCGAACAACTCCGGGTTGTTATCATCACAATCCATCAATTCCAGACGCGCCCACTTATTGTGCGGCAGTGGAACCAGATTCTCAATCGGTTCGTCGCCGATGCACAGTGCGTCATTATCGTCCAGCGTTCCCAAATACCCATCTCCATCATTATCAATCGCAGCATATGCATAAACAGTGGGATCGCTGTCATCGCAGTCGTCTTCATGACCGTCACTGTCCGCGTCCCGAACATGTGAAAGACGCGCATCTGAATCATCAGAGCTGCCAACAGTGTCCGATTCATCAACGCTGTCAACGGTGTCATTCTCAGGACTCTCACTTATAGTGGCATTGTGTTCGTCAGAAGAACATGCACTCAAAAACTGAAAGAATAGCGCCGTCAGCATAAAAAAACGCAGTTCAAAATAATCGCCCTTTACCGTTAAAAACAGTCGTCGCTGCATATAGTCGCAAATCAACCACATAATCCCCTCAAGCGAAGTGATGAGAACAAATTTCAACACGTTGATGCAAATTACCGACTTGAGACAATTACAACAGCCCCATTACCCATTTGTCTGCAATACTCCAACATCCCGGATTTATTGGATACAGTTGTTTTTGCAACGGCCCACTCGGCCATCGGTCAATTTTGTCGGCGGTGGCAGTCAGCCAGTTGGCCACCTGTACTAAACCTTTTACCGATACTTTTTTCATTTGCCCGACTTTGCGGTTGTTCTAATGGGTTCTTTTCTTGTCTCGTTTTTTTGAGTGGGCTATGAGTAGGGGACAAACCGAAATGGAATCGGATTGATTTTTGCGCCGTGTCGATATTGGACGTGGTTTATCAGGTTGGAAAATTGTCATGAAGCAGGCAACATCGGAAATCAGAATCAGCACCCGCGGACAGGGACTGCAGAATATCACGTCTCAGGTGGCATCGTGGGTAAAAGAACAAAACATTAAAACAGGACTTTTAACGGTATTTATCACCCATACATCCGCATCGCTAACAATTCAGGAAAACGCAGATCCGGACGTTTGTGAGGATTTGACAGACTTTTTTATGAAACTGGTGCCCAGAAGCCACACCGCATACCGCCATTCAGCAGAAGGCCTCGACGATATGCCGGCGCACATCAAGAGTGTACTGACCAACGTGCAACTCTCCATACCGGTCACGGGCGGGCGTATGGCGCTGGGAACCTGGCAGGGCATTTATGTTTTTGAACATCGGGACAGACCCCATACCAGAAGAATCGCACTTCATCTGATTGGAGAATAAATTACCCACGAAATCGAAATCGTGCCGGTTGCCGGACCGGCGATACAGGAAGGAAATCCATATGAGTCAGTATCAGAAAGAACGTGAAGTTGCCATAAAAGCCATTGCCGATGCGGCCGTGATTTGCAAAAATGTTCAGCGGGAAATCAGCCCGGATGTCCTTGAAAAAAAAGACAAAAGCCCTGTGACAGTCGCGGACTTTGGAAGCCAGGCGCTGGTATGCAAGGCCCTTGGCGAAGTGTTTCCTGCCATACCGGTGATCGGGGAAGAGGATTCCAAAGAATTGCGACAACCGGAGAGTGCGTCGCTCCTTGAACGGCTGATTGACGTGGTGCAGAAAGTTGTGCCCGAGGCCACATCGGAAGAGGTGCTTGGCTGGATAGATCGCGGCGGCCAGGATACCTATTGCGACCGATTCTGGACGCTGGACCCCATTGATGGCACCAAGGGATTTTTACGCAAGGATCAGTATGCCATATCGCTGGCGCTCATTGTAAACGGCGAAATCGTGGTAGGGGCATTGTGTTGCCCCAACATGAAAGCGCAGGATGGTACGGATGGTGTTATTTTTGTGGCGGAAAAGGGCGAAGGCGCTGTTGAGATTCCGCTGGGCCGCACCACCGAAACGAAGATTTCCGTGAGCGCTGAAACAGTACAGGCCAACATTCGGACCTGCGAATCGGTGGAGAAGGCCCATTCCTCTCACAGCGATTCCGCTCGCATTGGCGCGCTGCTGGGCATCACCGCACAACCTGTCCGAATTGACTCCCAGGCCAAGTACGCCACTGTGGCCCGCGGCGACGCGGAGGCCTATCTCCGGCTGCCCAGAGACGGCAAGTATCGTGAAAAAATATGGGATCATGCCGGCGGTGTCCTGGTGGTGCAGGAAGCGGGGGGCAAGGTCACGGACATCAAGGGACGTCCGCTGGATTTCACACATGGTCAGACACTGGCTAAGAATATTGGGGTCATTGTCACCAGCGGCACATTTCACGACGCCATTATCAATGCCATTGATGAACTGAAAATCGGACAGTTTGAATAGGAGCTGTGCTTTTGAGCGATTGGGATTATCCAGGAAAAAGCATTGGCCGATACACCATTCTCGGTAAACTGGGCGCCGGGGGAATGGCCGAAGTGTTCCTCGCCCGCTCCAAGGGGGCCGGCGGTATCGATAAAACGCTGGTTCTAAAAAAGATTCATCCCATTCTGGCTAAAAATCGCCGGTTCATTGACATGTTCATGGAAGAGGCGCGCGTGGCCATGCGTCTCAATCATTCCAATATTGTTCAGGTGTATGCGTTTGAGCAAATCGAGGACGATTTTGTGTTGGCTATGGAACACGTGGACGGCAGCGATCTGCTCGATATACAGACCATGGCCTTTAAAGAGGGACAGCGAATTCCCTTTGGACTCTGCGCATTTATCACCGCGGAAATCGCAAAGGGGCTGGACTATGCCCACTCCAGACGGGATGACGCCGGCGAAGCCATGGAACTGGTACACCGGGATGTATCCCCGCAGAATGTGCTGATTTCCAAAGATGGCGCGGTTAAAGTCACTGATTTTGGCATTGTTAAAGCGCGATCTGTGGAAGAGGAAGCAGGGGAAGTCAAGGGCAAGCTGGGATACATGTCACCGCAGCAGGCCCATGGACTGCCTGTAGACCGCCGCGCCGACATTTTTTCGTTGGGGGTGGTGCTCCACGAAATGCTGGTGGGCGCCACCAGGCCCGCGCCCAAACTGGGTGATGTGGTTCAGCTGGATCCGCCGGTGAACGATGACCCATCGGTACCCTCCCGGTTGAACGACATTACCATGAAGGCGCTGGCGGCAAGACCGGAAGATCGGTTTCAAACCGCCCGGGAGATGGTGATTGAGCTCAACAGCTACCTGAGGGAAGAGCCGGATATTTACGATGCCACCACATTGGAGGAATGGATAGCCGCCACGATTCCGGCGGAGCAACTCACCAAGGTGCGCGTGGAAAACGATTTGGCGTCACTTTCTGAAGCAAAAACGAATATCTATCGCGATCAGACTATGATGCTTAGAGGCATTGGCGAGTTTGAGCATCAGGCCGTAGTGCTGGTATCGGTACGCCTGCAGGTGGATTCTGCCGAACTGTGGCAAACACTGGAACGGGAATTCAATCGTCTGGCAGAGGAAATCGCCTACAAAAGCGGCGCCATTTGTCAGGTGAATGACAATGTCACCCGCCTGTTTCTCGGTTTGCCACGCAGTCATTTCGAGGACTCCATCAGTGCGGTTCGACTGGCCCACGACCTTTTGGACGTGGTCCGCGCCATGGCCCGGGACTACAAAATCGACATTAAAGCGCAGATTGCCGTCAATCTGGGGGATGTAAAGGTGGGCAAGGCCGCCACGGAACAGCCTGTGGTATTCGAAGCCACCAACGAGCTGGTGGATACATCATCGCTGCTGCTCAATGCATGCATTCCCGATAGCATCCTGGCGGGCATTGGCGTGTACCAGATTGCGCGAACCGATTTCCATTTCTCGGAGCCTGTGGCCATTGCGTCGCGATATGACGCCGTCGGCGGCGACTCCATTGATATTTTCGGCTATCCCGTGCACGGCGCCAAAAGTCGCCAGGAGCGAAGCCTGAGCCTGCGTGAGGATGACGTTCGTTTTGTGGGCAGAAAACACGAACTGGCCAGACTGAAAGAGGCGTTTGCCTTTTCCATGAAAAAAAAGCCGGTGGTGTTGAAGCTGACCGGCGAACTGGGCCTTGGCAAATCCATTTTGCTTCGTCAGTTTGCAGAACTGGTCGCCGGGCTGGACACACAGGTGGTCCGTGCCGAATGTCTGTTTGCCGAACGCGATACCCCCATTGCCGCGGCAGTAGCGGTAATTGGCGAATTACTGTCACTGGAAGACAATCCCAAACCAACGGAAGTTCACGACGCGCTGGCCAATCTCATCGGCGGCGCCCCCCATTACCTGGAGCGGCAACAACAGTTTTTTGCAAAGCTATTGTCGTCTCCCGAAGCGGTATGGGATTCATATGGCCATAATCGCCGGGAACTGATTCGAAAAACCGCATTTGGTCTGGGAGTTCTCCTGTCGCAGCGCGCCAGCCAAAAGGGACTGGTGCTGATTGTGGACAACGCCCAGTGGCTGGATGGTCCCAGCGTCGACGTTCTTTCCGAGTTGTCGCAGAATATTTTGCCTGTATCGGTATTTGTCGTTCTGGCAGGACAGCCACATACACTGGAGTATCGCCGTATTGAAAATCTGATGATGATGGAGTTGTCGGAGTTGAGCAACGAATACATGCAAGAGCTCATTGTCTCCAAGATTGGCAATAGCAAGGACGTGCAGGAAATCTCCAGTCAGATTCTGGAACGGGCCCACGGCAATCCGTTCTTTGCCACTGAAATCATCGATTCCATGATTCAGCGGGGCATCATCAAACAGCTGGGGGTGTCCAAAAAGGGCCATCCCATATTTGTGCAAACCCGGCCGGGGGTCATCCATCTTCCCACCACTGTAAAGGGGATTGCAGATTCCAGAATCAATTCCCTCTCGTCCTCCGTGCGCACGGTATTGAGAACTGCGTCCGTGATTGGCGTGGCATTTACTGCCGAAGAGTTGCTGCAACTGACAGGCAAAGACGTGCAACCGGAGCTGGACGAGCTGACGAAAAAAGGGTTTCTGGTGGCCACCGGTGATGGAAGTGATACGGCGGAATACAACTTTTTGCGCAGCATCGAAAGAGAAGCCGCATACGATGGACTCTCGCAGGGCGACCGGCGGCAACTGCATCAGAAGCTGGCGCGTAAATTGATGCGCGAAGTGGATACGGGCAAATCCATTCCACCGGTGCGCATCGCATGGCATCTCGACAAAAGCGGTCAGGCCAGTCTTGCGGCGCAGTACTATCTGGAAGCGGGGGACGCCGCCATGAACGTTTACTCCAGCCGACGCGCCCTGCGATTGTTCGATCGCGCGCTGGCGCTCATTCCACTTGGGGAGCGGGAGCGGTACGATGTGCTCATGCGAAAGGAACGCGTCATTCGGGATATTGGTTTGCACGATATTCATCTGGAGACCATCCGCGAGATGGAGGATTTGGGCAATCGTTTCGAAGACACGCTCATGCGTGCCAAAGCCGCATATCGCCACTCCCGATACGAATATAGCGAGGGCAATTTCAAGGCATCGGCCCGCAAGCTGGAAGAGGCCATTCGGCTGGTCGATAAAACCAGCGACACGATGTTGAAAGTGGATGTGCTGCGGGCGCTGGTATATCTGGCCATTGAAGAGGGGGAACTGAAAAGTGCCATGGTTTGCTGCGACTGGGCATTGCGCATGGTGGATGACTCGGACGACGCCTTTTTTCTGAAGGCCCGGGTACTGGGACTGAAGGGCCTGGTGCTCATGGAAATGGGACAAATCAACGAAGCCGCCTGGCCGCTGGTATACGCCATGATCAGTTTTCGCAAACTGGGCGATCGGCGCAATGAATCGGTGCAACTGGCCAATCTGGCGCTGCTGGCCCAGGCCCGCGGGTATCTGATTGAATCGTTGGGATTCTTTGAGCATGCGTTGCAGCTCGACAGAGAAATCCGCGACGTGAGCCAGCGGGGACGAAAGTCTGTGGGATGCGCCAATGTGCGCGTGGAGCTGGGACAGTTTGAAAAAGGAGAAGCGCTGCTGGAAGAGGCGTTGCGAATTTGTCGCGAAAACGCCGAGCCCGTGGGCGAGCTGGAAGCCAAGCTGGGACTGGCGGAATTAATGACACAACGGGGAGAGCCTCAGGCCGCCAAGGAATTGCTCCTTGAAGTAAAAGGCAGCCGGTTTCTGTACGACAGCGCCATTTCCCGCGTACGACACAATCGCATGCTGTGCGAAGCGTGTATCGAGAGCGGTGATACCAAAACCGCCGTGACTGCCGGCCTGAAAATGCATCGCACCGCTACCGAAACCGGCATGCGGGCCGAAGAGGTGCACAGCGTGGCGTTTTACAGTCTGGCACTGGCCATATCCGGGGATCTCGTCTCCGCAGAGAAAGTGGCTGCCGCATTCCCGGAACTGATAGACGGCATTGGACTGGTCCGGCATGCCGAAAAAGCATGGTGGCTCTATGCCCGAACGCTTACCGCTTTGGGAAAACACATAGACGCCAACAACGCATTGGAAAGGGCCCATGGCGAAGTCATGCGCAAAATTGGCTATTTTGACAATCAGAAACACGTCAGTCAGTATCGAAATCATCCGCTGATTCAAAGTATCCTCAATAAAAAGCTGCCTTAGCCGTTGTAGGGGAACATGTATTTTGAAAAGGAACAAAGATGACAAATCGAATCGAACTCATGTTATTAATGGGACTGATTGCCGCATTGGGTTTTTTAATCACTGCCTGCGATGAAACCGGGACGGGAGAATCGGGCAATAAAGGAACGGATTCCACCACAGACTCCGTTTTGGGAGTGGACAGCAATTCGGATTCCATTGGCAATCTGAGTTCGGATAGCCTTCCCGATTCAGACAGCGCCTCGGAGAATCCGGTCACTGATACCGCAAGTGGAGCAACTGGCGGGACAGACTCCTTTGCTCCCGGGGATAGGGCCGATACCGACACCCCTTATGCTTCAGGCGATACGACGGATACAGGCATCGACACCACAGACTCCGTAAACACGGCCCCGACAGATACTTCGGCGAATCAGTATGGCATTGTCCATGAGGGAATGTATCATCTGGGGCCGGTGGACTTCGCCGAAACCGAATGGCACAACGCATGCGCTCCCGCTGGCGGTTATCGTTCAGTATTGCAGGCATCAACCGGACTGGGAGGCGAGTATCTGGCGGGACTCGCCACTGAATATTCCGAAAAAGGGGGTACATGCGATGCCTGTATTCTCATTCAGACAGCATTGGGCAATTCCATCGTCGCCCGTGTTGTGACCTACGGTACGGAAAAAGATGCCGGAGATATTGATGTCAGTCCTTCGGTTTACGCCGCAATTAACGAAGATGAATGGCCCAGAACTATGACCTGGGAATTTGCGTCCTGTCCCGACACCGGGACACTCTATTACGAGTTTCAAACCGAGGCTAACATATGGTGGACCAGTTTATGGGTGCGCAATCCCAAAGTCCCCATCGAGAAGGTGGAGGTAAAAAGCAGCAAACATTCTGATTATATAGAGCTCACCAGGGGAACAGACGGCACATTGACTGACAAATCCGGTTTTGGAGATGGCCCCTTCACGCTGCGCATCACCGCAATGGATGGCCAGATCATCGAAGACACACTCAATGGTTTCGACCCGGGCGAACTGATCACTTCAACAAAGCAATTCAACTGATTCCCAGTATTTAGCGATTTATCGCGGTTAGATAAGTCAACTCCGGTCGAAACAGACAGGATTTAAACCATTTGTGAATAAACGATCACTGGGAATTCGCACGGTTGCAAACGATGTCATATACCATGTGCCCCAAATCCATTATCAGATTCACGACATCGCACCAGGGGGCCCATTCGCCGCGACCATGATTTTAGATAAATATTACGTTTACTTGGGGGATTTGTGCTCGATACCAATGCATGAAAATTTCGATTAGTGAACGACTCGTTTTGTTTTTGCAACAGGAGCCAATTTGCTCGATCTGGTATTTTTTTCAATGCACTTCCAACACTCTGACATAAATGTCCGCCTTTTAAGGCTCAGGCATGAAAAAGGCGATCAAAGAAAACGGATTTTTATCCATCACAAACATAAAAGGTTTTAATTTCAACCGGTTATCGTCAAACATAAATCGAAACGATTTATTGGTATTACAATTGCATTTGGCAGAAACATAATGCGGAAGCTTAACTGACTTATTCCGTTTTAAACATAAACTTAGATTTTATTGCCTTATTTTTCTTACGTTCTTATTTTTTTTATCTTTTTTTATCTTTGTATGACTGTGCTCCTTCTCTTTTAAAACCCATTACCTGGCGCCCCTGGTAATGGGTATTTTTTTATAACACTACATCGCTTGGCGATATGCAACGGTTTTAATCATGCCTAACTCCCCCTCAGTGATCGCTTCAACCGTATAAACAACTGATGAGATTCACTCATCAAAGTTTTTTTTGCACGTTCATCCGCGTCCCCGTCCTAAAGCAAGGGTGTCGAGTTCTATTTTTTCTGTCTGACTTCTTTGACAACCGTATGGGTTTGGCATGTCAAACCCTGGGCGCCGCATGCAGCGCCCCTGCGTGGAAATTATTAAAACGGGAGAACTCGATTGCCCAGTCACCCCTGGCTGTCCGCTTTGCAATTTTCGTTGATTCGCGTATATTGCAACCACTTATAAAAATTACTCGGAAGCAGGAACGAATCACTAGTTGCTTTCGCTTCTATTGCATCGTTAAAAGCATCGTTCCAACTGAAGCAACAGCGCAATGGATATTTTGAAATTCAGCGTGTTCAGCTGTCGGCTACGGAATCGGCACCGGCCATTTTTTTACCCAACGGAGGATTTACGATGAAACAACAACTGATAACTATGTGCGTTCTGGTTTTGTTGCCGGCAGTCGGACTGGCGGCGCCCAACTATGATATTCGAAAATTGTCTGATGATGTTTACCATTACCCACATAACACATTCCAACTGAACGATTTGGGGCATGTTGTCTGGGAGGGACGAATCAACGATGATCCTGGTGCGATTTATCTTTTTAATGGCAGCGGTATAGAAACAATCAGTACGAAAACATACAATCACAATCCCAGGATAAATGCCAGAGATGAAATTGTATGGCTGGGCTGGGACGAGGCGGAACGAGAATGGGAAGTTTTTTTGTTTGATGGTGTCACTGTCTCTCAACTTACGACAAACACGCAAAACGATTACTACGCTCAGATTAACGATAACGGCTGGGTCGTATGGGCCGGATATGACGGCAACGACTACGAAATCTATCTGTATGACGGTTTGTCCACCCGCCCAATCACACAGAACAATGTTTACGACGTAGAGCCACAGCTTAACAACTCTGGTCAAATCGTATGGTCGCATGGATACGCCATTAACAGCGAATATGAAATCCCGACTTTGACACTTGAAAAAATAAAATTTCGCAATTTCAATGGGTTACAGGTGCACGTCTAGTTTGTGCCAGCAGGATTT
>JAFGQN010000023.1 GCA_016935665.1 Deltaproteobacteria bacterium | reverse complement strand
GTCTTTGCGCAGATTGTTGCTTCGTCCCCATTCTCATTGCTTCGTCCCCATTCTCACTCATTGCTTCGTCCCCATTCTCATTTTGGGGTCGGTGCATGACCATTGACAGTTGTCCTGGTTGAAACAAAAAGGGCCCAGGTCATGACAGTCGACACTTTCATCTATATCGAGATCCTGCTTTATTGTGGTTTGTCCGCCGTCGCTCCTGACGGAGCTATGGCGCGATTTTGAAAATACATTTTGGGAATGGCGCCGGTTATTAAGAAAAACTTAATGACTGCCGCCGATGGCTGGGAAAAATGAAATGACAGATTCGCAGTTGCTTATTTATAAAAACCAGGATGGGGACATCAGGTTTGATGTTCGGTTGGAGGATGAGACGCAATGAAGCGAACTTCCCTGGGAACGCGGAGCTCCAGCTCCGCAAGTGCCGACAGTAAGCGGAGCGGGAGCTCCGCGTTCCCAGAAGAATGACAAATTAATTTATCATTTAGGGATTATATTTTAATGCCTTGGTACTCCGTCCATGAAGAAGCCTGTCAACAGGAAAAAGGGGGCCTTCCCATCAAAAAATGTGTTCTTTGACAGTGCGTCCAATGTCACGAGTTCTTTAGCCGTGGTTTTAAACGGTGGCTGCTCTTTGGTCCCAATCATGGTGATTCGTAATCCTAAACCTATAGTTGCAGGCAAACTCACTTGAAACGTTTTCATCCGTCTATGTGGCTCTCAATCACTGGGGAAAAAAAACCCAAACTGCCATTTACAGTGCCGGAGCATGGCAACATTTCGATTTAAACTGAAGAGGATTAGCCGTCCCTGAGATCTGCTTTTGCGATCATGGAGCACATAAATCTCTCTTCCTCTTTAGGTCGTGGATATCAAATCCTGATTTGTTTGGCAGTCAATCGTTTCGACCCAAAGCTTTCAAGTTAAATTGTTTTTGTATGTACTGTTCAGCCTCTCTCTTGTTTTTTTGTCATTATATTCCTGTCCACTTTTCCAGACACCCAGCACAGTTGAAGCGATGCTGCGTCCCAATGCGTTGAATGCAGCCTTTTGAGAGGCGCCATTGGCGAGCATCAAATCATACTTCAATCTCAAAGCGCTCGATCCCTTTAGCACGGACAACCGACTGGATTTGAAAATTCCTTTCAAATCGGATTGTCCATGTGGTTTCTTTTGGCCGTATGTAACGCCATCACTGTTTTGAAAATGTCTCACCAGCAGGCAGTAGGCAAAAAAGTTGTACTTCGTTGGAAACCGATATGGGGATACCACCTGCGCAACAATTTGATTGGCACGTATTGCCCCTATCCCTGGTACGCTCGTCAGCAGCCGGATTTCTTTGTGCGTATTGCAGTTTTCTCTGAATTGCTTTTCATATAATTCCCTATGACGCTCCAACAGCTGAATTCTTTCGAACAATGGATTCGCAACAAAACGCTGACTGTCCGTGCGCAGTGATTTTATCCATTCGGCGTCTTTATACAGCGAAGTGCCCGCACGGGTTATTGCCGACTGTCGAAACAGCGCGTTGTATCTGTTTTTTTCCGCAACAACATTTTGAATTAAATCCTTGTAACCCGACACCATGGCGCGCAATTCCATAAGCGCGTCACAGGAATGATAAACTCTGATTTTCAAATTGTTGGCCCGAAGATCTTGAGCGTGCTGTTCTGCTTCCTTAAAATCAGTTTTGGAACTGCTGTGCCTTTCACTCTGAGTAACGACGATTCTTTCCACTTTATCGTTCAGCAAAACATAAAGCCACTGTGTAATAGTGGTTTCATCCATCACCAGATGAATCTCACCCGAATACTGCCTGATAAATTGGAGAATTTGTGCTTCCGAAGTGGGTGTCTTCTCTCTCCGAATTACTTTGCCCTGTGAATTCAAAACGACAAAAAAACAGTTTTTACTGTGGCCATCAAGGCCAATATAGTATTTCCTTGCCATGAAGCGGCTCCTTTGATGTTAGGGTTTTTCGTCCAAATCATTCTAACAGATTTGGACGCCGCTTCTTCATTTTGCCGTCCCTGGGTTTAGTATGTAGCCTGATATACCGTGTATGTTACCCAAACCACTCTGTGTATGTAGCCTTGCGAGTCGATTGTGTAGCCTAACAGGTCGATTATGTAGCCTTGCAACTCGATTGTGTACCCATCTTTTCCATGTATGTAGGGCAATACTCCCAAACAGATGTCTATTTTTGTTCTACAGGTAGACTTTTATCCTGTGTATGTATGGATGCATCCTGTGTATGTATCCCTCAGCCTGATGTATGTATCCGGAAGGGCCATGAACAGGACAGAGCTGGAGCACTGCCCACCTGGACTCGCTGCTTCCGGGATCGCGGAGCCCCTGTTTTGCCAAATTCTGAACACTGGTGATTGTCCCGTCGCAGGAATTGCCGCCCAGTGTGCCGTATTTTTGCGTGCAAAAGAAGTGGCACAACTTTTTTTGAGGAGCGCTCACGCCGCACACGTTTTCTTCCATGGTTAATTCTTCGAAATTGTTAATATAAAATCAAATAAAACCATAACCAGCACCTTTAGTCCGTTTTTGGCATCATATTTGCCCAGATACCAGATGTACGTTCTAACAATGCTGAAAGGACTATTCACATGGACTTAAAAAAGACAAGATTGGCCCATTATATCTTTGCATTGATCATTTTGACTGGCCTGAGTTTTTCTGCCTGTCAGTCGAAAACGGATTCAGACTCTGCCCCTCAGAATAAAGACGACACCGAACCAATCGTTTCTTCCGGTCGCCCGGCAAAGGAACTGGGCACCGTGGAACTCGATTATGAAAACGACCCAATTGTGGATCCCACTCATAACCTGCCGTCTTTTGAAGATGTGGACCCCGAATACACGTCGGTAATGGCAGATCAGAACCTCCCCGAAGACGACATCCCCATATATCAGCTCTGGCGCGTGGCGAAACGGCTGGGACTTAATGCTGACGATGACAGTCAGTTGCAGGCTTTGGCATCCGAACTGCGCACCCACGGCGTTGTGACGGGCGATACGTTTAGTTATCCCGATTTGATGACCGATGCGCTGGTATCCATATCGATGGATGATGATGAGCCAGGGGTGCTGCTGACTGCCGACGCCATTTTCAACACATTTCATAATACCTTTGACAATCTGCTGCTGGGGTTGGAGATAAAAACACTGCAGCCCATGCTTCTGGAACTGCTCGCTGAACTGAAAAATGAATCGGTTAAGCGGTATAATGCCCTGGAATCCGGCGCCACAAAAGATGCTGCCCTGGATGTTGTGACCTATTTACAGGTGGCCCAGTCCCTGCTGGACCCCGATGCGGAGATGATTCGTGAAGTATCTGTGACAACGAAGAAGGAAGTGGCCCTCATTACAGCGCACAATGGGGAGGCGGCATCTCCTCTGTTTGACAGAATCAGCTATTCCACGAAGGAATGCAGCAGCGATTGTGACCCATGCGGCGGGAATAATCCTTTCTGTGGCGCCACTGACAGGGAAACCGGCATTTATGTCCATTGTCCCGAGCGATACTGCGAAGACTATTCACAATATGTCCCCAGGGGACATTACACATACAACGAAACACTTGAAAATTATTTCCGCTCTGTCATGTGGATGGGACGAATGGCCTTTTTAATGAAATCCGATCAGTCCACACGTGCCATGGCAGTATTTCTGGATACGCTGAAAAGCACCACGGTTGAATTCAACGACAAAACGCATTCCGGTGCGGATTTGTGGCAGCATCTGTTTAAAATAGTGGGGACGCTGGTGGGCGGCATAGATGACCTGAACATCGCCGAAGTCGACGGCGCGGTAAATGAGGCTCTGGGAGACGCCTTTGACCTGGCCGGGCTGGATGACGATGACCAGGTCAAAAAAATCAGAGATGAAATCGAGAAACTGCGCAATCCCAAAATTGCGAGCACCACTCTGGCTTCCAACGCCGACAAGGTGGCCGAAACCAAGGGACTCCGCGTTTTGGGCCAGGTGTACCTGCCGGATAGCCAGACCACCGATGATCTGGTTTGGGAACCCGTTGGCGCAGATGAAAAAAAGGAAGGCTGGGAAACTGAGGCCGAGTACTGCAAAGTGGATACCACAATCGATTCAGTCGATCTGACCCCGGAGGAGATGCATTGCATATGCGATGAGGCGTTTAGCGATTTCAACACGCCTGCGTTCTGGGATTTGTGCCGGGGAATACCCTCCGGTCTGGATGTGGCTGCTTCATTGAGCGGAAATGCGGATATTGTGCAGCTGGCGGAAAATCTTTTTGGTGGATACGCCGGGTATACCGATTCTCTGACGACACTTGTGGAAATGTTCAACAACTACACGGAAAAAGATTGGAGTAAGTCTGTGGCATGGACCTGGCTGTATGCCATTCGCGGGCTGTTTACGGGAGCGGAAAATGGCAAGCCGCCGTTCATGCGAACAGACCGATGGAAAAACAAGGGCCTGGAGACGGGTCTCTCGGCATGGGCTGAAATGCGGCATGATACGATCCTTTATGCCAAACAATCTTACACCAGTGACGCCGATGCGGATGGCGATGGGGACGTGGATACGGATACGGACACCGAACCGGACGTTGATTTCGACTATGTGGAGCCTCAGCCTGAAACGTATTCCCGCCTTGCCGCCGGCGCCAAACGACTGCAAAAGCTAATTGATGACGACAACGTGTTCCAGGATAGCACCCCGGTGAGAGAGCAGCTGACTGTGTTGATCACGCTGCTGGACACTGCCACTGAAATCTCCCTCAAGGAACTGGAAGGCAAGGCACTGTCCAATGCGGATATAACGTGGATTCGCGAAAGTGGCTTCAACATGGGAGCCCAGCAAGGACCACTCCTATATTCGCTGGACATTATTGACGACAATATGGAACCCGATCCAGACCGACTGCGCACACCCGTAATTGCGGATGTTCATACCTTTGGCGATAAAAAAGTGGTTCTTGAAGTTGGTACAGGAAATATGGCATACACTGTTATTCTCCATCAAATCCCGTCCGGCGAATGGGGAGTGGCTGTTGGACCGACAATGACCTATCACGAGTTCGAACAGAAAATGAGCAACCGACTCACCGACGAGGAATGGCGCGACATGCTTAAGGACGACCCTTCCAGAGGGCAGCCGGAATGGCTGGAAGGGCCGTAAAGTACGCGCATCAGAAGTGGATTTATAACGCAGGCGACATTGAACACTTACAAAAAGAGTGCAAATTTTCATACGCCGCAGGAACCGCGCTGGCAACGGGACACAAAGTCGATAACGGCGTTGTTGGCAAGGACAGGCAAACAGATACACCCCTGACGACCATGGCCGAAAAGGCGCACAGGCGGGGCATGAAAATGGCCATCTTATCCAGTGTGTCCATTCTCAGGATGCCCCTTGCGGACATTGTGGCCAAAGCCATTGAACAGCTCGCTGGTAAAAACGGTTTTTTTAAAGAGACCGGTTCGCATTATTATTCCTTTAAAGGATTGTATAAGAGAATGGAGTACCGTATGGCTGAAAATCAAAAGTTGAAACTGAAACAGGGTGTTGCCGGGGTGTTTTTCTGTGGAGTCTGTACATCGATGGTAAAGAGCTGTCCAGTATACATCTGCCGGAATTGAGATGGATTGGCGGTGACATGTCGGTCAGCAACACCGATGAACTGGCAACCATTGGTGGCGTTGAATCCCTGGAATGGATTGGGGGCCTTCTTACGATTTATGACAACCGGAAGCTTGAGCGCATCGATGGGTTTGCCCGGCTTTCCAGGGTGGAATGGATAAACATTGGCAGCAACCCCAGGCTCAAAGAGATTCGCTCTTTGCAGCATTTGGAAACCACATCGGGATTGGTCATTTTTAACAACGCTCGCCTGGGAGATATGAATGGCTTTTCATCACTTAAATCGCTTTCGGGCAACCTCCTCTTGAAGGGGAATGATGCACTTTCGGACATTAACGGACTCCAACACCTTGATTCAGTTAAAACCAGTGTGACGATTGAGGACGACGGCGCGTTGGGACAATGTGCAGTGTGCCGGCTGAAATCAAACCTTAAAAACACGATTGCGAAGAATCGTTCTGTATGATGATACCTGTCGAGTAGGCGCCGCCATCGCGACTCCGGTTATGGCGAACACACATACACGCCGCCGACCTGGTTCTGACTGCATTCGGTCACGGTCCACGGATCGGATTTCTGGTTGGGACACTCGAAACAAGGTTGGGGCAGACTGCGGAAACCGAATTTACGTGAAATCACTTGAGTTGTAACAGCAATGCGAAAACAACTGTGTTACAATTGGGCATCTTCACAAATTTATTTCTGAGAAAAAAGGAGTATCATGGAAAATATCGATTTCTCAAAATTCGAATATCCATTCCGACGTTCGACACACTCCGACTCGGCCAGACAACATATGCAGGAATTTACGCGACAGTTTATCGAAGGGAATCAGCTGTTTGAAAATGTTAAGGCATACGTGGACGTATCGGTCGAATTTATGAGCGTTTGCACCCCTTCCCAGCTGACTCATGAAGAACTCGAAATCACATGTCTTTTTATGCTGGTATATTTGATTCTGGATGATTTTCGCGATCACAATACTGAGTGCCTTGGCGATTTGGGCAAGGAATTCCATGCTGTATTATTGAATCGAAATCATTCGCCTGACCGGTATCACAACTTCTGCACCTGCCTTGGGCAATTTATTCAACGTATAGAAAAACAATCGGAACGCCATTGCATCTCTGCAACACCTTTTTTTGAACGTCTCTCAAGGACAATCGATGCGTTTTTATGGGAAGATAAAACAATTCGAAATGGCCATCCAATCAGTGAGCAGACCTATATGAAATACAGAATCGATTTAGTTGGCAACATGACTTCTCTGCAGACCAATCGCATCGCCGCTGGTCTGGACCACAGTCGATTCACCCCGGCAGAGCAGAAGCAACTGTTCAATCTGGAAGTGCTTTCATCCAAATTGGTTTATCTTTCCAACGACCTTTTTTCGTTGCCTAAAGATATGGCGACAAAACATCCTATGAACCTTGTATCGATTATTTCCGCTGAGAGAAACTGGTCACAGGATAAAAGCCTGACGCATGTTCAATCATTGCACGACCGCACTGTCGATGAATTTGCCGAAGTCAAAACATCGCTTTCCTATGCCACTGGAGAACTGGACAAATGCATTGAAGCGATTGAGTTGGATGTCACAGGAAATATCACCGCCATGTATGCATTAAAAAAACGCTATTAGACGTGATTTTGGTATATTGATAGGTCAGCTCTTCTGGCAGAGGCCCTCTTTGATTGAAGAATTTTATAGAATTTTCGGAAAAGACACGGTTTGCTCCCAGTGCCGTCACCGGTAAACCACCAGCCATGCACAGCTGTGTGCACAGGGCAATCGCAAAGTCGAAATTGATAGAAAAAAATTGTAGGGCGGTAGTTTATCTGCCGCCGCAACCAGTTTTCGGCCGGGGAT
>JAFGQN010000022.1 GCA_016935665.1 Deltaproteobacteria bacterium | reverse complement strand
TTCATCCAAAACACCAACACACCGTCTGTAATTTATTTCCCAATATAAAGGAGGGCTTGTTCAACCATACGATAAGGTCGCTGCGCTTCGCTCACGACCTATCTTTCATTGTTACGCGATTTTTCTTCTGCTCCTCAAATTGATTCGCATTAATTGATGGATCTATGTCTTGATGTTGTTTACCCAACGCACATCCTGTCAACAAAATCAACAGTGACATTAATGTTATACAGTTTCATATGTACCTGTGTTCCGCTAACTCAGTTTATCAGACGTGGTCTCCAAATCGGGCTGTTCATTGGTGAACGTATCAAGGAACCAGTCCCTGGTTTATTTTTCTTTTGAAGATAACCTGGGCAAGGCATTGATTCCACTTATAAAACCTGAATTATGTCTGATTTGGAATGTAGGTGGGTTCTAAGCCTTTGGTATTGGTGACTGAGGGTATTGTGTTTTATTGCAAAATAATGGCCGATGGCAGGTGGGGTTGTGATCGACGCGACCAGGGCTGGGATCGAACCTTTCCTGTACGGAGGTCATGCTGCAGGGGCTGGGCGTTATCGGTATCCTGGTTTTTTGCGCGAAAAAGGGAATTGATGCACAATTTATTTCGTTTGCGGAGAGGCACACAACAGCGCCCAAAAATGCAAAGGAGAAACAGTGATGACAGTAAAACGGCTGATTGCGATAATTTTTATTTTTATGTGCACCTTTTTTTCGTGGATGATTCTGGGGGCCGTGAATCTTAAACGAACCAGTGATTCTTCATCGGAGCTGAAGCAGGAGGTGCGCTCGTTGTATGGGGATGCACTGACCATTAAGACGCCCACTTTGCAGCATGAGCTGATGGTGCCCCGGATAGAGGAAGTTGACGGCAAACAACGAACCGTGTACGAAAAAAAAATCACGGAAATAGAACTGAAGTCTCAACACGTGGATATTGATTTGGATTTGGATAGGCGCAAGAAGGGGACGCTTTGGTTTCCCACGTACAAAGCCAGTTTCAAGGCGGAATATGTGTTTACAATTCCCGATGAATTTCAGGGGAAAACGCTGCAGCTCTATTCCTCTTTGGGCAACAGCAATGCCATTTATCGCGACGTGCGAATAGCGATTGATGACAGGGTGCAAAAAGATATTTCGCCACTGTTGAAAAACGCGTCGGTGGAAATCGCATCGGCCCCAAAGGAGCTGAAGTTGTCCATATCATACCGGACCACTGGCATGGAGGAGATGCGCTATCTGGTGACGCCGGAATACGACTCGGTGAGTCAGATTCGCCTGTTGCAGTTGACAGTGCACACTGATTTTAATGACTACGACTTTGTGGCCGAAACCCTGTCTCCCACATCGAAAGTCAAAACCGACAAGGGATATGATCTGAAGTGGAATCTGAAAAATGCGGTGACCGGAAAAGATATTGGAGTGGTGATTCCCAATCGGCTCAATCCTGGAGAAATTTTGTCACGTGTAACGTTTTTTGCGCCAATACCGCTGCTGTTTTTCTTTTTTATTGTAATGGTTATCGCTATCCTGAAGAGGATTCCCCTCCATCCCATGCATTATTTCTTTTTGGCCACGTCGTTTTTCTCGTTTCATTTAATTTTTTCGTATTACAGCGATCATATGAATATTTATATGGCATTTGCCATCGCGTCGGTGGTGTCGCTGATTTTAACCGCCTCATATTTGCGGCTCTTCACGCCAAAGACGTTTGCGTTTGGGATTGCCCCGGTGGCTCAGTTGATATACCTGGTGATATTTTCATTCACGTTTTTCTTTAAGGGAATAAGCGGCATGATTGGCGCCACGTTTGCGGTGTTGACTCTGGCGGTAATGATGCAACTTACGGGTAAATTGAACTGGGAAGAAGTGTTTGGCGCGAAAACGAAACCGGAATCCAAACTGGAATCCTGACGGCCGCATTCCCATACCATTTCCTTCGTTTTTCAATTTGTTTTTTTGGTTATTCTGTAAAAAAACGGTTTCTGATTTGCCACACCCCCCCAATATGACGATATTGTTTTTTGGGCGATTGCAGAATTGTTTCAGAATGCGTTTTAAAATTGCCCGTGTTATTGTGTCAGGGAAAGGACGTACCAGTAAAATGACTTTTTTCAGATTGAACGTCGTGTTGTTGCTATGGTGCCTGGGCTTTGTTTCGGGATGTACATTTTCAGGCATTCGGAGCACTGATATGGATTGCCCGCTGCTGGAGGTGGCATTCGTGGGACCGGAAAAGCTGTCTGTCTGCATGGGAGAGTCGGTCCCCATTCGGATTGAAATGACCAATGGCGCTGATGATGTGACGTTTGTGATTTTGGCAACGCAGGGGGATTTGGCGTCAGTGGAAGGAGAAGATGGTGTTTGGAGCTATGTCAACTTTGATGTGCCCGGTGTTGTGACGTTTAATCTTTATGTGGAAGCCTCGTGCGGAAGGAGTGTGGAAACCTTTGAGCTGACGATTGTCGATTGCATGAATTCCGGCGTTGATTCAGAGACATCCACCGAAGACACCGCGTCACCGACAGATACGGGGACGGATTCGGATACTGCCGATGATACCGATACGCCGGGCGATTCCAGCAGTGAATCGCGACCCTTTCCCCCAACGATTTCCTACGATGGTCCCCGCCACGTGATTCTGTTTATCGGGGACGGCATGGGACAACCCTGTGAAACGGCGTTGAGTCGCTACATTGCCGGAGTGGACAAGGCGCTCTCATTTCATGAATTCCCGTACGCCAACCAGGTTACCACGTGGGATATAAATACATATAATCTGCACGCGTGGAATGCGGACATGCCTCTGTATTCTCCAGGTTCAGTGGCGCCCACCATGGGCTACGACCCTGCTCTGGGCGGTGCATCCATTTTAAGAGGGGACGATATAGCGAAGGCATATTTTGTCGATGCCATTTCCAATTGGCCCAATCCGGATTACAGCGGCAGCATCGATTATGCGGTGACGGATTCGGCGGCGGCAGCCACAGCCATGGCCACTGGATGCAAAACCGATGAAGGGAATCTTTCATGGCAATCGGGGGATGTGGAAGATGGCGCCATCACCACCATAGCCGAGCAGGCGAAACGGGCGGGAATGAAAATGGGGGTTGTTAGCACTGTTCCGTTTAGCCATGCCACTCCGGCAGCGTTTGTTTCGCACAATACATACCGGGGCGATTATATGAACATCGCCAGGGAAATCATCTTTCAGACAGTGCCGGATGTGGTGATTTCGGCGGGGCATCCGGTGTTTTACGGCAGCTACGGATTTTTAAGTGAAGCGGAGTATCTGTGGTTACAAAACACGACGATGGTTTCTTTTGCTGAGCGAAAGGCTAAGGTCAACGGCACCGATACACTGATGGCGGCGGCAGAAGCGGCCGTCATTCGTCAGACGCCTCTGTTTGGACTGTTTGGCGGGCAGTCGTTTGAACATCCGGAGCCGGTCCATCAGCCGGCTTCGCCGTCGTTTACCATGAGCACCATGGAGACCCCGTCGCTGGCGGATGTCACACGCGCGGCCACAACGGTGCTGGCCAATGGTGACGACGGATTCTTTTTAATGGTGGAGGGGGGCGCCATTGACTGGGCCAATCACAACCATGATTATCCACGGATGCTGGGCACCATGTGGGATTTCAACAGCGCCGTGAAAGCAGCTGTGGATTGGGTCAATGAAGAAGGTGATTCTGTAACCATGGATAACACGCTCATTATTGTCACCGCCGATCACGCCAACGGATACATCACCCACAGCCCCACCAATCCCCTGGGCGTTGGAGAACTGCCCGATGCATCGGCAGATGAACCCCGTGTCTCATACGGTATCAGTGGTCATACGAATGAATTGGTGAGTATTTATGCCATTGGCGCCGGTATCGCCGGTGGGCCTGCGCCTTTGTTTGCGCCGTATGAATATCTGAACTATCCGGAATATCCTATCATTGACAACACGCATATCTACCATGTGATGGCCCATTTTCTGGGATTGGACGAATCGAAAAAAGCAGATTAAGACGCAGTCGCGTCAGGGCGCCAGGCGAAGCAGTTCATCGAGGGCGCAGGTGGCGAGGCAGGTGGTTTCATCGCAGGCGCTGTAATAGAGCAGCAGTTCTGATGCATTGCGCAGAACCATGCCGTTGAGAAATACCACGTTTGGAACAAAACCGTGGGTTTCGTAGGGTTCGGAGGGGTGCAGCACGGGCACTTCACCTCTGTAAACAACCCGCCTGGGGTCGTCCAAATCCAGCAGCAGCATGAGCAGACTGTAGTAGTCGGCGCCGTTTTTTATGCTTTTGCCGTGATATATTTCCAGCCAGCCTTTTGAGGTTTTAATGGGCGGCGCGCCACCTCCGATTTTTTCCTCTTCCCATTCATTTGCGCCGGGGCGAATGAGGCATTGGTGATCGCCCCAGTGAATGAGGTCATAAGAACTGGCAATCCAGATGGAACTTTTTCCAAAGTCGTGATTGTACGGCCGATGCAGCGCATAGTACTTCCCATTGATACGCTCTGGAAAAATGCACACATCCTTGTTGGGCACACAAAACGGCATTCCCAGATACCTGACGGTTTGAAAGTCTGTGGTTTTAATGAGCGCTGTTCCGTAACTGTCTTTGGAGACCGCAGTGTAATTAATGTAGTACTCATTATCTATTTTTGTTATTCGGGCATCTTCCACACCGTACTCTTCGGACGGATGCCCGGGGACGCGGAATGGATGCGTATCAATATTGAAATGAATACCGTCGGTGCTTCGAGCCAGTCTCAGGTGACTTAACGTGGAAACGTATTCCTTACCTTTGTAAATCACAGCCCGGTTGTCTTTCAACGTCAGCGCCGCGTCATTTCGGTTGAACGACAGGACGTCCAGTGTTCCTTTAGTGTTATTGTCATTGAAGGCGTATCTGGGGACACGTACGGCGCCACTGTCGCAGATACCAGCTTCCGCCACTCTGAGCAGCAGTACAATTTCGTTTTCAAATATTGTGACGCCCGGGTTGAGAGCGCCTTTTACTTCCAGTCCGGCAGCGGATGGCGTAATCATTCCGGGGGTGATGATGGGATTGTGTGGATATTTCAACATGCTTTGTTTCCTTTGGATAAACACGACAACAGTTCGGGCAATCGGATGATGGCCACACGAGTAGCCTGGTCTGCCATGGCATAGGGCATCACAATACTGTCGCCGTGGCGCATGGCGCCGCAGGAGTAGACGACATTGGGGACATAGCCCTCTCTTTCGTTATCGATGGGAACCAGGATGGGTTCGCGGGTTCGACCGATGACTTTGGACGGATCGCTTTTATCCAGAAGTGCAGCACCGATGGCATAACGACGCATGGCGCCCACACCGTGGGTAAACAGTAGCCATCCGGCGTCGGTCTCTATGGGTGAACCGGAGTTGCCAATTTGATAGTACTCCCAGGGATAGGCGGGTTTCATGATCATTTTGGCATCGCGCCAGAATTGCAGACGATCGGAATACATCAGAAATATGTTCTCATTGTCCTGCCGTGAAATCATGGCGTACTTGCCATTTATTCTGCGCGGAAAGAGCGCCATCCCTTTGTTTTCGGCGCCTTCGCCATTGAGGGTCCGCATTTTGAATTTCTGAAAATTATCTGTGGCGATGAGTTGTGGCATGATGGTTTTGCCGTCCCATGCGGTGGCGGTGCCAAAGTACTTTGTTTTGCCATCATCCTCTGTAAAACGAACGAACCGGGCGTCTTCAATTCCGTTTTTCTCGCTTGGGGCGCTTGGGAATAGAACTCTGCCTTCCAGCGGTATGTCGGAATCGAATCTCACGTCGTAGTTCGAATACGCCAACCCCATCATTTGTTCCTGAGTGATGCGATGGCTCTGTACCAATCTTGGTTGCTGATGGTGGACCCTGGACACCGCCGTCTGGAGTTCCTGTAAACTGAACTCATCGTCCAAAAGCAACGAAATCAGGTCTGAGTAGTCGTTGACATATCCTTCTTCGGCCAGCTTGTCGAAGAAGTCTTTTTTGGTAAATACCCTATCCACAATGAATTCGGGATTGTCCACGAAGTCGGTGGATGACTCCAGTGATATCTGGCTATTCTTGTCGATTACTCCGCTTCGAAATGCCACCGAAGAAATGTGCCCTTCGCCCACGGCGCGCAGACTCATGACAAAGCGAACACTTCCCGCCGGCAGATTCGTCTGGTCTGGATGTGGCACCATGGATGGGTTGAACAGCGCAGCGGATTCCAGAGAATATTCACTGGTGAAGTAAGAGCCGATGAGCAGTTTGCGCGTGAGAGATGGTTCCGCATCAGTGAAGTTGAGGTGCTTGATGGCTTCATATCGAGTTAAAAAAGTGTTTTCCACTTCGATATGCCGACTGGCGAAATCCGCACGGATTTTTTCCAGATGTTCGGCCACTTCTCCATCGCTTTGAGATGCAATACGCGCCAGAATTTTGGTGACCCGTCCTTCATCGGTGGGGATGAATGGCCGAATCAGCACACGGGTGGGATCCGGTTCCAGTTTTATGTCTGTTCGGGTGACTAGCGGCGATTCATTCATGCGACCTCTTCTGCGCTGGCAGCGTCATCCAGCACCGTTGCATCGAGATCCTTGCTGGAGTCCGTTTTTTTCTTTTGAATCGCACGCAGACTGTCCACCTGGTGGATGGAAAGCAGGCCACGCAGGAAATGGACCGTGGCCTGTGTACTCTGGTTTTTATTTAAACCCGAGGCATTCAGCGCGTCGTGACATCCACGAGTGGTAAAGTCGTACAGGGAGAGAGAGTGGCGGTTGGCTCCCAGATACCAGTCCATGGCGGCGCGAACAGGGGGAAGCAGGCGATCGTCGGCCAATATGTTGTAACAGTTTGAAAGTGCCGCAATATACGCGCCGGCGGTGACGGACATCTCCTCCTGTTGCGCATTTTCCCCGGGCGTTAGAAAGACAGTGCCATTTCGGGTTCTATGATTCAGTTCGTTTATCATTGCGGGCAGCATTCCAGACTCTCCTTCTGACAACGCAAGCGCTTTGGCGTATGCCTGTATTCCCAGCGGCCAGTCTGCATCGCCCCATTTGGATATCCAGTTTGTGTCCAGCAGCGCGTTGTTCAGCACGCCAAAGTGTTTTACAAATGCGCGTCTGACGAAAGTGGCCCCAGGAGAAACGTTTAAATACTCTGCTGTTCCCAAAACCACGTAAGCCGCCGCCGCGGCGGAGGTGCAGGCTTTGGACGGTAGAATTTGATTGAACAAATCCACTGCAAATCCAAAGTAGTGATCGGGACCATGCGCCATCACGTGTCCCAGCGCCCACAGCACTTTGGCGGCGTCCTGTTCCCGGGCTGTTTTCATGGGTTGACGATCATAGGTCAGGCCAGCTTTAATGTGGTGAAATCCGCCGCCGCTGACCAGCGTTTGCAGCAGTCCCATGCAGCGTTCCACCATGGGGAGACAACGTTCATCATGGTACGCCTTGAAATGGGAGATTGCGGCGACCAGAGTGCCACAGGTGTCATCCAGGTGGTACCCATACTGCCAGTCCGGAATAGAATAACGTGCATATCGAGCCGGACCGGTGTCGTCGCACATGCGAAGCAGGTGGTCCACAGACGGTGTGGGCAGCTGTGTTGCAGAGATGGCGGCCGGGACAACGGAGTGACGGCCTTTTTGGGAAGGCGCCTGGCAGCGCAGTTCTTCAAACAGCTGAATATACTTCCCGGCAACAGCGGACCACACCATATCGCGGCAATGGAGGTACGCCCGTTTGCGCATGGCGGCCAGTTTTGTTTCGTCGCCAAGAAGCCCAATGATAGCGTTGGCCAGCGCGGTATCGTCTTTGGGAGGAACCAGAATGCCCCGGTTGTCCGCCAGCAGTTCTTCAGCGTGCCAGTACGGCGTGGATACGACTGCCTTGCCGGTACCCATGGCGTAGGCCAGGGCGCCACTGGTAATTTGCTCCAGATGCAGGTAGGGCGTCACAAAAATGTCCGCAGCGCCGATGTACTCCAGCAGCCCATCCAGATCGACAAACTGCGGATGGAAATGCACGTGTTTTTCAACACCCAGTTCCCGGGCCAGTCGTTGAAGCCCGAGACGATACGCTTCGCCTTCCTTGCGCACAACCGCGGGATGAGTGGCCCCTAAAACGATGTACGCCGTGTTGGGATGCCTGGCCACCACTTTAGGCAACGCCCTGATAACATATTCAATACCTTTTTCACGGCGCAGCAGACCAAACGTGAGCAGTACGCGTTTGCCCTCAGTGTTGAATTTATCTTTAAAATAACTGGGATCGATAAATGGCATATCGTGAATGCCGTGGGGAATACATGCGATTTTGTCCTTTGGGATATGATACGCAGACGTCAGAAAATGCACGGCGCGTTCACTCATCACCACCAGTTTGCCGGCATAACCGGCGATTTCCCGCAAAATTTCCCGGGGGATTGGCCGGGGATTTTCAAAAACGGTGTGACATGTAACCACCGACGGCTTTTTTAGCTTTTTCATGAACGCCAGAACGTGACTGCCCCAGTCTCCTCCGTATATACCGTACTCATGCTGCACCGATACCACATCGATGTTGCTGATATTGAAGTAGTCGGCTGCGCTGATATAGTCCTGGGGATATCCCTGGCGCAATTCGAATGTGACGGGAACCGAATACTGATACCCTTCGGGAATATCATTCATCGCCGCGACAATTACCGGTTGTGGTTCGACCTGTTTGGCAATGGCGGCGCTCAAATCGTGGGTAAATGTGGCGATGCCGCATTCCCTGGGGAGAAAGTTGCCCAAAAAGCCTACCCCCCTTGCCTGTTGCAGATTTCGGCGAATCTGATCCATGCTGCTAACCTCCTTCAGAAACGATGCAATTTGATATGTGTAAGGAGCACAAAGTATATACGCAATTTCATGTATGTGCATGTAGTAATGTGAATTAAAACCACATAATTTTCACCCTCTTACCAACTCTGACGTTTTAGAGATATGTCATCGTGAGCAGGCAGAGTGATGCGTGATGATTTCAGTTATTAAAAAAAGATATGGTGACCAGCGAGTTATTAAGGATTGAGGTCTTTAATGAATTGCATGCGATACAACGCTTCTTCGGCCTTGAGCAACAGATTGCTGAATTTGGCGATGGAGTTAATGGGTGCGATCACATCGTTGGGATACACCAGTCGCTCATCCTCACGGGAGATTTTAATGGGATAAAACCGTTTTTCGTCCCGATACGAGTATGACGTCAGCATGGCCACATCCTGACCAAACACCTCGCTTACATTGCGTTGCATGGTGAGAATACGCGAACCCACCATATCGTTGAAGTCCTCCCAGTGCATCATTTGGCCGGTGACTTCCACATTTACGTGTACCAGCAATTTATGGTCCTGATGATAACGGACGCGATTTTTTTCCAGCACCGCTTTGGCCACATTCAGCGCATCCATATCGTCCCCGCGACCGGTTTTTACAAGTACCGATTTGTTGCGGGGCAGGGTTTCGAATCCATCGCCATAACACGCCAGTTCTTCGGCATGATCCAGCTGCGCCATGCGTTCCTCGTTTGTTATGGTGCTTAGTAAGTGCGTGTGATTGAGGGAATAGGCGATATTCCATACCATTTGATAGATGATGGGGCCCAGGAGATTTACCGGAATATTGATGTGCTCAATGGTATTGAAAATAAGGTCGAGTACATCGGGACGCACTATGCGGTAGAGTTCGCCGCGTTCTTTACGAATGGCTGTGGTCACTGTGCGCAGCAGATAATTTTGCATATTCAGACAGACATCAAGATTTGCGAAGAATTTTGGATTCTCGCCTTCCAGCAACTGGGCCGGTGTTTCGTGTCCCAGATTACGACAGGTCGCGATATCATCAATCTTCTGCGAAATGAATGCCTTGTGAAAGACATCGGCAGGTCGCTTCAGATTGCAGTATTCGATGATATGTGCGCTGTCCAGGCGTGTGCCGTCCATGAAGATCAGCGCTTCGGTCATATCGTCCGTTTCCGTGTCGCCACCGAGAACGAATAATTCGTTTTCGGAATACTGTTTACGCACCTCCTGCATTTGCATCTCAATGGATTTGAGCGCTTCGGCATCGTTGGATTTATGGGAGGCACAGCCCAGGCCGCTTTTGGAATGGTGCATAAAGGCGATAAACACGGCCGGCGTTTGCGGTGTGTTGAAATAGGCGCTTTTCACCACACGGTCAATACGGTTCCAGTACCAGAAATTACTGCGGGCCAGCGAAACCTTATTGCCATCGGTTCTTCCGAATACGACAGTGGTGGGGGGATATCCTTTGGCGGCGCTGCCGTGCACACGGCCATCAATGCATTTCATGACAATGATTTTCGGGGCTCTGACCGAAAACTCGGCAATCACATTTCGCATACGCTGCAGAACATCCGAATCCGCAATATTCTGTGCCAGATAGTTGTGAAAAAAGTCATGGGCTGTTTTCATGGGGCTCTCTTTTCTTTCAATGGGACAGAGTCAATTCAGTTCAGCGGGATACTACCTCAACAGCATCAAATGAGAACCTTTTTTTAGGCGATTTAAACATATACTTCATATACTTTGCATTGAGATACAAACGCTGTGAGCATTCATTTGTCGTCACGAGTATCGATGCGCCCCCCATAGTGAGAATGAGGGCCGCGTGAGTGGGGGACACTATAAAGCGGGATGCATTTGCAGTTCAGGTGAAACTCATTTTTTTTTCTCGATGGCGTTTTTAAAATGATTGGACAATTAAAAAAAAAAGTCCTATTACGCGGCCGTAAATGGAGCGAACGCTTCGTTTTTTCAGTAATGAGTTTGTCATCTTGACACGAGCTGCGTGCTGCGAGTTTCTAAAAGTGATAGTTGGCGTGGCGTCGAATACCGGTTGGATTCGAACAACCAATACGCGCATTTTAGATAGGCCCATGGATTCATTCGAATCGGACACCTCAAAGTTCAGTTTCGGTCATCTGAAAACGTAAAGGATTTGGATAATGTGGACATTTCTTGTTGGCTGCGGCGTTATCGCGCTGGGCGGTCTGTTGGCACTGGTGTTTTTTAAACACGAGAAAGCCGCGAAAATATCGGCCACAGTATTAACGGTCGCAGGAAGTGCGCTGGTGGCAATGCCAGTTATCGAAACAGCGCTTGGCGCCGATACGGAATTCATCCGGTTGGCCTGGACACTTCCTTTGGGCGAGTTTCATCTGGGACTCGACAGACTATCGGCGTTTTTTGCGCTGCCCATTCTTTTGCTTTCGCCCCTTTGTGCCATCTACGGTATCGGTTATCTGGCGCATCGCAAGGGAGGCGGTGGTCACTACTTTTTTCTAAATACGCTGGTAGTATCCATGCTGCTGCTGCTGTGCGCAAAAAACGCCATTCTCTTTTTAATTGTTTGGGAAGTGATGGCGATTTCATCATTTTTTCTGGTGGTTTTCGACGATCATCTTCCCAGTGTGCGTCAGGCCGGATGGACCTACATGATTGCCACCCACATCGGGGTGATGGCGCTGCTGGCGTTCTTTTCCATTCTGGGGCATCACGCGGGCAGTTTCGATTTCCAGGCAATGCTGGCCGGGGGCGAGCTGTCGTCGTCAATGAGACTGGTGCTGTTTCTGCTTGCGGTGGTGGGATTTGGCTCAAAAGCAGGCATTTTTCCGCTGCATATCTGGTTGCCTGAAGCACATCCGGCAGCGCCCAGTCATGTGTCGGCATTGATGTCCGGCGTGATGATTAAGATGGGCATTTACGGGTTAATGCGTTCGTTGTCATTTCTTGGCGAGTTTGAAGCAACATTCGGATGGATTCTGCTGGCGCTGGGGGTAGCGGCTGGTGTGGTGGGCATTGTGTCGGCACTTTCTTCGCACGATATTAAACGGATGCTCGCCTACTCGTCGGTGGAGAATATCGGTATTATCTGTATTGGTCTTGGTACCGGAATACTGGGCAGTGCGTGGCATAATCCCCAAGTCACCGCGCTGGGATTTGGTGGCGCACTGCTTCATGTGCTTAACCATTCCATGTTTAAAGGCCTGTTGTTTCTCACTGTGGGGGCGGTGGTCCATGAGACCGATACCAAAGAGATGCATCATATGGGGGGCCTCTTAAAGAAAATGCCGTTTACAGCGGTGCTGTTTTTTGCAGGCGCAATGGCCGCTTCGGCGTTGCCACCCTTCAACGGCTTTGTCAGCGAATTTCTGATATATTTTTCAGGCATCAAAAGCGCCATGACCAAAGACGTGTCTTCCATCCTGCTGGCCGCCGTTCTGCTAACATCTCTGGCGCTCATTGGTGGCCTGGCGCTGGCGGCATTTACCAAAGTGGGCGGAATGGTGTTTCTTGGAGAACCCCGGACAGCCCTAAAAAAAACGCCGCACGATCCCGGGTGGACCATGAAGTTTCCGTTGCTGTTACTGGGGATTTTCGCTTTGGGAACAGGCATCGCGTCCCCTTTGCTGTTGCCGCTGGTAAGTGATGCACAAACGGTTTTAACCGGTGATGCCGCATCCCTGATGGCGCTGGACAGCGATATTTTGCCATCGTTAATCAATATCAGTTATGTTTCCGGGGCTTTTCTTGTTGCATTTGTGATACTCGCGTTTTTTTACCGCATCCTCACTGGGCGCAAAAAATGCGAAGTTGCCCGCAGCCCGGTCTGGGATTGCGGATATGCGAAACCCGCAGTGAGTATGCAGTACACACCTTCTTCATTCAGTGCGCCTTTGGTGTTGCTGTTTAAACCGCTGGTTCACATTCGCTGGGCACTGCAAAAGCCGGAAGGATACTTCCCAAAGTCAGGCCGTTTTGAAACGAAAATTGAAGATCGCGTGAAAGAAGCGTTTTATGCGCCCCTTTTCAGGTTGATTGCCAAAACACTGCTGCTGTTTCGATTTTTGCAGCATGGCCATGTACACATTTACGTGATTTATGTGGCGGTAACGCTTATTGCGCTGCTGCTGTTTACAGCGGGGAACTAAGATGAATGCAAACAATGTTATGATGATTCTCAGTGCGTTGCTGTTATCCCCATTGCTTTTTGGTGTGATAAACCGCGTCAAGGCCATGTTTGCGGGGCGAAAAGGCTCGCCACTGCTGCAAACGTATTTTGATATAGCCAAACTGATGAAAAAGGGCATGGTGTATGGCAATACCACGTCGCTGATGTTTCAGCTCGGACCCGTATTTGTGCTGGTGTCTGTGCTGCTGGCGTTGCTGATGGTGCCCTTTGGCCCCATTGCCGCGCCTTTGTCATTCCAGGGCGATTTCATACTTCTGGCGTATCTGCTGGGTGTTTCCAGATTCTTTACTGTGCTTTCGGCCCTTGATACCGGTTCGGCCTTCGAGGGGATGGGCGCCAGTCGCGAAGTACAGTTTGCCGCCATGGGCGAACCTACGTTTATGCTGGGGGCGTTGCTGCTGGCCATCCATACCGGTGAAATGTCTCTGTCGGGAATGGTGCGTGAAATCCAATTCGACGTATTGAGTCCAGCCACAGCGGCGGTAGTGCTGTTGGTGGCGGCGTGGATGATGTTGCTGCTCACCGAAAACTCCCGTATTCCCGTAGACGATCCCAACACCCATCTGGAACTCACCATGATTCATGAAGTGATGGTGCTCGATACGGGGGGACCGCTGATGGGGATTGTCACCTATGCGTCTGGTATCAAACTGTGGATTTTCAGCGCGCTTATTGCCAACCTGCTCGTGCCCACGCTGAGTGCGGGAGCATCCGCGCAGGCAGGTATCTTTGTAGGTATCGTGTTGCTTATAGCTGTTGCGGTGGGTGTCATTGAATCCATCATGGGCCGTGTCCGCCTGCGGCAGATTCCCAAAGTTCTGGTGGGGACCACGGCACTGGTGGCGACCGCTTTAATTATGACACTGGCAGGTTAACAATGATAAATACCATTTCCATTTTACTGGCGCTCTCATCGCTTTTTTTATTTGGTTCCAGCCGAATTCGCATTTCCATCCGTGTGGTCATTGCACAGGGCTTTTTACTGGGCATCGCTTTTTTACTGCACAATGAGGAACATCTGAACAGCAGCACCTGGACGATTGCCATTTCCAGTATGTTGCTAAAGGGAATTGTACTTCCCTGGCTGCTCACGTTCGTGCTGCACCGTTCAAGGGCCAAACTTGAAATCGAACCGTATGTGGGATTTGGCACGTCGCTGTTTATTGGCGTGCTGTTGCTTGGCTTCTCCACATATGTGGCATGGAATCTCTCGCTGACCTCGACAGTGCGTGCCATTCCACCGGCGCTGTTCTCGACGGCCCTGTTTCTGATTTTTTGCGGCATGTTTCTGATTGTTACCCGTAAAAAAGCGATTACCCAGACCATTGGGTATCTCGTGCTTGAAAACGGTGTATTTGCTACCGGTCTTGGGATAGGTCACGAATTCCCGTTCATTGTGGAAATGGGCGTAATGCTTGATATTTTCGTGGGTGTTTTTCTGATGGGAATCATGATTTTTCGCATCGATAAAGCGTTTGACCACACCGATACCCATCGATTTAACACACTGCTGGACGAGATTGCCCCTGAACACAATGATTCAGAAGATATGGAGAGTGCGCAATGATGCTCTGGCTTCTCATTTGTATTCCGTTTGCTGCCGGTGCGCTCAGTTATTTTATTACCGCGAACCGCGTGCGACGCACGTTGTGGTTTCTCGCGGCGGCGACGCATCTCTTTTTGTCGTTTATGCTTGCCTTTCAAAGTGATGTAGACACGGTCAAAGACAGCTGGCTTGCGATGGATGCGTTGAGTCGCATCTTTTTGCCGCTGACCAGTCTGCTGTTCACTGCAGCCACACTGTATGCCATTGGCTCCTTTGAAAACAGCCATGGTGGCAAATCGGACACTGCCGCCAACGAGAGCGTTCCCCGATTGCAGCCTGAATCCGTATTCACCGGTTGCATGCTCGTTTTTCTCGCCAGCATGACCACCGTGATACTGAGTCACCGGTTGGGACTGCAATGGGTTGCCATCGAAGCCACCACTCTGGCCAGTACACCGCTGATTTATTATCATCAGGGCACGCGCTCTCTGGAAGCTGCGTGGAAATATATTCTGCTTTGCTCCGTGGGCATTGCCGTGGCGTTGCTGGGTATTTTCTCCCTGGCCCTGGCCGCGGGTGGGGTGACCAGCGAGTTGACGGTGGAGTCTCTTGTGACCCATGCAACGCGTCTGGACCCCCGCTGGTTAAAGCTGGTATTCATTTTCATACTGGTGGGCTATGGCTCCAAAATGGGATTGGCGCCTTTGCATACATGGCTTCCCGATGCGCACAGCGAGGCGCCATCTGCCGTGTCGGCGTTGCTGTCCGGTGCGCTGCTCAACTGTGCCTTTGTTGGAATTCTCCGCGTTTTACAAATTCTGAACGCAGCGGGAATGGGCGACTTTGGTCAGCATATACTCATTTTCTTTGGTCTGTTTTCCATGGGAATTGCCGCCATTTTTATTTTGCGACAGCCCGATTACAAGCGACTTCTGGCATATTCCAGCGTGGAGCACATGGGGATTATTATTCTGGGCACTGGTCTGGCTCAGGGGGGAATGTTCGGTTCTCTGCTCCATGCGGTGAATCATTCTTTTGTAAAAGCCATGCTGTTCATGACCGCCGGTAATATTCTGGCGGTGTATGCCACCAAACGCATCGACGGTGTCCGCGCCTTAAAGCAAACCGCACCGGTTGTGGCGGTTCTGTGGTTTGGCGGATTTCTGGCCATTACCGGGTCACCGCCTTTTGGCACATTCCTGAGCGAGTTCAGTATTCTGCAGGAAGCCGTGCGTCAGGAGCGATTTGTGACCGCCGGGTTGTATCTCTTTTTTCTGCTGCTGGTGTTCATTGGCATGGCAGCCACATTTTCCAGAATGACTTTTGGCGCACCGCAGAGTGAACAGCCTGCAAAAAAACTGCATCCCTGGTCGCTGGTGCCGCCGGCATTCCTTGGAATCGCCGCGTTGATGATGGGTGTTTTTATTCCTGAACAATTAGATGCGCTATTGCACAGCGCCGCAGAACTGATTACGAGAGGTGCCCTGTGAGTGACGCAACACAATATCGCAATGTGGCGCGCATCAAGCTGTCCGACCTGCCGCTGCTCAACATGGATGCGTTCAAAAACGTAATTCTAAACAACGTTCAAAATGGTGGCGTGGTGCTGGCCTTTTTTGGTGCACCCGCAATGACCGTTCAAAATGGGGTCTGCATTTACGCCATTATTGGCACCGCCACAACCGGATGTATTTCAGTGCATCGCACAGAGGTGACAGATGCGTATCCCTCTTTGACACCTGAGGTTCCCCAGCTGCACTGGTTTGAGCGCGAACTGGCCGAGCAGTGGGCCATCACACCAGAGGGGCACCCATGGCTGAAACCCATTCGCTTCATGCAGCAGGCTGTAAATGGAAAAAATATTCTGTCCGGCGGAAAAACTGTTGTGGCGGGCGTCACCGATTATTATTCGGTGAAGGGAAAAGAAATTCACGAAGTGGCGGTGGGGCCTGTCCATGCCGGAATCATCGAGCCGGGACATTTTCGGTTTCAGTGCCATGGCGAGACGGTGTTCCATCTGGAAATTGAACTGGGGTATCAGCATCGTGGTATTGAAAAAGCGCTGGTGGGTGGCCCGGATAAACGCACGCCTTTTTTTATGGAAACGTTGGCTGGGGATAGTTCCATCGCCCATGGCTTTGCCTATTCTCAGTTAATGGGGGCGCTATTGGGCAAAGAGATGCCGAAAAGAGCCCTGGCCATCGCCGCCTGTGCCCTGGAGCTGGAGCGGTTGGCCAATCACACGGGCGATCTTGGCGCGCTGGCCGGGGATATTGGTTACCTGCCCACGCTGTCATTTAACGGTCGTTTGCGCGGTGATTATCTGAATATGACAGGTCTTATCTGTGGCAATCGTTTTGGACGCAATCTGGTATGCCCAGGTGGCGTGATGTTCGATGTGTCCGATGCAACGATTACGGAATTGAAAAAGCGTCTGGCAACTATTTTTAAGGAAACGCGCATTTCCTGTGATCTATTGTGGGCGACACCGTCGGTGATGGCCAGATTTGAAAACACAGGTGTGGTTAAAAAAGAAGACGGCATCGCGTTGGGCTGGGTGGGCCCGGCAGCCAGAGCCTGTGGCATTGATATGGATGCCCGCGCCCATTTTCCCTTTGGCGCATACCTTGATAGACAAATGCCGGTGGCGATGGCGGAAAGTGGCGATGTGTATGCCCGCGCCCATACCCGATGGCAGGAAATGGTGAATTCGAGAGCATTTATTGACGCCACTCTGAACGAAATGCCCGCAGGCGCCACTCGTACCGACGTTGACCTTATGGGCAAAGATATTCCGGAAAAGGACACGCTGGTGGTTTCACTGACCGAAGGATGGCGCGGCGTTGTGTGTCACGCGGCCATTACCAACAGGGAAGGGCGGTTTGCCGTTTACAAGGTGGTCGACCCCTCGTTCCACAATTGGTTTGCCCTCGCCATGTCGCTTCGGGATGAACAGATTTCGGATTTCCCTCTGTGCAACAAAAGCTTCAACCTGTCCTACTGTGGACACGACTTGTAAAGGACGGACGCCATGCATCGCTCTCTCATCGCCAGATTCAGGCAGGGATATCGCACTCACCGTTTTCCAAAGGAAGCACCCACATTGCCGCCTTTGTATCGTGGACTTCCTGTTATTGCACACGACACATGTATCGCCGATTGCAGCATTTGCCAGAAAGTGTGCCCCACCGACGCCATTGTCAGAAAAGATGATAAGCTTCAACTCGATATGGGACGCTGTCTGTTCTGTGGTCGTTGTGAAGAGGTGTGTCCGGCCGATTCGCTGACGTTCAGCCGCGACTATCGCCTTGGAACAAATCGACGTAAAGGACTCATCGTGCGCGACGGAGAAGTGGACCGCACCGCGCTGGTGGAAACGGCCAATCGGGTTTTCAGACGGTCTCTTAAGTTGCGCCAGGTCAGCGCGGCCGGGTGCAATGCATGCGAGGCGGACACCAACGTGCTTGGAACGCTCAGTTTCGACCTGGGACGCTTTGGCATTCAATTTGTGGCATCGCCAAGGCACGCGGATGGCATTCTGGTGACCGGTCCCGTATCTGAAAACATGAAGCTGGCACTGCACAAAACACTGGATGCGGTGCCCTCGCCCAAAATTGTGATTGCCGTTGGCGCCTGCGCCATCAGCGGCGGCCCATTTCGCGGTCATTCGGAAGTGCATAACGGCATTTCAGACTTGCTGCCCGTAGACCTTTACATCCCCGGCTGCCCCCCCAGCCCCTGGACCATTCTCGATGGTCTGCTGCGCATGCTGGGTATCGAAACACCTGCTGCAACCAAATAAATTTTCGACGATAGTTGCCATTATCCGCCGGTTCTGCAAGGATGCGGGCGAGAGATAATCGAGCAACATAAACAAGTTGTCAGCGTTGGAATTGAGGTTTTGAAATGAGCAAAATTATTGGTATTTGCGGCAGTCCGAATGGCAAAAAAAGCACCACGTTGTTTGCATTGCAAAAGGCGCTTGAAGCCTGTGCAAACGCAGGCTTTGAGACTGAATTGATTGAATTGTGTCAATACAAAATTGCTGGATGCATCGACTGCAGCACCTGCAAAAAAGAATTAAACTGCAGTCAAAAAGACGATTTCACAGAGCAGTTGATACCCATACTGGCGGATGCGTCGGTTTCGGGATTTATCTTTGCGTCGCCGGTGTATTTTGGCGGCATTACCGGGCAGTTGAAAACGTTTTTGGATAGAACAGTGATGTTTCGACGCAACGGATTTCTTTTCGCCAACAAAGTGGCCGGTGCACTGACAGTTGGCCGCTCCCGCCACGGTGGACAGGAATTGGCCGCCATGGATGTTATTCATGCCGCGCTGATTCATGGCATGGTCGTTGTGTCCGATGCCGCGCCCACGAGTCATTTTGGCGCGAATCTGTGGAGCGGAATTCCCGAAGGGCTGGAATCGGATGCTGTTGGCATTGAGACGGCTATCAATCTGGGAATCAATGTGGCCAGACACGCCGGAAAATGATGACCGGGTTTTCATAGTCCATTGGGTTGCGCGCATCGTCAGCCATTTGGAATTGAGGTGAATGCACACAGGAATCTTGATATTTGGCGGTTCGGTCCTAAATTTGACGCACAGACAGATGTGCATGTTCACAAGTTGTACTGTCGCGAAAATGAGTGAAATCAAAACACACCAACAGATAAAAGAATACCCGACGGTGCATCGCCATAACGAAGCGCTCACATTTCGTGCTTTTCGAACAGAAGATCATTTTGCCGAAGTGGGTGGAAACGCCGACGTGCCGCACCGACATAATTTTTACACGGTGTTGCTCATCAAGCGCGGACGCGGCACGCACACCATCGACTACAATGCGTATTCAATCCAGTCGAACCAGCTGTTTTTTGTCAGTCCAGGCCAGGTGCATCATCTGGTGGAGGATGAATGTACATATGGCTATGTGCTCCTCTTTTCCATCGAGTTTTTACGGGATAATAATATTGAACTTTCCTTTTTGGAGGATTTGCATCTGTTTCACGACTACGGCGAGTCCCCGCCGTTGGTGTTGTCCCTTGAACAGTTGGACACATTGAGTGCGTTTTGCGAGCAGATTCTGGCGATTGAAAATACAGACATAAAGTTTAGGGAGCAGGCGATAGGGGCCGTATTAAAATTGTTTCTGATTCATGCCAACAGCTATGTGCCAGGCATTGACGAAGATGCCCGATTGACGGGTTCCGCTCAGGAATTGCTGCGTCGATTCAAATCGTTGGTGGATTCAAAATACAGCGAATGGCACGATGCAATGTCCTTTGCCAATGCGCTGGGAATTTCGCCGGATCATTTAAATCGCACAATAAAGCAGCTGATTGGCAAAACGGTAAAAGAGTATATACAGTCGCGACTCGTTGTTGAATCCAGAAGGTTGCTGGCGTTTTCATCGCTATCCGCCAAGCAAATAAGCGTTGCCCTGGGATTTGGCGAACCTGCTAATTTCAGTGCGTTCTTTAAAAAACACACCGGAATGCCCCCCTCTCAATTTCGAAAAGATCAGCATCCCGGAAATTCATAAGCTTTTATCGGATACTCATACTGGCGTTTGGGTGAGTAGTGCATAACCTGTTTATGGGATTTGAAAAAAGCCCAAATCAGATGCTCGAACGAACGAGGGAGACCACGGTTATGAAGTGGACGATTCATAAATCAGGCAGTCGCGGTCACGTCAATTACGGTTGGCTTAATACATATCACAGACGTCGCCGGTGTGACGCTGGAGCGGTGCGATGGCGTAAGCATTACCGACGTTTCGAGTATTAAACTGAAGGCGCTACACAAAGGGAGCGTGCTTTTAATGGAAGTCCCCCTGCAACCACGACGAATAAAAAAGAACATTGGGGATCACTCATTTGTTAAATGGAAAGGATGTTGAAAATGAAAACATCAGCAATTAATGGTTTTAGAACAGGTGCGCCATCGACCGGCATGGGAACAATCGCATTGATACTGAGTACAATGGCGTTGTTTATGGGGGGTTCAGGATGTTCACCGGGCGGCAAAGACACCGTATCCAATGAAGCGCAGACAACTGAAACGGTAAAAGTGAACGCGGAATCAGAAAGCCATAAACCGTCGCCTTCCGGCACGTTGAAGCTATCGCCAGAGAACACCACAATTGCATTTCTGGGTAAAAAACTGGTGGGCAGCCACGAAGGCAGCTTCAATGCATTTTCCGGGGCGGTGTCGTTTAAAGATGGCGATCCAACAACCGCAAAGGTCGACGTTAAAATTGATATGTCGTCCGTTCGAACCGATGAGGAGAAACTGGATGCCCATCTTAAAAGTGCAGATTTTTTTGATGTGGAGAAGTTCCAAAGCGGTACCTTCGTGTCCACGAGTGTGACCGGCGGCGGCACAGGGGATGCCACGCATACGGTGAAAGGAAAGCTGACACTTCGGGGAGTAACAAAGCCCATCGCCATCCCCGCCAAAATCAACGTGGGACGAAACAGCGTGTCCATGGCAGCCGAAGTGGTTATCAACCGCCAGGATTTTGGAATTTCATTCCCCGGAATGCCGGATAATCTAATCAAAGACGAAGTGAAAATATTTCTGAAAATCGATGGACAATTGAAGTAATGAAAAACGCCTCCTCTCTCAAATATCGCACATTGGAATGATTGCCCCGAAGGTTACTTGACCAACTGCGTTGTGTGGGGCAAACTCTGCGGCTAAAATCCAATCGAGAAAAGGGAGTGATATGTCATTGCGAATAGAGGATTTAATGGAAGAAAGTGGCGTCAAGTTTGGCACCAGTGGCGCGCGTGGGTTGGCGGTTCAAATGACGGACCGGGTTTGCTACACGTACACAAAAGGCTTCCTGCAGTATCTGGATTCCAAAGGAGATATTGCAGGGGGCGCCAGCGTGGCCATTGCCGGTGATTTTCGGCCCAGTACCGATCAGATCATGGCCGCCGTGGGCAGAGCGGTTGCGGATTGTGGATATACGCCCATCAATTGCGGTAAAATCCCGTCTCCTGCGGTGGCGCTCAAAGGAATCGCCGATGGAATTCCCGCTATCATGGTTACCGGCAGTCACATTCCGGCGAATCGCAACGGCATCAAGTTCAACACACCTTCAGGTGAAATTTTAAAATCAGATGAAGATGGGATTCGCGCGCAACAGGTGGCGTTGGACGACAGTCTATTCAACGACGATGGCGGTTTTGTTGCGCCATTTGTGATGCCGACCGTCGATGACAGTGCCAAAGCGGCATATGTTTCGAGGTATCTGGACTTCTTTCCCAAAGATGCCCTTTCGGGGACAACTATTGGCGTATATCAGCATTCTGCGGTGGGCCGGGATATTCTGGTGGATATTTACAAGGGGTTGGGTGCGACGGTGACGGCGCTTGGACGCTCTGAAACGTTTATTCCCGTGGACACCGAGGCCATTCGAGCTGAAGATGTGGCGCTGGCCAAAGAATGGTGCTGCAATGAAGAGTACTTTACCATCGTATCCACAGATGGCGACAGCGACAGACCCCTGATTTCCGATGAAAATGGCACGTGGATTCGTGGCGACGTGGCTGGGATTCTATCCGCCAGATATTTGGGCGCCGATTCGGTCAGTACACCGGTCAGCTGCAATTCCGCAGTAGAAAAAAGCGGTTTTTTTGTGAAGGTTCAACGCACGAGAATAGGCTCGCCTTTCGTGATCGCCGCCATGAACGAGGCCGTGAAAGATGGCGCACAGATGGCGATTGGATATGAAGCCAATGGTGGTTTTTTAACAAACAGTACACTGCGTCGGTTTGGCCGTGCACTTGCCGCGCTGCCCACTCGCGATGCGGTAATACTGCAGCTGTCCATCATTCTGCTGGCGCGCATGGAAAATTGTTCCATCAGTGCCCTGTGCGCGTCGCTTCCCCAGCGCTTTACATCCAGTGACCGAATCACGGATTTTCCATTGGAAAACAGCCGAGCCATCCTCGAAAAATTCAGTACGGGAGACGGGACGTCCGATAGCATCGCCATTGAAAAGAAATTTGGAGCGCTATGCGGGAAAGTGGCCACCATCGATCGCACCGATGGCATTCGCATCACTTTTGAAAATCAGGAAGTGGTCCACCTGCGTCCCTCCGGCAACGCCCCCGAATTCAGATGCTACACCGAAGCCGCCACAGACAACCGCGCCAAAACCCTCAACACACAGTGCATGAAAATCCTGCAACAAATGATTTAAAACCAAAATCCAAATAGATTTCCCCTTTCCTCCGCTGGAGAGGGACCGGGGGAGAGGCGTTTAAAACTTCCCCTTATGTTTATCCAAAAGAGGCGGATTTCCATGTTTTAATCAGATGGGGGATCGCCACGGAAACCACGCTGCCCATATTGGCGTTGCGCAGACTGACCAGCATGCCCTGAAGTACTTTGCCGTGATTTACGATTACAACAGTGTTGTCGTCTTCCAGTTCGATAAGGAAGTAGCGATTCAGTTTGGGAAAATTGCTTTTCTTTAAATTGGATTCAATGAAATCGTTCAGCTCATCGAATAACCGCGTGGCCTCCGGTTGTGGGTTGTGACCCGCCAGGGATTCTCGTTCTCCTTTGACCCAAATGTCTGTGGCCAGAAGCGCTCTGCCCAGCTTCTCCTTCGTTGCGTCAACCAGGATTTGCGCCGCACGTTGTGTTGTCATTTTTTACCCCCCCATGTGCGGGACGGAATGTACGCCGTCCCCTGTTTTTTTGATGATTTCTAAAATTTGGGACGAAAAAGAGGCGATGCAAGTTTAAGAAATGAAAAAATGCGGAATATTATAATTTTATTTTTCCATCGCCCCAAATGACAGGCCGCCCTGGATTGCTGCCTGGACTTGCAGTGATGGCACTTCTGCACGGATGGAGCTATCCCTGAGGCTGTGTCAATTGCATCCGCTGTGTAGATTGGGCTTTTATTTTGCAGCGGACCCCATTATCGTAAACAGTGAAAATCAGGAATCAATCGCGATGCTGCAAAACTCAGGTGACTGAAATGGTTCAACAAATGGAAGGTCATATCCGTTGAACCCGTTTCTTGTGAAAGGCGTTTTATGACAGACCGGATTAAACTCAGGCTTCCCGGCAGTGCGCGCGAAATCTCAGGCAGTGACAGTGGTCTGGGAGATTTTGCGAATATTCTGGGTGCACAGGTAATGGACAGCACCGATGTGCGAATGGCGCGTTCCAGGGGCGTTGAAGAAGAACATGAACTGTATTGTTCCCCGAACGATGTTTTTGAACTAACCTGGGAAGACGGCATCGTCGAGCTCGTTCGCGCCGAAGACATCGTTTCGAACTGTGAAGTTGCGCAGCGATCGCCAGGTGACGACGGATGGTTTGCGATTCCCACCCGCAGGACCATCAGCGGGTACAGAGGGGGGCAGGAGATAGCTCTGGAAGCGGTCAAACGCATCGGTTTAAAAGCGGCAGAAGCGGCGATGGATTTTGCTTTTCCAAAGATTATCCGGAATATCGAGGAAAAGCACATTCCCAATCCGGGCCTGTATCGCCTGAACGCCAAAGGAGAACTGACCGACAGGCAGGATGGTAAAATCAAAACCGACAATCCCATTCTGGTGCTCATCCACGGCACGTTCAGCAGTACCCGTGGTGGTTTCGCGAATCTGTTTGAATCCCGTGATTGGGACCGTATGATAAATGCCTACAAAATCGAAAACATGTTCGCATTGGAGCAGCATACGGTGACCTGCAGCCCCGCGCTCAATGCCATCCATTTGGCAGAGGCGATTCAAAGTGGCGCCAAAGTGCACCTGCTGAGCCACTCGCGCGGTGGTTTGGTGGGAGACCTGCTTTGCCGTTATCCGTGGGAAAACCGTCATGTTGACGCGTACTTCAAAGGTGAGCAGTATGCGCACATTCGCGAAGAACTGGCGCTGTTGGCCAACGTGCGTGGTGATTTCGAAGTGGAGCGTTTCGCCCGAGTGGCGGCGCCTGCGGCAGGAACACTGCTGGCCTCAGACCGGCTCGACAAATACCTGAATGTCATTCTCTCCGTGGCAGGAAAGCTAATGGGGCCAAACGCCCTCTGGTTCGAATTCATTAAAGCCATTGCCATGGCGATTGTGGCCACCCGAACCAGAGCGGACGCATTACCGGGCATCCAGGCGATGATGCCCCCCCTGGAAGGGAGTGAGAATGCACACGGTTTTATTCCGTTTCTCAATGTGGCCACGCCTCGGGGCAAAGATTTGGCTGTCATTGCCGGAGACGTGGAAGGGGGTGGTTTTTTTGATCGGGTGAAGAGCTTTTTCTCTGATTTGTACTACCACGAAGACAATGATTTTGTGGTGGACAGCAAGTCCATGTTTCGCGGCGTCCCCCGCAAAAAAGCCCGTGGCTTTTATTATCGGGCGCCCAGAGCCAACCATTTCTCGTACTTCAAGGAACCCGAAACCCGAAGTCGGATTGTGGATTGGCTGGTGGATGGCAATGAGACTGGATTTCGGCCCCTGTCGGCAGCAGAACCCTACGGAGGACTTCGCGGCACGGCGCCGGTTCGGTCTATCAAACCCGTATTATATCGGGAAAACCTGCCCACCGTATTCCTGATTCCCGGCATCATGGGGTCGCACCTGGCGGTGGATGGGGAGCGACACTGGATTTCCATTTTTGAATTGGCGTGGAAAGGCATGGCGCCGCTGCAGATAGACAAACCGGATGTTGCCGCCGAAGCACTGGTGGACATGGCCTATGAAAAGCTGTTTCACCGTCTGACGCCTCATTACAACGTTCGCCCGTTTCCCTATGACTGGCGGAAGCCCATGATGGAATCCGCCCGGTTGCTGGCCATCGAAATCGAAGCGGAACTGAAGCGGCATAACCGTCCCATTCGACTGATCGCCCATTCCATGGGGGGACTGGTGGCACGGACACTCATTATGGACAGACCGGAACTGTGGAAACAACTCACCGAACGCGGTGGACGTCTGCTGATGATGGGCACACCCAATCAGGGATCATTTGTGCCGGCGCAGGTACTCACAAAAAAACACGCGTTGATGAAACAGCTGGCAGTGGTGGCCATCCGTCATAATCTGGATGAACTCACCGGCGTCGTGCGCGAATTTCCGGGAATGATAGAATTGCTGCCTTTTAAAGGAGACACCAATCTGCTGGATGCAACGCGGTGGGCGCCCATTACAAACTGTTTGCCCAAAGGCGATACGTTGGAAAAGGCTCAACTCTTCAGAGCGAAGCTCGACAGAAGTGCGGTGGACATGGAGCACATGGTGTACGTGGCCGGTCATGCAGCGGATACCCCCGCAGAGATGGTCGTTTCAAAAAACGGGGAAGTTCATTTTCGTTATTCCAGCCATGGCGATGGAACGGTTCTTTGGGATTTCGGACGGCTTGACGGTGTTTGCACGTATTATGTGGCAGCGGAACACGGTCAAATCGCCAACCATGAAGAGAGTTTTGACGGATACATGGAATTGCTTTCGCAGGGCACCACCGCCAGACTCTCTAAAAAAATGCCCGTTGCGTTCCGCGGTGAACATGAAGAACTGCGGGAAATACGCATTGAAAACGAAGATGCGCACCCCAGGTATTTCCCCAGTACCGATGATGTCATCTCCACTCTGATGGGAAAACCGCCCACATCGCCCCTCGCCACAACGCAGCCTATTTCGCTGGTGGTGTTCAATGGCGACGTTAGAGAATGCACTTTCCCGGTACTGGTGGGGCATTACGAAGGAGATCCGCTGGTAAGCGTGGAGGCCACGTTGAATCAGGGGCTGGATGGCGCCATGGCTCGGGATCATCGACTGGATCGCTATGTGGGGCGTTTGGGAACGGTGCGTATTTACGAAAAGAAACGCGAATTGCAAGGTGTGGTGGTATCCGGTTTGGGACAGGTGGGCACACTGACACGTACCAGCCTGGAGGAATCGCTGCGTCATGCTATGATGGAATACGCTTTGGCCAATTTGCCACAGACCGGAGATGACCCGTGCGAGCTGGGGGTGAGTGGCGTGCTGATTGGCACCTTCGGCGCAACGCGCCTGTCGGTGGAGGATTCGCTGCGCGCGTATGTGGAAGCCGCACAGTATACCAATGCCCGGTTGCGAGCAGAAGGTTTGGGCGCCAGGGTGTGCCTTTCAACAATAGAAATTTCAGAGTTGTTCCAGGATAAAGCCATCGAGGCCACGAGGGCTGCTCTTCGCATTTCAAAGAGCAGCGAATATCCCGTTACCGCCTTGCCCAAACTGCAGCACCGATCCGGCGCTTTGAAGTTTCGGCCCCGTACACCATATGGCTCCGGGTGGCATCGCCGCATCCGCATCAACAAAGATGCACACAATAATCTGGAATATGAGTTAACCACTGAGATGGCGCGGGTGGAACCCACGGTTCGCGAGATTCAATGGGCGCATGTGGATGGCCTGCTGGAACGAGCGATGCAGGCAGACCGCGATGTGGCGCGAACCCTGTTTAACTACCTTTTGCCCTACGACATGCTGGAGGGCGCCGAAGCGTCACCGGATTTGGTGCTCCAGCTGCATCCCCAAACGGCGCAGATTCCCTGGGAACTGCTGGACCCCGGCAGGGACGGACAGCGTCCAATTGGTGTGCGGGTGGGCATACTGCGCAATTATGTGAGCGTGGAGAGCCGCGCCAATCCCCGTCGTTCGGCCAGTCGACGTGCGCTGGTGATTGGAGAGCCCGCCATGGTGAATCCGCCATTGCCTTCCGCCAAAGCGGAAGCGGAAAAGGTGGCCAACCTGTTGCACCTGCGCGGTTTGGATGTCAATCGAGTCATCGGACGGGATGCCGATGATTGTTTTGAATCCCTGTATCAGGGAGAATACGACATTGTGCACGTGGCAGCCCATGGGGCCTTCGATGGTCTGGACGCTAAAAAGACGGGTGTGGTGCTGGCCGGCAATCGATTTTTAGGCGCTGCCGAATTCGAAAATATGACTGCCGTGCCGTCCATTGTTTTTCTCAATTGCTGTCACCTTGGAAAATTCAGTCATCTCAAATATCCGGGGCACCTCGCGGCGAGTGTTTCCAAACGCCTTATCGAAATGGGCGTTAAAGTGGTGGTGGTGGCCGGATGGGCTGTGGGAGACAAGGCCGCCGGCGAATTCGCTGAGAACTTTTATTCCGCCATGCTGAAGGGCGAGAACCTGATGCGGGCGGTTCGCGGTGCACGTCAAAAGACCTATAGTCAATGTACCGGAAATGACGTTACCTGGGGTGCCTATCAGGTGTACGGTTACCCGGGTTTCGTTCTCCCGTATGACGGTTTGGAAAGTGGCAGTGAAGACAGAGAACAGCGGTTTGTGGCCGTGGATGAACTCGTCGACTATGTATCAGACTTTGTGAGCCGCAGTCGCGACCCGAAACCGGAGCAGAAAGCGTACATCTTAAATGAGCTGAAGCGATTGACCGAAACAGAGCTTGAGACCGATTCCGTTGAGTGGCGTGAGAACGGAGAGTTGCTCACTGTCATTGCCGATGCCTACAGTGAATTGGGCGCTTTGGAAAAGGCCATAAAATGGTATAAACAGGCACTCACTTTGTCGAATACCCCGTTAAAAGCGGTGGAACAGCTGGCCAACCTGGAAGCCAAACAGGCGGCCGAGCTATACAGAAAACTCGAAAACAAATCTGAAAGAAAAGAGGTGGATGCCCTGTTTAAACGTTCACTCGATCGTATCAGGGAACTGTGTCATATCCGTCCGTCGTCCGAACGCTATTGTTTGGAAGGCGCTACCCTGCGACGGATGGCTGACTGTAGAGATGATACTGAGAAACGTTCGAAATTTTTAGCTGAGGCGCTCAAGGCCTACACTAAAGCTGCAAAATTAAAACCGAGTAATCTGTACTATCCCCTGGACAATAAAATACAGTTGCAGCTGCTGCTGGGCAAGGAGATTGACCCACTCGAACTGAATCAAATCGAACAGAGCGCTGCGGGCGCTCACGATAAATGGGCGCCGGGAAGCGCCGCCAATGCCGCGCTGGTTCGTTACGCGGTTACCGGCCGCGGTTCCGCCCAAACCGCATTGGAAGCATACACCCTTGCCCTTACCGGCGGTAGTGGCGTTACCCAGCGCGAAAAGGATTCCCTGCTTCAAAGCCTCAAACGGCTGGAGGGCGTCGCCGACAGCAAAATAAAGGAGCGCCTCAAGGAAGTCACCACCGTCGTTGCGAAATGGACATAGATGCCTCCATTGGTTGTCAGTCTTCATATCACTGGTTACATTTGCGCAGTCCGGGATTGTTGTTTTGGGGAGTCGTTTGTTTTGGAAGAGATACAGGAGAGGGAAAATGAAAGTATGTATTGTCGGGGCGTCCGGCAAGTTGGGGCAGTATATGGTGCAGCATTGTCTGGACCGCGGATATGAAGTGGTGGGCGTTTGCCGTGAACAGAGTGTGCAAAAGCTTGTCCGCTTCGCTGACAAAATAACTGTAATTCCGGGAGCCACCAATGATAGGGAAGTGATTCGCAAAGCCGTGGACGGATGCGACGGCGTGCTAACGGTTTTGGCACCCTGGGGCATTCAGCAGTATTCATCGGGTACGGCGCAGGCGGTGATGGATTATGCGCCGTCAAATGCGCGGCTTATTTTTTCGTGCGGGTGGCACATTACCAAAGACGGCAAGGATGTGTACTCCTGGCGGTTTAAAACTTTTGTAAAACTGTTTGGCAGTATCGCACGTTTGATTCGAATGGTGGAGCTGGATGATCAGGTGGAGGCGTGTAATCGGATTTTTAAAAGCAGCACGCGTTGGACAGTGGTGCGCGGCAGCAATCTGGAAGAGGGCGAAAGCCAGGGGTTGCCCATCTGGCGGCGTCATGTGGGAGACCCCGCACTGAAAAGCGATTTGACACGGCGCATTGATTTTGCTCTGTTTATGGTGGCCGCTCTTGAGAACGATGAACTCATCCATGAGGCGCCGGCCATTGTGGGATGTCAATCGCCATCGGCTTTGCAGTATGAAAAGAAGAGTACGGCCGCATAGCCTGGCGCTACAGGATGTGCATGAGCCGACCTGAATCGTTTCATTGTGGGTTTAAGCGTTATCGATGTGACTCGGCTTCAATGGGCGGCAATTGAGCGTCCGACGTTTTTGAACGGTGTTGCTGCGCAGCGCCGCGGGTAACCAGGTAAATACCAAGTGCAATGAAAATAGCGCCGATAAATATTCCATCCAGCGGCGGCTCGTTTAACAGCAGGATAGCTGCGGGGACGGCCATGACTGCGGCTACAGACCCCAGTAAACTGAGATAGACTGGCCACTGGCCCACCGCGCTTTTGCAATTGAAAGAACAACAGATATTGCACAGCCAAAATAGCCGTTTGCACACAAATCAACAGCCATGGTGTAAGGGTTGCCGGTACATGCAGCGGCAGTTCTGTGAACGCCCCTGCAAGAAGCAGTGACAGACTGGAAACCATTAGTGTCCCCGGGACCAGTGCACTGGGTTTAACGCCTTTGGGCCAGCGCCTGGAACGATAGATGTTGCCGGCCGCCAGGATGACGGGAACGAACAGAGTGGCGACAATCCACGATACGGGGGCATCGGGGGCAGACAATTGCAGCGTTGCCAGAAATACAGCACCCGCCAACGCCAGCGCAACGCCCAAAGAGCGGATGAGAGAAACCGTTTCCATCTTTAACGCCACTGCACCGATGTACGTGAACAAAGGCGGAAACGCCAGAGATAGCGAAACAAAACTGACGCCCACTTTGGGCACCGCGGCAAATAGAATCAGATTGGGCGCTGCCACACCAATGATGGCAGATACGATGAAGTATTCAGCCAGATGAGGTGTTAATCGTGGAAGCTGCCGCTGGATGGCCGAAAGTGCGGTGAGCACAATGGTGGCGCCAACGATGGACCATACAAGCAGGGTAACCGGGTGAAACCCCATATTGGATGACAGCTTGGCAATGTTGGTGGACGCCGCCAACAGCGCGGCCGTACCCAACAGAAACAGAAGTGGTGCTATCATTTCGTTTTGTAAAATTGTGGTTTTTTTAGGGACCATTTTATTTGGACCAGTTGTTATTTAATGCACGGCTGCTAATGTAGTAATCAAATGCCAGTTTGCAAGCCTGGAGGTCGATTTGTGCGGGCTCCCATGTCTGCCGGGGCATGCAGTTATCCCGGGCAATAAAAAATACTGTCAATGTCCACTGGTTAAGATTTAAAAGTGTATCTCGTTAACGCGGTCATCCTGCTGGGCACGTTTGTCCCAGTCGCTTTTTTGGGGGGGCCGGCATCGTGTGACCACATTACCAACGGGAAGGATGGGGCCTCCTTCGCCACCACTGCACGGCGCAAGAGACAGAAGCAAGAGACTCATATTTCATCCACTTCCACTTGGAGAACTGGATTTGACAGCGGAGCAGGAGATGAAAATATTTGCGCTCATGGATGAAAATCGATCTAAGGTGGATGCCAGCTTCGACGAAACATTTCCCAGACTGTAACAGACCACGGAGGACGCCATTTTGATGGCGCCGTTTTTTGTCGTTTTAAATCATCGATATATAGGTCGTCCACGAACACAAATCACAAAAGTCAATGACAGATATTAACATACATGCCAAACGCATGGCCTTCTTCGTCGTAAGCGCCAGTCACAACCAAGCCGTCGTGCAATATGAATTCGATAAAACCATGGCGTTTTTCAATTATTTGATAACTGTTTGGTTTGATGGTCCCCATATCTCTGGAATCAACGTCTGCACCGCCAATCCCGGCAACAATCTGGATTGTGCCCATGTTATCCCTGTTGCCGAATTCGTCCATTCCGTCAAAAATCTCAAAATTGTGATCGTGACCGGATAGCGCCAGTTCAACATTGTTTCGCGTTAGAATTTCCCACACATCCTGCATTTGAGAATTGTTGCCATGATCACCGGAACTCCAGCGGGGATGGTGAAAATAAACAATCGTGCATGCTTCTTTCTGTACTTCACTTTCCAACCACGAAAGCTGCTTCTGCCATTGATTGAAACTTAGTTTGTCCCAGTTGCTATCGATGCCAATAATGTTCCAGTCTTTGGCGCCCGTTTCGATTTTAAATGAGTGATAGGTTTCTGAATTATCAAAATATGAATAAAAACCGGAGGCGTTATAGGTGTTGTAATCGTGATTTCCGGGCACAGCGTGCACGTACGACAAAAGGGGACTCCATACTTCATCAATCACATTTTCGTACTGTGCCAGTGAACCACTGGCGTTGTTGAGTTCTGTAGTGATAATATGGGAATTCCATCCGTAGTTGTTATAGGCTTCCTGAATTCGTTCTTCAACCTTGTTTGCCACTGCTTTGGAGTCCGCTATGCTCTGCTGGGTGATGCTTGAACCAGCCCCCTGGAAAGCGTCACTTACAAAAAACAGTTTTTCAATTGCCGATGCAGAGTGACCAGCCGCAAAAGAGGTGAATGTAAAAAGCGCAATCGTTGTGCGTACGAAAGCAATACGCTTTTGAGAAAATGGTGTCACGTTGTTTCCTTTCAAAAAATAGTTGGGTTTAGTTGTCTTTTTACAAAGAGATGATTTGCATCCAATGTAAAAAAAATTCGCGATTGTGTAACGTGTCACATCAGTAATGCAGCAGAATCTGTTTCGGTTGCATTTTTTTTGCAATGGGATGTGGCAATGGTTCGAATGGGCGCGGCAGGACTTTTTCACCTCGCCGGGAGAAGGGGCACATGAGAGTTTATTGTAAATGTCGACCCCATTTTGCGAGACATTTGGGATGGAAAAGCACCTTTAAGAGAAAATTTTCGTTGGGTTCCGGGACAATTCCAGTTTAGAAAAACACTGTTTTGCAAGGTGGCTACGCGATCTTTTCCATACAGCCATGTCGTTGCACCGGAATCCGTTGTTTTCCTTCTTTAAAATCGAGACTGGCCGTTCTTCACAGTGCATGACGGAAGAAAAATCATACAGAATCACCCCAATTGACAACGGCGCCATCGTCTACACGACGTATGCCGGCGCTGTTACTCTGAAAGTGCTTATGGATTCCAGCAGGGAGCGAACGTCGGACCCTGAATATAGAGACGCCAAATTCATTGTAAACGACATTCGGGATGCGGATGTCTGCAGAGTTACAGCAGACGATGTTCGCGAGATGGCTGCAAGAGTGCGAAAAGTGCTGGAGCAGCGGCCGGATACAACTGTTGTTATGGTTGTTAAAGACAATCTGGCTTATGGCATGAGTCGCATTTGGCGTGGAAAAGCGCGCGCGGTGTCAAAGGACCTGCATGTGGTGTATTCCAAAGAGGAAGCCTTTAAAATCATAAATCGCATCCGAGCTGAACGCGGTCTGTGAACTTTCCATTATTTTTGTCTTTTGGGCGATGAAAACGAATGGAAAAAAAATCATAATTTTGTGAGTTTCAAAGGTGACTTTCATCTTTTTATTACTACATTGAGTCTATCAGACGACGGCATTTCTGCCAAAACATGTAAACATTCAAAGGAGTTACAACGTGGAAAACACTGAAAGAACACATGTATCCATGCCCCGGATTGGGGACAAGGCCCCCGAATTTAAAGCTGTTACCACCCAGGGAGATCTTAACTTCCCCGCAGATTACGAAGGCAGCTGGGTGATTCTCTTCAGCCATCCCGCTGATTTTACGCCGGTGTGTACTTCGGAATTCATTACCTTTGCATCCATGGAAGACAAGTTTTCAGAAGCCGGCTGCAAACTGGTGGGGCTATCCGTAGATGGGCTGTACAGCCACATTGCCTGGCTTCGCACCATCAATGAGAAAATTGAATACAAAGGAATGAAGAATGTAGAAGTCAAATTTCCCTTGATTGAAGACATCACCATGGAAGTCGCCACAAAATATGGCATGATTCAGCCAGGCGAGGCCACGACCAAAGCGGTACGTGCGGTCTTCTTTATTGACCCCAAAGGGATCGTTCGCACAATTATTTACTATCCTCTCAGTTTGGGGCGCAATTTCGATGAACTGTATCGTGCTTTGATTGCCCTGAAGACAGCGGATGAATTCAATATTGCCACCCCTGCCGACTGGCGCCCCGGGGACGACGTGATCATCTCGCCCGCCGGTTCCTGCGGCACAGCAAAAAATCGCATGGAGGGTAAAGAAGACATGCAGTGTCAGGACTGGTTTTTCTGCACAAAGAAAATTGACAAGGATACTGTGTTGAAAAAAGTGCTGAAAAAGTAAAGGGTTGCACATCAGTCGGCAACACAGATTCCTTTGCGGGCAATTGCAAGCACTGTGCGCAGTACCAGCATCAGGATAATTCCCGCCAGTAGCACAACCTCTATCTGGGCTAATGTCCGAACAAAGACATTGTGTGTCTGATGAGCCATCAGAATACTGGCCAACGCTTTTGCCGCCAATGGGAATGAATAGGCCCACCAGGATAAGAAATAGCGAATTTTTATCAGCTGTTTTACCTGCAGCAGAATCAACATGAATAAGAATGTCGCCACGTAGTAAAGGATCCGTGCAAATCCGTCCACCTCACCTGTCAGTTTAAAATATGCGATAAAAGCAATGGCGGGAGGCGCGAACAAAATAAACATGGTGGGCATCAATTTTTCCATTATGGGATGATGAAAAATCATGCGATTGAGCACTACGGTGAACATGGCCACCCAGAACACAAGCCCGATAGCAAAGAAGAACCACGAAATTTCCATGTAACCATGTTCAACACCTGCAATAGGAACGATTAAATTTCCGACTATGGGAATAAACCAGGCGGGCGTAAGATGGTCCAGTTTGAAGTGGTTTTGATTCACCCACTGAGTGACGATCAAAAGCGATGCGGCCAGCTGTAATACCGTGCCAGCTAACCACAGCGCTTTTGAGACGGCCATATCCCTCGATAGAAATATAACCGACATCACCAGTAGCACCTTGGCCAAAAGGGGAAAAAAGTTCACTTTGATGGGGTGATTGAAATCACTGGCCACCTCTTTGGGATATTGGCTCAATTTTAAAAGATACCCGCCCAGTGTTACGGCAAAAATGCCAATCGTTATCCAGAGGTGCACCGTGCTCACCGATTTCGGCAGGCTCAGCAATTCTGCGCCCTTTTGCAGTGCCAGGGTATAGCCGGCAAACCCCAGGGGAATGGCCAGAAAGGTTATGGGAAAATGTCGAAGTCTCTCTGTTTGTGTCACTGTATTCATTTGCAGCTCTCCGTCTTTTGTTGGTGCACAACCAGGATACAACGAGGCGATATATGGTGTCGCTAAAGAGAACTTTTTTTTACTTTGTGAAAAAGCGAATGGTGTCGGGCATTTCTGTCACAGAAAAAGAAGCCAATTGGAAATATTGTGCGAGGTTCACTATCGCAGGCAAACAGGTATCTGAGAGTTAATGAGTTACCGATGACAGCTACAGGCGACATCTTCAATTGAAAGAGATAACCGCGTACCCGATACCTTTGATAACTCGATTTGACCTCGAAATCCGGCCCCGAACCATCCTCTTTGATGATTGCTTTGGTGTCGCATGTTTAATCGTTTTTCAAAAACAGTTTTTCCGTCGCGATCCAAACACGTGAGAACAACCTGTGCATCGGACTGGCAACCATCGTGCGGGTGTGTTAATTTGCCATAAATAATCAGCAACTGTTTAGTGCTGTCGCTTCTTATGCGTACATAAGCAAAATCGTGTTTTTGAGACTTTTTCAATTGTACATCGCCTGCGTCACTGTACAAATATTGTGTTGTTTGGACGCACGCAGTATTTAAAAACCCCGCCAACCACAGAATCGAAAACCATTTATTGTTTGCAGAAATCATGTTGTTTTCCCCAAAAAAGTAAATCACTCCTCGTGTGAAACGCTTTACTGCAATAATGCCTTTTTCATTTTTTCAATCGCTTCGATATTGTCGCAACTGTCTATATCGTACTCGAAATTGTTCCTGGAAAGTGACTTAACTATCTCCAATGCCTGCATTCTAAAGAAAACGGGTGTGTCGGAATCCGCCAGAAAGGAAATGACCAATGCTGCCCTTTGTGTCGATTTTAAAGGCAATGTATTGATGTATTCCAGCCTTTCAAGAGAGTCTGCGCAATATGCATATGCTGACATCTGTTCTTGAGACAAATATTTTGTCAGCCATGGATCCAACTCGGTGATGTGTTTTTCAACTGCGTTTATTCTTTCATGTTCTACTTTGAGATTTTCTGTTCTTAAACTAACAGCCGCTTCTGCCAAACGTGTATTTTCAGTCTCTTCGCCGTTGGAAAGCCAGATTCCCAAATAATACACCCCTAACGACAAAAGTATTGTTGCGCCGACGCATAACACAACATTTCGAGCTGCTGCTATTTTGGCAGGCGCCCTTACAATATAAAGGCCAACGCCCTGCAGTACCAAAACAAAGCCGTACAATGCAATGACTGTGGGCCCACTGGGGAGGTCTACATAATAAGATACGGTCAACCCCATAACAGTAACCAAAGTTCCTGTTGCCCAGCCGATAATAAGTTGATATTTCAATTTTGGTGTCAATAGAAACGCCATGATGGCAGGCGCCACCAAAAACACAAATACCAGCAACACACCAGCGATGCGAACAGAAAACGAAATCACGAAACCAAATGTCAGGTAAAAAATAAAATCCCAGAATTGAATGTTTAATCCGGCTTCATACGCCTTTTTTGGAGACTCTGAAATCAGCATAAACTGTTTGCGAAATAAGAAATGAACCACCCCCACCGCGAAGTAGGCAACAGCAGCGATTCCCACATCATCCCACCTGGCCCAAAGAATACTGCCCACTAAAATGTCATCGATATGTTCGGCGCCGCTTGTTTTCTGAATCACCAATATTGCCAGAGCTGCGCATACCGCATAAAATAGACCGATAATCGCTTCTTGAGGAACCACATCATTTTTCATTCTGGTAAGAGCGAATATTGCTGCGCCAATAGTTGCAAATACAATAGAGAACAGAAGAGACGAACCGGATTCAGGCATAATGCCAAACATAAATCCCATCGTCGTTCCAAGGGCAGCTGTTTGCGCAAGTGCCAAGTCCACAAAAATTACCCGACGCTTCAATACGTGAATGCCAAGGTATGTATGAATGGCGACCAGCACCATACATTCCGCAAAAGGTGCGGCCATGATTTCAAGAATATTCATGAGTTCTATCCCCACTATTCCTTTTTCGATGCAGCGAGTAACTTATCAATCCATATGTCGAACTGATCGAAAAATGTATTCATATGCGGTTCACCTTCGGGGCTCAAAGCGGTAATCACCGCCTCTGCAGAAACCTTTTGGGCAACACCGCGCACCTTTCCGGTATCAAAGTAATTTGCCGCCAGCATTACTTTAATATTTTCCTTCTTCATCTTTTCAATTAACGACGACACATGCCCGGGACTTGGTGGAATTCCTGGTTTGGGTTCCATGTAGCCCACGACTTCGATACCAAAAACAGTCGTGAAATATCCCCAGTTTTTGTGAAATGTAACAATTTTCAAATGGCGAAGCGGCATTGCTTTTTTCATCCATCCGCCCAATAAATCGATGAGCCTGCTTCCCTTGTATTCTTTTCCTTCGAGGAAGGAGTACAGTTTTCTCTGCTCTGCCAGTCGAGTAAGGGTTTTAGCGCCAAGCATGTCCACCAATGGTTTTCCGAACATGCGAATATCAACGTCACTTTTGAATTTTTTCAAATTATTTTTAAAGAAGCTGCAATCGTTTGGCGCGACCTTACACAGGCCAGTACAAATATTTTCAGCAATTACTTTTCCGTTTAGCGGACTTGTGTGAATATGGGGGTTTCCATAAACGTGAACGTCACCCTCTGCGCGGCTGACGGTGGAGGGCTTTTCGCTGATATGAATTCCCGCACTGGCCGACACGTACCCGTTTTGGCCACTTCGGATATTGGGGTTATTGGACATATCCACCAGCGGTGGTGCCCACAACTCCAAATCGAGCCCAGTCGCAACAAAAAGGTCCGCCTCTTTTAGTTTTGTGGCCAAAGAAGGTTTGGGCCGAACAATATGCGGATCTTGATTCCCTTTAACTATCGCGCTCACCGTCACCTTGTCTCCCCCCACTGATTTGGCAATCGATTTGAAGGCTGTTTGAGTGACCACAACGTTGATCTGACTCTGCGACTGTTTGGCCTGTGCGGAATGAGGAATGCATAACAGAGTTAAAAGAGAAATTGCTAAAACGCGACTAAACGCTGTCCTGATTTTTATTATGTGTGTCATTTGAAAATCTCCCTGTCATTTACAATTAATATTTTTCGTGTTTGTGTGGGCCCGCTGCAAAATCGATTTGGAGCATTACTTTGTTGTCGGTACAGTTTACCAGAACACCATTTGCGCTGCTGGCGGGCACATTGGATTGATGTGCATACTCTATCCTCATGTAAACAAACTCGCTTTGCCAGAATGTAATGTATGGAACAATGTCATAAGCAAAGGATGTTTTGGAACGAACAGTGGGTAGAGCGATATCCCCACGAATTCCCATATAAATCTGCTCACTGGCTCGAAAATCGACATAGGAGTATGCGCCAAAGGAATACCGTTTGCCGTCAGTGTCCGATTCTCCAGTTTGCAACAGGTTTGGGTCACGACTCATTTCTCGGTGAACGACATACGCTTCAGAACGCCATGTAAAGGATCGATATTTGGCCTTTTGCAGCGGTGTCCATTGCAGAGTTAAATCAACGCTGCCAACAAAGGTTTGGCGCCATGCATCATTTTTCAACTTGTTGGAGGTTTCCCTGAAATAGCCCCTTTTATTGTTCATTCCCCATAAGCCGGACAGTCCCAGTTCAATATATGTATTATCCGTTACGTCCCAGTAGTTTTTCAAATGGCCTAAAATAGAAGGCACACTGAAAAATTCTCCAGCGAGTAATGTGTCATTTTCGGCGTTCGTTATCTCCAGCACCAACTCATTGGCGTGAGCCCACATGGCCGGCATAAACCACTTTATCATCACACCTGTCTGTGCAAGTCCTTCGTCCCCCAGCACCAGACTTAAAGCAAGCGGATAGGACGTCTGGTCAAGATCGTGCCCATGCCAGCGATTCAAAATTCCAAGATTTTGTCTGAAACGTCCAACCGATACCGAAACAGAAGGAATGAGGCCAAACCATGTAATATACATTTCCTCAACTTCCACTTCCGGATGCGTCCCTGGTATAAAAGCAATAGCGCCCTTAAATGATGAAAAAGGATCAAGCGTATGTTGAACGTGCAAAGAAACCTCGCGCAACGAAAAGCCGGAGCGTTCCCCAATGTCGTTGTAAAAATGATGGTTTTTGTCCACAAACATCGTCGCCAGTATATCTGCGCTGACACTTATTTCCGGATTCAATTTCTGTAGTGCAAGTGCCCCCCAGAGAAAATTTCTGTCCTCCGGGGCCTCTTGCGATGGCTGTGCTTCTGCCTCGTTTTGAGCGGCTTCAATTATCGCTTCCAGTTCGGCATTTTCATTTTTTTGTTCCAGTTTCTGCAATCGTTCCTGCAATTGCAGAACATCTGCACGAAGTGCAAAATTTTCCGTTTCAAATTTTTCATCGTGCGTATCCGCAATATCGCTGTGTTCCTTATATGGTTCCTTTTCAGTTTTCGTTTGCAAAGCCAACGTACCGGAGCTGAAACCACAAATAATTCCAATAACTATTAATGTGACCCATTGATTGGATGTATTCCACATATAAAATCTCTTCTCCACGAATGTCGTCCAACAGCAAGACATTCCAATAAAAAGGGAAAGATACATCAAGGCATTGCGCAGCATAAATGCATCGCAAAATCGACATCGAATCGATCTTTCCAACAACAACCGTTTCAAACGCAACCGTATGTCGTTTAAGAGAACTGTTCGCCTAAAATTGTGTCAGGCATCCCCTTGAAAACCCGGTACAAACCCAAACTCTTTAAACAACAGCAGCATTTAAACCAAATGGCTATAATGTGATGTATTACGAGGAAACAGGAGGGGATTGCTTGGGGGCAAACTGTAAAATGGAACCAGATTTGAAATGATCGTCCCGCGCATGATGTAAAAATTCGCAAGGACCACATGTAATGGGCGCAAGTTGTTCCAGTCGTATATTTGTTTGATTGACCAGAAGACCATTGGCCGATAAACAATACCTGAAGTCGACCTGACTATCCGTTACATCTGCAATCGATGCCGACCCGGTTAAAATTCTGCCGAGATAATTTTCGACTGAAATAGTCGTTAAAGAAGCATCTTGTTCAACATGTTTATTTTTAGGAATGACATCGTAAAACTCACCTTCATTAAAAGCAAAATGGTGAGCGTGACGGGCGCTGGCAAGGTGAATAAACGGCAGAAAAGTACCAGTAACAAGGCAAACAGTCAGCAGTCTCGTATAAACGAAATGAAGAGTGACTAAATGCTTTTGTATCAGTGCCTTCATTGTTTTTCTTATTACTGAAACTGTTTTTTTTATCAATAACTATTCATAAAAATATGAAATGTGTATTACAACGGTTTGTGTCTGGTTATGTTGGTAGTTGAATATTGCCATTTTTGGAGAAAACGAATAACACAAAGATTGAGACCAATATGCATTGAAAATGATATGCATATTGCTTAGCTCTTCACTATTTATGAATTCATTATATTAAAACCAGACAAAAAAGGCTGACTATGAAAACAAACGTGGATTGCATTCCCTGTTTTACTCGACACGCACTGGAGGCTGCCCGTACTGTCGGACTCGATGAAGCGCGTACAGTATTGTTGATGAACGATGTGTTGAAAATGCTTCAGTCGCTCAATTGGAGTGAACCGCCGCCAGTGATGGCCAGGGACATTCACAGATTGATAAAAAAACGGATTGAGAATCCAGACCCCTTTGAACAGCATAAACGCCAATCCACAAAGGATGCGTTGAAACATCTTCCGAAGATCAGGGACTGCGTGGCAAAGTCTGATAACCCGTTTGCAACTGCCGTGCGTTTTGCCATTGCCGGCAATGCCATTGATCTCGGCGCCAAAACAGCCCATGAGATAAATATCTCGCACATCTTTCAAACCGCGCTGGATACACCAGTCGATGAAAGTGCCATTGGCCATCTGGAACAACGTGTTCAAAATGCACAACGCATTTTGTTTCTTGCTGATAACGCCGGAGAGATAGTATTTGATATTCCTTTGCTGGATTTGATTGGCAAACAGAAGCTGACTGTAGCGGTGAGAGGTGATGCTGTTATTAATGATGCCACAATGGATGATGCGGAACGTGCCGGTATAAAAGGCCAGTTCAACACTGTTTCAAATGGATCGGATACACCGGGAACCTGGCTGTCTGATTGCAGCATTGATTTTAAACGGATATTTAAGCATTCAGATCTGATAATCGCCAAGGGACAGGGGAACTATGAGACACTTAACGATGCCTCACAAAATATCTTTTTTCTATTTAAAGCAAAATGCAAGGTCATCTGTGCCGATGCTGGTGTTCCGCTGAACTCTTTCGCGATTATTTTATCCGAAATTGCTAAATCACAAATCACCTGAATCGAAGTTGTTTTGGCGCGCGTATCGCAAGCTGTTTGCGCCGCCTCCAGCGAAACCAACTATCTGCCTGTTGGTCTGATGCTTTAGCGTCTGCCTCGACCGTCAGTGTTTGGAATATTTATGTTCTGTTTTTGCAGCTTGCGAAACAATGTGCTTGGATTCACTCCCAATTCTTTGGCCGCCAGCGCGCGGTTGCCACGATGTTTCTGAAGTGCAGCTTGAATGATGGACCGTTCCATTTTTTTTAAGTTCATATTTCCTTCAAAAGGTTGCGACACATCCGATTGCTGTTGCAACACATCGGGGGGGAAATGATGGGGTTCAATCCTGCCCTGGCTGCACAGTACAAAAGCATGTTCAATGATGTTTTGCAATTCCCGAACATTCCCTGGAAAATCATGCTGCATGAGAATGGACAGTGCGTCTTTGGATATGCCGGTTATCTGCCCGTCCTGAATCATATTGTAGCTGCTTATAAAGTGATCCACCAGCAGTGGAATATCCTCACGCCGATCATTTAATGGTGGTACATCAATTTGAATCACATGGATGCGATAATACAGGTCTTCGCGAAATAATCCCTTGCGAACCAGGGCACGCAGGTCTTTGTTGGTTGCAGTGATAATTCGCGCATCGGTCTGCTCGGAGTTGACAGCGCCGAGCGGTTCAAATGTTTTTTCCTGAAGCACGCGAAGCAGTCGCACCTGCATGGCCGGTGAAATGTCACCAATTTCATCCAGAAAAAGAGTGCCCCCCTGCGCCATGAAAAACCGACCTGGTTTATCTCTGTCGGCGCCGGTGAAAGCACCCTTTTTATACCCGAACAACTCCGATTCCAGCAACGTATCGGGCAGGGCGCCGCAATTGACTGCAACAAACGGGTTTGGTTTTCTTGGTGACAATGTGTGAATCGCGCGGGCCACCAGCTCCTTTCCTGTACCGCTGGCGCCGTGAATCAGTACAGTGCTGTCGCTGTTTGAAATTTGAGGTAAAATATTGAACAGGCGTTGAATGGCCTCACTCTTGCCAATAATGTCGGCAAAGCTATGTTGTTTCGACAGCTTTTTGCGCAGTTCCTCAAGCTGCCGGCAGTCTTGAAATGTTTCAACGCCGCCAATCACTTTGCCTTCCACATCGTGCAGCACCGCTGCAGATACCCGAATAGGAATGCTCTCTCCCCACGCGTTGACTACAAACACCGAGGCGTTGACTGCGGATTTTCCGTTTTGCAATACGGTTTTCATGACACAGGCGTCCTGGCAGATATTGGCTCGAAAAACCTCGCTGCAACGCTGTCCAATGGCATCTTTGCGGGAAATCCCGGTAATCTCTTCGGCGGCGCGATTAAAAGAAGTAACGCGACGGTTCAAATCCACGGTGAACACGCCCTCGTTAATGGAATCCAGAATGGAATCCCGGTGCCGGGACAACTGAAACGTTTTGTGGGAATTCGATGAAGGAAACTGGGAATGACGGTTGCTCATTTTAACGCGCTCCTGTTTCATTGTGTAACACTTAGTCGTGCACTTTGCAAATTGTACCATTGCAATCTGCAATAACTGCATTGGGCAGTATTGCACTATTGATGCTCTAACATACTGATAACGCGTCATTTATCTGTCTCTATCGTCATTGGCACATTAAATGCATACAGCATCATCGCATGGAGGTCGTGTTTTCCACAGATGAAGCGCGAATTGCGCCGTTGCTCGATGTGGCAACACAGTTTGTGATTGTGAAACGCAATGGGGAAGGTACGTATCAGCGAAGGGTGGTGAGTATATCCGATTTGGAACTCTGTGCAAAGGTCAGGCGAATCGTTTCTACCAGAGCGGACATTCTGGTATGCGGCGCAGTGTCGTGGACCATGGAAGCAATGGTGACCGCATCTGGAATGACGCTGCTGCCCAACACATGCGGGCAGCTGGATGACGTTATTTATGCGGTATTTAACGGCACCTTAACTGAACGAAATTTTTTAATGCCTGGATGCCCAGGAAGACAGTATCGGAATCGCCATCGCCGACAAAGACGGCAGTGGCGGTTTCGCGAATAAACCATGTTTGAAAAACACAGGAGGTGGATTATGCCACAGGGAGATCGAACAGGACCAAATGGTCAGGGACCAATGACGGGTAGAATGGCCGGTTTTTGCGCGGGTTATGAAGTGCCCGGGTATGCAAGCGCCCCTATGGGACGAGGGGGTGGTGGATTTGGCAGAAGGTGTGGCAGGGGGTACCGCAGAGGCCAGACAGGTGCCGGTTTCTTTGGTGGGCCGCGATGGAATCGGATCCCCAATGTTCCGGACTCATCGGCTGCCCTGGGGGCGACGATGAGTCCGGAAAGGGACCTTTCAGTGCTGCAAAATCAAGCTGCCCAGCTGGAGCAGACACTGATTGCACTGCAAAACCGCATCGCCGAGCTTAAAAGGACTGAGGATAATAAGTGACGTTGCAATAACTGCTGGAACAGAGGGGCGGTGTTGTAGAGATCCCCCCAAACTCCCTTTAAAAAAGGGGCAAGGGGGGGATTTCGACATGGCTTTTTAGGATATTAAGTGTTGCAGTTATAAGGAAAGGATTGAGCAGATGCGTTTTCAGTTCGCATGTTGGAGAAGACCTGGCCGCCGCCGAGGTGGTTGGCGAAAAAGAATCAGTGGCCCTGGCAGACAAACTTCAAACCGGCGCGGCATGAGAAAATGGTATGACGCGGAGAGTGCGCCCGGTGGCAACGATTGGTTTGAGCAGTCCGTATTTACCGAAGTCCCCATGACGGCAAAAATGTCTCTTCGCACCATTGCGGTCATTGATGCGAAAAAATGTACCGGATGCGCCCTGTGCGAGTTGTCGTGCCGGCGTCAGGCCATTCATATGAATGGAAACGGCATTGCAGTTGTTGATAAAGATAAATGCACCGGATGCGGTCTTTGCGTAAACGAATGCCCCGGTGGCGCGATTTCCCTGCTGACCGGCGTGTAAATTTTAGGAGTCTTGAATGACTTTGAATTGTCAAACATACGGCAATCAAAATCAAACCGCCTTTCCAGGCTGGCCCATGTGGTTTGTTTTGCTTTTTTGCCTTCTGGGAATTTTTGTATCCGTTAAACTGACACAAATCCATGTATCTGTTCATACCGACCCGGAATATCACTCCATTTGTGCGGTCAGCGAAGGCGTCAATTGCGAAACGGTTGCATTTTCGCCATATTCGGTATTTTGGGGACTGCCGGTGTCTGTCTGGGGAATTGTCGGGTATATAGTGATGGGCTTTTTTGCCGCGTGGGCGCTGCACAGCAAGCGGCTTCATTCCACCTTTGGCATGGGCATTTTGTTTTTGCTGGCCACTTTTTCCGTGGCTGCTTCCGCAGCGCTGGCGTATATCTCCCACACGCGTATCGATTCGCTATGTCTGTTTTGCATGGCATCCTACGCCATCAATCTTTTACTGCTGGCAACGACCCTTGTTGGATGGCGAAAGATCCACGTCCCAGTTGGGCAACTGATTGGGGATGACCTGCACGCACTGTTCTTGAGACCTGTTCTGTTTTTCGGACTGGTCACTGCCGCTATTGGTATACTGGGCGTGTTGTTTGTATTCATGCCCACATATTGGCACACACCCGGATGGTCAGAGATTCCTCCGCTGAAGTCTGGTACCGAAAACGGTCACAACTGGATCGGCGCAACGAACCCGATGGTTACCGTAGTGGAATTTTCAGACTACGAATGTCCCTACTGTCGCACTGCCCACAAAAATGTGCGCTTGTGGGTTGCCAGGTTCCCCAAAAAAATCAGATTGGTGCACCGTCACCTGCCACTGGATATGGCGTGTCATCCGGAGCTGCATCGGCCATTTCACAAACGTGCGTGCGAGTTTGCAAAGGCTGCGGAATGTGCCGCCCTGCAGGGCATGTTTTGGGAAATGAACGATGCACTCTTTTCCATTCAGAAAAGCATCAATACCAAAGACGTCAACCCCATGGAGATTGCCGTACGGCTGGGATTGAATCGCTCGGAATTTAAAAAGTGTCTTGAAACGGATGGGGTTACAAAACGCATCAGGGCCGACGTTGAAGAAAGCATGAAGCAGAAACTGAGCGGCACGCCAACTTTTATTATCAACAATAAAAAGTTTATGGGAAAAATCCCGGAAGAAGAATTTGAGAAGATGCTTCATTCCCCCATGGCTCATCGATAAATCTTTGCCATAGAAAGTGTATCAATGACAAAAACAACAAATGAAATCCGCCTTACCGTGGTTGTGGACAATACTGCAAATCCAAATCTGATCAGCGAACATGGATTTTCCCTGTGGATTGAATCCAACGAACAGACAGTGCTGTTTGATACCGGACAGGGACCGGCGTTCAAGGAAAACGTTCATAGACTCAACATTGATATAAGCAAAACCGACACGATCGTATTAAGCCATGGTCACTATGACCATACGGGCGGGTTGCCGTATGCCCTTTCAATGGCTCAAAGCGCCAGATTGTTTGCCCATCCCGATGTGTCCATTCCAAGATATTCCGTTTCCGACAATGTCGCCAGGTCCATCGCTATGACTCAGATTTCCCACGAGGCAATGATATGGCATCCGGTGGACACAACCTGGACGACGTCACCAACTCTCATCGCCGATAACATGGGGGTAACCGGAAAAATACCGCGCCAAACCAACTATGAAGATACCGGAGGCCCCTTCTTTGTGAATGAAACCGGGTCTCATCCGGATTTAATAGAAGATGACATGGCGTTGTGGCTGCGCACTGAATGCGGTCTGGTGGTCGTTGCCGGTTGCTGCCATGCCGGAATTATCAACACATTAAGATATGCACTCGAAATCAGTGGGGAGAGTCATTTACACGCGGTAATCGGGGGCTTTCATCTGGTAAACGCATCGAAACAACGGATGGAAAAAACCGTGAAAGACCTTCGCCTTCTCAATCCGGACATCCTCATCCCCTGTCACTGCACAGGGCAGGCTGCAATTGAAAAACTGGAGCACGAGTTCCCATCCAGCATAAAACCGTGTTTGGCTGGCAGCGTTTTTCGATTCCCGGTGACCGGTAACGGCAAGAACGTGAAGCTCCTTTTACAATGACAAGCTTGTCACGCCTTTAAAAGCGGAATCCGGGAGTTATCCCTTAAAATCACCAGGTTTTATTTCATTGCCGTATTTTTCCTGCGCTGCCTTTATTCTTGTTATGGCTGCATCCCAGTAATCAAACAGCTCCCTGGGCGCTTCTGCATCCATTTTCTGATAGAAAGCCTTTGTCCTCTCCAGTTTCTCCACCCACTTGCCACAGCGAAAAGTAAACAGGTATGTATAGTCGGCCTCTGAAAATTCTTCATTCAGATGCTTTTTAAACAATGCTTTCAAATCCGCATACAGTGGAATCTTTCCGGTAGGCGTATCGATGGCATCATACTCTCCGTGGATTCTTCCCTCCGCCCAATGCAGCCATACCTTCTTGGCAAGTTTGCTGGTCATGAAATCGCCAGCGGGATTTCTCATAAAGTAGTTGTTGCTGAACACCTTGGGTGCATTCGAAACGCTCTCACCAAACTCAATATTGTTGAGCGTATATGTGCCCAGCGGATATGAAATAAAATCCAGATTGGCCATGGGGCTTGGCTTGCGAACACCTTCGGCGCCCAGCGTCGCGCTGGTGGTTTCTGATTCGAGCGTTGCCGCCTTCAGCAGAATACCGTCTTTCCAGTTGGGCGATTCCTCCACCGGAACCGTGGTATCGCTATCGCGACCGCCGTACAGAATGCCTTCCACCTTCACGCCATCCTTCGCCTCGAAACCTTCCCTGTCGATGTTGTCGAGATAGTCCAGTCGCATGGTATAACGGGCATTGCCGTGTGCAAGCCCGACTTCATTTCCTTTGTCGTCAGTCACACCTTTTTTCCACTGACCAAAATGATTGCGACCTTTTGACGGCGCATTCACACCCATGCCAAGCCAGTAGGGCTTTTGATCGGGTCCCACCAATATGTTGGAGAAAATCACTTCCTGGTTTTTCATCAGATTCTCAAAAATCACGGGGTCATCCTTGGCGTTCACATCCTTGATAATGCCAAACATGCCAAACTCCACATTCACCGCGCGAAACTCGCCGTTAATATTTCTGAAATACGCGATATCGTCGCCGACTATTTTTTCACCGGGAATCATTGCCGTTGACGTCTTGCCGCAGGCGGACGGATATGCCCCGCAAAAATAAGTTTTACGTTTTTTTTCATCATCGACAGCCGCCATTACGAACATATGCTCGCAAAGCCAACCCTCTTTTCCCGACTGATTAATGGCAAGCCGCATCGAATGTTTTTTTAAACCAATCGAATTCCCCGCATATTGATCGTTCATGGAGTAAACAATGTTGTTTTGTGTATCCATGTAAATACGGCGTTTGTCGAGATTAACGGAACAGCCGCGATTGTCGAGTTCGCCCGCGGAATGAATAAATCTGTAAAAATTGTCTTTTTCGGCATCTTTCATTTTTAAAAAGTGGGTATACGCCGAACGATACAAAATAAACTCAGAGTGGGCCACGTACCAGCTATCGGTGAATTGGATGCAGGGAATGGTAAAGGGACTCTCTGTGGGGCCTTCGGAAAAAAACTGCACCACGACATCCTTGCCTTTCATAATTCCTTTAGAGATAGACATTATTTCGGCGTATCCCGCTTCGTACTCAATGGAATTGAGCGCCTTCATTTTGGGAAAATTCTCTTTATATACCAAAAATCGAGTGTTTTCTTTATCGCGCGCCTGATCTCCATACCCATCCCAGTGAATGGTTTGTTCCGACTGCGCCAAAACCTCCTCTTCACCAAGGGCAATCGCTTTTTGGCGGACATAGTTCACATCTTCCGCACTGTCGTTGCACACATAAATACTTTTTGGGTCGCAATGGTCTGCAAAAAAGCCAACGAACGCCATTAATTTTTGATTCTTCAGTGCGGTAAGCTTGTCAAAGCTGGCATCACTCATCTTGCGCTTCAAAACATCCGTATACTGTTCACTGCTAACGTTTTTGTTCATGGAGCCCCTCCTGTTGGAAACTTCGGATAATCTTCACATCGTTTTCATGCCCTGCCCACAAACATTGTGTTGTTGTTCTCGTAACGAAAGGAAATGCCATGCAGGGATTATGAAAACAACTTTGCCAACCGTGAAGATTTCAGATAAAAAAATTTGTGGCTATGTCATATCGGTGTCGATTTATTTATTATCGACGCTGTATTCGTTCGAAGTTGCAAATACGAACATCCACATCGCCACTGTCGGTTTTCAGCAATGTGTTTTCGAGGGTTACCGCAATCAGGTAGTCATCTATTGACAAAAACGAACCGTCATAGCCTGAACGATATAACGCGTTAAGCATTCTATCCACATACGCCGTGGCTTCGCTTTGCGTTATCAATCCGGAATGGACTGCTTTTGACAAATTCACCGGACGACACAGGGCGCAGTGATTTTTGGCCACCCAGTCATCCGGCCCATTAAAATACCCGCGCAATGTAATGTAGTTGTAGCTGTTTTGAAGTACCGGCTCGCCGTCCGGCGAAAGCAGCTTTTCATGACTTTGGTAGCGGCTGTAATCCTCGGTTGCATCTACATTAAGACTGCCTGTGCGATAAATGGCCCGCACATATACCACCCCAACACCCTTTTTTGCAAGGTCATGAGCAATGGCAAACTCTTCAAACGGACTGTTGAACCCGAAGCCCACAATCTCTTTTGCACGGGAGTGATGCGGCTTTGGCACAGGCCGCTCGCCCACTCGTGATATTTTCCATACCAGATGAATATGATCTTTGGTTAGCGTATAAAAAATATCTGAATCTTCAGACAGCATCCATGCAGTGGTGCAGCGCCATCGCTCCGGTAAGAAGTAATCAAAGAGTTGACCATTTCGGCCCACGACCCACAGACAGCCATTGGTGCTTTCGCAGTGTCCATAAATATATGGTACATCCATAATTGTTGTTGATTTTAGAAACGATGGCAATGATGCGATTTTAAACCTGTCGCGCTGTACATCGAGATATGTCTGACGCCGCCTGCCATTTACCTCCCCGTTATACTCGGACGTGCGCGCCAGCAACTCATAATCCACGATGCTGTATTGACCATCATCGATGAGCTTTTCGAGAAAGGCGACGCCATCGCTACCGGTGACATCAAATGAAAGAAGCGTCGTCACATCGGCCTCATCAATGATAATATGGGAAGGTTTCATATCTGCGACCTCGAAACCTTTAATCGCCATTGCATCAATGCTTTTATGAGTCAACCGAACGGCGATTTGTTGCAGCTCATCGTCAGATGCATTTGTCAGGTGCAGACATTCCACCAAATCGTTTCCGGGAATCCAGCCATAGATAAGCTGGTATTGCCGCAGTATATCAATTTCGATACCGGGATGACGTGCAGTGACTCGTTTTAGTCGGTCCCGGGATCTGCCACTTTGCCAGAGTTGCATGGTTTCCGAAGGAATATAAATCGCAAGCGGATCCTGCGTATGTATAGATATTTGCGGGTCGCCATACTTTCCCTCGCGAAGTTCCGTCGTCAAACTGAATTCCTCCCAGGGGCTGTTGAATTCGGCATTCAGGATTGAGAGCAGCGTCTGTGTATCACCAGGCACATCTTCGCCCACGCGACAGTTCTTTACAACCAAATCAATCGATTTACCATCAACTGGTTTGGTGGGTACGCGATAGACCGTGCTGGTTCCTTCCAGCCGCTCGCGTTTTTCTGCAAACCAATTTGGGGTGCGCCAGTTATTGACCTCAAGCTGTTTGGCATGGTTCATTCCATGGGGGGTCAAATACAGGTCACCTCCGTCGGGTGTTTTCCGGTGAGCATACACCACACCTAGTACTGTCACGATCGTTTCGAAATAGACATCGTGGATATTCTCGTTTTTACGGCATTCCATTGGCGCGAATCCTTTCAAGACATGTGACAAGGGAATCATTAAAAAAATGCGACATTCGTACAATGATTTATCGTTGTCGAAAATAAATGTTTCACACTCAGTGAACAGTATGACAATTATGACAATACTGATTAGATTGAATTACAGTCTTTTTCAATTGGGAGAGCAAACGGCACGTGCTGCGAGCAACGTATGTACAGTCCGGAGTGGGTACCGGCAAATCCGCTGCACTATGGGCCGCAGAGATGGTTTTCTGGTGCGAAAATAGGTTGAATCAAATTTATATCGTTTTTAAGAAAATGATGCGGCAATCTGCACCAATGTGAAACATATTGTTGCAAGTGTGGTGTTTTTTATACTCTTTTTTCCACGGATTTTCGCTGTTTTTCATGTGGTATGCACCTTGCTTAATTCGGAACGTCTTTTACGCATTTGTTGTTAAGGACACAGAACATACACCAGTAATTGTGAACCTGAAACAAAGGAAGCAAATAGAATGCAAAATCAGAAGATAGTTGTAATAGGCGGGTCTGCTGCGGGTCCCAAGGCAGCGGCGAAAGCGCGGCGTCTTAATATGAGCGCGGAAATTACATTGATTCAAAAGTCGGCGGACCTTTCCATGGCTTCCTGCGGTTATCCATATTATGTCGGCGGCTTTTTTGATGACAGGAATATGCTGTTGGCGACTCCCACTGGGGTGACGAGAGATCCGGGTTTTTTCAAGAAGGCGAAGGATGTTATTGCGTATACCCGTACCGAAGCCATTGAAATCGACCGCGAGAGGAAGTGCGTCAAATGTCAGCATCTGGATTCCGGAGATATACAGTGGGTGGATTACGACAAACTGATTGTCTGCACCGGGGCGACGGCAAAGAAACCGCCAATTGAAGGTATTGATCTTGACGGCGTATCAACGCTTGTTTCCATTCAGGATGCGGATTATCTGCGTAAAATTCGGGATGAAAAAAAGATAAGACGGGCCGTTGTGGTGGGGGGCGGGTTGATTGGCATTGAAACCTGCGAAGCGCTGCATCTGGCAGATATTGAAGTAACTATCGTTGAAATGCTGCCGGAGATTTTAACTTTCCTTTCATCGGATTTGTCCAGGCTGGTGGCCAATCATTTGCAAAGCAAAAAAGTGCATGTGATTCGGGAAAACGGGGTCAGTGCGTTTTTGGGCCTCGATGGCAGGTTATCCGGTGTGAAGCTGCAAAATGGCACCGAGTTGCCGTGTGAGCTGGCCGTTGTGGCCATTGGTGTGACGCCCAATGTGGCGCTGGCGAAAAAGGCCGGATTGAAAATTGGTGAGGCGGGAGGAATTGTGGTTGATAAATATATGCAAACCAGTGACGCTGATATTTATGCCGCCGGGGATTGCGTTGAATCCCTGCATATGTTGACCGGCAAGCGGGTACATGCGCCCTTTGGTGATTTGGCGAATCTGCAGGGACGGGTTGCCGCGGAAAATTGCGTCAATGGAAACCATGCGGAATTCAAAGGAACGATTCAGACAGGTATCTGTCAGGTGTTTGATTATGCGGCCGGCGCCACCGGCATGGACGAGATAACCGCAAGGCAGGCCGGTCATGACGTGGAAACAATTGTTAATGCCAGCCCTGACAAGCCCGGTTTTATGCAGGGCAAACTGTTGGTCAGCAAAATGGTTGCAGATAAAAACAGCAGGAAGATTTTGGGATATCAGAGCATCGGCCCCGGCGACGTAAGCAAACAGATTGCCACTGCCGCAATGGCGATTATGGGCGGCATGACAGTGGATGATATTGCTGTTGCCGATTTGCCGTATGCACCGCCATTTTCGCTGGCCATCGATCATTTCATTGCATCTGCGCACATTATGCAGAACAAACTGGATGGTCATATGAAAGGCGTGACGGCTGAGTATGTTAAGGAAAGAGTCTCCTGCAAAGATGCCCCATTTTTACTCGACGCCCGCGGGCCGGATGAATACGAACAGATGCGTCTGGGTATAGGAGAAGTGCTTATCCCCCTTGGCGCATTGCGCCAGCGGCTGAATGAATTACCGGACAACAAAGATGCTGAAATTATCTGCTTTTGTAAAATTTCATTGCGAGGGTATGAAGCGGCGCTGATCATACAACATGCCGGATATACCAATGTGAAAGTAATGGAAGGCGGCATCATGGCATGGAGCTATCCCCGGGAGCTTTAATCGAACCTGTCAGAACTCAACACCCCGCTGCGCTCTTATCCCTGATTTATACGGGTGCTTTATTTCTTTCATCTCCGTCACCAAATCTGCCAAATCAATTAGCTTTTCTGTTGCGCCACGTCCGGTGACCACCACAGTAGTTCAGCGTCGTGCTCATTTAAATCGCTGGCGATGTCGTCTTTCAGCTGCGAAAGAGACCCGCCGAAACGTTGCAGATGAACCGACATATCACATCGATTCTCCGGAGACAGTCCGTTTTGCCGAACAAGCGTTTCCTTTATGGCCTCCCGTACCGCGGCGCCAATCAGCTCGCCCAGCTTGCTATGCTTTCCTGAGGAACGGAGGGGATGACCGGTGCCCAGCAGACATGCCACGCCAATCTGATCGGTCCCCGTACCTGTGGCCAGACCATTTGAATATCGCGACGGCACACTTCATTCCTGGAGCGCTGCAGTCTTCGCTTCGGTGGCAGTAATGATAGAACGGACCAGCGCGCCTTTTAGTTAGCTCTTTGCTGACAAAAATCATGGTGTTAATGGTTCCGGGGGTTGGCGAGTCGCCGGTGATGCGCTCGAATTTCCCATTGCACTCATACACCGTTGCCGGGTCACCTGCACGGCCGCCGTTGGTTTCCACGCCACCTGTCGCGACCACCACCACTTCAGTGTCTCTAAAAAAAACCAGTGTGATTCCGCTGGAATCGCCTGATGATATACAAAGTAAAATTGTGTATTGCCTGTGCAATCCGGTAAAAGCACTCCTCACCGCGAACGCTTCAAACTGGAAAGGCGTGTGGCTGTATAAAAGCAATCACTCACAACCAGTGCGGCGCCCGGATGTCTACTTTCAAAAAGACGGCACCATGCCCGAAATTGCAGTGCTGAAGCTTTACCTGCCTGTGTCACATGAAAACATACGGCCTAATGCTTTTGAAAAACTGATTTTTGAAGATATAGCCAGGCAGGAAAAAGAAATCGCAGATGAAATGAGAAAAAATGGACACACTTTCATGGAAATGGACGCTGTGCTGAAGCAATCACATAAAGAAAAACCGCAATCCCTGGAAGAGCGACAAAGCATGAATCCCAAATTTTTCGCCCTGGACAAACAGGGCAATCGCAAAGTCGAAATTGATAGAAAAAAATTGTAGGGCGGTAGTTTATCTGCCGCCGCAACCAGTTTTCGGCCGGGGAT
>JAFGQN010000190.1 GCA_016935665.1 Deltaproteobacteria bacterium | reverse complement strand
GGCAAATCCTGCTGGCACAAACTAGACGTGCACCTGTAACCCATTGAAATTGCGAAATTTTATTTTTTCAAGTGTCAAAGTCGGGATATTTCAGTTGTATATCCAGGAGAATGCCTTCACTGTAATTGAAGGCATGCGCTCCAATTCAAAACGCGGCCAGCCGCCCTGATTTTGTCAGAAAATCCATCATCAATACATACTTGCCATGTATTTCAGAAGTGAAATGGCCCATATTCAACTATGTTTGCAAAAATCCACTAATAGCAAAACAATAAAACCTGTTATTCCACGCAGTAAAAAAAAAATGTCACATATTAAATAATTCCGATCACTCTGATTCGCTCGAACGTGTATTAGCGGCCCCCATGTCATCCACGACTTGTCTGAAACGGGCGGTTCTTTTCATCGCACTGAATTCACTACCCTTTTTAAACGTTCCAATGGCGGACAAACGCCAGCTGCGTGTGTCTATAGTTTATGTATATACTTTCTATTTTAATGTGCGCCTATCCGCGTGTCTCTGTATCCAACTGCCAGCCCCCCCCTATTCAGCCATCCAGATTACACTAAAAATTCATTTTTTCATCATTGGCACAATTATCGCACGTAACAGCCCCACTATCAGGAAAAAGTCACACCCTGGGGAGCATAAATGACGGCAACACTTCAAACAACACGCATCAAATCGAAGATAATACACCCACACACCAATCTCACTGTCATCAGGACAAACACCCGCCGCAACAGGAGGAAGCGCATGATGAAGTTACTACCGTTTTTTATCCTTGCGATAATCTTTGTTTGGGGATGTTCAGGTGGAGAACCAGGAGCAGTGGCCAGAGTCGACGGGACTCCGCCCGACACCTCAGGCGGAACCGAATCGACCGGTTCCGATATCGCCTCTACCGACTCCACCATAGACTCCGCCATTATTGATTCCGCTTCCACATCAGATACTGCGGACAGTGGACAGGACAGCAATACCACTGTTTCTGTTTGCGGTAATGGACTTCTCGAGGAGGGCGAACTCTGTGATGATGGCAATGCCGCCGACAGCGATGGATGCGCCGGAACCTGCCTCACGCAGGATACCGAATACGACTGTTCCACCCCTGGCATTCCCTGCATCCGCGTGGCGGTCTGCGGCAACGGTGTATTGGAAGGCAGCGAAGCCTGCGATGAAGGAGATGCCTATCGCACGGAGGGCTGCGCCATCAACTGTGATGCGGTGACCAGCGGCTGGACGTGTCCCAGACCCGGACGTTCCTGCATGCTGGTGCCTGTTTGTGGCGATGGCATACGCGCCCGCGGCGAACAGTGTGACGATGGCAACACCAGCGATGGCGACGGCTGCTCATCGGCGTGCGCGCAACAGGAAGGCTTTTTCTGCGTTCCGGGAAATCTTTGCGTGCCCATGGTTTGCGGCGATGGCAATCGCACGCCGGATGAGGCCTGTGACGATGGCAATAGCGCAAATTACGACGGCTGCAGCACTCTTTGTGAAGTGGAAGAAGGCTTTCGCTGCTCTTCGGTGGGATGCAGTCCGGAATGTGGCGATGGTCTCGTGATGACAGGCGAAGAATGTGACGACGGCAACCGCGACAGCGGCGACGGCTGCAATGTGCAGTGTCTTGTAGAGCCATTTTTCACTTGCGACTCCAGCAGCACCACCAGTGTGTGCACCACCACCATCGACTGCGGCAATGGCATTATGGAACCTGGTGAGGTTTGCGATCCCGGAATCATCGGTCATGAAAGCTGCTACGATACCGGCGCATTGGCATGTAAAGGATATCAGAATGATCTGGTGGCCGATCCGGTGTGTGGCAATGGTGTAGTGGAATATCGGGAAGAATGTGATGGCGACAACGGTGCGGGATGCTCTGATTTATGCGTAGTGGAAGAAGGATACGCCTGCCCCAGGGCAGATTACTGCTACCTCATTCCCGAGTGCGGAGATGGTATTGTTCAATCGGGAGAATCGTGCGATGTGGGCACCGCGTCATCACTGGCATGCGATGGCTGCGAGGTTCAGCCCGACTGGTATTGCTCCGGTTCCCCATCCGTCTGTGTGCCATCCGTATGTCAGGACGGCCAGCGCGCTCCCGATGAGCAGTGCGATGATGGCAACAACCAGACCGGTGACGGCTGCAGCCCTGCGTGTGAAGTGGAATCGGGATGGAAATGTCCCCCGGGCATTGCCTGTATCACCAATTGTGGAAACGGGATATTAACCGCACCGGAACAGTGCGACGATGGCAATGGCACCGATGGCGATGGCTGCACCAATTGCATGGTGGATCCGGGCTACGACTGTGGCGTTAGTGGCAATAACTGCCAGCCCACCGTTTGCGGCAATGGCACTCTGGAAAGCGGTGAAGGCTGTGACGATGGCAATGTGGCTGCCGGAGACGGCTGTGGTGTAACCTGTCAGCTGGAACCCAAAATCACCGTTGGCAGCACGCCCATCGTGCAGGTGACCTGCGGTGACGGACTGGTCACCAGTGGCGAACAATGCGACGATGGCAACACTGACAGTGGCGATGGCTGTTCGGATTTGTGCATTGTCGAACCGGGCTGGGACTGCAATGATGTGGTGGATTATCCCGATACACTGTCCATTAAAGTCACCTATCGCGACTTTAAGCAGCGCAGTCGTGCAGGTGGTCATCCGCACATGAAAAATCCCTCTTACAATATCCCCCAATACGCTACCGAACTGGGGATTGTGGGCACCACCTGCACCGCCGACAATACCGATACCTGCGGCATCCTGGATGGTCAGGGCAAGCCATCTCTGGCGCCAGGCAGTCATAGCACCATCACCGGCAACAGTCCCGCCGAGCTGGACTGGAATTATCACGCTGAGGCATTTGCCCTGTGGTACCGAGACAACAACAGTTCCGTTCTGGATGCGGATAGTCAGGAAAACGGCGGCAGCAACCTGGTGGAACTGATTGCCAATCCCATGCCCATGCCCGCACTGGGAATGGATACGCTTCAACTGGCCCGTGTGAGCAGCACCACGGCCTATGCATTTGAAAGTGACGGAAATCTCTTTTATCCCCTGGGCACCGACCGCACCACGAACCCGGTGACCATGCGTGGCCACGGCTGCACGTACAATGGCAGCGATACTGGTTGCGGCACATGGAATGGTGAGGAGCGCAACTTCCATTTTACCAGCGAATTGCGCTACTTCTTCCAGTACCAGGGCGGCGAAACCCTGACCTTCTTTGGAGATGATGACGTATGGGTTTTTGTAAACGGAAAACTGGCAGTGGATATTGGCGGCATTCATCCCACCCGGTGGGGCCGTGTGGTACTGGGCGATGATGGCGCCGAAGGTCTGGCATCGGACAGCAACTGCACTGTGAATGCGGGCACCAGCGCACCTGCCGCCTGCACTCTGGAAACCAATGAGCTGGCAGATAACGACGATGTGCGCTTTGGGCTCGTAAAAGGCAACGTGTACGAAATCGTTATTTTCCAGGCGGAACGTTCGCCTACAGAATCCAACTATCGGTTGACACTGGATGGCTTCATTGCCCCCAGATCATTCTGCTCCACCACCTGTGGTGACGGCGTGGTCGCGGGCACCGAAGCCTGTGACGCCGGTGCAGCCAATCAGGATGGCGTGTATGGACAGTGCAGCACGTCCTGCGATTTCACTTACTGTGGTGATGGTGTGAAAAACGGCACCGAAGCCTGCGACAACGGACTCAATGTGGATTCCCCCTGGGCAGCGACACAACAGGCAGCGCAGGCAAACTGTGCGTCCGAGTGCAAAATTCCCGGATACTGCGGTGACAGTATCCTGCAGTCCGCGTACGAAGTGTGCGATGATGGCGTCAATGACAACAGTTATGGCGGCTGCGCCGCGGATTGTCAGTCCCTGGGCGGTTACTGCGGTGACGGAACAATCGACACGGGTCATGAAACCTGTGATCCGGGGCCGGATGGAACCTTCGTTGTTTACGCCGCCGATGGCACGGGCTGTGGCTTCGACTGTCAGATTGCGCCGTATTGCGGTGACGGAATACGCAATGGCGTCGAACAATGTGACGGGACCGCAGGCTGCACGGCCCAGTGTCAATACAGCCCCTTCTGCGGCGATGGTCTGCTGGCCACGGACGGCAGCGAACAATGCGACTATGGCGACTTTGCGTTCGATCCCGCAAATGGCGCCGTGTACGGCGGTTGCAGCACTGAATGCACCTCGGGGCCATTCTGCGGCGATGGCGCCATATACGCCAGCATGGAGGAATGCGACAACGGCGCCACCAACAGCGACAGTGCCTACAACGGGTGCACCAGCGCGTGTACCCTCGGGCCCAGATGTGGCGATGGCGTACTTCAGGACGTACAGGGCGAGGAGTGTGACAACGGTTACAACGAAGACACGTACGCCTATGTGGCGGATGCCTGTGGTGCAGACTGCATCGCACCTCCCCGATGCGGTGACGGCATTGTGCAAACCAATTTCGAGTGGTGCGACAATGGCATTCTCAACAATGACACCGCCTACGACGGCTGTACCACGGCCTGTCAATGGGGACCCTACTGTGGCGACGGTATCTTGCAATCCGAATACGAAACCTGCGATCTGGGCCCAGACAACGGCGCATACGCCGCAGACGGAAAGGGATGTGGCTATGACTGTCAGCCCGCACCTTTCTGCGGAGACGGCGTACGCAACGGCACCGAGAGTTGCGATTGCGGCACTGACGGCAATGTGGGGGGCTATGACGGCTGCAAATCCGACTGCACTCTGGATTCGTATTGCGGCGACAACATCATCGACGCCGAATTCGGGGAAGAATGCGACGACGGCCCCATCGGCAGCTTCGCCTGCTCTGTAGAATGCAAATCCCGCATCATTGTGGAGTGACACCAGCTGGCCACACATAATCAACGTCATTCACTTTTGGTATCAACCCCGAATGATGTTCTGTTATGCTATCAAAAGGTGTCCGCGGGTCAGAGCTGCCAGTTTGCCGATAGCGCATTACCACTTCGGTTTACAGTATCAATAGCTCCGAATCGCAGTCCAGTTGCCGAATTCCCTCAAAGTGCAGACCCAAAACCCGCAGCTCAGGAGTACAAACGGATCAATTTCGGGGAAAGGCGCAGGGGCTCAAAAAGTGTGACCGCAACGGTGTATCGATTCACGACTTTCACTGTGTTTTCCAGTTTTCGTTTTCAAATATACTGCCAATGGCGGTGGTAATATTGCCAATCTGCTTTGCATCTCCGGCCACTATCACTCGCTGGACCAGCGACGTATATTCGTCGGGGTATACCGCGGGTTCGAAGCCGGTTGAAAGGACGAGTAAATCGGATTCAATAAAAAGACGTTCGCTGTTTTTACCGCGCAACACCCATATGCCCTCGGGGGTCACTTCCTCGTACTGCACCTTGTCGAGGGTGCGAACACCATACATGTCCATTTCCTGTACCGCAGTCCACCGTGTGGATCTCCCCATCCCCTTGCCAAAAAAGCCGCGCCGTTTGAGAACGGTGATTCTGCGCGACGGTGCAAATGCCAGCGCTTCGTTGGCCCACGCCTCGCTGCCAAAACGATGCAGATACCCAACTGCTTCATTTGTTGCATACCCAGGCGTCGCCAGATGCAACGCCATGGTCACCCCTGCGGCGTTTCCCCCGACAATCACCGCATCCTTAAACGGCGGCAGCAAATCGTCATCGATAAGGTCTGCGACATGAAAAACACGGGGATGTGTCTCCAGTCCCTTAATGGCAATTTTACGGGGCACTGCGCCCGTGGCCAGCACCAGAATATCCGGCTGGAGAGATTCAGCCAGCGCTGGTGTCAATGATGTATTCGTTCGAACATCCACCCCGCGACAGTCGTTCAATGTCGCAATGGTCCCCGCCAAAGCGCCCTGGGTGTCCCCGTGAGAATTCATCTGACTGATGCGACGCCACTTGCCGCCCAGTTCGGCCGCCTGTTCCAGCAAAATCACCTCTGCGCCATTGCGCGCGAAGGCCATTGCCGCATTCAGCCCGGCTGGACCGCTGCCCGCCACCAAAACGCGTTTACCACACACATCTTCGAATCCCTTTTCCTTCTCAACTGCTCCGGATGCCACCTCCCATTGAATCTGAGGATTTACAGTACAGTTCACTGGCTTTTTACTGAATGCCATATCGAGACAGTTGCAACAGGCGATGCAGTTCACAGTCTCGTCGTCGTCCGCCAATGGAAGGCGCGCCTCCTCTACCTGCTTTTTTATTTTTTGAGCAAACCTTGCATCGGCAATCAGCGCACGTCCCACGGTAACGGCGTCAACGCCGGATTCGCGCAACACAGCGCGTGCATCGTCACTGGTTCGAATGCGGCTGCCAAAAAAAACGGGAACATCCACCGCATCTTTAATGTTGCGACCTAAAAACGCAAAACTCATCGCGCTGCGCTGACGGGTGATTTGGGGCACTCGGGTTCTGTGGCCCGCCACCGTCACATTGATCGCACAGGCGCCTGCGGTTTCAAGCGCTTTGGCAATTTGAGCGGCTTCTGCAAGCCCAAAGCCATTTTCCATATACTCGTGCCCATGCATGCGCACAATAATCGGCATATCCTGTGCAAGTTGCTTTATTTTTGACATCGCTGCCAATGGCGCGCGCAATCGATTTTCCAACGAGCCACTGTAATTCTCAAAATTATACGTGTTGTGATGAGGGGACAGCATATGGGATAAAAAACTGCCGCCGCTGAGCATTAGCTCCACAAAATCAAATCCGGCCCGCTTCGCGCGTCCGGCCGCCATTCCAATACTCTCCACAAGCGTTTGAATCATCGTTTCGTCGGGTTTCCATGCGGGATTATTGTAGCCGGTGACCGGACTTAACTGCACGGCGCAAAGCGCACCGCCATCGTGGATGACACGGGCCAGTCGCCTCATCGGTTCAACATGTCTGTCTTCAGACAGTTCCAGCACGCCCTGAATCGCAGATGATTCCTCCGCATGCGTATTGCACAGTCCCACCATCACCAGGGCCACGTCGGACGCTGCGCGTTCTGCGTAAAACCGCAATTCCGATTGAGAGACGTCGCCATCGTCACACATCCCCAGATGCATGGCAGGCATTACAATTCGATTTTTAAACCGATATGGTCCAACATTAAGCGGAGAGAATAATCTTCCAGTCATATTGTTTATTCCTTGAACGGACATGTCAGCCAATGGTGCTGCTAATCCGAATCTTTTCCCGTTTCCTCCGGGGCTCCGGTCATTGAAATGAAGCGATACGGCTTGCTGCACTCCCACCCCATGCAAGTGCCCAGGTAAACGCCACCATAAGGACCCACCCAGGGGCCGGCCGACAATCGTCCGGGCAACACCGTATTCCAAATGATCTTTGCGGAACGGTCATACATGGTCACAGTGGTTTCATCTTCTGTACTGGAACCGGCATATACAAAGCCTTCGTTAAAAAAACGCGCAATGTTGTTGTGTCCCTTTACCAGTCGCTCCACCACACTGAACTGTCCACGGTCGCCAGTGAGCAATACATTGAACGGACCGCGGTTGCCATCGCGTCTGGCGCAGGGGCTGGACACATCCTTGCATAAAGCGATGGCCTGCCGCATTCCGGAGAGTTCAATGACCGTTCCATCTGTCACGCGACCGGCAATGGGCAGGCCGCGCTTGTACAGAATAGTTCCCACCTTGTCCACCATCACCACCGCCACAGACTCCTGCGGTTCCGGCACAATAAACAGATAAGTATTAAACAGCTTAAAAAACAAGGGTCTGTTTTTCAGCGGATATGACCATTTCAGCTCCCCCCGCCCACCTACCTGGGAGACCTGCCCCGAAGACCAGATGATGGGCTCGCAAGTAAAAGAGGCCCCCAGCACCACCGCTGCAAACGGCAATTCGGTTTCATTCAGCACGGCGCCGGAATCCGTGACCACCGTAGCCACACTCTTCTGACCGCGTTTACCTTGAAAGAGAACCTGATTGCCACAAGGGAATGGCCCATCCAATTTCCGAACATCATCCACCGTAACGCGCCATCGTTCGTGACCATCGGCTCCCAGACGCGCCACATTGGAAGCATCCACCATAAACAGACTATCCGGCGGATTAAACGCCAGCGGATGTGCCCAGGGTTTTTTCCATCCCACCCGGCCGTTTCGCTTCATTTGAAACACGCTTTCGAACTGTCCAGACCAGATGATTTCCTCCCCCCCTGTGACAAAAACCTTGTGCCCCTCGCCTGCATTCAGTTTCCAGCGCTGTTCGCCTTTAGTGGTCACATTCTGAAGATAGTTGCCACTCGATACCGACATACCCGCATGTGCGCTCCAGCTAATGGCTGATATTGGCGCATCGAACAGCATGGAATACCGCACATGGCCGGGTGTGTTGTAACGTATCATCAGAGGTGTCTGCAGCATCTGCGACAATGTCTCAACAGGGGACGGCATTTCCATGGCGGCAGTATCGCTGTCAGATCCCCCCACCGGCGCTGCGGAATCACTTGCAGTATCTGCCTTTTGGGGTCTCGAATTTATTTTTTCCCGCAACCAGCGCGCTCCCCTTAAGGTCGCTTCATTTGCGTCCTTTCCGTCAGCTTCCTTTTTTCCACAGGCGCACACGGACGCAATGCACAGCAGGAATATAAAAAACAACTTCAATTGCTGGTTAACATTTCGATGCATGAAAATATTGAATACAGCCTTACTTGAACGGCAGGATTGCGTTTAGGGATGAGCTCATTGGGATCGTCCCATTTGCATTTGCCACCTTTGACCAATCACAATTCCCTGTTTGCCACACATACTTTCATGGGTTTCACCCGCTTTTTCCCAAAACGCACAACAGCTTTACACGTGTGACGTTCACCGCAATCATCATCTTCTTTGCATCGTTCCTTGCAACTGAAGGGATTGGTGGCGTACTGATAACACACGTACCCCGTGGCACATTCCTCATTTCCCACACATGGTTCATCCTGAATCTTGTCACCGTGTTCAACGTTGCCGGCGCCGGTGTATTTGGCCAGAATGGTAGCGCCGATGATTGCGGCCGCCAGTACGCCAAGGATAACCTTTAACACGCCCAACCCGGCTTTTCGCTCCTCATCTTTGGGGGTGGCCAGAGAGGGTCGTTTTACAAATGTCTCTTTTTTTTGTTTGGCAATTCGGTTGGCAGCAGAAGCCGATCTGCCGGTTTTCTCAGACCCTTTTTTTACTTTTCTTTTTTTTACCAAAATATCCACCTCGGTTTCAGTTACTACAACAGCAGTTTGTTTTGCTCCGAACGACTTTCACCCACACTGGTGACTCGGACCGCTGCGCGATCATGAACCGGACATACGTTCTCACATGCCCCACATCCAATGCAATTCGCCGGATCAATATAGGGTCTAAGCAGCGTGACCGTTTTTCCATACACGTCAACGGTCACTTCCTCAAGCCGAATCGCCTTGGGAGATGCGGGACAAAATTCTTCGCATACCGTACAGGGCGTCCCCATGGCCCATGGCAAGCATCGGCCGCGATCGAAAAATGCGGTTCCCAAACGCACCCGGTTGGCTGAATCACCGGTCTTTTGCGTTTCGTCAACCCGCTTAATCGCTGCAGTAGGGCAAACCTGAGTGCACAAAGTACAGGTGGGTTCACAGTAGCCGACTCTGGGCACCAGCACCGGTGTCCACAATCCTTCCAGGCCTGCCTCGTTTACCGCTGGATGCAATGCATTGTTGGGACAGATTTTCATGCACTGACCACAGCGAATGCACCGTTTTAAAAACTCTGCCTCCGCCACCGCTCCCGGAGGACGAATACACGCTGGATGCGGTCGCCCCACAGGCGCTGTTAAACATCCGCTTCGCATGACCGGCACCAGAAGGGCTCCAGTAACCGCACTGCCCATCAACTGCCGTTTTTTCAAATCCGGGCCATCGTTGGCTGTGCCATCCGCAAAACCGAACAGACCAAATTTCAACGCGTTATCCTGACAAACGGCCACACAGTTCATGCACATATCGCATTCGGCTCTCTCCCAATTTGTACCGGGAACGGGAGATGCAGCCCCAGAGCAGAACTGTTCGCATTTTCCACAATGCGTACATTTATCTTCATCTTTGCGTAATGCGAACAGACCGAAGCGCCCTGCAATGCCCAGCAACGCCCCCAGCGGACAGGCGTATCGACACCAGAACCTGGGAATAAAGCGGTTGGCCACCAGTACACCGATAAAAAACAGCGCCAGAACAACTCCCCCCGCCGTCAACAGCCCCCCCGGATGCACCAGAAAACCATGCGTCGCCTGATACAGTCCGTCGGACAGCTGCTGCACAGCTATTGAATTGGACTGGGCGGTAACTCCCACGAGTGAAGAGAGTATATAATTCGTAACAGGTAAAATCGTAAGCGCCACCCCACGGGTAATCAGACTGAGCGGATCGAGGATGCCCACAACTGCAGAGCCAAACAAAGCGCTCACCAGCACTGACACCAAAATCAAGTACTTAATTTTCCGAGCTGGATGAACCTGATTTCGCATCCGCTTCTGTTTTTTGGAAAGCCCGGGCCTGATTTCCGACATTCCGTGATTCAGTGTCCCCATGGGACACACCCACGCGCAAAATCCGCGTCCCAGGAAAACAGCGGACGCCAAAATGATAAGACTCCACAACAGCGTTTGGGGAACACTGAACGTACTCAATCCCACCGTTATCATCGCCAGAGGATCAATATTAAGAAACGCTTCAACCGGCCATGGCACATTTGCGGAATTGCGGGCGTCAAAACCCGCGCCGGTCAGGCCGGCGGTTGCAAAAATCAATGCAAAAAACAAAACGAGGAACACCAGTTGAGACACTCGTCGTCCCTGGCGCAGGCGCACCCAGCGTTTTTCGGGACCAGCCTTTTTTGCATGCATATTCAGGAAACCTTTTTAATTTTAATTTTTTTCATGTCCGCAATGCCAAGACCGCGCTTTTCGGCCAGCGCGAGATACGGCAGGTCCTTTGGGGAAAGTCCGATTAACCCGCAGGCATATGCATCCACCGCCACCTGATCAGTGGACGCAATGATTTCCCCCACAGCTTTGGTATCCTGAATGTTCCCACCTTGTGGACCGTTGCGAAGAAGGACGCGAGTGGCATCCATAACGGTCAGTGTCGGGCGAATAAAATCCGCCAAATCGGCAATGGAATCATCGATTTTCTGATGAAGCCGATTTCGCCTGCCCCCAAGGATGCCGTACAGATTTTTCATCGCGCCGGTAAACTTCGAAAGTCCATGATGTTTGGCAATGGGCACATTGATAAATTTGTCCGCACTCACCGCAGGCTCCAAAACAGGCATCTCTCCCAGAATCACACCACCCATCTGAAATTTTCGAAACCGGTGTTCCGCGGGCAATACCACTTCCGCGCCAGCCGCCTCCGCCATTTTCCATATTCCGGACCGCGTAAAACATCGGGACGGGTCGTTGCAGGTGTTGTCTGTCACATACACCTTTTTCGCCTTCGCTTCATAGCACAATTCCACCAGCGCTTTGACTACCAGCGGATTGGTATTGGCCGCCTGAACCGGGGTCCTGTCCCATCCCACATTGGGTTTAATGACCACTGTATCTTTGGGGGAAATAAACGTCTGGATACCGCCCAGCGCGGCAATGGCTTTGCGGGTGACCTTGTCGGGCGAGTCTCCACGGGCCACCACGATGTACCCCATGCGCGCACTGGATCCACTGCTGAAGTCGCGAATCTGATTCACTTTTTCAGAGGTGTGCGGCGCGTCTCGTCCCGCATCTTTGGCCAGCAATGCCGCACCGGAAACCGCACTGACTCCGGCACAGCCAATCGCCGTCCGCTTAAGAAATTGCCTTCTGTTCCAGTCGTTGGACATATCCAGCTCCTTCAGTTATTTCTTATTTGCTTTTTTCGAAGTCGCTTTGGAATCCGCTTTGGAAACTGTTTTTTTTGAAGTGGTCTTCTTTTGAGCGGTAACCTTTTTCGCTGCGTTTTTTTTAGCAGACGCCTTTTTCTCAGAGGTCTTTTTCTCTGTAGATACTTTCGCTGCTGCTTTTTTGACGGGTTCCTTTTTCGCTGCCGCTTTGCGGGTGCTCGTCTTCTTTTCTGACGCCTTTACATCCGCGTCTTTTTTTGCTGATTTTTTGATTCCACCTGCCTTCTCAACCGAGCTGGCAGCAGCAGCTTTTTTAGCAGTGGCTTTCTTACTGTCACTCTTTTTGGCTTTCGCAGTCGCTTTTTTGGCGGTCGTTTTTTTTGAAGCACTCGCAGAAACTGCATTATCCACAGACGTCGCCGCTTTCGACGAAGTATCTTTCGATGTTGCGGATTTTTTTCCTTTGGCGTTCTTTTTTGCATCGTCTGTACCATGTTTCGATGCCGCTAACTTCTCCGCCTGCATTTTTTCAATCAGTGCCTTGCGCGCTTCCAGCGCCGCCTCTCTGTCGACTTTGGCCTGTTTGTCCGCTTCCCGCCTGGCTTTGGCTTCCGCGCGTTTTTTAGCAACAGCTTCCTTCCTGGCCCGGACTTCCGCGCGTGCGGCAGCCTCCTCCTCCTCGCGCATTTTCTTCTCCTGCGCGGCTCTGGCTTCCTCTGCCAACCGTTTGTGATCTATCGTATTTTCAATTCGAGCCACCATACGTCCACAGGCGGGACAGGCATCAATCACCTCATCCTGCAACAATTTGGATTTGATTCCCGTGGGCATTTCCATACGACACACCCGACAGATACCATCCTGCAAAATAGTCAAACCAACACCGGAGCGAGACGCACGCAGTCGTTCGTATTTTTTCAAAAGAGAAATTGGAACACCACTCAGCTCCAACCGGCGCTTTTGCTCCAGTTCAAGAATCTGATTGTTGAAAATTTTTATCTTCGCTTCCGGAGCCTGTTGCGAACGCTGCACTTCATCCGCCCGGGCGGCAATTCGCCCTTCAATGCTGACCAGATTCTTTTCCAGTATTTCTATCTGTTCGTCCGTTTCAACAACCAGAACAGCCAGTTTTTCCTCTTCGGTACGCAACGCTTCGGTGGAAGACCGGTTTCTGGGCTTAAACGCTCTGGCGCGATTTGCAATCAATCCCTTAATCGCACTTCGAATGTCTTCCAGGGTATTCTGATACATCTCCTTTTGCGCCCTGGTGGCTTCCAGACTGTCGGCGATGTTCTGATATTCCGCCTTCAGTATATTTAACTGCGGGTCTTCCCGCATGCAACGCTGCTGTAATTCCTTCACCGTATCGACCACGCCACGAATCTGTAAATCGATGTCCTGGATAACCAGCAGTTTCTCAAGAAGTTTTGAATCCCATTGTCTCATTTTTTACTTCCTTTAAATAATGGGAAAAACTATTAGCTTAATTTCGTGTTTATGTCAAAGTGCACTGGTACGATTGCAAAACTTCGTTATTTGATTCGTATTTATTGCAAGCCTTGGAAATAGAGAAAAATGACCCATACAAGCAGAATTTTTGACGTTGTGGTAATCGGTGGTGGACATGCCGGATGCGAAGCCTTTGCGGCCGCGTGTCGTCTTGGAGTGAAAACCGCTATGATTGTGCCGTTTTTCGCGACAGTGGGAACCCAGCCCTGCAATCCCGCAGTGGGAGGTCCTGGAAAGGGACATCTGGTCCGGGAAATTGTTGCCCTCGGCGGTGTGATGGGGAAAATTACCGACCAGAGCGGTATCCAGTTTCGAACCCTCAATCGCACCAAAGGCCCGGCCGTACGCTCCACGCGTGTTCAAACAGACTCGGGCGTTTACGTGCAAAACATGCAAAGAACATTAAGCAATTACGAAGGTGACGGCTGTTTCATCGAGGATTTCGCCGCATCGCTGGCATGGACTGACAGCGGCCGCAAAAAACAGATAACCGGTGTATATCTGCAAAGCGGCGAACTGATCAAATGTAAAACGGTCGTTATTACTACCGGTACATTTCTTCGCGGAATGCTTTTCATTGGAGACGAACTTACTCCCGGTGGCCGTCAAGGCGCAAAGCCATCTGTGAACCTGGCAAAATCACTGGAAGAAGCTGGCCTGCCGCTCATTCGGCTGAAAACCGGAACCTGCCCCCGCATCGCTGGCGATTCCATCGATACCAGCAAACTGGAGGAACAGTTCGGAGATACCCCGGCGCCGTTTTTTGATGCCGAAACCGAAGACTACAGTTTGCCACAACGCAGTTGTTATTTGACATACACCGGGCAAAAGACTCACAACATCATACAAAAGAACCTCCACCGGTCGGCCATGTACAGTGGCAGTATCTCCGGAATCGGTCCCCGCTACTGCCCCAGCATCGAAACCAAAATTGAACGGTTCCCCGACAAGGACCGACACCAGATATTTTTGGAGCCCGAAGACCAGCAGGGCAAAACGATTTATCCCGCCGGAATCTCCACCAGTTTTCCAAGGGATGTGCAGGAAGAAATGGTTCGGTCCATCCCCGGACTTGAAAATGCGCACATCGTCAAATGGGGATACGCAGTGGAGTACGACGCGGTAGAACCCCAGGCTCTGACGCCACATCTGGAGGTGGATGGGTTCAAGGGGCTCTTCCTTGCCGGTCAGATACTGGGGACATCCGGCTATGAGGAGGCTGGAGCGCTGGGACTAATGGCCGGCGCCAACGCGGCCCTCTCCGTGCTGGGTATTGCGCCCATTGTGCTGCGCCGCAATCAGGCATATCTGGGTGTTATGGTTGACGATTTGACAGGCACCGGTGTGGATGAACCCTATCGCATGTTTACATCCCGCGCCGAATATCGGCTCCTTTTAAGGGAAGACAATGCGGATGAACGGCTTTTTGAAGAAGCAACACGCACAGGACTTATCAACACTGCAACTGCGGCAAAAACGCGCGCTGAGATGGACCGGGTGCAAAATACACTGGACCGTCTTCAGAACACCGTATTCACCCCTGGGGCGCAAACCAATCTGCGGCTGAAGGAAGCAGGTTTGACGGAACTGAAAAAACCAGTGACTCTGATTGATCTGGTTCGAAGGGAGGGTTGCCGATTGGAAAACGTGTTTACCATCGCGCCCTGGCTCGCCGAACTGGACGAAAAAGCCACCACGCGGCTGGAAGTTAAAATCAAATACGAAGGCTATCTGCGCCGCCAGGAGACACAGGCGAAACGTCTGGCGGAAGTGGATTCCATCCGGTTTCCAGGTGGAATGACGTTTGACGGTATCCCAGGCCTTCGCGGCGAAATCATTGAAAAGCTGAACTTTTCCAGACCCGCCACTCTGGGCCAGGCCAGCCGGATTCCCGGTATAACTCCCGCCGCCATCGAAATTCTACGCGTTTATATCCAGCGACATCATCAGGGCAATCCCTCAGACACCGATTAACGGAAACGAAAAGTTACATGTTTGTTCTGTAAAGCCGTCTTCCATTATGAGATAATGGCGACTGCGCGTTTGCCGGCCGGCAACCATTGAGGAGTACTATTAATGAAAATTCTGTTTTTGCTTTTCGCGATTTTCACCGTTTCATGCCAACAGGGATCTGACACATCGGGCGACAGCTCTGACAGTGACAGTTCAACAGATATCACCGATACAGACGCGGATGGGGACTCGGACGGCGACTCTGACTCGGACGGCGACTCTGACTCGGACAGCGACTCCGACTCGGACAGCGACTCTGACACGGACGGCGACTCTGACTCGGAAACAGACACTCCCACCGAATCGGAAGACAGCAGTTCTGTAACAGATACTGAATCGGACTCCGCCACCGATACAGCAAACGATATAGACGAGTGTCCCGATGACCCGAAAAAAACGTCGGCGGGGCAATGCGGTTGCGGCATCCCCGACGATGACAGCGATAATGATGGAGCAGCGGACTGTATTGACCATTGTCCCCATCATCCGGACTTGCAGACACTGGGCACCATCTCATTTGAAGTTACCTGGGAAAACGAAACGTTCATGTCCGAATATCACGAAGACATTGAAAGGAATATTATTGCTGCTGGTGAACTTTGGGCGTCGCACATGGTGGCGCTAAGGGATATTAAACTGGTCGTTCTGGGGAGAATCCAAGACATTTCCACTGCCAGTGGCAGCAGCATGGGGACGGTGTTCTTGCGAGAAGAAGGCGATTTGCTCATCTACGAATTCAATCCGCCATATCAGATGCGCACCGGTATCGATCCCAATGGCAGTGATCCGGACATCGAAATGAACTGGGGCATCTCCGCCATTGATGGTTCCAACTGGTGGCGCTACTGGTTCGATCCCGATCCGTACAGCCGCACGGCGACTATCCCTGAAAATCAGACAGACGGCCTGAGCACTGCACTGCACGAGCTGGGCCATGCGCTGGCGTTTAACGGATGGCGCGAGTGGAGCTCGGCCCAGTTGCCGGATGTGTACGCCAGTCTTTTTGACTTTTACCACTCCACCGATGGCAGCGACTTCTTTTTCACCGGGGAGACCGCCACGGCGGTATATGGGTCAAACGTGGCCAAAACCTATCAAAACCTGATGCATATTGGAAATGAATCCCCCCGAGCAAGCGCTGACCTGGCCCAGGATCTGATGCGCGGCACCGTTACACTGAATGAGCATCGCTACGAAATTTCAGATGTGGATTTGGCTATCATGGTTGACACAAATGTCCCGGTTCGCGGCAGCGTGGTTGGTGATGCGGTGTGCGACGCAGCGATAAATGGCGACAATGCCATGCCCCTGCCCTTCCCCGTCAGCGGACCGGAATTACTGCCAGTGGAATAACACTCTCTCACTGTAAAATATCCAACTTCAGCGCTGGATATTCGACCATCTGCCCATCTTCGCACTTGTGTAAACGGTGATTGCTATATTATTTATGAACTATAATGAACTGATTCAGTTAATAAGGGTACCTTACTATCTGGAAAGGAAAATCCGGACCCTTTCGAATTTTTGGGAGGGGGTCTTAGACTGTTCAAAAAGGAGCACAAATGAAACACATTTTATTGATTATACTTATGCTGGTGGCTCTGGTTGCCTTGGGTTGCGGCGATTCCGGGGGTTCGGACAGCACCGAAAGCGACGCCGATTCTGACGGTGATGGCGATTCCGATTCCGACGGCGATTCCGATTCCGACGGCGACTCCGATTCCGATGGCGACTCCGATTCCGATGGCGACTCCGATTCCGATGGCGATTCCGACACCGATGGCGATTCCGATTCCGATGGCGATTCCGATTCTGATGGCGACTCCGATTCTGATGGCGACTCTGATTCCGATGGCGATTCCGACACCGATGGCGACTCCGATTCCGACGGCGATTCCGATTCTGATGGCGATTCCGATTCTGATGGCGACGGTGTTGTGTACGACTGCGGCATTCCCGACATCGGCGACGGTGGCAAATCCAAACCCAGTGGCAGCGCCGGTGGGTTGAAGATTTTGAATTGGGCAGGGTTTAAAGGCGCGGTCAGCTACACCTTCGACGACAATAATTCATCCCAACTCAACAACTGGGATACACTGATGGGCCTCGATGTCAACTTCACATTTTACCTGCAAACAAACAAGGACATCTCAAACGCCAAGTGGAAACAGGCTCAGGACAAAGGGCATGAGATTGGGAATCACACTGGGTCGCACGATTGTGGTTCAATTGCTCAAGGGAACCAGGCACTGGAAGCTATTTATGGAAAAATTTATACACTCGCCGCACCCAATGGCGATACAGCAGGTTGCCGAAATGGCGCCCAACAGGTCCACTTTATCGACCGCAATGTAGCGGGAGGCATTGTTAAACCCGGCCAGGGGGATGCATTCGATCTTTCAAGTACAATTGCTGCCAACGGCAACTCTTTTAATCAACACGCTGAAAGCGCTCGTGATCAGGGTGGATGGGGTATCTATTGTATCCATGGTTTCGAGGGGGGTAATGATGGCGCTTATCAACCGATTTCACTGGATGCATTTACCAATGGCGTCAAAGCACAGAAGGGCCACGGCGACATGTGGATCGATAGCGTCGTAAATATCGGTGCTTACTGGATGGGTCAAAAAAGCGCAACAGCAACAGGAACCAGTCTGACGTGGAATCTTCCCAATAATTTCCCCGAAGGAAAATGTCTGCGTATCACCGTTGACGGTGGCGATGTCTACCAGGATAACCAGAAAGTGGCCTGGAACGAACATGGTTACTACGAAGTGTCTCTCGATAAAGGCGAAGTCACCGTGAAATAGGGGCATTCCCCCTGTGATGGGAAGGGGAGTGCATTTCAGTAGCGATCAGTGCCAGGCAGGAGCTGCGGCAAAAATTTCACCAAGAGGGGTTAAAACTGGCGGCGTTTCGCGGTCAGAGAGGCCGCTGTAAGTGTTCCATGGATACCAGGCATAACGTTCCACGTCCGAGCGGGTTTTCATCATATTGAGTGCAGATTTAAAGAAATTCATCACGGTCTGTTCATCGGGATGACTCTCGATCATGCATCCAAATTCGGTTATCCATAGCGGCCTTCCCCATTGAGAGGCCCAGTTCAGCGCGCCCGCCAGCTGTCCCGCATCGTCACACGATCCGGCATTCCAGCCATACCAGTGCACCGTCATGAAATCCACACGTAAATCATTGGCTTCCACCTGCAGCATAAAGTCCTCCAGCCATCCGCGTCCGTTGTCGGAAACCGCAGGACTGCCTACCCGGATATTGGGATTCGCCGTTAGCAGCGGCCACAACTCAATGGCCTCTTCCACCGACATATCCGCCTGGTCGGTTTTGTTGGGTTCGTTGAATCCCAGCACCACATCGTATCCCTTTTCTTCTATTTCCGCGTATTTGCCCGCCACATTGTCATTGCCCCAAATCATGGGAACAAACAGGGGGCGTCACAATCGCTCTTTTGGGAATGATGCATCCAGTTGTAGCACCACGAAAGATTGTACAGCGCGATTTCATCGGCCCGGGAATTTCCCACGCCTTTATAGGGCTGCCGATCCGCATCCCCATCCGAATCCGTATCGCCATCTGAATCTGTATCAGCGTCGCTGTCGCCAACACTATCGGTATCCCCATCTGAACCATCGGCATCGTCCGAATTGTCGGACCCACCGCATGCCCCGGTCAGCAGTACCAGCAAGAGATAAACCAACACGACAGGAAGACGCATGAATGTATCCATTGAATGGATACATTCAATGCCCCATGTTTTCCAAGGTCCATAATAGCCCAAATGGAGAAAAGAAAAGCATCTGGAAAAAAATCCGACCTAAATGGGTAATTTAACCCAGAAAATACTGCCCCCCTCAGGAGCTGGCCGCATGCCCACGTCTCCCCCCATGGAATTGGTGAGATGTTTTACGATAGCCAGTCCGAGGCCCGTTCCTCCCATTTCGCGGGAACGACCTTTGTCGACGCGATAAAATCGCTCAAAGAGCCTGTTGCGGTGAACTTCCTCAATACCTGGTCCGTTGTCTTCCACTTCAACAATGACACGGGCGCCGTTTTGATATCCGCGCACGCGTATCAAACCCTCTTCCGGTGTGTACTTAACGGCATTGTCCAACAGGTTAAACAGCACCTGATCAATGGCGCGCGCATCGGCTGCAATTTGAATGTCGCCACAGGGTTCCACCAAAATGGTTTGCTTTTTGTCGTTTGCCTTGGTTTCCAAAACCGAACAGGCACGCCGAAGCGCCAGTGACAGGGTCAGACTGGTTTTTTTCAGTTCCCATTTCCCCTCCTCAATACGTGCCAAATCCAGCAAATCGGCAATCAGGCTGGAGAGCCGCTCCGAATTGGCCACAATGGACTGCAAAAACCGCCCGGCCATCTCTTTATCTTCCAGGGCGCCATCCAGCAATGTCTCGGCATTGGCGCGAACCACACTGATGGGCGTTCGAAGCTCATGGGACACATTGGAAACAAAATCCCGCCGCACACTTTCCAGTCGTCGCAATTCTGTCACATCCATCAGCACGATAACATACGCCCCGGAATGTAAACACACCACGCGGGCCAACACCTTGCGCAAAATGGCCACACCAATTTCAAATTCAGCACTTCGATTGTCCCCGGGCACCAGGGAATCAAGCAGTTCAGTCAATTCCGGCACACGTATGGTCTCAAGCAGCGTGTGCCCCACCGGTTCCTTCCCAAGCTCCAGCAACATCAGGGCGGCAGAGTTGATAACGGTGACCCGTTTGCCGGCATCCAGCGCTATAACCGCCTCACCCATTCCTTCAAGTACTGCTTCAAACCGATCCCGTTCCACTGCCAGGTCCTGCACACTTTCCTCCAGCTTCTCGCTCAGTGTCTGCAAAGATGATGTGAGTCCAGTGAATTCGAATTCCTCGTGTATCTGTGCGCTGGCCCGTTTCCCCTCGGCCAGTTTCTGTGCGTAGCTCACAAGCGACTTTAAAATACGTGTAAAATAGGCGGAGAAAAAAAGCGCCAGCAACAGAGACAACACCAATACAATCAGCCCACCCACCAAAAGCGAGCTATAGAGAACTGCCAGCGCTTCGTCCACTTCGCGCAATGGTTTGGAAACGCGTACCACCCCACGCAAGGTTGCATTGGAAAAGCGCGTGGCGCTGTAAAACATCTCAAAGCCAATAGTGGTGCTGTAGCGATGGGAACTGCCATCTCCATTTTTCATGGCCGCCCGGATTTCAGGCCGATTACTATGATTCTGCACATCTTTCACTTCGACCGCAGTCAAATCGGTGTCTCCCAGAACGGTGCCGTCCTCGTGAATGATGGTATAGCGAAAATCCGCCGCGCCTCCAAGGCGGTGCACCAGCTTTTGGCCGCTGGTCACATCCTTGCGGTGCAGTGTCTCTGCTATATACAGTGCCGCCACATGACTCTGACGCAACAGTTCCTGTTCAACCCGCAATTGAATATTGGTTTTCAGCTCAGATGAGAGATAAGCGCCTGCCACCAGCACGCCAAACAACACCACCGCAAAAATGGCTAGAAACAACCGCAGTCGAAAACTGATTTTCAAACTCCGCCCTCGTTTATCCTTCCGGCAAAACGATATCCGACGCCGCGAACAGTCTCGATGTAAACGCCGGCGAGGCCGATTTTTTCCCTAAGTCGTTTCACATGCGTATCAACTGTGCGCGTGGTGACATCCGCATTTATGTCCCAAACGTCACACAGCAACACCTCTCTTGTCTGTACCCGTCCCTTGCGCTCATACAGGGTTGTCAGCAGATTAAACTCCAATGCGGTAAGCACGGTTTCTTCTTCGTTCACCCAGACCCGGTGCGCCGGCACATCTATTTTCAACGCACCGAATACAATTTCCTCACCAGGGGTTTCCCGGGTTGCGCTGCGTTTGAGCAGTGCCTTCACGCGCAACATCAGTTCCCTGACACTAAAGGGCTTGGTCACATAATCATCGGCCCCCACCTCAAAACCGATGACCCGATCGATTTCCTCACTCTTTGCGGTAAGCATCAGCACGGGAATATCTCTGGTTTTGGGATTGGCACGCAGGCGCCGACAAATCTCAATTCCTGAAATATCAGGAAGCATTAAATCCAAAATTACCAGCTCTGGAATGGGCGTGGTATCCAACGCTGCCAATCCACCCTGACCGTTAAGAGACGATTTAACGAAGTAACCTTCCTTTTTAAGGTTGTACTCAAGAATCTCCAAAAGGTCCTTTTCATCTTCCACTATGAGTATGCAAGTTTCCATACTGTTACTTATACTCCGCGTCTGTGACGAATTGGTTACAGAAAATCACAGTTGTGCAACAAATTTAAAGACAGGTCAAGAATGGCTGGATGGTACCCAGGGGGATCGCAATGTCGTCCGATGTATTTTCGCTGATCATTTAGAGATTCTTTGACATGGCGCTTCGAATGTGATCGATACTGT
>JAFGQN010000189.1 GCA_016935665.1 Deltaproteobacteria bacterium | reverse complement strand
CGGTCAGTATGAAGCCGAAGCGATCCTGGTGAATGGCGAAAAATACAAACGTCATTCGCAAGGAGAAGTTGAGTATCACAGTCTTTGCGGTCCAATCAAACCAGGGCGTTTTATTTATCGGAAGGCCGGTGTACGCAACGGTCCCACGGTGGTTCCTCTGGAATTATCGAGTCATATAGTTGAGCGTGCGACGCCTGCATTGGCATATCGAATCGGGCCTGGTGACGCGCAGTGTCCGGGGCGACAGTGGGAGGAGCAGCTGCATGCAAGTCATCGGCGACCACCTGCACGAAGTACATTGGAGCGGATTGCCAAAAAAATTGGAACAATGGCCAAACAGGAAGCTCCAAAAATTCTTCCATTTGTTCGAAAGGAAGAAACAGTGGACAAGGATGCTGTCGCTGTTTGCGTAGACCTGGACAGAACCACCTTCCAATGGAGGAAAGACTTCGTTTTTCGAAGATGGCTCCAAAAAAACGCAGAACCAAACCTTATGTGAGAAAAAAACCGGACGCAGTAGAGGTCAATTACCGCATGGCCTACGTGGGAACAGTCAGTCTTATCGGAGCAGATGGCGAAAGCCTTCAAACGTATCGGTACGGATGCTCGGCGGACGCGGACCCGTCTGAAATAATTGTCCAAATGACGGCCGACCTCGCACATATTCAGCAACAGGGAACAAGCATGCGCCAGCATGAGTTGCCCATGGGAATAGTTCAGGACGGCGCTCCGGAGATGTGGAATTTGATGGAACCCGCGATGAAAACGGCATTTCCAGGCAGACATTTTGAAAAGGCGATTGATCGCTTTCATTTGGCGGAACGGCTGGCGGAATGCCTTAAAGCGTTGAAGGATCCATATTTAAATAGAGATGAACAAATGCGAGAGTGGAGTGACGCGCTGGGGAAAAACGACAGCGCGATTGAAGACATCGAAAAGTTCATCATTAAAGAACAGAAACGCTTAAAGCGACAAGGCGGCCTGAATGCAACCAACGAAGAAATACTGCGTATTCATTTGACGTACATCAATAATAACAAACACCTGATGCGCTACGCCACGCTGAAACAAAATGGACTGCCAATTGGAAGCGGTGCAACGGAAGGCGCATGTAAGTCACTTATAATGATCAGAGCAAAAGGATGTGGCAGGCGATGGCATTCAAGGGGCGTCAATTCAGTATTGACTTTGCGTGCGTTCTATCAAAGGGAACGACTGTCGACCTTTTGGAAAAAGATGAATGAAGAGAATTCCGTCATCATTCAAAACGCCGCGTGATCTGAGGGCGTTCCAGACCCGCAATAGGCACAATGAAAGACAAATCAAAGTCGCGTTATCCGCGGCAATTATTTCCCAAACAGCGCCCGTTCCACCAGAGGTGTCCATTTTCCGGTTTTAACATCAATGCCTTTGTTGTGACCACCATCATCCCAGTAGCACCAGCCAATATTGCGTCGTTCGGCTTCTTTGCGCACCATCCTGATGTATATTTCGCGGCTGCGGGCATCAGTAAAGTCCATGGCGCTGAATTCACCCATGTAGACAGGCAGTCCGGTTTTCTCGATGAATTTTGTGACGCGATCGAATTCTTCCCAAACTGTTTTGGGACCACTGGGGTTCTCCAGCGTGGGCAGATTGTTGTATGCCGTGAGCCAGCCGTATACCCAGTCTTCTTTCATGGCCGCATCTGAGATTTCAACCGGTTTGCCAGGACCTGGAAAAACAATGCCGGTGGTGTGAAATTCCGGTGGCATCCACGGGGCGCCCTGATGGGTAAACAGGATGGGCTGGTACTCGTGAAACGTGATCATGGTGTTGTCATCCACGTAGGATACGTCGGTTTTGTCCAGCCATTCGGTGTTGGCCCAGAAATAGGGATTAATGATGATGAGCCGAGTGGGATTGGTCTGGCGCACCAGTTCAAATGTTTCTTTCATGAGCGGGTGCAGAATTTCGGGCTTAAGGGCGTCACACGGCTCGTTGAGCAGCTCAAACGCCACGCTTTGGGGTTTGTCTTTGTAGCGCTCAGCGATTTGTTTCCACATGGCTTTATAGCGTTCCAAATGACCGGCGGGCTCTTTCATGATTTCTTCGTAATGATGCATGTCAACGATAATGTTGAGGTCGTATTTGGCCGCCATATCCAGGGCCCAGTCCACTTTTGCAAAAAAGTCCTCCGCAATGGTGTATGGGGCGCTGTGCTGGGCGTAGGCACTGAACCTCACGGGCAATCGCACGTGGTCGAGGGCAGCTTCTTTGGCATGTTTAAAGTGATTTTCCTCGAGGATAACTCCCCATTCCCCGATGCTGGGCGCATCGAAACCATTTCCAAGATTGATACCTTTCGTAAAACCGGGCACCGCTTTGTTCATTGTTGTTACCGCTGGTGGTTCCAGCGTTATGTTCAGATTGTCATCCACAATATCTGCCGGGGAAATTTCATTTGAAGCGCCCTTTTTGTCAGCGGTTGTGTGGGTCGCGGGGGTTTTGCCACATGAAATCAGCATAAAAGTCACCATTCCCAATAACATTCGTTGAAGCATTACCTGTTTCCTTTCATTATATTTTTTCAGATGTATGCCAAAATGGCCACGTTGTCGCACGTTCATTCATGAAGTGGCGACCACATTTCAAAACAGCGCAACAATTTCATCTCATGTGTGCCACCGGAAACGCAAACTTCAAATTTTTTTTTGTGTTTCCAATAGTTGTGGTAGGTTTTGAACACTTTTAAATAAGGATTGACGAATCAGTCCTTGAGGCGTCAACGCAAAGTAGTCTATCAGGGGTTTAAGATGCTGTATAAGAAGGTTTTGGAAAATCCGGAGAATTATACGTTTGATGTGGATTCTTTGGGAACACCGTCGGTGACCAGTCCCATTGAGGGCCGTCAGTTTATCGATAATGGCGAACGGGTGCTGTTTGGCGATGACCAGCAGCGATTTTTGCAACTGGTAAAAGAAGGACGTACATTGCCGTCGTTTGAAAAAGCGGGCCCCAGAGAGAAAATATATCATGACCCAGCGTGGACCCGGGCCGCCATTGTCACATGTGGCGGACTCTGTCCCGGATTGAACGATGTCATAAAAAGCATCGTTGAGACGCTGTATTTTGATTACGGTGTCAGGCACATTTTTGGGATTCGTTATGGCTTTGAGGGGCTGATTCCCGAATTCAAGCATGAACCCATGATGCTGGACCCGGATGCGGTGGACAAGATTCACGAGGAGGGGGGAACGATTCTCGGTTCCAGTCGCGGGCCCCAGGATGTGGGGCGCATGTGCGATACACTGGAGCGGCTGAATGTGAATATGCTGTTTTGCATTGGCGGTGACGGCACTCTGCGCGGCGCCCGCGCCATTGCCGAGGAAGTTCAAAGGCGCAAACAGAAAGTGAGCGTCATTGGCGTTCCCAAAACTATTGATAATGATCTCAGTTTTATCGGTCGCAGCTTTGGGTTTGAAACATCGGTATACAGCACGTCCGAGGTGTTGACCTCGGCCCACGTGGAAGCCAAAGGCGCGGTGAACGGTATTGGCCTGGTAAAGCTGATGGGGCGGGATTCCGGATTTATTGCCGCTTATGCGTCCCTCGCCAATTCGGTGGTGAACTTTTGCCTGATTCCGGAACAGCCGTTTGAACTGGATGGCGAGCAGGGCCTCCTGCGTGCGTTGGAACGTCGCCTTGAAGGCGGCAAGGATCACGCGGTTATTGTGGTGGCCGAAGGCGCCGGACAGGATTTGTTTAAAGACATTCCCGAACAGAAAGACGCGTCGGGAAATGTGCTTAAAAATGACATCGGCACGTTTTTGAAAGCCAAAATCAGCGCTCATTTTAAAGCGAAAAATATTCCGTGTGCTTTAAAGTACTTTGATCCCAGTTATACCATTCGCAGCGTGCCCGCTTTTGGAACAGACGCCATATTGTGCTACGGCCTGGCAGAGAACGCGGTGCATGCGGCCATGCAGGGCAAAAACAATATGGTGGTGGGACACAATGGATTGCATTTTACCCACGTCCCCATCGAGATGGCCACCATGGAACGGCAGAAGGTGAACGTGGAGGGGCCGTTGTGGTATTCGGTTCTGGGCGCCACCCGTCAAAACGATTACTTCAATGGCCGGTTCAAATGAGAACGGCGCTGGTGACCGGAGCGGCGCGGCGTATTGGGCGCGCCGTGGCGACCCATCTTGCGAACAGCGGATTTGAGGTCGCGGTTCATTGCCATCGGTCGGTGGCCGAGGGGGAGGCACTGGTGGGGTCTCTGCAGGAAGCGGGACACAGTGCATTTGCAGTGACCGGCGATTTATCCGATGAACACGCCTGTCAAAATATTGTGGCGCAGGTGCTGACTCGTACGAAGCACCTGGATGTGCTGGTGCAAAGCGCCTCCACGTTTACCGAAGACAGCGTGATGTCGTTTTCGTATGCGGATTTGGAAGGGCATATAAAAGTCAACGCCTTTGCACCGCTGATTCTGGCACGGGCCTTTGCCGGTCGGTTGCATGGTGGCAGTATTATTCACTTTTTGGATAGCCGGGTGGTTGACTACGATGCGCAGCATGCTTCTTATCATTTAAGCAAACGTGTATTTGATGCCGTGACGCGAATGCTGGCGGTGGAACTGGCGCCCGATGTGCGGGTAAACGCCATCGCACCGGGACTGATTCTGCCCCCAAAGGGGCTGGGCAACGCCTATGTGGAGATGCGCAAACAGGAAGTGCCTCTGAAGCGTCAGGGCACCCTGGACGAAATTTGCCTGGCAGTGGACTTCTTAATGGCCAATGGGTTTGTAACCGGACAAACCATTTTTGTAGATGGCGGCAGGCATTTAAAAGGAGCATTTTACGGATGAAAACCACAGGCCGAATTCGAATCAATAACCTGCGAATGCGCTGCGTGGTGGGGATAGCGGAGTGGGAACAGAATATCAATCAGGATGTGGCGGTGACCATGACATTGCATATGGATTTGCATCCTGCCGGAAAAAGTGACGATGTGGCGGATACCGTGGACTACAAGCACCTGAAAAAGCGTGTCATGTCCCATCTGGAAAATCATTCGTTTGCCCTGATTGAGCGCATGGCATATGAGGTGGCTGGTATCTGCCTTGAAGATAAACGAGTGCAGCAGGCGGATGTCATGGTAGATAAACTGGGCGCATTGCGCTATGCGGACAGCGTATGGGTGGAAGTGACTCGTAAAAGAGACGAAATGTAGGAGCCGGCCCCCGTGCCTGCCCAGGAACATGAACGATACGGGCCGACCCTCGTGCCTGCCCATGAATATAAACATATGAATCAACCAATGTATATCGGCGTAGGCGCCAACATAAATCCGGAGCAGAACATCGTGGCCGCTTTAAAGTTGCTCATGCCGCAGGTTCGGGTGCTGTCTGTGTCGGCCTTTTACTGGAGTGATGCGGTGGGACGGGACGGGCAACCCAGTGGAAGGCCACCGTTTTTAAATGGGGCCATTGCTGTCGATACGCCACTGGACGCTGTGGAACTGAAATTCGATGTGCTGCGCCCCATCGAAGAAACGCAGGGACGGGTGCGCACTGAAAATTCGTTTGCAGACAGACCTCTGGATCTTGATATTCTGGTGTGGGGCAGAAATGTTGTGGATACCGAACATTTGCATGTTCCCGATCCAAACATATTGAATTGGGTGTTTGTGGCGTTGCCGCTATTTGAAGTGGCAGGCGATATTGTATTGCCGGGGGTCGACCATCATCTTCGGCAAATTGTCGAGGAGATGGACACGGGGTTGCTTCGACGAAATGAGCAATTGACAAAGCGACTTGCACAGATACTGGCAGGAAAGGACTGAGTATATGAACAAAAAGCGCGTGGAACAGCTGATACATGAGCTGTTGCTGGAAATAGGCGAGGATCCCAATCGCGAAGGGTTGCTGGACACGCCCAAACGAGTGGCCAAATCCTGGGAATTTTTGACCCGCGGATACGGCCAATCCGCAAACGATGTGATTAACAACGCGGTGTTTGAATCCGAAGTGAACAACATGATAATTGCCCGGGATATTGAAGTGTACAGCCTGTGCGAGCACCACATGTTGCCCTTTTTCGGGAAATGTCACATTGGATATATCGCAGACAAAAAGGTTTTGGGCGTTAGCAAGCTGGCGCGTATTGTGGACTGCTATGCAAGGCGTTTGCAGATTCAGGAGCGGCTAACCGCACAGATTGCCCAACAAATCATGGACGCCGTTGATGCGGTGGGGGTGGGTGTGGTAATGGAGTGTCAGCATTTGTGCATGATGATGCGCGGTGTGGAAAAACAGAATTCCGTGATGACCACTTCCACGGTGCTGGGCGCGTTGCACGATGAACCCGCCGCCCGTTCGGAGTTTTTGGAATTGATTCGTCGCTGAAGAGGTGACCATGAGTGAACAGAATAAAGAAGCGAAGCATGAAAATTTAGACGATCCGGAGTATCGGCAGTTCGTGCAGACCGTTATCGATAATATCAAGAAGAACGGCTTTCCCGAAAAGCGGGTGGCATTTGGTCTGGAACGATTGTATGAGGCCGCAGAAAAGAAGAACATCAATCTGAACAAGGTGCTTGGCACGTTGGACGATATTCGGATTGCCCATGAAAAGACGCCCGAAAAGATTATTTTCTTTCCAAAGCCCGAGCAACAGGTGGCGCCATCGCGTGGGGAAATGCCGCAAGGGGTGGATCCGTCCATGTTTTCGGGGGTGGATCCGTCTTTGTTTGCCAACTTGGATCCATCCATGTTCGCCGGCATTGATTTTTCAGACATGAAAAATATGAGTCTGCCAAAGATGATGGCCATGGTGGGCAAAATGATGAAGCACATGACGCCGGAACAGCTGAGCAGCATCAAAAACATGTACGACAATATGTCCGACGAACAGAAGTCCTCCCTCATGGATAAAGCCAAAGACTTCGGAATCTTTGGAAAAAAAGATCCAACCGACGAATAATTCAGGCGGCCGCCCCACCGTCCTGTTTGTGACATCTATCCTCAAAAAAAGTTGCCACCTCCTCTGGCGTCAGCGACTCCTGTTGCAAACCCCCTGACAATCCCCCGATTGGGGCTTTGACCGCAGAACGCACTGCGCATCTGAACGAGGAAAGGCATATGCTAAAAAAAAAATCGGTTACTCAAGCACAGAATGTATTTAATCCGTTGAAGTTTTTAGCGGCGTTGGGCGCCGGCGGCATTTCAGTGATGCCATTCGCGTTTTTTCAGTACACCCATCATACGGGCAAAGGGCTCATCCACTTTGGCCAAATGGGACATGGGACGCTGCCCATCTGGCAGGAGGTGCTGTTTTACAGCCTGGAAGGCGTGATGGTGCTCTTTGCGCTGCTGCACCTCTGGCTGACGTTTCGACTGCTTTTGGGGCTGGTCCCCTTTTTGCGCACCGCGTCTTATCGACAGCTTATAAACGATCCGTTAAAAAACGCCGGCATTTTGGCGCCGTTCATTTCAATGGGCATGACGTTCAATGTGTTTATCGGTCCCGTTCGCTTTTTCGTACCGGCCATGGCAGAGAACCTGCAAGCGTTGATGCTGCCCGCGCTTTTGGGCTGGGCCGTTTTGTGGGCGGCGCTGCTGCGCATGGAAATTAAGCTTTTGGGAATTTCATTTGCGAAGTCGTTTGATGTGAGTCAAATCAATTTTGGCTGGCTGCTGCATCCCTTTGCGCTGGGAATGATATCGGTGACCGGCACCGGTATCGCCGCCATGGCAAAGGACTCCAATATTGCGCATAGTGCGGCGTTCATGAGCCTTGTCACGGGCACCATGGGCCTCTTCCTGCTGATGGTGAAGACAGTGGCGATTTTTAAAAGTCATTTCAGTGCCGATGGTTTGCCGGCCAAACAGTTTTTGCCCAGTCTGCTGATTGTGATTCCCAACATAACACTCTATGCCATCGCAGGGTTTCGTCTGACCCACTACATGGACCATCAGTTTGCCACACATCTGCACTGGCTGGGACAGACGATCGTGGTGCTCTCATTCGCATTTCAGGTGTGGTACATGTTGTTTGGTCTCTCCATGCTGCGCAGCTACTTCAGGCAGCACTTTTTTAACAGGGAGTTCCATGTGTCGCAATGGGGATTAATATGTCCGTTTGTGGCATTCGCGGTGCTGGGAGCGTTCTTTTACAAAAACTTTGTTCCCAATCCTGTCACCTATATCGTGGTGCTTCTGGCGGCTGCCACGTCTGTTCTGGCATATGCCGTGTTATTTAAAAAAAGTGCCATCTGTTCAGCCATTACTAAAAAGGTAAAGGGGCACGACTGCTCCGACAGCCTTATTCCCAACGCGATTCCCAACGCCGCTGATTCCGCCTCTCACTAAAATGCATCAATGACCGGTTGTTTTTGCCCGCTTGTTTTTACAAAGACTCAAAAGACCCGTGACGATGGACCAAAAAACAGGTGCAAGCCGTTTCTCAGTGTTGTAAAGCATGAAACATGTTGATTGTTGATTTTACTCAAACACCTCAGAATATTCCATTCGTTAAAGTCCTTGGTCTTACCGTTGCCGAGCGTCATGCACTGGCAGCGCAAAGTGCGGGATGCGACGAAGTGCTTTTTGTGATGCCCGGCGCCACGCTGAAACAGGCGCAGGATGTGGTTGAAAAGCACCCCCGCCTGAAGATTCCCGTGGGTTTTACAGACACCATGCCTCACGCCGCCAGCAATGCCTGGATTCTTTCCGGCGACATCATCCTCACCAGTCAGGGCATGAAGGGATTGATGGATGGCACTTACAACATGGCCGCCATGCCCGGGAAGTACAAGTCGACGGTCACTGCCGAGAATGTTGGCCCTGTGGAAACCACATTGCTCAAGTCGCTGGTAAAAGATGCCGATGGCGTTGTTTCCAGAAACATCAACCGCAAAATATCGCTGTTTATCTCAAAACGGCTGGCCAGATATTCGGTGGTTCCCAACCAGGTGACCGCGGTTGTCTTTCTGATAGGCATTCTTTCGGGGCCTTTGGCCTTTTTCATGAACAGCTACTGGGGCTTCACCCTGGGCGCCCTGTGCTACTATGTTTCCGCTATTCTCGATGGCTGCGACGGCGAAATATCGCGTCTCAAATATCTGGGCTCGCCCTTTGGCGCGTGGATGGATACGGTGGTGGATGACCTGGTGGGGCTTTCCTATATTCTTGGATTGTACGGACGGCTCGCCCTCGATACCGACAGCATGCTGTGGACGGTCGTGGGCGCAACCACCATTTCAATGTATATGCTTACCATTTTACCCCGCTACTGGGTCATGGCGCGCAACGGCAGCGGCGATTTCCAGAAACTGGCCGCCCAGAAGAAGCCAAAGGAAATCAGGGGATTCATGAAAGTGGTCGAAGGCGTTCGCAACGTCATCTTCCGCACCGATTTTTTACCCTTTTTTGCCTTTGTCACCGCCGCCTCGGGATTCGTCCTGGCCTTCGCCATCCCCTTTGCCGCCGGCTCCCTGGCCTCCGCCATTGACTCCATCATCGACACCATCAGAGTAAAAAAAATCGTCGCCGCCAAAACAGTTGCCCCGTAGGGATAAAATCCGTTTTTTAACCAAAGGAGAAGGTCGATGTTATGTGGCTAAATCCGTTGACGATGCGGTTGGAACTGTTTACCTTGTTGGCATGATGACGAGATTGCTCTCCCATGAAGAACTGCTGGAAAAAATAAGAAAGTTGAACCCGCTGCTGGTACAGGCCATCGACGAGGTGGACGACTCGCTTCTGGCAGAGTTTAAGCAACTGACAATCGCTGAGCGTATTGTCCTGGCTAGCGAAGCCGGGATTGCTCTGGAAAGTATCTCTCGCAAATGAGCAATCGCCTACTGAAATTGCTGGAGTGCCTGAACGATTCACAGATTGAGTATATACTGGTTGGCGGCATGGCTGCGGTATTGCACGGCGCACCCGTAACGACGCAGGACTTTGACAGCGTCCATCGCCGAACACTGTAAAATGACCATTTTGTGGAAATTTTTTTTTCAGCAGACATTTATGACCGACACAAACAGCCCCGTAGTCAATATTTTCCAATGTTTCGTCAGGTGATTTGACCCCGAACGAAACTGCTATTACAAATTTGTTTATTGACCAGAGTTGCATTAGCGCTGTATACGCCCGCGTGAAAACAGGTATCAAAATATCTGTTTGAGCATAACCGCACTATTTTAAATCCCCTGATCGGATTTTCCGGTTCCAGGAGAGTTTCAGGAGCTTTACCCATGGCCAGCGACACAAGCACCAACGTAACAACACCGACGGCCGACGCGCCCAATTTGTTGGACGCCTTTCCAGACAAACGGCAGGCGCTGGAAGAATACCTGGACAGCCTGCCCCTCGCCCGGGCGGCGGGCCGAAAAAAAGGATTCCTAATCCAGAGTCTGCACCGCGCACAGGCGATTTTTGGCTATCTCCCTGAAGAAGTACAGGTACTGGTAGCCAAAAAACTCGAACTGCATCTCTCTGAGGTGTACGGCGTCATCAGTTTCTATTCTTTTTTCACAGATAAACCGGTTGGAAAGCACAAAATCAATGTGTGCACCGGAACGGCCTGCTTCGTTCGGGGCGCCGACATCATCCTGCAGGAGTTTGCCCGTCAGTTGAAAATATCAGAAGGCGAAACCAGCGAGGACGGCATGTTCTCTCTGGGGGGATTGCGGTGCGTGGGGGCGTGCAGTCTGGCGCCGGTGGTCATGGTGAATGAAGACGTGGAAGGCAATGTGGAACCCCCAATGGTGAAGAAGATAATCCGACGCTGCATGCAAGAGGGAGAATAATATGACCGTAGCCAAACCAATCATTACGAACTCGGCGCAGCTGACAGAATTCACCGCTCAGACGCGCACCCGGATGAGCGATGTCACCAAAATCAACATCCTTGTATCCATGGGCACCTGCGGCATTGCAGCGGGGACCACTCCGGTGCTGAAGGCGCTGGAGGAATCTCTGGCGGCTCAAAATCTGACCGGCGTGAAGATTACGCGGGTCGGATGCATGGGGCTGTGCCATAGCGAGCCTACCATTGAGGTGGTGGATACCGCCAGTGGGAAGAGCGTTATTTACGGCAATGTGAAAGCGTCCCATGCCGAGGCCATTGTGGCGGCGGGTGTCCATCCCGCCGAGGGGCTTAAAGTTATCGAACGGGGATGGTATTACCCCGAAGATGAAGAAAATACACAGGATGCGCCCCAGGCGCGCATCGTGCTGCGCAACAGCGGCCGAATCAACCCCGAAGACATCCAGGAGTACATTGCCCAAAGTGGCTACCAGGCCCTTTGCAAGGTGCTCCTTGAGATGTCCCCAAAACAGGTGGTGGCCGAAATCACCGACTCCGGCCTGCGTGGCCGTGGGGGTGGCGGATTCCCGACAGGGCGGAAATGGTCTTTTGCCAACGCCCAGAAACCAAAGGAAAAATACGTTATCTGCAATGCGGATGAAGGGGATCCCGGCGCGTTCATGGACCGCGCCATTCTGGAGGGCGATCCCCATGCCGTGCTCGAAGCCATGGCGATTGCCGGCTTTGCCATCGGCGCAAAGAACGGCATCGTATACATTCGAGCCGAGTACCCCCTGGCCATCGAGCGTTTGCAGATTGCCATTCACCAGGCCAGGGAAATGGGCTTTTTAGGAAAAAATATCTTTGGCAGCGGATTCGATTTCGACATTGACCTCAAGTTTGGCGCCGGGGCTTTTGTGTGTGGCGAGGAGACCGCTCTCATTGCCTCCATTGAAGGCAAACGGGGCGAGCCCACGTACAAGCCGCCGTTTCCGGCCATCGCGGGGTTGTGGGGCAAACCGACTATCGTTAATAATGTGGAGACCTTTGCCAATGTGTGCGCCATCATTCGCAATGGCGCCGGCTGGTTCAAGCGTATCGGCACCACCGGATCTCCTGGCACCAAGGTGTTTGCGCTGGCCGGAAAGATTAATCAGGTGGGGTTGATTGAGGTGCCCATGGGGACTTCTCTGCGCGAGATCATTTACGGCATCGGCAAGGGAATCAGAAACGGCAAACAGTTTAAAGCGGTACAGACGGGCGGTCCCTCGGGCGGTTGCATCAAGCGCGACCAGCTGGATACCACTATCGACTACGATACCCTGGTGCTGCTGGGCTCCATGATGGGGTCCGGTGGAATGATCATTATGGACGAAGACGACTGCATGGTCTCGGTGGCCCGGTTTTTCCTGGAGTTTACCCTGGATGAATCGTGCGGCAAGTGCACCCCATGCCGAATCGGCAATAAGCGACTGCACGAAATGCTCACCAAAATCACACAGGGCAAAGCGGACATGCAAACGCTGCAAAAGCTGCGCGATTTATCCGCATCCATCAAGGACACGGCATTGTGCGGACTGGGACAGTCGTCCCCCAATCCGGTTCGCTCCACCATGAACCAGTTTGAAGACGAGTATCTCGCGCACATTCTGGAGGGCAAATGTCCCGCCGGCGTCTGTGCGGATTTGGTCACCTACAGCATTAATGAAAACTGCACGGGATGTGCGGTGTGCAAAAAACGCTGCCCGGTGGACTGCATCCGTGGCGAGAAGAAATCCGTGCACGTGATTGACGCTGAGGCCTGCATTAAATGCGGCATGTGTCTGTCCTCGTGCAAATTCAATGCGATTGACAGGAAGTAACAAAGAGGCTGTTTTTCCACGATAAGGCAACAACGATGAACAATACATTTACACAGATTCACACCGTCAAGTTTCAACAGCCACTGCATGCGGACGTTGAAACCAACCATAACCCGGCGTTTGAAGTGCGATTTGAGGCGGATGGGGAGATTCCGGTTCCCCAGGTGGTTATCTGGCTGGGGTCGGGCGAGGAACAGCACGTGGTGCAGGGAGAACAGATTCGCAAAGGGATTAACAATACCTATGTGGCCACGGTGCCGGCCAACCTGATACCCATTGGCGATCACATGCTGCAGGTTCAGGGCTGTCGCAAGCTGGACCTGGCCACCGCCATCGAGCCGGACTGGGTCAAAACATCCAAACCCCTTAATATCGACACACCCAGTCTCACCACGCAGCAGCTTCTGGCGCGCCGGTTTGGCAAAGGCCCCGTGCGTCCCACAGAAGCCAAACCGATTCCGGCCATGGTGCGCGTCACCGTCAACGGTCAGCAGGTGGTCGTGGAGCCGGAAACAACGATCCTGGAAGTGACGCGTCAATTGGGCATTCGCATTCCCACCTTATGTCACTTTAAACTCGATTCCTTTAACGTGGAGCACCGCATGGGCTCGTGCCGCGTCTGCGTGGTGGAGGTGGAAGACCGTCACAATCTGCTGCCGGCGTGCTGCACCCCGGTGGTGGACGGCATGAAAATAAAAACCAACTCCCTGCGCGCCATCAATGCCCGCCGCACCATGCTGGACCTTATTCTGTCGGACCATCCCAAGGAATGTCTGACCTGTGAGGCCAATCAGAGTTGCGAATTGCAGAATCTGGCGCATGAGTTCGGACTGCATAAGGTGCTGTATGAGGGCGAACAGTCCACCTACGCGATTGACCTCGCCAATGAGGCCATCGTTCGCAACCTTGACAAATGCATCATGTGCCGCCGCTGCGAAACCGCCTGCAATGAGATTCAGACAGTGGGCATTCTGTCCGGGGTTCGCCGGGGCTTTGAAGCGGTGGTGGCGCCGACAGGCGAAAAATCACTGGCGGATACCAAGTGCGTTTTCTGTGGGCAGTGCGTGGCTGCCTGCCCGGTGGGCGCCCTCAGTGCCAACAACCGCACCTACGACGTGTGGACCGCACTGAACAATCCGCGCAAGAAGGTGATTGTGCAAACCGCGCCGGCCGTGCGTGCCGCTTTCCACGAGGCGTTTGACAAACCGGCGGGAAGCTGTTCCACCGGCAAGCTGGTATCCGCGCTGCGCAATCTGGGGTTTGACCATGTGTTCGATACGGACTTTGCCGCCGATCTCACCATCATGGAGGAGGCAACCGAGTTCATCGCGCGGCTCAACAAAAATGAGAATCTGCCCATCCTCACCTCCTGCTGTCCAGGGTGGGTAAAATTCTTTGAGCATCAGTTTCCCGAATTGATGTACATGCCGTCCACCGCCAAGAGTCCGCAGCAAATGTTTGGCGCCATCGCCAAGAGTTACTATGCAAACAAAATCGGTGTGAACCCCGAGGATTTGGTGGTGGTGTCGGTGATGCCCTGTCTGGCCAAAAAATATGAAGCATCCAGAAGCGAATTCGCACCGGGCGGCATTCGCGATGTGGACATCGTGATTTCAACCCGTGAGCTGGCCAGCATGTGCAAGGAAGCGGGTATTATGTACGACAGTCTGCCGGAATCCGACTTTGACAATCCACTTGGGGAATCATCCGGCGCGGGGGTTATCTTTGCGGCATCCGGGGGCGTTCTCGAAGCGGCGCTGCGTTCCGCATCGGAATGGTTGACCGGTGAAACCCTGGCCAATGTGGATTTTGAAGCCGTGCGCGGTCTCTCGGGCATTCGCGAAGCCACGGTGACCATTGGCGATACACAGGTGAAGGCGGCAGTGGCCTCGGGCCTTGGCAATGCCAGGCGACTGCTTGAAAAAATCAAAGCCGGTGACGCCAGTTATCATGCCATTGAGATAATGGCGTGCCCCGGAGGCTGCATCAACGGCGGCGGGCAGCCCTTTATTCACGGCGACACCCGCATTCTCGAAAAACGCCGTGCCGCCATTTATGCCGAAGATGCCCACAAGCCCATTCGCAAGTCCCACGAAAATGAGTACATCAAAAAACTGTACGAAGAGTTTCTCGGAGAACCCGGCAGCGAAAAGGCGCATCAGCTGCTGCACACCCATTTCCAAAAACGCGACAACCTGTAAAACATCATCCAGTGCCCCCGCATCTGTCGTACGGGCAGGTCTCCGTGCCTGCCTTTGTACCGTGCCTGCCTTTGTTCAAACGCCTGTCGCCTGGCTGAGCCATCAAACCTGATGCAACGTGACGGTGAAAGTGGAGCCCACATCCTGCTCACTGTGCACGTGAACCTCACCGTTGTACAGCCCGACAATCTTTTTGAGGATATGCAATCCCAGACCGGATCCCAGAATATCTTTCGTTTTGCTGTTGCGGATTCGGACAAATTCGCCAAAGAGTTTGGCCTGCTCCGCCTTTGTCATGCCAATCCCTGTATCTTTCACTTTTAACTGCACCACATCGTTGGACACAGAGAGCTGCGCATGCACCTCTCCGTTGTCGCGATTGTATTTCACTGCATTGGTCAGCAGATTGTTGATAATAATCGACATTTCGCCCCGGTCCGCCTTAAAGGGCAGGTGCTCGGGGGCGTCCACATAAATGGTAATGCCCCGTTTTTCAGCCTCGGGCTGAATTGTTTCCACGCCTTCGCGCAACACCCCGGCAACATCCAGACCTTCTGTCACTTCCCGCCGCTTTTCTCCGGCTTCGATGCGGGTTAAATCCAACATGTCTGCAATCAGTTTGCGCATATATTCAATGCGAAGCATGGAGCGGGCAACCAGCGGCTGGTACTTTTCGGGGAGCGGACCCAGCGTTTCATCGGACACAATGCGCAAATAGCCGTCCACTGCGTTGATGGGCGCTTTGAGCTCATGACCCAGTACCCGTAAAAATTCAAAGCGGACCCTGTTGCGTTGCGCCTGTGCTCTTTGTTCAAAGCGAATTATCAGCCACAGACCCAGCAACGCCAGCAGCAGCACCGCAGTGACGCTGGCCACTCCCAAAAACGCCAGCTGATGTTTGTGCGACAGCAGTTTTTCCTCAAGCTCGCCAATATACAGCATGCCCACCACATTGCCGGCCGCATCCCGTATGGGATCATATCGGCTCAGATACCATGCGTCCACCACGTATGCCGGACCTGTCCACGATTCTCCGCGCTTCAACGTCGTTTGAGCCACTTCCTCACTGACCATTGTGCCCACAGCCGACGACCGGTCGGACTTTTCCACTGTGGTGCTGGTGCGCATCGCTCCGGTAAATACGGTGACAGTTCCAATTCGGCGTCCATTGAATCGCTCGTCGCCAAACAATCCCTGCTGAACCCGCGACAGCAGATTGTCTGCCGAAGTGAGCAGCTGTGCCGCCACAACGGCAGTGTCATTGTTTTTCTTTCGAACACTGAACAGCGCCAGCGCGGGTGCGGGCTGGCCGTTCATAAATGTTTTCTGTCGCACCGCGTTCTCGTCACTGACCATGTCATTCACAGATAATGCAACGATACCGGTTTGGGACGCATCGTCCCGGGGTGGGTACTGCCGCACAATGGCACTGGCGATGGCGCCATTGGTCAGATGCGCCACATCCACTTCAGACAGTACGTCGATATTGGTGCGTTCGCGCCAGAACGTAAGCCGTTTGGGATTCTCGGTACACATGTCGGTCAGCATTTCCAACTCCCCCTGACGCGTTTTCAGCATTTGCCAGGCCAACTCAATATTGCGCGCCACCCGCTTTTCAGCCGCTTCCACAATCAGATGCTGCCCCATCTGCATCTGCACCACTGTAAGCACCACCAGTGCAATCACCGTGGTCACCGTCACAAACAGCACCAGTTTTGTTTTAAATTTCATGTGTCCATCCCCCTTTTAAAAAAAACGTTCTTCAAACATCGCCTGGATTGCAGCTATCGTTTAATAAAACCTAATCGCCATTGTTTGTGTCGTCATGGCATTCGCGTCTTTTTTTTGCAAGGATTCCGGGCGTATCGAAAAGCGCATGTCCGCAGGCGTTTGGGTTGGTTTTCTGCTTTTTTTGGGGGAACAACGACGCGTGAGGGCCGGGTTGGGTGATTGTCCGCATTTCACCCGTATGCGAGTTACCGGCTCATCGCTTTGGCTTTGGTAAACAGCTGTGCAAACTCAGCACGGTCCGCTGCCAGCCAGTTGGTGCCGGTGATGATTTGTTCAATGGTGGGCAGATTGGCCGGGTTGGCATAGGGGCTTTCTTTTAAGATTTCGGCGTATGCGGCCACAGCTGAGGCGAACTGGAAATCCGGGTCGGTTTCGCTCATGCGGTGGTCCAGGACATCGGGGGTGGCGCTGACGCGCAGTTCATAGGCGGCGTCGGTGGCTTTGGCGTCCACGTCTTTGTAGCGCACTTTTACCAGAACCAAATCCCCCGGTGCGATTTCCCGGACGCCATCCTGGGCCACGCCGTCATCCACGGTGGGCGCGCCGGTACCTTGGGGAATGGCGCCATTGAGCGTGACCACTTCGTACAGAGCGGTGACCCGGTGGCCGGCGCCGATTTCTCCGGCGTCAACGGTATCGTCTACAAAATCCTCGTCGGCAATCTCGCGGTTTTCATACCCCAGCAACCGGTACGCCTTTACCAGCGCGGGATTGAATTCCACCTGGATTTTCATATCTTTGGCAATGTACTGCAACGCAGACAGCATGCGGTTTTCCACATATTCGGCGGCCTGCGCTTCGGATGCAATCACGCCGTACACGCCGTTGCCCGCATTGGATAAAGCTTCCATCATGGAATCATTCAGATTGCCTGAGCCAAATCCCAGCACCGTGAGGGTGATGCCGCTTTCCCGTTTTTCTTCAATCAGCTGGACCAGCTCTTCATTACTGGAGGGGCCCACATTGAAATCGCCGTCGGTGCACAGAATCACATGATTGATGCCGCCCTCTTTAAACGCCGCTTCAGCCTGCTGATACGCCAGGGTGATGCCCGCCGCCCCGGACGTACTGCCCCCGGAATTCAGACTGGCAATGGCCGCTTCAATGGTGGTGCGATTTTCAAGGGATGTGGGCGGCAGCGCCACGCCAACACTGCCGGCGTATTTAACAATGGATACCGTGTCGCCCGCATCCAGTACATCGAGGGTTTTGGTGAGGGAATACTGCACCAGCGGCAGTTTGCCGACATCGATCATGCTCCCCGATACATCCACCAAAAAGACCACGTTGGCGGGTTTTTTAACAAACTCCGCTGCGGGTCTGCCCGCAATGGCCACGCGCAACACAGATAGCTGACCATCAATGGAATCCCCTCCGGCAAGCGACACAGTAAAAGGATGTTCATCTGCCGCGGTGGGCGTGGGATACGCATAGGCAAAGTAATTGACAAATTCCTCCAGCCGCACACTTGCCGCCTGCGGCAGATACCCATAGTTCACATCCCGTCTGAAAATGTCGTAACTGGCGGTGTCCACATCCGCGGCAAAGGTTGAAAACGGGTCGTGGGCCACCATCACAAACGGATTGGTGCCCACCGCTTCAAATTTATCCCCCTCATTGGCCTTGCGTTCTTCGGGAAGCAAATCTTCGTCCTGGTTTGTGCTGTTTTTAAAATTGGGATCGGCCGCCATGTCGTCGTAGTATTCCCCCTCATCCGATGACCCGGCATTTTTTGCAATCATGTCGCCGCTATCGCCTGCACACCCCCAAAGCAGCATGCCAATCGCCAAAAGTAAAAAAGGTCGCATCGTTTTCGTTAAGTGAATCATAAGAGTCCCTCCATCAATCAATGAGTTGTTGAGTCACCCGTTTTTTGCCCTCCTTTGGACCGTACCGTTCGCAGAGTCATCAATGCCGAGAACTTATCGCAAACAGAATGATTCATGTGCGCCAAAGCATAAACAGGTGGTTGCATCGCTGAGGAGGTCACACGTCAGCTTTCAAAATTGGGAACTTTGGGGAAAATTTTAAAAAAAAAAGTATCCCGAACGGGTTTTTCACATGAAAGGACACCAATGTGTTTTCCGCGTTTTGAATGCGTGAATATCAAATCCATGCCCGCAGGTAACATGGCGCGCTGCCGTGACGCCATCGCCAGGGTCCCGTGCCTCAAAATCGCTGCGCACAGCGCCCGGCGTTGGTTGGGACCCCGCCAATGGACAGATGGGACGTGCATTTTTTGCCGGCATGCTAAAAAACACGCCGGCGGGATGACCTGGTTTTGGTCCGCAGGCAAAACACAGGCAGTGGCGATGGCCCGGGGTTGGTTCCAGGCAACCTTCCGCGGTGCGCCGTTGGCAGGCGCATGAAGGGGGCTAACCGGCAGCGACTTCGTCGTTCGTGTCTGCGTCGTCAGCAATATCGGTTTCGTCTGCCTGCAGGTCGCTGGCGCCGCTGTTGCGTTTGACGAACCGGGCTTCGGCGCGGCGCAGGGGCTGCAGAATGCGGGCCTTGTCGGCATCGGAAATATCGGACTCCAGCGCCAGCATACTTTCCAGTGCGTTGACCGCTCGAATCCATCGGTAGCGCGCCTTTTGCACGTCGCGACCGGTGATGCGATTCTCGTCCTTTTTCTGGTCCATCAGCAATGCGCGCTCCGTTTCCACCTCTCCCAGCCGACGTCCGGCGTCCACCCACTTGTTAAAGACTTCGTAGAGCGTCATGTTGGCCACCGCAATGTTTCGAAGTATCGCTTCCATCTCGGGGGTGAGTCTGGAGAACGCCAATTCCACAGCGCCCGATTCGGCCAGGTAACTTTGACGCGTGCCCGCAGCGCCTTCCGGCAAAAGCGTGTTCACCAGGTTTTCCAGTGGCATTCGCTGATTTTCGGGATACGCCAGCGAAGTGGCGGTCAGCATGCTGTGCAGCAGGCGATAACCGGCATCGTACAGCCCATCCAGTCGGGCGGCTTCGTCGGAAAGCGCCTTGCTTTTTTCGGCCAATTCCGAGGGAACCACTGTAGTATTCAGCAAATCCGTGTGGACGGTCTCCAAAATGGGCACCAGCCCGGCAGTGAGCGGATGCGCCTCAAGCAACCGCCTGTTTTTCTTCGCATTTACCCACGACGTTGAAATGGCAATCATCGTAGGTACATCAAAACGAACCGTTGACATGATTTCTCCTTCCGTTTGCCTGCAACGCAGACAGGAAATAACCAAACAAAAATGATTGTCGATAACAAAACATTACCCGATCCAGATATTCATTTGCAATCGAAAATGCCGGAAAATATCGGGAAAATACATGAATTCATTTTGTTTTCATGAAAATATCCGCCTTGGGTGGATTTGGAGGGCGTTCGTATTCAGAATGCGATGCGGAGGCAATCCTTGCGGCGCCCAACGCAACTCAAGTCGGCTGACGCCGAATGCAGGTCGAATCTGTCGGGCAATTTGGGAAATGGACATTATTGAAGTATAAAAAAACTATCGACAATAATCTTTTGTCGATAAGGTGAGATGATGGAACGGATTGAACACATCAACCTGGCGCGCATTGAATGGTGCTGCCGCGATTACAGCATAGAGCCTGCGCAGCTGGCCGCCCATTTGGGTATCAAAGTGACCGCTATCGAAGAGGTTTTGCGGGGGGAGCGTGGCTTGACTTTTTCTCAATTGAGCAAAATGGCTGCGTACTTTGGGCGGGGTGTGCTGTTCTTTATGGAGTCTGGGCAGGTCGATGAAAATGTGGTTCATTCCATGCAGTTTCGAACGCTGGCCAATCAGAAGCCTGAAATATCTCCTGAACTCAAGAAACTGATTGAGCGCGCGGAGAAGCAGCGGGATGTCTATCTGGGCCTTCAGGAGGACCTGGACGATGATGAAAGAATCGCGTTTTCTCCGCCTGCGTTGCCTGCCGATCCCGTTGGCGCCGCACGCATTGTGCGCGATTGGTTGGCACTGGGCGACACGAATGACTTTCATTCCTATCGCGCTGCCGTTGAGGCGAAGGGCGTCCTGGTATTTCGCAGCAATGGCTACAACGGAAAGTGGCAGATTGCCAAAGAGAGTTCCATTCTCGGATTCACGCTTTATGATGATGTGTGCCCGGTTATCGTTGTGAAGAAGCAGGCGTTTGAAAGCATGCAGTCGTTTACATTGATGCATGAATTGGGGCATTTACTGCTCGAGAAGAAGAGTTCCATCGATGAAGACATAGAGATGCAGTCTCACGAAGGCAACGAAAGAAGTGCCAATGCGTTCGCCGGACATCTGCTCGTGCCGGATGCGTTCTTACAGGTTATCAACGACAATGAGCGGCCAGACGATGTGGGCCGTCTCGATGACTGGCTGAAGCCGCAGCGCAAATTCTGGGGTGTGAGCACTGAAGTGATACTTCGCCGGTTACTGGACGCTGGCCGTTTGCCCGTGGCTTTGTATACCGCCTATCGGGCGTATCGGGCAAAGACGTCTATAACGGATGACGGTGGCGGATCGCGCGAGTATCGCTACCGGGAACCCAAACATATCTTTGGGGACAGGTTTGTAGCCACTGTCCTTGGCGCTCTGTACGAAAGACGAATCACCCTTGCCAGGGCCAGCACCTATCTCGATGGCTTGAAAATAAAGGACGTGCATAAACTGGGGCAACATTATGCACGTCTTTGATGCATCATCCATCATTCACGCCTTTGACAATTACCCGCTGGAACAGTTTCCACCGCTGTGGAACTGGATGGCGGAGCAGATTGCCACTGAACAGTTGGCGATTCCTTTTGTCGCTTACGAAGAAGTAAATGCAAAAGTGCCAGAATGCGGCAAATGGCTGCGTGAACAGAACGTTCGCAGGCTTGAAGTCACCAATGCGATAATCCAGGACACACTGCGAATCAAAGGATTGCTCGGCATCGCAGGCGACGCATATCACTCCAAAGGCGTTGGCGAAAATGACATTCTGATTATCGCCACAGCCCGTGCGTGGTTTAGTGTATTGATCTCGGACGAAGAACGTCAGCCCAATGTGCCAAGACTTCCCGCCAAAAAAAAAATTCCCGCTGTTTGCGCCATGCCGCAAGTGGGTGTGGAGTGCATCAGCTTCATCGAATATCTGCGGGCATCGGGCACGGTTTTCAGATAACTTTTTTTTACTCTGTGTCGTAGTTGGAATGATATGTCAATCAGTGACTCCCGCAGGGTTATCGCAAGATACTGGATTTTTAGAAAAATATTGTAGGGCGGTAGTTTATCTGCCGCCTTG
>JAFGQN010000188.1 GCA_016935665.1 Deltaproteobacteria bacterium | reverse complement strand
GGGGGGGGGGGACGTATTTAGAACAATCGAAGGAGAGCCAGGAGAATGGGGACCGCAACACTTGCAAAGAAAAACAGGCCAGGGGGGCCCATCAGTACGTCTTTGCCAGCGGTTGTAACTGCTTTTTTCATATGATGCTCCTTTGTCATTATCCCGGTCTGATAAGCCGTGCGCTTGATGTTATAGCCACTGTATGCAGTACGCTTGCTAAAACAATGCCAACTTTGTCAGTCTGGTTAATTTACTGAAATCAAATATGAATATTGGATTATCGGACGAATATCGCGGTGAAAAAAAGTGTGAGATATTGTAAATAATAGAAATAGTCTATAAATAAAAATATTTATTCGAGCAGTTTTCGCGCCACTTCTCCATTGCGGAAAATACGGATTCGTTCGGCCTGTAAAATGGCGCGCAGGCGATCATATGCGGCGTTCACTTCATCATTTACCAATAGATAGTCAAATTCTTCGTAGTGCGCAATTTCACCCAGAGCCGCTTTGAAACGCTGCTCCAGTGATTCCGGTGTTTCAGTACCACGGGCACTGAGGCGCAGTTTCAATTCGTCGATTGAGGGTGGCAAAATGAAGACGCCAATCGCATCGGGATAATTGGATTTGATTTGCCTTGCGCCCTGATAGTCCACATCAAAAATCAGATCCATCCCCTGAGCGGCGGCAGCACGTATTTCACCATGCGATGTACCGTATCGATTGCCGTGAACGTGGGCCCATTCCACAAACTGTTCGTCATCCACCATTTTGTCGAAAGTGTCTTTATCTGTGAAAATATAATCTCTACCGTCCACCTCATTGGCACGTGGCACGCGGGTCGTATGTGAGATGGAAAAACGAATATCAGAAAATTCGTTCAGCAGCCGTTTACATAGCGTGGTTTTCCCGGCGCCGGACGGGGACGAAACAATTATCAATAATGGTTTTCCTTTGCTCATGACTTCTCCAGGCTGTTTATTCAATATTCTGAACGAGTTCCCTGATTTTCTCCAGTTCTCCCTTGATGGATACAACCAGATGCGTAATTTCGGAAACTACCGACTTCGATGCAATGGTATTTGCTTCCCGGCCCATTTCCTGCACGAGAAAATCCATTCTCCGGCCGACCGCTCCCGGTTCATCGAATACATTTCGCATCTGACGGACGTGACTGAAAAGCCGATTGATTTCCTCATTTATATCCGCTTTTTCCGCAAAAATGGCTGCTTCAGTTTCCAACCGTATGTCATCGGGACGCTGTCCGTTCGGCAACAAATCTTCGATTCTGGCGCGGTATCGAACCAGAATCGAAGATTCAAGCAGGCCCGCTTTTTCCAAAATCAATCCTGCCTGCTGTTCGATGGCATCCAGACGTTGCCACACATCATTGGCCATGTGTTCGCCCTCTGATTGCCGCATGACCAGAACGCTTTTCACCGCTTCCTGGCAGGCTGCAACAGTGGCGGCAACAACATCTTCTGTACGCGATGCCGATGGCGTTTCAAATAAATCGGGGGCGTTGACCAGAACCTTAAGAAGTGCTTCCACAGGAACTGATGTCTTATCGGCGATGCGTTGCAGCTGTCGAATGTAAGAGGTGAGGGTATTCTCGGATATTCGCACGGTGGCGGCGTCCGACGCATTATACGTCACATGAACTGTGCAATATCCCCGTTCCAGCCGGTTGCGTATTTCCTTTTCAATAGCCGATTCAAGACTGTTCAATTCAACAGGAACTCTGGTGCGAATCTCCAGAAAACGGTGATTGACTGTTTTTATCTCCACAGTGATTTGGCCATCGGAAACGCTGGAAATACCACGTCCAAATCCGGTCATGCTTCGCATATTTGTCAGTGTCCTATAATCGAGCTGTTATTTGAAAAGCGCGTCCAATTTAGCTTTCGCGTCACTTGCGTCTGAGCCTTCGTGTTTACCGTTTTTAAATGTAAAATGGCTGCAGTAATTGGCGGATTCGCGATCGGATATATATTCGGTAATGCGTTCTCGACATTGATTGTGATACCCTGGATCCCAGTATTCACAGTTCCTGCAGCAATGCAAATCATGGGCGCAGTGCGGGCAGGTATCGGTGCGTGCCATTTTAATCCGATCAAAATCAATTTCCTGTCCACACTTGAAACAAAAGTGGTGACGTTCTTCTATTTTTGGAATGTACATTAACAACCCCTTGATATTAATGTTAGAATAAGTCAAACCGGTCTTTTTCGGGTCCGGCTGACTACGTTTCTCCTCGGGGAGGAGAATAACAGGATATTTTATGCTTGCAAGTAGAGCTTTGAGAACATGGCATATTTGTGTGCTGATTGCACTCGGAATGTTTGCATGTTCTCCTGCAAACGATACGCAATTGGAGTCGGCAGGGGGACTTTTTCCATCTTCCGGTTATCAGAATTCTGAGATTGCTGTGGAGTTTGTTTCAGTCGGTGCCGGGTTTCACCAATGTGCTTCGCTGGTGGGATGGGATAGGGAGCCTGTGCAGAAGGTTGCCTCCCGGTTTAGCTTTTTCAGTGATAATGAGCCTGTTTCCGCAAAAAAAATATACATATCCGGTATAAAGCAGGTGACTGCGTCGCAAATGACGCTGCGCTTCCAAATTGGCGGCGACGCGCCGGCGGGGGCGCTGGCGCTGCAATTTTCATGCGATTCCAGGCACATTATATCGGCAGACTTTTCGATTAAAAGGCGCGCTGAAAAGTATGAACTGAAGTTTGAACCAGGTTTTGTGAATGCAGCATCGCCGAACGCAAGAGTGAGCGTCAAACTCGTGTCGGATGGGAAAATCAAAATTCCGACCACTGGTCCCACCAGTGTCATGTTTGAGAATAACGATCATATGCACTATAAGAGCTGGGATCCGAAAGATGCGGTTGCCACTCTTTCCGTGGGCGATTTGGCACTCGAAATTGGAAAAAAAACCGATGAAGTGAACACTGTTTTCGTGTTTGGTTCCGAAGTTTACAGACAAAAGCTGGAGATCAGGCCTGATGTTCGCGCCACAGTGACCATGACGCCGTTTCAGTTTAAAAAGCCGCTGGCGGGTGAGGCTAAACATGAATTTGATGTGACACTGAAAGCTGAAAAGAACATTCAGTTTCGTCCGGAACCGGATGAGGTGGACACCGAATCGCCATGGCTTTCAGTCTCTGTGCCGGAAAACCCCGGCGTTCAAATTTCGTGCCCGGATATGTCGGATAACGCAGAGCAGGTGACCTGCCATTTAACGGTGGATAACAGTGCCATGTTAGGTCCTGCAGCCATTAAAATTCAAACACGAAGAGTGGATACGCTCACCTATGCCGCCATCAATATAACGCCCTCTGATTATTCGGATTCCGTTATTCGCTTTCGTCCAGCGATGATAAACGACTGTGTACTGGATGTGAATTCGGAATCCGTGCCAGATGGCTGCCCCACCCAGCTCGTTATCGCAAATCTCATTGGTGACACAGTGGACGATACCTGGACAATCAAATCCCTTACCACAGGTGCGGATGTGTTGGACTACCAGCCCCTCGGGGACGACCATTGGGCGTTATGGATATATCCCGGGGAAAATAATAATATAGATAATGTGGAGCTGCAGTTCACATCCGGCAATCGCGAGGTGCGCGGTCACTTGCTGGTACGCCATATTCAGGGGAATGCGATGATGCGTTGGGGCTCGTACCTGAACTCCAGTGATTCGATGACAGTCAAGCAGGGGGATTCCGCCCTGACGCGAAATGTGTACCGACAATCCGGCTCATTTAAAAATGGCGTCAGCGAGGGTCAGATAAAAGTCTCTTCAAGAAATGGCATTTCCCTAAAAGGGCTTGGAGCCGTATCCAAGCCAGCTTCAACCATGGAACCGTTTGATGGAACATCTGGATATGAGGGAATAACGATAAATGAATGCCGCGTACTGGACGATGCGCCAACCGGACCGACTCTGATGAATATTGAGAAAGGTTCTTTAGTGGACAGCAGTATCTGGTTCAGTGTCAAAAAGGGCGACCAGACCGATTATGTGGTGTCGGCATCGCCCAATGTGATTTGGCTGGAGAGCCCCACTTTGGAAATCATTTTGTTTTCAGAGGGATTTACGGTGGATGCGGATACGCAGATTGCTGTTTCAGATCCTGCGATTCGGATTGAAAGTGTTGCCGTTGAAGATGAGAACAGACTGAGGTTGTCGTTGCGCATTTCTCCCACGGCAAAAGCAGGACTAAAAACGTTTTATGTGACAGACGTTGACGACACAGGCGGCAGCATCTCCGTTCGTAAAGCGGCTGTGAATGTTCGGGGGGAGCTACCGCAGCCGGTATTCTCGTTGCCGGAGGACAAACGCGAAATTTATCGCAGCGCCGGTCAGGGAAAAATTCGGATTCTGGTGGGTGAGGCGTTTCATAACAAACCATTTGCCATGTCTGTGTTTAATGGGATTGGCATTTCCATTGAGCGGTACTACACGTTGTATGAAGAACAAAACTATTATCTGACTATCGTTTTCAGCCTCGACGAGACTGGGCCTGGGGGTTGGATTGGTGTGTTGGTCGCCACAAGGGGCGATCAGTTTGTTATCCCCTTAAAAATTGTGTCAAAGAACAGCGACGGCGAGGAGGATGACTCTTTGACAGTGCAGCTGAACAGCGTGAATGTGGCTCCCGGTGCACATAATGTATCGGGGTTGACCATTGCCATGCCGGAGGTGTTGGCCGGCGCAACGAACGGTCCGGTGCTGGGTCGTTTGGTATCGCAGATTCGCGCCGCGAATAAAGAGGTGTTTGCGCGTATCGACAATTTCCCAATTGAAGCCGGCGATTCGGCGCAGTTGAGCGCGGATTTCTCGTATTTTCGGACCGCAACTGAATTGCGCCTTGGTATCTCCGCCAGTGAAGGCGCGTTGATTGGATATTGGCAAATTGACCCGGATGCTCTCCCGCTCAAAAACCCTGAAGGCCTGGCGCCGTTACTCAACGCGGTTGAAGATGACTCGTACACAAACAGTCATGGTGGCCCCATGTTTCTGCTCGGTACGTTTGCGACTAAAAACCAGATTCAGACAACGGATGATTCCGAAGATGGCGATGGGAACAACAGTTTGAATGCGGATGCCTTTGCGACAGCGGACACAAAATTGGCATCTCTTGTTCAGATTCGCGGCAGCTGTGTGGATCCCGGTCCCGAAAAAACAAGATGCCCAACGTATACGAGTATACCCGTATCAATCCTGTACTCCACTGGGGACGAATCGGAGCCCAATATCGGACTGATGCCGGACAACGGAGTACTGCTGGGCGCATTTGATGATATTTTTCGAATGTGGGGGAATTCGCCCGATCCGTACAAGGTCTCTGTAATCAATGTTGCCACAGAAAAAGAGGCCATCGAGGGCACTGATTTGTGCCTCCATCCCTGGTTGAGGTTGGGGAGAATTTCTACCGCTTTTGATGAAGAATCGTTTACCCTGCCAGATGCATCGGCAAATTGTCGGGTCGCTGTCAAAGTCTCCGCCCGTTCTCTCAATGGGGACGTTGTAAATACACCCGATATGGCATTTGCTATTTGCGATGAAAACAACGACTGTATTGAGTATGATGATTCCCCGGAAGGTTCGGTGGATCCTCTGGTTTATCTGGATGCCAACGATGTGGCCAACAGGGAGATTCGATTGCGATCACATCTGGGGACGGTAGGTTTTTATACCGTTAATGTTCGTCCTGCGTCAGTTATTCAGCGGGTCAGTCTGGAGGAGGGGAATGGCATATACAAGTTTGTGGAGTTGCAGATGGAACCGGGTACAGACGCGGGGGGATGTGTTCTTGAAACCGTGGATCCCAATCCCAGCGACACCGAAATTCATGAACCGTGGATAGAGACATTTCGTGATGGATTTGTGGTGCCGGATGATGGGCGGGTTTTTGTAGCGTCAGGCGATGCACCTTTTGTTACGATACCGACCGGTGCGGATAATGAATTTCCAGTGAGCGTTGGAGATGATTTTAAGCTTGTTTTCTCCTGTAGCTCTGGCGCGACCGATATTCTGCAGGTGGGCGGCGAGTATAAACCCACGATACAGAGCGTTGACACGGGGGGGGCTTCTATTACAGATACATCCAAAGAAGGGGCCCCAATGAATAATGTGTCGGCTCTTTGTTATCACCGAATTGGCGCAGGAATCGACACCAATCGTAATTACAGGGATTTCGCACCAGCGACCCGCTGTGAAGCGCCAACGTCTTCACCGTGAATGTCTCGGATACAACGGATGAATGATACAAGGTCACTGGAAATGGAGAATGAATGGTTGCCAGGAAGGACGATGGATGTTTCAGGATAGTTTTCTGCGCTTTTTAACCTGGTCCATGGCACGCTTGTATTCAATTTCCCATTCATTGGTGCCTTCCTGAAGATTTCGAATTTTACGGCGTGCTTCTTCATCGATATCATCTTCGATTTCAGTATGTTTGCGGAGAACTTCCCGCATCACCAATTTCAATTCATTGTCCGGTGCGAATATCTCTTCCACAAACTGGCTGTGCATAAAAACACCGATAACCTGATCCATGATATAATCCATCGCGTCGTCGCCGATGCCAAAATTCTCTTTTTTTGCCAGCTGACGTTTCAGTTTGGGAAATGAATTATAGGGAAGTCCCTGACGTTCGCAAATGTCTTTGGCTGCATCAGTTAGTTTCCGATCCCGCCGTATGTACTCTTTTAAAACAGAAGCAATGTCCAGCTCCACTTCGTTGGGACTGTCCGTCTCAATGGATTCGGCGCTAAGGAGACGTTGTGTAATCTCCGCTGCAATAATATCAACTTTTCCTGAAAATAATTTCATAATGCAGACCTTTCCCAAAGGGGTCATTGTTGCAGGCAACCTATTCGGGCAGCAGAGTATTGATCGCCCCCTGGTGGAAGTCAATGCGCTTTTAAAGGAAAAGTTACCGGTTTTTGCTTTTGGCTTCTTTTTCGTATTTGGATGGACATTTGGTGAGAATTTCAGTGGCATTCAATGTGTTTTTGCCGGGAATCAGTGTTCCTTCCACCACCAGTTCCTTGCCCTCTCGCATGGTGTCGGGTAGGATTCCGGCATACTCAATTTCAAGTACAACGTCATTTTTTTCAAGTTGAAACCGAAACTGATCCGTGCCTGGCTTTTGCAATATGGATTTGGGCACCAGTAATCCATTCACGCGCACGGGCGTCTTTTCAAACTCCGAACGCTCTGCCAGTGTTTCCTCTACAGTTTTATAATAAATCATGCTTTCTTCAAAACTGGACGCTGCGAGCCAGGCAATGGCGCCAACGATTACCAGAATTGTAATTATTGTTTTAATTGTCTTTTTTCTACTTTGATCCATGGGCTTCATTCGCTTGCGCTTGTACCGTTTGGGCGCATACCAATACTTGTATACACCTTTTTAGTTCAATCGTGCAAAGTTTAGATGGGATTGTGACTACAGATTGGGAGAAAACGTTTTTAGCGCTTTTTGCAGGTCTGCCTCGATGGCTTTGAATTTTCCAAATTCGCCCGCTGCTTCCACCAATACCAGACGTTCGTTTACAACGAAGATGGTTTCCTGAAAAATCCAGTCCTCGGCGCCATGGGGCAGCGCAAACGTCAACGTGCATCCATGCAACCCCTTTTGCGTTTTAAAACAGACCGTATCGGTGAGCGTGTAGCCCACTTTTTCCAGATGGGTTTGGGCTGCATCCTTCCAAAAGGAAAGCGCTGCTTTGGGATAATTGTCGACTTCTCTGGCCTTAAGCATTACACCATCGGCGGTGATGTATTTAAATTCGCGTTTGTTATCAAATCGCTTAAACTGGCTGGGGGACTCAAATGTGTATGGCACCGTGCTGCAACCAGCCAATGTCGCGAGAAAAAGTAATCCGATACAGCTATGACAGCAAAATATCCGGCGTAATCGATTCAGATATTGCATGATTAGAACTCCTCCAAAAAGGCGTCCAGGTTGGCGCCGTTAAGCCATTCGAAAGGCGAGGCCACGTACAGAACCTGCTCCCGCTGTCGGAATCGGAAATGAACTTCCACAACACACCAGGCGGCTTTCTCCCGCAAATAACGCAAGCGACCTGTTACATTTTCAATTTCATTGACCAGTTGCCCCATGCTTCGTTCAATGTCCAGCGTGGCGGCAAAATCGGAATCGTCAAAAAAGCTGCGCAACTTTTTGAGAATCTCCATTTGGCTTGTTAATCGCCCCTCAAGCTGAGCAATCTCCATTTCGAGATCTTCGCTCTCAATTGATTTATGAATAACAATCCCTTCTTTGGCAAATGTATGTATCGCCGAATTCAGTTTTTCGGGCGGTAACTTCAGCGTAATCGATGAGTCATTGAGATGTGTGGCATAACCGCCAATTTTTTTGGCGTGATTTAAAATGGAGACACGCGCTTCATCCGGGTTTACCACCTTTACCACCATGATTGATTTCACCGCAGTGAGACGGTTTTTCGTGGCCTCCGCGTCACCCGCTGCCATGGAAGCAGCCGACGTCGATTTCGATGGTTCCGGACTTTTTCGGACTTCATCCATCGTTTCAACGGATTGCGCCATTATTGGTGAACACATAACAGTGAATGCCACATAAATGAAAGAAGCGATTATCCATTTCATTTTTTCACCTCAAATGTCTCCAGCGATTTCAAGATGGCATCACCGTGGCTGTTGAAGGCATCTTCATTTGGGAAGAAAACTTCAATAACGTACAAATCCTCAGCATCTGCATGAAGCGCAGTCAGGTACCATCTGGGCTGAAGTTCTGCGTTTTTAAACAGCAGCCATGTCATGTTTTTGGTGGCGCCCCTTTTTTCCAGAGATTCGCTGCGACCGGTCATTTCGTAAATGATGCTGTCGGCCCAGTACGTGTTGTCGCCAACCGGATCATTGGCAACCAGGCCTCCCCTGATGATGGTGGTGTCTGCGGACTGAGCGCGATAATCGTCTTCTTTGCTGAAGCGCACGAAATCGTCCGGCAGCTTCAGGGATATGTTATCGCCGCCGTCAAACAGCGTTGTGCGATGGGGCGACAGTTCGCGAATCCAGGCAAACGGCGACTGGTGCGAAATGGCGGCGCCGTCTTCAAGAATGGGGGTCAAATCAATTGTGATGGTGAAATACTTGAGCAGATTTTGCAACGTGGCAAGAGTGGATTTGATGGATTCAATCTGTTCGGAAAGACGTTTGATTTCTTCGAGTACACGCAGGCGTTCTCTTGAATCTGTGAGCTTTTCGAGCAACAGCAGCAAACGTTCTCGCGTCTTTTCTGCCACTGCCAGACGGGACTGCAAATCGGTGTATTGCTCGGTAACCTCCACAGCGGATATTTCCCGGGCCAACACATCGCCCAGTTTTGCAAATGCGGCGATCATCGCTTCGAAACGATCCCCAGGAATGCGGACAACAATGGATCGCTCTGTCAGGGAATCCACATAGCCGCCCTGTTTTCGCGTCATTTCCGATATGCGGTCGAGGGAATCCATGAGCCGTTTTACCCGGAGGTGGAGATACCCGTTATAAATAATCATCGGCCCCTCGGGTATTTCAGCGTCGCTCTGACTGTCTTTTGGGGAGTCTTTTTTTGGGGGATTCTCCGTGCTGGGCGCGTTCAAATTTTTTTCCATGGACCGCTCCATTGGGGCCGATTTGGGTGCTTGCGGCGCCATCTCTTCTGGCGCGGCTTCCAACTCCGCTGACAATTCATCCTCCATATCATAGGATACAGGCGATCCCGCCGCCATGCTCTCCTGTCTGACATAGCCTTCGTCGGCATCGCCCCCGGGGGGCGCATATGCTTCATCCGCAGTGGCCGTATTTTTGTGCATTCCTACGCTGCCACAGGCGCAGACGAACAAAGCGGTGAGCATCCATGTAAGGTGATTCTTCATATTTATCTCCCGAAAAATAATTGCGTTTTTCCCTGGTTCATATGTAGCGTCAATTGCGACCAATTCCACAAAAAAAATTTTTAGGTCAGAAATTTGTTTGGAACAAAGGCCGGCATCTCATTAAAAAAAATCCAATGACGTGTGGTACACGGCTGGCGAAAGTGAATCCTGACATTTACGTGGACTAGATGCGTTCCACGCTTTTCAACATTTCAGGGACAAAGTGTCCACGGACTTTGATGAGGCTTGTCGACCTTTCACCGCTTCGCCCCGGTACAATGGTTCCTTCCGGAACCAAAAGGTCTCCCTGTACCACATCGTCATCAAAATCGTATTTGGTGACATCCTCTTTTTCCTGTGCGAAGACAACAGTGGACAAGCAGAGGCTAAACAGAATCGCAATAATGGTTGGCATTGTTTTCATGGCATTTTCCTTTCGCTTTGCTGTTTCTGCCTTCTTTGTCGCAACAGGGGGGCAAAAGGTTTTAAAAAAAATACTTCTTTGGGTATTTTATGGAATGCCAGCAAATCTGATGTGGTTTATTCAAAGATCGAATGGACGTGTTCCCAGTAGCGATCGTCCGGATGCTGCCTGAGATAATCGCGAATCTTTTCCTTTCCGCTGTTGTGGTCACCTTTTTTAAGATTGCTGCAGGCATCTTCCAGCAATTGTTCCGCTGGGGGCAGCGATTCTCGCGCGGGGAGGGCATCCGACTCTGCGCGGTGTTCAATTTCCATTTCATCGGCCGGCGGCGACACATGGCCTTGCGTGGATAACCCATTAACGCCACTGTCTGCAGACGGGGCAGGGGAATCCTGGTCACGCCTGTTTTTTTTGGGTTTCTTTTTCAAGATGGTTTTCGTCGGTTCTGCAATTGGGGTCGCATCGTTGGGCAGTTGCAATTCAGGAACTTTAGGCCCGGTGAGGTGAAAGGTTTTCTCTGGTATCAGCAGTGCTGAAAGCACGTCACTTTTATCCAACGTACGCCGGTTTTGCACGCTGCCATTTTTGAGTTGGACATACGTGTATGGTTCAACCTTGACGATGCCGCCAGTGGTTTCAATATCAATCTTGCCTTCAAACAACCGGACAGTTGTTGCGTCCGTTGTCACCGACACTGAAAAAACTGTACCCACAATTCGGATGGTACCGTTGGGTGTATGAATTCGAGTGGGGCTCAAACGCTTGTTAAACATGGCCAGCAGGCGCCCCTGATTCATTTGTAAATCACCCTCAGTGGATTCAAATTGCAGTCGGGTGAACTGGTCGACCCACAGCGTGGATCTATCGGCCATAACAAATTTGGCGCCGGTCTGTTTGGGAATTGCAATGAGGCGATGCAGCGGCAACACATTCACCAGACCGTCGAGATGTACTGTAATGTCCTTCATACCGACGTTCGGATCGTTTGTTGGGGACGTCGTTTTTGCACGTTGCCAATTCAAAAAAATCAGAACGGCAACGGTTGTCAAAAGCGCCAATGCGCCAGCCACCGCTGCAACGCGGAAGGTTTGCGTGCGTCTCGCGGGTGGCCGGGATAACCGTAGGCGCGCGATCAATTGTCGTCTGGCGAACGCATCACTCGCATCAGAACGGTGGGTGGCGGTGTCCAGCGCTTCTCTGATTTTTGCCAGTTTCGCATTGTTTTGGAATGTTCGGCGGGTCATGATGCCCCCCCTTTTTCCGGGGCGCTGATGAGTTCACGCAACACAGGACTGCCATGGGCTTTTTTAAGTATTTCCCGCCGTCCGAAAAAGAGTCTGGATTTTACAGTCGCCACGTTGGAACCGGTCATGTCGGCTATCTCCGATAGGGTGTATTGTTCTATTTCGAATAAAATGAAAGCGATTCGTCGCCTTGGGCTCAGGGTATCCAGGATACCGTACAGGGCCTGTATTTCCGATTGTCGCTGAACTGTGTCAGATTGCGTTTCCGGACTCATGGGATAATGAGAGTCCGAAAGATGCATGGGCAGCCGTTTTTTCTTTCGCAACCATGATAGCGCCATGTTGGACGCAACGCGATGCAACCAGGTGGAAAAGCGACTGTCGCCTCGGAATGCATTAATGGATTGGAATACCTGGATAAAAACATCCTGGACCAGATCATCAATGTCTGCATCCGGTCCCAATATGCCCTTGAGCAATCTGCGCACATTCGACACATGTGCCTCATAAAGCTTGCCGATGGCATACGGTTCTCCCTGTTGCGCCTTGTCAATCAGCGACTGTTCAACCAGAATATCTTCTCTTGTGGCAATGCTCTTTTTATGTTTGGATACCAGCAGGGGACGCCTCCTAACGCAGTTAAACTTATACTGGACGCCACGATAAGGAAAATGGTTTCAATATTTTTTGTACGAAGCCGAATTCTATTTCTGATAACCACTCATCAATACTGTTAATTCCTTAAGAAGAACCGTTTTTCTATACGGTCGTAGACAGCACACCACGGGATTTCCCGTGGTTGAATGAGCCCGAATGCGGTATAGCCGCGGGATGGAGGTCATAAAATCCGCACACAGTGTATACCGACTTCAATACCATGTGGTCTGGGTGAGCAAATACTGCCGCAGGGCCTGAATACTGGGGCGGAGAAATTTCATTTTGAAAATGGATTGCTTCATAGCCCCCAGGTTACAATATTTCGCCTGGTCAACAGGAACCCGACAGCCCACATGCATCAGAGATTGAATGCAATTTGACTATCATATGATTTATTATACTGGAAATCATTAATGCAATTTGACACCGAGTCTACTCATAACACACTTTTGTATGCGTTTTTTTCGGAATCGTACACCAACTGCGTGCAGTTATTTCTGGTTGTCGATGTTCACCATTGTTCTGTTTATAGGGCTGGTGGCGGTTCACAATGTCTATAAAACTGAATCCGACGTTTTCTGGAGCTCCCCGTTGGCATTGCTGGCAACTTCGACAGGATTGATGACGTTCATGACATTGCTGCTCGTTTCAATTCGCAGAACTGGAGAACGGCTTGAAAAGAGTGAGGAACTGTTTCGGGTGGTGTTCGAGAATACCGCCGTTGGTTTGGTACACATCCGTCGCGATGGAAAAATGCTTCATGCCAATGAAGCGTTCGGTCGGTTCCTGGGATACACACCAGATGAGGTGATGGATGAATCGTTCCGGTTTGAGGATATTTTTTACTCCGAAACCGCCAAAGCCAGGTTGTTCGGCGATGCTGACTTTGAATACAGTTCAGACAACCGATATGTGCTGATTGAGCCGTGTCGCGGAAAAGACGAAAAACTGGCATGGCTCGATTTATATGTGGAGCGAATCACCGGCACATCTGGCAACATGGATTCGTATATTATTGCAATTGTCGATGTGACCCGACAACGACGCGTGGCGGCCGAGTTGGCGGCCTATCGTGAGAATCTCGAAAAAATCGTGGATGAGCGCACTGCCAGGCTTAAGGAAAGTGAAGAGCGATTCAGATTTATCGCCGAGCATAATGCCGATGTTATATGGATGATGGATTTGAAAAATCAGCGGCTGACCTATGTTAGTCCGTCTGTCCAGCAGCTTCTGGGAATATCGGTCAATGAAGTGATGACACAGTCTCCGTGGGAGGTATTTACTCCGGATTCCAAAGCCGTATTGCATGCCAGACTCGAAGAAGTGTTGGCCAAATGGAGCACCAGATCCCCCAAAGAAGAACTCGACGTCATCGAAGCCCGGCAAACTCACAAAGATGGTCACACAATCGATGTGGAGTTGATCGTCTCATTGCATCCGGATGAAAAGGGGCGTCCAGGCTTTCTTTTGGGAGTAACTCACGATATCACCGCGCGCAAACGCGCCGAGGAGGAACTGCGCCGCATGGCGTTTTACGATGGCCTCACAAAACTGCCCAATCGAAGGTTGCTTTACGACAGGCTGCAGCTGGCGGTGAGGCACGCGCGTCGAAAAAAACGTCGGATTGCGTTATTATTCATTGATTTAGATAATTTTAAACCGGTGAATGACAAAATGGGGCATCAGGTTGGGGACTGGTTGCTTCGGGAGGCATCGGTTCGCATGGAGGAAAATTTGCGTTCGTATGACACTGCCGCACGCATGGGAGGAGATGAATTTATTGTACTTCTGCCGGATTTGGAGAATGTGGGCGATGCGCTGGCCACAGCTGAGCGCATCCGGTTGGCCATTGAACGGCCATTCGTTACCGAAGACAACACTGCGTTGTCGCTTTCGTGCAGTATCGGTGTGGCGCTGTTTCCGGATCACGCAGATAATGAGCACGACCTGATGCGCATCGGTGACGATGCTATGTACAAGGCGAAACGAGCCGGAAGAAATCGCGTGGAAATGCTGGCGTTTCCTTCTGTCCCCATTGGGAATGCGTGGGTATGGCGTGAACATGATGCGCCGCTGCGTCTGTCCTGGAGCACAGTGTTTGAATGTGGTGATGCCACTCTGGATGCAGAGCATCAGAATTTGTTCGAATTGGCCAATCAGGTGATTAGCACGGCAATGGTTCAGGAAAAGGCCCCGGAGCAATTTATTGCGGCGCTGGAATGTCTTTTGGCGGAAATTAAAGATCATTTTGGGCATGAGGAAAAAATATTGCAGCAAATTGGGTGGCCTGATCTGTCCGCGCATCAGCTCAAACATCGGGAGCTTATTGCCAGGGCGGGAGAGTTGCGTAAAGCCGCCGAAGAGAATCAACTCCCAATTCGCAATCTGGTGGATTTTCTGGCAGTGGAAATGGTGGTGCAACACATCCTTACCGACGATAAAAAGTATTTTGCCAGCTTGGCAACACCACCACCGACACTGAATTTGGATGCCTGATTTATGAATTGCCTGTTCAATGGCTGTCAGACAGCCGTGCTTCGATGTTTTTTAAAAAACCGGATGCGAGGTGTTGCCATTGAAATCGCTCTTCTGCGGGAGCGAATTTGATGGTTTTGGGATTTTTCATGGCCATAAACAGCTTTCTGCTGAAATCGTGAACGTCCGGTTCTGCGATGCGGGCTTTTTTTGAGTTGCAATCGTATTGAATTTCACCGGCCGTTCGCAGACGATAATCTATGAGAGTGGCGTTCTCGTGATTTAAAAAATCCATGTGTCCGCTCCATCCGGTTACCATGACCGGCAAACCGCACGCCAGCGCTTCCAGATATACCATGCCAAAACCTTCGCCCCGCGTGGCTGACACCAGACAATCTGCACAGCGATACAGCGCGGCAATGTCGTGTTCGGAAAAGAAGGTGTCGAGCAGGATGACTTCGGGAGCGGTTTTATCTTTTCGGTAATCATCGAACATGCCGTGTATATCCCGGTACTCGAACGGTTTTCCCTTTTTCTTATGGGGAATGTAGTTGAGCTTTACCAGCAATACCACATCGTCATCACGAGTGAATGCGTTTCTGTACGCCTGCAGCAGCGTCTCGATGCCCTTGCGTTTGTGCGGTGATGCAACGGTTAAAAATTTAAACCGCCTGTTCGTATGCGCGGTCAAATCCAGCTTCGGTCCCGCCGGGGTGTAGATTTTGGGATCGTACCCATAGTGCAGAATGTCGATTTTTTCGTCGTCCATGCCGCACTGCACAAAAATATCTCTGCAAAAAGTGGAGGAAACCAGCAGTAAATCCAAGTGCTTATTGGATTCTTCGATCCATTGCGGCGGCACCACGGTGCTTTCGTATGTGAGAATTCCCACTTTGTAGCGGCCTTCCAGCATGTGATAGGTGGATGGGTGCTCAAAGGTAAAGACCACATCGTTGCGAAACGCGTTGGTAATGCGCCGCGTCACCATATCTGGCAGTGGAAACTGTGGGTCGTATAAAAATCCCTTTCGTTCGAAAACATTCAAATCCACATTCATTTGGGATAGGGCGTGCACCAGTTCCCGGCACACTTTGGCCCAGCTGGTGGGGGCTCGCAGAATTCCAAAATACGTCAGTTGGTTTGCTTTCAAAAGACTTCCCTTTTGGCGCCGTTTCACATAGGAAGTAGCCATGAAACGGATTGCACTCGTTAATTTTGTTCCGCCGCTCGATGTTGCCAATTATCTGGGATACAGCCAGGGGTTGGGGTTCATCTCCGCAGTTCTCAAAGAGTTAAACCATCAGACTGTTTTGTTCAATATAGATAATGTGAACGATGCGGAATCTCTGGGAGCCGCTCGGGAATTCGACGCGGTATTTGTTTATCTGGCCACCACCGGTTATCCTTTGTTTTCCCATGCGATGAACCACTACTGGAAAAACCGCGTGCCTGTTTTTGCAGGGGGGCCCCATGCCATAGCCCTGCCGGAGGAATTGGCCATGGAAGATGGCGTGACCGGTGTTTGTGTTGGGGAAGGGGAGCTCACAGCCGCCGCCATTGCCGATTATCTGGAAAATGGTCGGTCGTTGAGCGGTGTTCCCAATTTGTATTATCAGGAAGACGGCGTCCTCCACAAAAATGAAACCGGTTGCATTGTGGACAACCTGGATTGGCTGCCATTTCCGGACCGATCGTTTTTTCCGTACCACGAAGTGCTTTCCACCAAGGCGAGCAAGCTGGTGGGCATGGAGTTTATGGCCACACGCGGATGCAAGTATGGGTGTCGTTTTTGCCTGAATCCGCGGCTTTTACAGCTGCAGGGCAAACGAATGATTCGCAGGCGCTCGGTGGATTCCATTGTTAATGAGGTGCATCTGGCCACTGCCATGTTTGATTACAAAGGTGTTATCGGCTTTCACGACGATATCTTCACCCTCGATTTTGAGTGGCTTTGCGAGTTCCAGGAGACGTTTAAAAAAAAAATCAACCGTCCGTTCTGGTGCAATGTGCATATCAGTGACATTGATGAGCAGATTATAAAGGTCTTGCGTCAGGCCGGTTGTTATCGCGTGCTGGTGGGAATTGAGTGTGGCAACGCCCGGATGCGAAAAAAAGCGCTGGGAAAACATTTGAGCAATGAAGAGATTCTTTACAAAATTTCATTGCTTAAGCAGCAGCATATCAAAATTGTGGCCACCTTCATGATAGGCCTGCCCGATGAAACAGAAACCCACCTGAAGGAGTCGGTTGATTTTTGTCGCGCCATCGCGCCGGACTGGATACTGTTGTCATCTCTGTTTCCGTTTCCAGGAACGCGTTTATACACACAACTGGTGGCGGAAAATCGTTTGGCAGCGGATTTCTATCGGCAGCTCGATTCCAAAACCTTTTATTCCGCCAGACTGGTGTATGACCAGGGCGCCATATCCAATGAAACCCTGCAGTACTATTTCAGGAATTTCAGAAAAATGGCCGGAGTTCTTTAGCTCTGCGACTTTCGGTTAATCTGGAATCGCTGGGGTTGGATAACCAGTTTGGACATCACTGTGCCTGGGCGTTGATTCAAAGCAAACATAACAGCATCGGCGACACACTCTGGCAGAATGAACGTATCTTCGTTTTCAGACGGCGAAAAAAAATTGTTCCGATAAAAATCGGTTCCAAAGGTGATGTCAGGACAAATGGTAGTGACACGGACGCCCTGCTTGCGCGCTTCTTCGAAAACACATTCCCCAAAATGCAGGAGCGCCGCTTTGGTGGCGCTGTACACCGCGCCCTGGGCCTGTTTTTTTTGCGCAGCGGTAGATGAGATATTGATAATACTGCCGCTGCTTTTCCGAAGCCAAAAGAGCAGCTGAGATGTAAGCACGAATGGGGCAGTGACGTTGGTTTTTATCATTCGGTCGATATCTGACACTGCCAGCGTATCCAATGGGCCAAATACGCCGATGCCGGCATTGTTTACCAGCACATCAATGCACTTTTCAAGGCGAACGATTTGACTGGCAGCAACACACAACGCCTGCAAATCCGTGATGTCACATTTTATGGTATGAAACAAATCAGAATCGAATTCGAAGTCGTCGGTGTATCTGGCCAGTCCATAGGTTTTATACCCGGCGCCAACCAGACGTTTGGCGATTTCCAGACCAATCCCTTTTGAAGCGCCTGTTACAACTGCTATTCCCATACAACGAGTTTTCCCTCCGGCACGAAATCGCAAAGCCGTTGTAGTATAGCACTATATGTGGTAGTGGAATCAACATTTTCAGAGGGATAAAACAAATCACACCAGGGACGCTGCCTGCGAATTCGTTTGAAAAAATCCTTTCCCATCCGGAAAGGTCCAGCTGTGACATCGAACAGGCTGTCCGCTGGAATCCGTGAGAAGACTGTTTCAAACAGTTGGGAATACCGTTTTTCAAATCCCGGTCCTGGCAAAATCGGATCGAAACAAATGCGTACGGGCCATCCCTCTGACAGTGCAGCGTCTACCGCCGTCAGTCGCTTTTCGAGTCCGGGCGCACCGTGTTCGTACCTGCGGATGACTTCGTCGGGATTCAATGACCACGCCAGTAAAAAATTACCTGGCGATGGAGGGCTGGAGAGTTGTTTTATTTGACCGCTGCGGGTGCGGCACTCCACAAACACATTGGGGTGTTGCCTGCAGAATTCTATCCAGTCGCCTGCAAGACCACAGATGCTTTCAAGGGCGATGAGGTCCGTTTCATATGAAATACTGACAAAAAGTGGGCAATGGTCTCCTGTTGGAGATAGGAGGGGGGAGGAGGGAGATGAATTGAGTATTGCATTCAGTTCAGCGAATACATCTTCGGTGTTCACAAATACCACCAGATTGGCGCTGTTGTACATGCCGTGTAAAAAACAGAAGTCACAATTGAAGCGGCAACCCAATGCCGGCGTCACATACACCGCCTGTTTGAATCCCGCCTGTTGGCAGTTCTGCGAAAACGGATATACAAAAGGGGGCTGCTTTTGCGCCAGAATCAGTTTTGGGGATTTTTTCTGCAACTCAAAATTTTGTTTTCCCCGGTTGAATATATGCTTGTAACTGGCGATTTCCAAAATGGTGGCACGGGGCAATCCATTGATAATACGCAGCGTCGTGGGATGATGACGGATGGCATGCTCAATATATATGTGTGAAAAGGGATTAGCGAAGCAACTCTTTTTGGAACTGAGCAAAATACGTATTCCTCTCCCGGGCGGTCATGACGCGCGCGGGGATAAATTCGGGAAGTGTGGCGTTGGGGTATTTCTGAACGTAATGGGTTACCGATTGCCTCAGCTGTTCCTGCTGCGTGCGGGTCAACTGAAGCGCATTGCACAACGTTTGCATGTAATTCATATGCGTCTCACTGAGCGCTACCAGCCGTGTATAGGTATTGCACTCGGATACCTTGTTTATGTAATTTACTACAATCGGCAACGCATCTTCCATCGTCTGGGTGAGGACGTTGGTGTCGATTCCGGGGGGATTCAGCAGAATATCAGAGACCACTTTGGCAGTGATAATTTTTTCAGGTCCCACGAAAAGCGACGCCGCCTGAAAAAATGCGCTGGCCTCCATGTCCACCAGTCCGGTTTCAGGGACGCCCCTGGTTTCTTTGGTAACGGGCCGGTCGAATGTGGTGACGCGGGTTTCAGACATTTCGTGCGCGGCCAGCATGTCGGGATACCAGTTTCGGTTGGTGGCTGCATCGCAAATCTGGTTGATAAGCCATGCACTTCCCACCGGGGTTGTATCAGAAACCGCACCGGCGATACCGATATTCACAACCGCATCGATGGCGTCTGGCTCGAATCGGCTGCATAGCGCTCCAGTGGCGGCCGCACAACGTGCTTTCCCCGTGCCGGAAACCACTAAATGATACTTTGAGTTCGAGAACGTGGGCAGGACCCCCTGTTCCGCCTCCAATGCCAGATACCTTCGAACACAAGCGCCCTCGAACGGTAACGCCGTAACAAAAAGAATATTTCGGCTATCGGTCATCTGCGTCTGAATCCCTTGATTTTGGGGCTTACATTTCAGCTATAATGGAAACGCTCACCAACACGTTTAAATGATTTAACATATATTCCTGCAATTACAGCGCTCTTTTTTAAGAATATGCAGTCCCGGACGCTTCTCCAGGGAGCCTTAAGGGGGGCGTGGTTTTCGCAATGACCAGACAGGTTACGATTTCTTTTTATCGATATGTCCCAAATCCCGTGTCGGGGCCACTTCGTCGCGCACCCGTTTTCGGGACCATATCCGGTGATGGTTCACATGCACCTCGAAGATGCCACCGGCACTGGGTGCAGTAACGCATCCGGATATGATTTGTCATTTTATAAGGATTCCTTCTTTCCTCTGGAAGGATTCTGTTGAGACTGTTGCCACGTCGTGCGGGACAGCCAGTCCTTCGCCAGTTGCGTAAACCCTTTTTGATATGCTGTGTTTTTTGTGATTTGTTGAAACTGTTCACTGGCCTTTTGGTATTGCCGCAAATTCAGGTAGGCGCGACCCAGTGTGAAACGGGCTTCCAGCTCCAGAGGGGGCGCCACCTGCGCCAGACCGTGCTGGATGGCCTTCTTCATTTCGACTGCTGCCCCATGATTGGATTGGTCGAGAAACAGGATTCTGGAGCAAAGATAAAGGAGTACCGGATCATCAGGGCGTTTCTTCAGCATTCGTTCCAGTGTGTAGATGGCCACTGTGGGCGATGGTCTGGATGTGACAGGCACAGTACTTAGAAACGCGAGAACTGTTTTTGCGTCCTTGTGCATAGTGGCAGCAATATATGCTTTCACAAACAGACGTCTGGTATCGTCGGCATCAGTCGTGGATTTTTGCAGTTTCCGGTAACTGGCCGCCAGCGTTGTCAGTGGCAGTGTATCGATTTGCATATCCTGGAGCGCTTCGGAGATATGCAGTGAGCGGATTTTGTCGGTGTCGCTTTGCAACAGGTATTGCCCATGTTCTTTGGCGTCCCTTTGCGCACAAGTTGTTTGCATGAAGAACAGATTCAGCTCGGTTTCGGTGGAATATCCGGACAGAACGTGGGCCTTTTGCATGGTTTGCAGCGCTTCGTGTGTAAATGTGTTATTTTTTAGGGTCTCCGCTTCCCGTTGCAGCCGGGCCACCTCACGAACACACTTGCCGGCAATAATGGCGGGACGATCAAACGTATATTTGATTTTTGCCATCTCTGCTTTTGGGACGTGAACGGTATCGAGAAATGCCAGCCATCGGGATTCAAGTGCCGTCAGGCCAAGTCCGGTAGCCGATTCGGTCGATTCCCCGGCGTACAGCCGTTTTAACGCCGATGCGCCAAACGTATCGTGGACAAACAGGCAGAACGAGCCTGAGACGGTATAGGCACTGTGGGCATAAAGCGACAGAAATCCGATGCCCATGAGCCGGCTCAACCTGGGCAACAGTTCCAAATCTTTTAAGGCTTTGGCGTTCTGGTGCAAGTCCAGGGCACGGTGGGTTGGGGTGGCTGCAACGGCGATGCCTTCAATCAGCGCAGGGTAAGGCACTAATCCACCATATTTTCCGCCCACACCAAACGGGCCTTCTCCAAATGCGGCGCCAATCAGGTGGGCCAGTTCGTGTCGCAGGGTCCAGTGGGGCGTTTCATCGGCCACGATATAGGCTTGTCCAAGCCAGGGCTTGGCCACGGAGGTGTGCCGGGCGCCCATTAAACGGTGCTTTTGGACAGCGTCTCTGAACACGAAGATGGTTATCTCCGGTATCTCTTTCAAATCAAAAAAACGGCGCAGCTGATATACGGAGAAAGCCGCGTCCCGGGTCAGGTTGAAGCGACGTTTTTTGGAGACCTTTGCATCGAAATACAGCTGGATTCCATCTACGGATGCGTGGTGGGGAAGGGCGCGCTTTAGACTGGAAGTGCTGGTTCGATGATGCAGCGCATCTCCAAACGCGACGAATGCCATCAGTGACAAAAGACACCCGGTCAGCAAAATGGTGTGGCGAATTGACAGTCGACAGGATTCAAATCGCCACGTTGCTGGTGACAGGAACAGGCGAAGCATCAGCACCAGCGAAGCAACCGTGAGTCCATTGTACAGGCGGTATGAAAGAAAAGCGTTGATGACAGATATTTCTTTATCGTACCAAACCCCTGGCCAGTAGCCAAAGAAGATACCAAACGCATACACCGCGGGGGTGAAGTACGCCTCCAGCAAAGCAATGAACAGACTGCCAAACCATATGCAATACCATGTCGCAATGGCCCGGCGTTTTTTGGAAACAGCCGCGCCGATAAATGCTCCAATAATAACTGCGCAGATAGTGGAACAAACCGGCAGCAGCACAAAGAACGCCAGCCCCTGTCCGTTGTTGCACGGGGGAACAATCAATTGATTGGCAAGTGTGACAGTCAGAGCGACTGCGAGAAAAATGAATCCCGGTTGCGCTGCAGATACGAGAAGATATGCGACGGGCGTAGCGGTTCTGGACGGGCACAATCGGGGTATAATGGAGAGGGATACATCCGGCGTATGCCGCTGTTGATGTGCGCGCGTTGTGGCGATATGGCCACTGGCCAATGAGATGAGCGCCCCCATGATAAATGCGTATTCAAACCCGAGTGCATGGGTCATTGGCAAACCGCACAGGTAGATGGATACGGCAACAATTGAAATGAACCAGAATAAAAACAGAGGGGTAAGTAAAAATGCAGGTATTTTTTTCATGTGGATTTCAATGCCAGAGAAACCACCTGGACGGCTCGGTGCACTTCGTCCAGTTCGTGGCTGGCAATGAGCTCAAGCGCCGCTTCCAGGGCATCCAGTTTTTCATCTTCTATTTTTTCGGTCACATAGCGGGCAAGCCGTTTTCGCCGGATTTCCAGTTTCTCATGCGTGTTTTGCAGCTTGAAACTGGGCTTGAGTGGGGGCGCTTCTTTGTTCTGATAAAACCCCTTTTTCGCGGCAGCCTGAATCAGCGTCTCTCCCTCCAGCACGTACAGGCTTAAAATATCGTACAACGGCACGCGCACAGGAGAGAGATTGAGAGTAAACACCTGTTTGCTGCGTAACAGTCTTGGCGTGGTGAGCTTTTTCTCATAAACGTCGAGGCGCGCGTCTGCATCTTCGGCCACGAGCAATACCGGATTTTTTTCAACAAATGCATCGAGTCTTCTGGCGAGACGATCATCTGACAGTTCGAGCACAGTGCATATGTTGATCCAGTGGTGTGGCTCCAGCGGCAACTCGTGCTGCTCGAGGCTTCGCCATAACTCCGGAGGCCATTTGGCTCGCTGAGCGGCTTCTTTGGCCGACCATCCGTACCGTTCCCGTTCCAGTCGCATCAACGTGCGCAGAAAATATTGCACGCACACCGCAACCGCTCTTTCGACGTTCAAGCTCATGGTGGTTCCTTATGCCATGCAGTGTCCAGACCATCCTGGGGGGCTGTCATCATTACAGTTCCTCTACACTTTTATAAATGCCACTTTACGTTGTGTTTACGGCCATTTTCACCTGTTTGTCAAGGGTTGCGGCGGCATAACGCATCCTTAAAAAAAACCTTTTGAACTCCTGAACAAATTCCCTTTCCATACGGGAACTTTTCTTCTAGTATGGCCGCGACAAAATCGAGGAGAAATGATGAATATTCGTTTTAGTGTACACAGTTTTTCAATTATTACAGGTTTTCTTGCTGCTTTGGCTGTAACCCTCCCGGGTATTGCCGGTGCACAGGAGTGCTATGTTGGTGAAGAGGGATATTTAAAACCTGGAGATTGGGATGGGGATAATGCGCTGGATGAAAATGATGCCTGCCCCAGAACGTTCGATCCGGGAAACGACGATTATGACCTCGATGGCAAGGGGGATGTGTGTGACAATTGTGCGCTGGTTCGAAATTCCGAGCAGCGGGATCTGGACCAGGATGGCATTGGCGACGCCTGCGACGACGATATTGATGGCGATCTGGTGTTGAACCTGCGCGATTATGTGAAAGAAGACCCATGGGTGGATACCGAAACGGATACCGATTCCGCCACAGATGATACGATGGTCGAAACAACTACAGAAACAGCAGCGGATACCGAATCAGACGATACTGCGCCAGATAGTCAAAGTGACGCCGGCACGGATTCAGCATCCGCCGTGGATTCCGACAGCAACGTCAATGATGATGACACGGATTCAGACTCTGATTCATCGACCGACGAAGGTCCTGACGCATCGCAGTTGCAATCCCGCGATAATTGTCCACTGGCATACAATCCAAATCAGCTGGACATAGATAGCGACGGTGAAGGAGATGCCTGTGACAGTGATTTGGATGAAGATGGCATTGCCAATGAGTTGGATTTCTGTCCCTTCGATAAATTGATATCCGCATATGTAAGCGATTCCGCGCACACCGGGATCAATTGTGTGGGCGACTCCGATGGCGATGGTATTCCCAATTATCAGGTGGTAAATGGCGAATTGCTGGCACTGGATAACTGTCCTTTCAAGAGCAATCCGGATCAGGCGGATTTGGATGGCGACGGTATTGGCGATGGTTGCGATGTTGATTTGGATGGCGATGGGATAATGGATAGTGCGGATAATTGCAGCATACCCGTGGTGCAGGAATTGGTTGCGGCATACAACGGAAAAGTAGAAAAGAATAAAAATTCGGATATCGCGTTGGTGGATCCCGCTTCCTGGTCGGCAGCGACATGGTTGGCGATGCTGAGCAATCCATTGCAGGAGGATTTGGATCGTGACGGCGTTGGTGATGCATGCGATTTCAATTTTGAATATCCGGAAGCAAAAGTGGACGCTGCCGGGACACCTGTCACGGGTTTCGCGTTTCAAAATTGTCCGGTGGTACTGGACGATCCCAAAAATTGCATCGACTTAAGTGATCCGAGACTTAGAGTGTACAGCCCCATCGTCATCGCCTCCAAAACCAGCGACAGTCCCACTCGGCTGCGGATATTCGCCAACCGGGAGAATGAGCGATTGCGTTATACATGGACACTGGCAGGCGGGGACAGCGAAGGTATAACGCTTCGGAATGCCTCCGGTATTGTAAACTGTTCATCGCAGTACGAATATCATTACCGCATGCGTCCGTCCGCTGATGAAAATGGTGCCCCCATTGACTTGAGCGCCGCCTTTGAAACAAAACTTTCGGGCACCTACGAGTTGCGCTTGTACGTGCAGGTATTGAATGCGGACAACACCCTTAAAGCCGGAGATAACAATTCCGCTGAGACGTTCGTGATCATTAATGTATCCGGCGTTGATGATTATGTTGCCGATTCCTGTGGATGCGAAACAGTGGGGCATTCCGGAGCCGCACTATGGATGTGGCTGCTTTGCGCGCTCCTGCTCGCTATGGCGCTGAGGCGAAGATTTATCCAATAATTTCGTCTCTTTACTCCTTGATTTTTATACCGTAATCCGTTCATACTGCCGTCCATGGAAGGTCCCGTAAAGTCCCGTATTAAACGTGTTCGACACAGCATGAGTCTGACGGGCGCCATTGTGGCTACCGCGGTGGGCGTATTGCTTCCGGTGATTCTGTCCACTTCAGTGGGAATCCTGGCGCTGGCGTTGGGCAAGGGCACTGAGTGGACGTTGTTTGGCGTGTTGGTCATCAGCTTTGCCGCTGCGGCCATCGGTGGCGGTGTGGTGGTGACTGTCTTGCTCAGTCGCAAGCATCGGATTGCCCGACTGCAGGCGGACTTTGTGGCGAATGTGACCCACGAGCTGCGAACCCCGCTGACGGCGATTCGGCTGTATGCCCAAACCATCGAAATGGGTGTCCTGCAGGAAAAACCGGAATTAGTAAAAAAAAGCATCAAAACCATTTTGAGGGAAACAGAGTGGCTGGAAGCGATGATTGACCGGGTGTTGACCTGGCGAGCGGCCTCTCGCGATAGAATTGCCCCCCAAATGAAGACGGATTTGATCGCGGCGACGGTTCAGGCCGCCGTCGATCGATTCCTGCGTATGGTCCAGCGCGCTGATGTGGAATTCAGTTTAAGGGTGAATTCCAGGGAAATGGTCACATATGACGAACAGGCTGTTCACTCTATTGTATTGAATTTATTGGTGAATGCATACAAATACACCGGTAAAACAAAGAAGATTGAACTGCGCCTGTTCGATATTGATAACCAGGTCATTCTTGAAGTGGCCGACAACGGCATCGGTTTTCCAAAGGAGGAGGAGAAGCGGATTTTCGATCCGTTTTACCGGGTTGACTCCAGGTTGAGCGGCAAATCGTCCGGCGCCGGTTTGGGGCTTGCCATCGTGAAGCATCAGGTTATGTTGCACAAAGGAAATATTCTGGTTCGCAGTGAGCCTCAGAAGGGATCCACTTTTATTGTTCAGTTTCCGGTAGCCAAAACATCGAAAGGAAATGCGAGTGCACAAGACGATGAGAGATGAAACCATCCTGGTGGTGGAAGATGATAATTCAGTTCGTGACGGTCTCGTGATGAATCTGCAGTTGCAGGGATACAAAGTACTCTCCGCCTGTGACGGCGATGAGGGAATGGAAATGGCATTCGACAGCAAACCGGATTTAATTGTCCTGGATATCATGCTGCCGGGCTGGAGTGGACTGGATATTCTGGCAGAACTGAGGCAGCAATCCAAAGATACACCAGTGCTGCTTCTTTCAGCCCGGGATCGCATGGAAAATAAAATTGAAGGACTCGAACTGGGGGCTGACGACTACGTCACCAAACCGTTTGAGCTACCGGAGCTACTGGCGCGGATTGAAGCATTGCTGCGTCGACACCGGGGATACGCCAAAAACGACGCCTCCATTTCATTTGGTCATGTGACCATTGATCCGGTCAATAGAATGGTGACTATAAACGGGAATCCCGTTGAGTTGTCGCTGAAGGAATTTGATTTGCTGCTTCTGCTGGCCAAAGCGCCGGGACGTCCGTTTAGCAGAGAATCGATTTTAAGCAGTGTGTGGGGATGGAATTTCGATGGCACCACGCGTACGGTTGACAACTTTATCATGTCTCTGCGCCAGAAAATTGAAACCGATCCCTCTAAACCCGTGCATATCAAAACAGTCCGCCAGCTGGGTTACAAACTGGAGTTGTAACTGGAACCAACTCAGCATCGATACAAAAGACTCCCCCGTTAAACGACGGTTATATTGCCGCATCCCCTTGAATCTGCCACACGGGGCGGTTAAAGTATTTATAGGAATTTCGCGAAGTTGCACGTCACTTGTGAAGGAGCGCCCCATCGTATGAAGATTCATGAATACCAGGCCAAACGATTGTTTTCCCGCTATGGCGTCCAGGTGCCCAGAGGCGAGGTGGTCTTCGACGAAGACGAAGCCGTAAATATCGCGGAGCTGTTGATGAAGCAGACCGGGACGCGTCGTGTGGTGCTCAAGGCACAGGTACACGCAGGTGGGCGGGGGAAGGCAGGGGGCGTGAAGGTGGTGGAAGGTCTGGATGAGGTTCGGCGTTGTGCCGCGGAGTTGTTTGGAAAACGATTGGTCACCCATCAGACCGGCAGCGAGGGGCGCACCATCAGTCGATTACTGGTGGAAGAAGCGATTGATATCGATAAGGAGCTGTTTGTCAGTATACTCATTGATCGCAGTAAGAAAAAGCTGTGCATTATGTCATCCACAGAGGGCGGCATGGATATTGAGGAGGTGGCTGCCACCCATCCGGAACGGCTTGAGAAGGAATGGTTTGAACCATTGGCCGGATTGTTTCAGTTTATGGCCCGCAACATTACTGCCCGACTCGGATTGCACGGTCAGGTGTTGCATAAGTGTGTTCGCGCTTTGCGTTCGCTGGCGGATTTATTCATTCGCGAAGACTGTTCGCTGGTGGAAGTGAACCCTCTGGTGGTGACGCGAACCGGTGAAATCGTTGCGTTGGATGCGAAAATCACATTCGATGACAACGCCGAGTTCCGACATCGATTTCACGGCGAGATGCTGGACAAATCGGAACTCGAGTCTGTTGAACAGAAAGCCAGGGCATTGGGGTTTTCCTATGTGAGCATGGACGGAAATATTGGTTGTTGTGTCAATGGCGCCGGACTGGCCATGGCCACAATGGATATCATTAAATTAAAAGGGGGAGAACCTGCGAATTTCCTGGATGTTGGGGGCGGAGCAGATGCCGATACCGTGATGAAGGCGTTTGAAATTATACTGAGCGATCCGCGCGTATCGGTCATTTTTGTCAATATTTTTGGCGGGATTCTAAGGTGCGATGTGGTGGCGGAGGGTATTGCCAGAGCCGTATCGCAAAGTGGATTGTCGGTTCCTCTGGTGGTGCGTCTGGCCGGAACCAATGCCACTGAAGGCAAAGCTCTACTCGACGCCGCGGATTTGAACATCTATACCGCCGGCGACATGGAAACGGGGGCGGCCATTGCCGTCGAAAAGGCCAGGGAGAAGATGGTATGACCATTTTGCTGGATAAGAAAACCAGAGTCTGCATTCAGGGAATTACTGGCGGCGCCGGTGCTGTACACACGCGCAAAATGCTGGCGGCGGGGACCAATATCGTTGCAGGGGTGACCCCGGGAAAAGGTGGCACGTTGTTCGATGAACGCATTCCCGTGTTTGACACAGTTGTTCACGCCCGCGAGGAAACAGGCGCCAACGCCTCGGTGATCTTTGTTCCCGCCCAGGTTGCCGCTGATACCATTATGGATGCGGCGTATGCGGGCATGGAGCTGGTGGTGTGTATTACAGAGGGAATTCCTGCTGTCGATATGGTTAAAGTGCGTTCGTTCATCCAGCAGACCGGCACCCGACTCATTGGCCCCAATTGCCCCGGATTAATTGCACCAACGGTTAAGCAGAACCTGGGAATTATTCCCGCACACATCGCAGCTTCGGGGCGTGTGGGAGTCATTTCCCGTTCCGGTACGCTGACCTACGAAGCCATGGCCCAGCTGACTGCCCTCGGCATTGGGCAATCCACATGTATTGGCATCGGTGGCGATGCCATTGGTGGGATGGACTTTGTAGACTGTTTAACTTTATTCGAACAGGACGCGGATACCGATGCGATTGTAATGATTGGCGAAATTGGCGGGGTGGCCGAAGAGGAGGCCGCTGCATTTATCACGGAGCATGTGGACAAACCCGTTGTCGCGTTTATCGCCGGCGCCACAGCTCCTCCAGGAAAACGAATGGGACATGCGGGCGCCATCATATCCGGCGGGCGAGGTACAGCGGCGGCAAAGATTGAGGCCCTTGAAAAGGCTGGCGTCATCGTGGCCACATCACCGGCCCGCATCGGCGAAACCCTTAAAGCCACCGGTACCGTCTGATAAACACGGATTGGCACTCCTGTTATCGTTTCAGCTTTTCCAAAAGTTTGGTGAGCCCCGCATAGGCGGCATCCAGGTCGGACGCAATGTCTTCGAGTTCTCCCACATTCTCATTGTTATGGGAAATTCGCCTGGCTTCTTCGCGCAAACTTTCAGTGGCGCTGATAATAACGGTGGTGGAAACCGACAGCTCTCTTGTCATCCAGTCCGAAATATCTATATCCATCGGTGAACCAGGAGCCAGGCTGGGAACAGTTTGCCGGGGGGTATCTGTGCCGGATTTCTGATTGATCACCAGCCAGGTGCGAAACGCCTGACGTCCAATAAAGTCCATGTAACGCAAATTGTTGTCGTTCACTCTGTTTAGCCGGCATACGTACACCGCAACCGGTACCGGCCATGTGCCCACCGGGACGGTGTACTTGTAGAATTCGCCATCCCGCTCCGGGGCGGACATTCGCTTGCGGGTGAGTCTGGGAGCTGTGGCGACATCGTCCGTTCCCACAGACCCGGTGTGTGTAATCTGACCATCATCGTTGAATTGAATGAAGGTCAGACACATGACTTCGGGAACGCGTTGAAGTTCGGCGGCCACAGCGCTGAGCAACTCGTTGGGAGACAACTGCAGGTGAAGCCGCAAATCCACATCTATGGCGGCGGTGCCAAGATCAATGGACTTTTGAAGTTCAATATTGTTCTTTCGCTGCTTTAACGCGTTTTGCAGCGTTACAATGAGGTCATCGCCCCATGGCTTTATGAGTTTATACGCGCCAAACTCACCGAGCGCCGTTTCCTGAACATCCTCATCATCAAACGCCGTAAGCAAAACGCGCACCATGTCCGGATAGCGTACTGCGCATTCTTTAATCAGAGTCAGTCCGTCGATTCCAGGCATCCTCACATCGCTGATGATTGCAGAAAACGACTGTCCCTGCAGTGTTGCCAATGCCTGTTCGGCACTGAGCAGCGCAGTCACATCAAAAAATTCGCTGAGCTCGGCATCCAGCGCAGTCAGTACTTCAGAGTCGTCATCGACTATCAGTACCGATTCACGTTGTGACTTCATCTATGCTTTCCTTTCTGCATCATTACCACTTGTCGTTGTCCAGTAACAAATCGTAAACTGTGCGCCACCGAGTTTTGATTCACCCACTTCAATGGTCGCTTTATCTCGCTCAACATATCTCTTAACGGCCGCAAGTCCCAATCCTGAACCCCCTTCTTTCAGGGAATAAAACGCCTCAAATATTTTCTCCCGAAGATGGGGCGGGATACCCGGTCCAGTATCTGAGATGCTGATGGCCACCCGATCGCCGTCCTGCCTGGCGACAATTTCCAATGTGCCTCCTGCCCCTGACGCTTCGATGGCGTTGTCGAGGAGATTGATAATGACGTGCTGAAACAATGATGGATGCCCCAATATATCCGGAATATCCGATGGGATCTGACGCAGGACCGTCAATCCCTCCAGCTGCTGTTCCAGCAGAGCCAGAGTCGCATCCAGCTGATCGCGGACGCGAATTGGAGACTTTGGTGTCGTAGGCATTCTGGATTGTCGGTATATAATGTGCACCTCGTCAATGGTCTCTTTGAGCCTGTGCAATGAAGTGGAGAGCAGTTGCAGCATGGGAGCAAATTCTTCGGTGCGCCCGGATTGGTTCAGTTTGGTCAATTTTCGACAGGCGCCTGTTGCCGCTGCCAGTGGATTGTTCAGTTGATGTGTCAATTCTGCGGTGATTTCACCGATAGTGGCCAATGCGCCGGTGGCTCTGGATTGCGCGGAAAGATCACTGATATTCCGATTTTTTCGTTTCAGCGCATCCCTGGCTTCTTCCAGCTCGCCAGTACGTTCTTCCAATTGATGAAAGGCCCGTTTCAACTCTTTGTGTTTGGCGATGAGTTCCCCCTGAAGTTGCCGTTGCGGCGATTTATCGGTAACCAGACACAATGCCCAACGGTCGTCGCCATGAGAGATATGGCTTACCCAAATATCTGATATCATGGATATTTTGTCGGGTGTCGTCAGGCCCACATCTTCGTATCTGCCGCTGTGTTGCAGCAATTCAAGGTCCAATCGTTTAAGTCCCCACCCGATTTCGCTGCCAGAAAAGGAAAACAGAGTGATCGGGTGTTTAACAATAGCGGATTTGGGAAAACCGGTTAACCTGGTGAATTCAACGCTACAGTCAATGATGATGCCGTCGTCCAGTGTCACCAGAATCCATTCTCCTGGGAAATGACGGAACGTTTTGCGCAACTGAAAGAAGCCGGGTCTGCGAATACGCTGATACCGACGGCATCTTTTTAAATATGCTGATTGGTTTTGCTCAGACATTATCTTTATCGCCATCCGCACAATCAAAAAAGGACAGGGTGCACAAATTGTTTTCCCTAATGGTGTACGGCTCAGTTTTAAAAATCTTGAGATCTCATAAGAAAAAGCAGGCGCCAAAAAAATGGGTGTTCGAATCCTTTTGCAGTCAAAACATTGACAGCACGACCAGTGCGACAGTGTTCAGTGGTTCAAATTCCACAATAATAGCGTTGTATTGGCGGATTGGTTCAGAAGAGGGTGGAGGTGGCACATGCGTTGCTTATCTCAAGGAATGTTGAAAGAAGGTTCCCGATGGATATTGCAACAATACTTGGATTTCTCATTGGCTGGGGTTTGGTTCTCTTTTCCATCGCGTCAGGCGTTGGCCTGGGCCCCTTTATTGATGTTCCCTCTCTTTTAATTGTTCTGGGGGGCACCGTGGGTGCATCGATGATCAATTATCCTCTGGCGCAGATTACCGGGGCGGGAAAAGTGCTTGGCAAAGCTATCTCGTACAAACTCCCGGATGTTCAGAAAACCATTGACCAAATGGTGGATTTTTCGAATCGGGCAAGGCGTGAAGGCATTCTGGCATTGGAGGAAGCAGTGAATGATACCGATAATCCATTTCTTAAAAAGGGGATACAGCTGGCGGTGGACGGAGAAGACCCAGGGGTTATCGAGATGTTGCTCGACACTGAAATCAAGTGGCTGAAACAGCGCCATGCGCTGGGTTCCGAAGTGTTTGCCACCATGGCCGGTTATGCGCCTGCGATGGGATTGGTGGGGACGCTCATTGGACTTGTGGGCATGTTGCAGAACATGGACGATCCCTCGACCATCGGTCCCTCCATGGCCGTCGCGCTCTTAACGACGTTTTACGGTGCGTTGTTTGCGAACCTGGTATTTGGTCCTCTTTCCGGAAAGCTGGCTGTTCGCAGCCGGGAAGAGGTTCGCCTGTGGGAGTTAACCCGGGAAGGTGTTCTCGCCATCAGTGCCGGCGACAATCCAAGAATGGTGGAACAGAAACTGAACATTTATCTGGCGCCAGGTGAACGCAAGGCGGACGACGAAAAGGGGTAACCCGTGGCCGTTGAAGAAGAAGAAGAAGAAAAAGAGAGCAACAGTTTTCGACTGCTGTTTGTGACTCTGAGTATGATTCTGCTTGCGTTTTTCATCCTGCTGAACTCGATGGCCACTTTGAACGAGCAAAAGAAGCGGGCGGCGTTGGGATCGCTGCTGGGATCATTTGGTCTGTTACCAGGCGCTTCATCCGTGGATCAGGAGGAAAAGAATTTGAAAACTGAGTCCGATCTGCTGTCGAGTGGTTCTGGATACACCATTTTTCAAAAGGTACAGCATGTTATCAAGGAAATGATGGCGGGAAACACCAATGAGCCACCTCAGATATTTGCAACGTTCGAAGAACAGTCGGGCGAGGTGAAAATAGTTGTGGCCGATGAGTTGCTGTTTGCACCGGGGCAATCGGTTATTTCACCACGGATGTTTCATTTGTTGGGGGAAATTGCGCGCATGAGTGCCGCATACGATGGCTATGTGCAGGTAATCGGCCACACCGATGCAACGGGGCGTCTGCGCACCAATTGGCGTCTCTCACTGGAGCGCGGCATGGTGGTTGCCCGCCATCTGGAGTCGGCGGGGAATTTTAAAAAAGGACACGTGAGCGCACTGGGACACTCCTTCTACAGTCCTGTAGATGTGCTGGACGCTCAGAATAAGTTGCTGTCCAATCGCCGGGTGGAAATTGTGGTAACCACCGAGGAAGGACGGAAATAGTGGGCGATTCGAGTATGATGGCGGAAGGGGCCTCAAAAAAATCAGAAAGTGAAGACAAACCGGTGGAGCGGGACCGCGACGCGTGGATGGATACCCTTTCGGATTTGATTTTTCTGATGATTACGTTTTTTGTATTGCTGCTGACCATGTCTTCCATGGATAAACGGTCGCTCAAAGAGGCATTTGGCATGTTCGATGAGGCTTCCGGTGTGATGAACTTTCCAGAACCCGGAGAAGGTGAGGAATCTCTGATTCAATTGTTAATGCCCATCGGCGAAGTGGAAAATGATTCGTCGACCAAAGAAGGGCGCGCGGTGGACGTGGCTGTGGCAAGACAGGAAGCGCAGCGTTTTTTGAAAGGCGTTCGCGATGGAATGATAAATCCCAAAGAGATGGAGCGTTTGTACAGCACACTCAAGGCACAGGCAGATAAGCTGTCTGGAGATGTTCAAATCATTCGAATTGAAGAAGGCGTGGAAGTGGTGATTTCGGGAAGACTCCTTTTTCCCCATGGCAGCAGAGAACTGGACGACTCCGGTCGCAAGCTGCTGCAGGATGTGGCTGTGGTGCTTCAGCTCTGGGGAGGGGACATCAAGGTGGTTGCCATGTGGCCCTGGTATGAAGGGTCTGATATTTTAACCGAAATAGTGATGGAGCTGCAGCAAAGGCGCATTCCGGGCAAGAAGATGAAACCGGAGATGTTCAACGATATGCAGCGTAAAATTCGGTTTGTGTTGAGAAAGGAAGAAAAAGATGGCCAATGAAGATGCAGATGTTGTTCAGCCGAAATCGAAAAAGGGGCTCGTTATCGCGATTGTGGTCATTATAAATGTGGCGGCATTGGCAGGTGGCGCGTATTTTTTAATGAATAAGGATGACGCGGTCAACGAAGCAAACCCCAATGCCCCGGCGCGATCGTCCCGAACTGGTCGAAACATTTCGACCGATGGCCCCATCATCGAGTTGGATGGGTTTGTGGTGAATTTAACCAACGCGCGGGAGAAGCGTTATCTCAAAACAAAAATGTCGGTTCAGCTGTACTCAGCAGACGATCAGCCCGAGTTTGAAAAGTATCTCTCTATTGTTCGAAACGAGATTCTTTTACAGCTTTCTGCCATCGAACTGGAAAAGGTTCAATCCATAGAAGGAAAGCGGGATCTTGAAAAGATGTTGGTACAGAAAGTGAATGAAAGGCTGGATATGGATCGGATAGCCGCCATTTATCTGACTGAATTTGTGACTCAATAGGAGCGTTTCCGTGGAACCGATTTTAACACAGGAAGAGCTGGAGGCAATATATTCCGCGATGAAAGCGGATAGTTCCTCTCAGAAATCGGTAGACGAATATGTGCTGGCCAGTGACCACGCATACAACATGCGGTGCTTAAAAAAATGGACTGAGACCGCCAAAATATTGGCGCCTGCCCTGGAGAGCCTTTTGGTGAAGCGACTTGCAAGCCGCGGTCGTCTGGAAATTCAGGATGTCCGAACCATTGAGGACGAACGGGAAAACAACACGTTGCATTCCGTGTCCGGCATGACCGAAGTGATTCCGCTGGCACAGACCGATTCCGGATCCGAATATGCGACTATCGCATTCAATGACAGCCGGATATTGCTGGGCATGGAGCGGCGTTGCGCGATGAAGTACATTTCCCGAAGAACCGGTATTCATTCGGAGGATGTTTTTGCCGAAAGAAGTGAACTGACCATCCTGGAAGATAGGCTGCTTCGCGATTTTTTTATCGAAATTTGTCGTGAACTTGAAATCGCCATGCCAGGCGCGCAGTTTAAATATCTGCGCGATAATCCCGAGGACTTCTGGGTGGAGCGGGAACCGCGCGGCGTTTGGATTAATGTCCAGTTTGTGTCGGCGTTGAATCCGGAGATTGTATTGTGGTTACGAGGGCCGGCCGAGCTGTTCATGGAAAAGTCCGATGTGCGGGAATCTCTGCTGCATGAACGCATGAGGAACGCAAAAGTGGAATTGGTGATGGAGCTTGGGAAGTTGTCGATGAAAGCGTACGATTTGTGGAATCTGAAAATCGGCGATGTATATCCATTGGGAATCGCTAAAGATGAACCGTTGGATGTGGTCATTGCCGGCGTGTACAAACTCAAAGGGAAGCCAACCATATCCAGAGGCCATGTGGCTTTTGAAATTGTGGATATAGGGCGGTTGAAACAGGAAGCGAAATGACCAGCGAGAATGAAAAAAAAGGAGGCGCGATGCAAACAGCTCAAGACCGTGGCGCCGCAAAACGGCCCATCAATTTTCTATTCGATATTCCTATCGAACTGACAGTGGAAGTGGGACGTCGCTCAATGACAATGGGCGAACTGGTGGAAGTTATGCCAGGAACGGTGGTGGAGCTCGACAGGCCGGCGGGCGACAATCTGGACATTTTTGCCAATGGAAAGCTGGTTGCCCGGGGTGAAGCGGTTCTGGTTGGAGAACGATACGGCATACGTGTGATGGAAGTGGTGGGAGAAGATCCGTTTAAACAGACATCGGAAGACAATTTGATTGGAGATTGAAAATGAGGCCCTTTAACATATCTGTTTTTACTATGGTATCTGTTGGGGTGTTCTGCGTGCATGCCGTTGCGTCACCGTCCTCCAGCGATGCCGGCAGCGCTGGCACTTCCAGAATTGCTGCAGCGATTGTTGAAAATATGCCTTCCACTGATGTTGTTCGATTTGTGGTATCACCGCCAATGGCACATTACGATTCAAAAATCGTGTGCAGCAGCGACTCCATTCGCATTCGTTTTTTTGGACTGGCACTGCACAACAGAGAAGTCAGCGAACTGGATATTCCAAGTGGAAGCACTCTCAAAAAAGTGCGGGTCGTACAGCGTGGTCCCGACAACAGCGTGTTGCAGATTCACCCCACCGGCAAAACACTGGATGCATGCGATCGATTGTCCGTAATGTCCCTGGAAGGCAATCTGATCGTTTCCATGGTTTTAACGGATGGTCAGAAACGGAGACGGATGGCACTGTTGCAGCAAAAGGCTGCACTGGGATTGGCGAGTGTTGCGCCTGATTCCAAAAGCGATGCTGAGGATGCGATAAATCCCGCGCCTGCAATTATAAAAGATAATGGGAAAATCGATGGAAACGCGTCGTCCGATGTCACCGCTGAACATCAATTTTCAAAAAAAGAGAAGGACAACAAACTGGCGGGTACCATTTTTGATAAGTCCAGAAGTGCTGCGCCTCCCATGCAGACAATTGAACAAACCAATTCTCAGACAATGAAGTACGCCGGTGGCCTGTTGTTTGCGGCCATTCTTGGATTCGTTGCCTGGTTCATGAAAAAAAAGAAAACACGACGTCATATTGTGGAAGACAATATTGATATTTTGTCGAGCAAAAAGCTGGGGATGCACCAGACATTGATGGTGGCCAGGGTAAACGGCAGTCGCTTTCTTCTGGCTGTGGGCGACAAGACGGTCACATCTTTGGGACTTATCCCCAGTGAGAGCGGAGCAGAGAGCATTGAGAGTGGATTGCGGGCCGAAATCAATAACGCCGTAAAAGACAGCCTGGCCAGAGAACCCAAAATATCAGCGACGCCGTATTCTGAAGTCAGGGATGAGAAAGCCGCACCCGCAAAGCGTGACGATACCGGTACCTCGAATTTTTCATATGAATTTCAGCAGGCCATCGACAAAATTGTGAGAGAGAGGGATACACCCAAAGAGAAATCGAAGCGCAGAACTGAGGCGCGACAGCAGATTTCACCATCTCAGTTAACAAACGCATTTTCAGCGTCGGAGCCACCTTCGAATGTGTCTGGCCTAATTTCCATGGCGAGAATGCGCACCGCGCTGGAACAGCAATCCACCAATACTGAAAGCAACTACAGGGCATAGGGAACCATGAAACGCACCGCAATCATAATTGCCGGACTGGCATTGGCGTTGCCACTGGCGAAAAGTGCGTTTGCGTCTCCCAGTATCGATATTTCCGTTGGGTCCACTGATGAACCCGGTGAGATGGTCACCGGTCTGAAGATTTTGGCGTTGCTTACGGTGTTGGCACTGGCTCCCGCCATACTGATGACATTGACGAGTTTTACACGTATTGTGATTATCCTGTCATTTTTAAGAACAGCCATTGGTACGCAGAGTGCACCACCCAATCAGGTGATGATTGGCCTCGCAATGTTTTTAACGTTTTTCATCATGGCGCCCGTTGGTGTGGAAATAAATGAAAATGCAATAATTCCATACAAGGCGGGGGAAATCAGTGATGAAGAAGCATTTGAGCGCTCCAAAGGTCCGGTTCGGGAATTTATGCTCAAGTATACCCGCGAAAAAGATCTTCTTCTTTTTTACGAGGTGGCAGAACTTCCATTGCCTAAGACGGAAACAGATGTGATGTTCAGAGCACTGATTCCCGCATTCGTCATCAGTGAACTTAAGACGGCGTTTGAGATGGGCTTTATGCTCTTTATTCCCTTTATCGTGCTGGATGTGGCCATCGCGTCCATGCTCATGTCCATGGGCATGATCATGCTGCCGCCTGCACTTATATCGCTGCCACTTAAACTCATGCTTTTTGTAGTGGTGGACGGTTGGAATCTCATCGTTTCGTCTATTGTTAAAAGCTTTACCGGAGGTGGGTAATGAACTCTGAATTCATCACTGAAATCGTAGTTGAAGGCTTACTGACGGTTCTGTTTGTCATTGGACCGCCTCTTGGTGCAGCGATGGCTGTGGGATTGTTTGTGGCTGTGATGCAGGCGGCAACGCAAATTCAGGAATCGTCACTGACGTTCGTTCCCAAGCTCGGTGCGGTATTTGTCACACTGTTGCTGGTAGGGGATTGGTCGATGGGAAAACTCATTGCTTTTTTTCATGAAATGATGGTGAAGTTTGTTGCGCTTGGAGCGAGCTGATGCCTGGATTTATGGACACGGAGTTGCTTCTGCCCACGTTCGTGACCATTACCATGATCATGACCCGATTGGGGTTTCTTCTTTTAGCCATACCCACTTTTGGGGGCAATCTCGTCCCTAAACGAATTCTGGCCGCGGCAATTTTTGTGATGTCACTGGCCGTGTACACTGGTTTGCCCAATCTGACGCCCATCTCTTTGGAACCCACTGACCTCATCATTGCTGTATTTGGCGAAGCAGCACTGGGAGCCTGTGCGGGATTGGCGTCGCAATTGGTTTTTGGTGCAGTTGAAACTGCGGGCCAGGTACTTGGGGTTCCCATGGGGCTTGGTTTTTCCCAGGCTATCGATCCGCTGTCCAACGCACAATCGGTGGTTACTGCGCGTTTGCTGGGGATGATTGCCACACTGCTGTTTTTTGCCCTTGATATTCATTTGCTGCTGATTCGGTATATTATTGATTCCTTTCGCATTTTAGGCCCAGGACAGGTGATTTTCAGTGGGGATGCCGGTCTTGTGCTGGTTCGCAAGGGCGGCATGATGTTTTCTGCCGCAATTCAGCTGGCGGCGCCGGTACTGGTGACGCTGATGGGAGTCATGGTGTCCCTTGGAATGCTGGCGCGCGTGGCGCCCAAAGTAAATCTGTTTGTACTCAGTTTTGCGGTATCCATTGGCGTGGGTCTTTTATCGCTGAAAGCGGCTGTTCCCAATATAGTCGCATTCACGCGAGCCCTCGTTTTATCCATTGACACACTAGTGAGCGACGTGCTCCAGAGCATTTGAAAGGAGGTAATCAGGTGGCCGATACTGACCAGGATGATCGCACTGAAGACCCTACCGCGAAGCAGGAGAAGCGATTCAAAGAGAAGGGCGACGTATCACGAAGTCAGGATATGGCGTCCGTGGTTGCTCTTTTGGCGGGAACCAGTGCCGTTGTGGGTGGTTGGAGTCTCATCACCAATACACTCACTCATTTTGCCGCTGGAACACTGGGGCATATGGAGAAGTATGAGAACTTTACCAATTTCTTTTTTCGCGGTGTTCGCGTCACTCTGACTGTGATTGCACCCATTTTGTTGACCGGATTGATCCTGGGGCTGGCGGCGCAGATTGCCCAGGTGGGCTTCAATTTCTCATTCCAACCCATGGAACCCAACATCAACAGATTTAATCCGTTGCCCAAATTAAAATCCATGCTGTTTTCAAAAAGCACCGTATATGAGATTTTAAAATCTCTGGTGAAAATTGCCATTATCGGTACGCTTTCCTTCCTCGCGCTATGGGATGAAGTGAAACACAATGGCCGATTGCTGGGGCTGACGCCACTTGAGATTCTGTCCAAGATTGGCAGCATGTGTCTGCGCATTGTACTGATTGTTATTCTGGCACTGGCGTTTATCGCAGTACTCGATGTGATCATCGAACGCTGGCGGCACAAGCAGAAAATGAAAATGACCAAGGACGAAGTAAAACAGGAACACAAAGATACCGAAGGCGACCCCAGAATCAAATCAAGAATCCGCGGCAAACAAATAGAGATGGCCATGTCTCGCATGAGAGGGAACGTGGCCGAAGCAGACGTTGTGGTAGTGAACCCCACGCACTATTCGGTGGCGATTCAATATGACGTCGCCAAACATGAAGCGCCCATCATCGTGGCTGCCGGAGTGGATGATGTAGCTGCAGTAATTCGCGCCGAAGCGCGACATAATAACATACCCGTCGTGACTGACCCGCCTCTGGCGAGATCGCTTTACAAAAATGGCAAGGTGGGAAAGCCCATTCCCAGAGAACTGTTCGGGGCAGTGGCATCATTACTGGCATGGGTGTACAAGGTGACCGGCAGGATGTAGTTTTGCTGAAAACCAGTGAGGTAACATCAAAAAATCTGTTCGTAAACCATAATCCAATATATTATGGACGTCTTAGTTTACAGAGTCGCTCTTTTTGACAAAGGAACAGGTTTTATGAAGAAATTTTTGCAGCTCACTGTCTGTGCCCTTCTTATCGCTGGATGTTATGAATCCGCTCCCGGGGAAACGTGGGAACAGGAAGACCTGAACATCACCGGCGCGCCCACTGTGGTTTTGGAGCGGGATTACAGTGTATCCTCGAAACGGCAGGAGACCAGTTTGATTATGAACTCGGAGAGTTGGTGTGAGAATTATGAGAACAACGATGTGGACAGCACATGTGCATTTCTGGACACCAACGAGGTAACGCATATCGGCGGCGAAGATGCACTCCGGATTCACGGTTTGGGTGTGCCGAACGCCCGGTTTGGGGTAGGGGTGGAGTTTCAGTTGGATTTGGACCATGTCGCCGACATGCGCAGGGAAGACTTTCGAGTCACCTTCGATATTTATGTGCCCGAATCGCTGATGTCTTACAATCCCGGAGTTCGATTTGCTTTTTACGAATGGGATTACCTTACTCCCATTTATTCAAGGCGATTTGATATTCCGCGCGGAGGAGAGTGGTTCACCGTGACTTCCACCGTATCCAAACAGGATGGTTCAATTGATTATTCCGGCTTCAAATCGGACCCGACGGGCTGGGTGTTTCAGACAATGCGAATTATGCTCACAGCAAAAAAGGCATTCAAAGCAATGGATATGGAGTACTACGTGGCCAATATGCGCGTGTATCGGCCGTAATCAGCGCATGAATGAGGTGATTTTCTCAAAGAATCGCCGTGTAATCGCTTTTTCCTTTAATTCGATTTCGATTTCCGATTCTTCAGATGGCGCTGTTCCGTTTTCGAACGGCGCCTGCGTTTTTCTTCCCAGACCAAATTCTTTGCGCGCCGCACATACCGACTGGGCCAGCAGTTCGTAAAAATCGTCCTGGGCTTTTACGGTCCGAAGGACGTTGGTCAATTCCAGCACCATTTCCCGAACAGAGCCATATCGTTTTTCCGGATCTGTCTGCAACGACCTGCCAATCACTCTAAGCAGTGATTTGGGAACATCTGGACGAATCTTATTTAGCGGTTCTATCTTTCCAGTAGAGATTTTATGGAAAATGTCTCTGTCATTTTCTCCCTTGAAAAGTCTTCGTCCGGCAAGTGTTTCCCAGAGCATATTGCCCACGGAAAACTGATCCGACAATGGTGTGGCCTTTCCACCTTTCAGAATTTCGGGGGCGAGGTACGACAGTTTGCCTTTGGCAACATCCGGAGGCGTAGGCGCACTGAGTCGATCGCTGGCCAGCGCCAATCCAAAGTCGATGAGTTTGGCCATTCCCTTGTCGCTGATAAGAATGTTGTGGGGCGATACATCCCGGTGCAGAATGGGTGTTGGTTTTCCGTCGTCATCAACGTTTTCATGGGCAGCGGAAAGTCCCCTCAGCACACCAATGCCGATGGCCACCGCCAGTTGCCATTTGGTGCGGGAGCGAATCCGGTTGATATACTGGATATAGGTGGCCAGATTGATGCCCTCTATCCATTCCATCACCAGATAGTATTCCCCCAGCTCCTCAATAAAGTCGTATGTCTGAACAATGTTTCCATCCTGCAGTTCCGCCCCAACACGCGCCTCTTCGAAAAACATGTCAAGAAACTGGTCCGTTTCCTTGAGGTGGGAATGCATGTGTTTGATGGCGACTGTTCGCCGAAATCGTCCGGGCCCCTTCAAGGTGGCGCGCCAGACATTGGCCATCCCACCGGTACCGGCGATCTCTTCCAGTTTGTACTTGCCCCCAATAATATCCCCAGGGGATACCAACGTTTTATTTTCGGGCGCACACTGATCTATTGCTTTGGTATTCATCTCGTTCACCCCTCGAACATAGTCCAGGATTCGTTTTCAGTAAAACTTTCTTTTGGGAATTAAACTCACGTATCGCCGATAGCGCATCCTGCGGTATGTTTGCGGTATGTTTAACGATATTTTTCAAATAAAATTGGCATATTACCGGGAATGTGAGTTCTGTCACTCACCGGGAATTGAGAATGGACCGGGGACCGTTTCGATTTGCCAGCCAACCCCTTCGGTCAATTCCAGCCGAAACTGGCGGCCTCCAAGGCAACGCACATGAAATCCCCGTTTAACCGGACAATTGCTGTGGATACCGGTAGAGATGTAGAGGCTTTCGCATTCCACCACTTCATAGTGCACACCTTCAAATACCACCATCCTGGGGCGCTGCATGGCGCGATGGCCGTCATAGGTGAGCACTCGACCGCTTTGTTTTTTATTGGAGGAGGGCATGTAACCGCTTTTCTGACGCTTTGCGAACAATATTGTGAAGGCTGCCGCCATGGGCATCCATGGTCACCACACCAGTGAAGTCTTCAACTTCCATTTCCCAGAACGCTTCAGGGGGGCCGAGTTCGTCCAGCATGTACACATTGTGTATTTTCCGGATGGACCTCGCGATGAAACTGGCCGCGCCACCTGTCGCATGGACGTAAACAGCGCCAGACTTTTGCATCGCCGCAAGTGTGGCATCACCCATTCCGCCTTTGCCGATAATGATGCGCGGGCCGTAGTGGGCTATTATTTGCGGCTCGTAATGCTCCTCCCGAATAGACGTGGTCGGTCCGGCAGAGATCGCGTGATATCCGTTTTCGTCTTTTCGAACCACCGGACCACAATGATAAATGGCCCGGTCTTTCAACAGCGGCGCCACCCATTTGGGCCAGTTTTCAATAATGTATTTATGCGCCGCATCCCGGGCTGTGACCATGACACCGGATATGGCCACTTCGTCCCCCACTTTGAGTATCCGAATGTCCGTTTCGCCAATCGGCAACTGGATGTGTTTCACGGTGTTACCCTTTGCAATTGGGGGTGTTGCAGGTCATAGAACGCGGCACCCGTTTATGAAATGTGGTTTTTCCAGAAGGCGCAATGGTAACACTCGCTTTTCTCGACGCCCAGCACATATAAGAAATGGAAACGAAATAAGAGGCGGGCACGCGATGGATAGCGCCGGCTTTTACGCCCAGAACGGTTGTTTTACCGCCGTAGCCCATGGGACCAATGCCCAGCTGATTGCATTCGTCGTGCAATCGCTGTTCCAGTTTATCCAAAAGTGCAACGGGATTTCGGTCAGCTAAATCCCGCCACAGCTGGTGCTTGGCTTCAATCATGCCGGTAATACGATCGCCGCCGATGCCAACACCAATAATCCCGGGGGCACAACCGCGTCCCTGGGCTTTGAACACCGCATCCAGCACCACTTTTCGAACACCGTCGAGGTCGCGACCGGCCTGAAGCGATTCGTGGGGCAGGGCATATTGTGTTGATACATTTTCACATCCACCGCCTTTCAGCATCACTGACGCGCGCACAGCGGAGGAACGCCATTCGTAAAAGGAAATAACCGGAAAGCGAAGCCCCAGATTGTTGCCACTGTTCAGCCCACTCACCGGATCGACCGCATTGGCGCGCAAATAGGAAAGCCGGCACGCTTCTTCGGTGGCATCGCGAATCATCTCTTCCAGAGCGGTTTTGCAAATATGCTGCGGGTGATACACGTGCCAGATATTGGTGCCTGTATCCTGACACAGTGGTGTGCTGTTGGCTTTGGACAGCTCAATATTTTTTAAAATGATTTCCATGGCCATGTGAGCCGGCGACCCTTTGTCTTCCTGGTGAAAGCCCTGCTGCAGTGCGTCCACCACATCTCCCGGTAATTGAGAGGAGGCGCTGCGCAGCAGTTCGACGAAATGATCTTTTAGTTTGTGGGCACGGACAATATTCATGATTTTAATTCCTGCAACAGACTAAAACATAACACATAACAGCCCAACAGATCCAGGCAATGGAAATGGGATAGTTCGCCCGCCAGTTCTTCCCCGCTAAAATGCATTAATTCAACGATGCTTTTTTCCAGGATTATCTTCGCATTTTCTGGTACGATTTTGCATTGCGTACTTTAACCAACTTTAACGGACTTACTGCCGAAAGGACTCATTATGGCGACACAAACATCGATTTACGTACCTCGTCGCGGGGTATTTGAAGCCACCTTGAAGTGTAACCTTAGATGCAAGCATTGCGGTTCCCGTGCGGGAAAGGCCAGAGACAACGAACTCACAATCGACGAAATCAGACAAATGTTTTCGGAGTTGAAATCGCTGGGGATGGAGTGGGTAACTATTTCCGGTGGAGAGCCCACATGTCGGGAGGATTGGCCGGAGATCATTGAAGCGGCCACCCGAGTGGGAATTCGGGCGGGCATGATCACCAATGCGGTTGTTATGGACCGGGATGCTGTGCGAACGGCAAAGCGCAAGGGGCTATCGGGCATCGGTTTGAGCCTGGATGGCGGCGTGGCGCAAACCCATGATTTTATTCGCGGACGTATTGGCCATTTTCGTCAGCTGACACAGACCATGGATATTTGCAGAGAAGAACGCATGCCGTTTGCGGTATTGACTCACCTGAACACGCGCAATCTCAATGAGTTGGAGACCATTCACCAGCTGATTGTCGAGAAGGGGGCCTATGGCTGGCAAATTCAGCTGGGAACCGATATGGGCAATATGAGCGACCATCGGGATATGCTGCTGGCGCCTGGGCAATTGATTGGCGTGGAGAAAACTCTTGCTAAAATGATTAAAAAAAGCCCCATTCGCATTCATCCCTCGGACTCGGTGGGCTACTTTGGGCCCAACGAAAAAACACTGCGCAAAGCCAGCGGAGGAAACCATTTTAGCGGTTGCGGAGCGGGGAAAACGGTGATTGGGATAGAATCAAATGGCAACATCAAGGGGTGTTTGTCCATCATGGCCGGTTATAACTCAAAGGGACAGAATTTTGTGGAAGGGAATATCCGCGATACGTCATTGTCGGAGATTTGGCATCGGGAGGGGGCGTTTTCGTATACGCGCAACTGGTCTATCAATGAGTTGGGGGGATTTTGTAAGACCTGTGACAAGGCGTCGATTTGTAAAGGCGGATGCACTGCGAAGAAAGTGGCTTCCGGCGATGGGGTGGAAAACCCCATGTGCATTTACAGGGCGTATCACGAACAGAGATTAAGCGGACAATATATTTCGAAACAGGCGGCAGCCATTACTCTGGCCATGCTGCTTGGGGCGGGGGTGGCCGCATGTGAGGAAGATTATGGGATGCCCGAGGACACCGATTCCGTGGTGGATTCAGATACGCATGATAGTGCAACTGAAGATTCGGCCTCAGATACGACGACATCGAAGGATACAGCCACCAGCGTGAAAGACAGTGACTCGGATACGGGGGAACCCAAAGACACAGAGCCGGTGCTGGAATACGGAATGCCTGTGGATTCGGATACGCATTCAGTACTGGAATACGGAATGCCGGACTATGCGATGCCCACCGATTCTGAAACGGACATGCCCACCGACGAGGATTATGGTATGCCCGCCGATACCTCTTCGGAATCCGTGCTGGAATACGGAATGCCTGTGGATTCGGATACGCATTCAGTACTGGAATACGGAATGCCTGTGGATTCGGATACGCATTCAGTACTGGAATACGGAATGCCGGACTATGCGATGCCCACCGATTCAGAGACGCTGCAGACCGATTACGGGTTCCCGGCGCCCCCAAAAAAATAATTTCGCGTCCACTACATAAAATGTGTGGCGGCAAATTCCCCTTGGCGATTGCCATCCCCCATCCCGTTTGGTGTTGATGTCCTGAATCGGATTTGAAAATCGGTTTTGTCACCACCTTTTTTAAAACTAAACTCATAATAGATAGTCTTTTTTACTATCCTGTGAAGGGAGATATGAGATGCGTATTTCTGATTATTTTTTTTCAGCCGCAATTGCGTCTGCCTTTTTGACTTTATTCTCCAATACTGCCCATGCCGCGAATTTTTATGTGGATATAAAAAACGGAAGTGATCTCGGTGATGGCACAGCGGAGAATCCGTGGCAATCCCTGCAGCACGTTCTCGACAGTGGTTTGATTGCGTCTGAGGAATGGGAAAGCCTGCCACCGGCAGACGGCGTATCGCTGGTTCCCAAAAATGTCGGCGCACCGGTAAGCGCCGGAGATACCATATGGCTTCGTGATGGAAATTACGGCGAACTGAATGTGACCGGGTACTACAATACCGGCATGATAACGATACAGGCCGCGCAGGACGAATCGGTTCGATTCTCGCGAATTCTTGTACGGGCCGCTGCCAACTGGACGTTTCGCGGATTGCAGGTCAGTCCTGAAAATGGGGATGTGTATGAGCCGGCAACGATGATTGATATTGATTCCCATGACTGGCAAGGCCCGGTACACGACATCACGGTGGATTGGTGCACGCTTCAATCTGTTGCAGATGTCAGTGGATGGACACTGGATGACTGGAACGAATTGCCCGCCAATGGCATCAACGCCGACGGCACGCGCATCACTATAACGAATAATCGCATAAAAAATGTAAACTTTGGAATTGCAGTGGGGGCGAGCTATTCACAGATTGTGGGTAATACGGTGGAAAACTTTGCCGGTGATGGCATGCGAGGTCTTGGAGATTACTCCATATTTGCCTACAACACAGTAAAAAACTGTTACGATGTAAACGACAATCACGATGACGGGTTTCAGTCCTGGTCTGTGGGAGAAGGAGGAGTTGGGACCGGCGAAGTGACCGGAATTGTGCTTAGAGGCAACACTATCATCAATTATGAGGATCCCAATCAGCCCTTTCGCGGACCATTGCAGGGAATTGGTTGTTTTGATGGCACGTTTGTGGATTGGGTGGTGGAAAATAACGTGATTTTCACCGATCACTGGCACGGCATCTCGTTTTATGGTGCACGGAATTCGCGTATCGTGAACAACACCGTTCTCGACCCCAACAACGATGACCCGGGACCGCCATGGATCATGTTTCACGACCACAAAGATGGCACCCCAGTGCAGGACTGCGTCATTGCCAACAATCTGACAACAGCAGTGAGTGGGATGGATACCCCGGAGACCATGGGCAACATAATTATCAAAGATGCATCTGCGTATTTTGTAGATATGGACAATTTCGATTTTCACCTGCTGCCGCAAAGCTCGGCGTTGGATGCCGGTCTCGCAGAGTGGGCGCCTGCACTGGATAGGGATGGTATCCCCAGACCCCAGGGAAATGGCGTGGATGTGGGGGCCTTTGAGTGGCACGACGACGACATCCAACCCGTGACAGATACCGAACTCGCGCCCTTTGACACCAGCACCTCTGCCACAGGGGATTCTTCCAGTGTGGGGGGGGAGTTGGCGTCGAATCAGGAAGGGTGCGCCTGTGAGACACCAGGCCGCAACGGCGCACCTGCTCCTGCATTGATGAAATTTCTGTTTCTTTTGCTCTGACTATTCCGAGGCCTCCCGTGACTCCAACAGAAATCGACCCAGATGTTTATCTTCTTTGAGCGTATGGTTAATAAGCCAGTCCACCAGGATAATCTGAGTGCGGAATACCAAAAAGGTGTCACTTGTTTTTGGAGACTTCGCCTCTTTTTCCAGCACGCTGAATTCCTTGAGCATGAACTGATGTTGGGTGCGCTGATGAGGCAGAAACGGATAGTTGGTTTGCGTCATTAAGTGTTCTTCGTAAAGAAAATGCGCCTGCGTGTTTTTTCGGGTGAGATGCAAATGGGCAATATAGGTGTCGCGATTTGCATCCCGCGCAAATTCCACGAGTCGGCGGCAGTTCTCTACGAGTTGTTTGTGCTGAGCATCAATGGCTTCATCATTTATGGAGAATGCATCCGACCATTGGATATTATGGCTCAACTCAAAGGTCCCTTCATGAAACCCGTCCTGTTCAAAATGGGCACAACGCTCCAGATAAATTCTCGCAGGCGCATCGCCCTCGTCCTTTTCCAGGCAACGGCGAAGCAGCACGCCGCACTGGTCTATCTGTTTTTGGTGGTAGTGTGCGAGCGCCTCTTCGAATAGCCGTTTGCGGGATAACTTTTGGCGTTGAAGTTTGGGGGGGTCTTCCGAAAAAATTTCATATATGGATTGGGATTGCAGCTTGCCTTTTACTCTGGTTCTATCCACAAAGCGCGTGTATTTCTTACATGACTCGCTCAGCTCGTTGTAGGTATTTTCACTGATGAGACAACTGACTCGGTAGTTTTTAGTCATCGATTCAATGCGGGATGCCAGGTTCACCGCATCACTGATCACCGTGCAGTCCATGCGGTTGTATCCTCCGACAGTTCCAATCATGGCAATTCCCGTATTCAGACCAATGCCAATACGTATGGGATGATACCCCGCTCGGGAGCGTCCTTCGTTGTAAATGCGAAGTTGTCTCTGCATTTGTTGTGCACAGCGAACGCCGTCTTTGGCATCCTGCGGGAAGATGGCCATAATCGCATCTCCAATATATTTATCCACGATGCCATTGTTCACCGAAATGAGCGGTTCCATTTGACTTAAAAAGGAATTGATGAAATTAAAGTTTTCCTGCGGTGTAAGACTCTCGGAAAACGCTGTGAATCCGCGAATATCGGCGAACAGAACAGTTATTTTTCGTTCCACCTGAACACCCAGATGAACCTGGGTGATATCATTTTTGCCCAGCAACTCCAACATGCGATGGGGTACAAATCGGGCATATGCGCTGATCAGTTTTTTTTTGTCCATGTCGTGTTTCCGCACCTGATTAAACGGAAAAACAGGAAATTCCTAAAGGGGGCGACCGAATGGGACCTGCAAGGTTATCTCCACCGGTTCAGCAGTTACCCGATTTGAATGCGCTCTAAAAATTTACATAGGAAGCGATAAATGTTTTCAACCGATTGAATTTCCACGCGTTCGCTGGGGGAGTGGGGGCTTTCGATGTTGGGGCCAAACGAGATGACGTCCAGTCCTGGGTATTTGGCTTTTATGATGCCCCCCTCCAGCCCCGCGTGGATCACATTGAATGCGGGTTCCTTTTGAAACATCTCCAAAAACAGCTGTTTGGCCGGTTCAATCAGTTTGGAATTAAAATCCGGTTCCCATGGCGCATATCCCGTATGGGTATCCACTTTGGCACAGGCCAGTTGTCCGACCGCGTTTATCTGACAAAGCACCTCGTTGAGCAGTTCCGAATTCGATGATCTGGAGCTGGTAAGAACCACCACTTCATTTTCCCGAGTGCGCACATTGGCCAGGTTGGTGGACGTTTCAACCAGATTGGGAATGTCGATGCTCATTGTTTTCACGCCATGGGGAATCGCCCGCAAAAACTGAACAACACGTTTACTGTCGGCGGCGGACATGGGCGTCTTTGAGACATTGGCGTCGCTGATGGTAAGGGTGGCCCCCTGTTCCTGTTTTGTCAGGCAGCGTCGCATGATAACTTCGAGTCCCTTAACCGACAGTGCCAGCGGTGGCAATGAAACATCTGTGGCAAAAATCGCCTCTGCTTCGCGGGGAATGGCGTTGTGCTTGTCTCCGCCGCGAATCTCAATCAGTCGAACATCCGCTTCTGCCTGCAAGCCTTCGAGCGCATTGCACAGATGATGGATGGCATTGCCCAGATTCTGATTGATTTCCATGCCGGAATGACCGCCTTTAAGTCCTTTCACCGATAACCGGAAAATGTTTCCGTCAAACGGTTCCCTTGCCACCGGCAGATACAGGTCCGTATCGGCCCCACCGGCACATCCGATAATAAACAGACCTTCATCCTCGGTGTCGGTATTTATCATGATACCGCTTTTCATCCATCCCTGCGCCAGACGCAGCGCACCGTTGAGACCGGTTTCCTCATCCAGTGTGCACAGCAGTTCCAGCGGTCCGTGGATGCATTCGCTGTCTTCCATGAGCGCCAGTCCCATGGCCAGCCCGATGCCATTGTCCGCGCCCAAAGTAGTATCGGTGGCCATTACCCAGCCGTCCACGATGCGCAGCTGCAGCGGATCGGTATCAAAATCAAAGACCGTAGCGGTGTCTTTCTCACACACCATATCCAGGTGTGCCTGCAAGGCCACCGACGGTGCAGATTCGTGTCCCGGGGTGGCGGCAATCTGAATCAGCAGATTACCCAGTTTATCGGTATCAACAGTGCAACCGGCGTCTGTTGCCCATTGGGTCACTGCTTTTGCCAACGCGGCTTCTTTGCCGGAATTGTGGGGAATCTGGCTGATTTGACAAAAATACTTCCATACCAATTTGGGATTTAAGTTCCGGATAACGTCGTTCATCTTGTTCCTCTGTAATTTGGGGTTATCAAAATTTATGGATTGTTTGCGTTAATGGCTCATCGCCGCTTCAGCGCGTTTATCAGTGTCCCACTCGGCATGGCAATCTGTCCCAGCAGGTTTGCGCCAACAACGGTTTCGGCCATCACGATGGAATTCTTTATTTTTATATTGGCGCCAATTGAGGCGTTCTCGCCCACCACGCTGTTTTCCACAGATGCTCCGGGATGCAACGTCGCGCTTTGTGCAATCAAATTGCCTCCTTTGGGGGGAATAAAACCAGGCAGACGAATTTCTCCCAGCAGTATTTTTAGGTGAACATCCAGATAGTCCGCCGGCGTTCCCAGATCTCGAAAATCACCGTCATCCACAATGCCATACAGTGCATCGCGTCGTTTCACCATTGCCGCGTATGTCTGTCGGACAATACAGCCGGACGCTGGAAGCAGTTCGCCCATTTGTGGTTCAATCACATGCATACCGGTAAACATATACGGCTGATTCCCGGGTGTGTCTCCAACAGGGCGCAATTTTTTTACCCGACCACTCTTCGAAAGAGCCACAGTCCCTTGTTCCTGGGTATCCGTCGGTCGAATAATCATACTGGCCAGCGCGCCACTTTCCCGATGTCGTTTTACAATCCGGGCGATTGGCGGCATAAACAATACATCTCCATTAACAACGATGCAGGTATCATTCCCAACGTGCGTCAGCATGTTTCTGATACCGCCGCCCGTGCCCAGTATATTTTTTTCAATAAAATAACAAATCTCAACATTGAGACGTCGGCCATCACCCAGCCAGGTCATCAATGGCTGTGGACAGTAATGCAAATTAACGGCAAATTGCGCGATGCCTTCATCCCTCAGATGAATAATCAGCCGCTCAATGTTGGGAATTCCAGCCACAGGAATCATTGGCTTGGGCATATCATTGGTAATCGGTCGCAACCGGGTGCCCAGACCAGCGGCGAGGATCATCGCTTTCATGGTTCAATATGTATCAAATTATCACCAGGAAAGAAATTTTCCTGGAAATTTACAGGATAAAAGTGAGGCCACTTTTTTTGGGGGCAGCTGCGACACTTCGATTGTGAAAAATACAAATTTGCAATACGATTGTTTCGATAACTTGCGAATATGTTGTTCAGGAGGATTGAAATGAGCTCAATTGTATCAGCCATAGGGCGTTTGCTTATTGCATTAATAGCGGTGATGCTGGTCGTATCCTGCAAATCATCGGACAAGAAGGATGATACTGTCTGCGTGCCAGGGGATGTCATCTCATGTACCTGCGAAGGGAGCCGGGAGTCGGGGACCAAAAAATGCGCACGCAATGGCGCAAAATGGTTTGACTGTGTGTGTGACCCGGATACTGAAACGGTATCCGATATGGAAACGGCATCTGAAACAGCAAGCAATCTGGACTCGGCATCGGATTCCACAAGCGATTCCATAACAGACACGAGCAGTTTGACCGACTCCGATACATCGTCTGATTCGGCAACGGATACCGCGGACGTTTATGTGCCTCCGACGTGCATTCAAATTGACAGGGCATATCCCACTGTAATTGAACCATCGTCACTTCGGGTGATGTTTCGGGTACTGGATTGTGAGGGTTCGCCGGTTCGTCCGCTCACAGACACTGATGTGGTGACAATAAATATGAAAAGCGGTGCCGAATTCAACGCCGCAGATGAACCGGGCAATGCCTCCGGTCCCAGTGTGCATCAGCCGGATGGTCTTTATTCGGTGCTCGTTCTGGACATGTCCAACTCGATTATTGCCAGCCAGTTGCAGAATCAAATCGTGGAGGGGGCTAAAGCATATGTGAAAAAGATGGTAACCGATGCACCTGTTGGATGGCGTCACCAGATTGCGATATTGGCGTTTGGTGCGGTCGGTGCAACCCAATTCATTTCGGACTTTACCGACGACACCGCTGCGTTGAACACTGCGCTGGACGGCCTGCTGCCCGGACAGACGTTGGGGGCCGCCCATTTGTATGACGCCTGGCTGATGGCTGTGGAAAAGGCGAAAGCCCAGGGGGTGGGACAAAAAATGGTTGAACGCTCTGTGGTGGTGGTCACCGATGGCCCACACGAAGGCACAGACGCTTCAACGCTTCGAAATCAGGCGCTGAATACCCGGATGTCCGCAGCGAAGAACGCCAATATGTCGTTGTTCACTGTTTCCATAAAAGGAGACTTCGAAGAGAAAAAGATTCGAGAGCTGGCAAGTAAAGATGCCTATTATACGCAGGCCGAAACCGGGGCCGAATTACCTGGAATTTTAACAAAAGTGGCCACGCAGATGTCCGCCATCGCCGGCAGCAACTATGCGGTGGGGGTTTGCACCCCGGTGGATTCCGGAGTGGCCTCTGTTAAACTGGTGGTGGATGTGGACGGCGCAACCACTCAGTCCGAAATTTATTATCCCACCGACAAGCTGACCGGTGATTTAACACAATGCGATGCGCAGATTGTTGCCAATCCCTGTTTCAACATTGCCTGTGGACCAGGCGCCTTTCCGGATGTTGACTGTGGCGCCTGCGCCGGCGCTTCCGAATGGTGCGATAACGGGGCATGTGTAGACGATTGTGCCACACAGGACTGCGGCACATCTTTGCGGGGATTCAACTGCGGCATTTGTAAAGGCGCCACGGAAATATGTACGGCCGGCAAGTGTGTGGATGACTGCGCCACCCTGGAGTGTGGCGTTTCGCCCACTGGCCTTGAATGTGGCGCCTGTTCCGGGACCACCGAGATTTGCACAGCGGGCAAGTGCGTGGACGACTGTGGAACACGTCAATGCGGATTATCCCCTGGAAATGTGGACTGTGGAATATGCGCCACGGGCACTGCCTGCGATGCCAATGGTGTTTGCGTCAATGATTGCGGCGCCCGGGTGTGTGACAAATCACCACTGGGACTGAACTGTGGAACCTGTGCGCCGAACACCTGGTGCACAGCCGCTGGAGCATGCGTAAACGATTGCGGCACCCGGGTGTGCGGCGAATCGCCTCTGGGTGGAATGTGCGGGACCTGTACGGGCGCCAACGATTATTGCAGTACTGCGGGGGCATGCGTCGACGATTGCCTGGGGTTGCAGTGTGGCACGTCGCCGACTCTCGGACGCAGTTGCGGCGCCTGCAGCGGCAGTACGCCCTCGTGTGTCAATCATCAGTGCGTTGCGCCCACCATTCCGGACCCGTTGTTGTATTTCAGTTTTGATGACAACAGCATACCTGTCCAGGACGTCTCGGGCAACGGTTACACCGGGACGCTCGTCAATAGTCCGGCATATCTGCCAACTGGTGGATACGATGGCAGTGGCGCTTATCAATTCCAGAATGTGAAGAGCTGCATCGAAATAGGAAAGGATTCCTCGTTGCAGCAGAAAAATCTGTATGGTACCGATGGGTATTCGCTCGCTATCTGGATTTATCCGCAAGCTACTGTTGATACAGGATATTACCGTATCCTTTCGAGGGAACTTGGATATGTGCTGTATCTTGCAGAAGGTGCGTTCGAATTCTGGTCATGGAGTGAAGTGGAGACGGACCGCGACAATCACTGGAACGTTGTATCGATTCCGGTCGTCGATGCCTTAGGTACCGGCCCAAACGATACGTGGACACATCTGGTCGCGGTGCTCGATGGAACCAGCGCATATCTCTATGTGAATGGCATTATGGAAGCCTCGAAGGATAATCTCGTTCCGGCTCTGATGACAACTTATGCCAATTCCGACCTCGAATGGTCGACGAGCATTAGTACACAGGTTGGAAACAAAGAAAATGTTTACTTCACGGGGATTGCAGATGAAGTCATGTTTTTTGACACCCCGCTGAACGCAAACCAGGTGCTGGAGCTGTATAACCGCTGAATCGTCCGTCTTTTCCCAAAAAAAGATTCTGTTGTTTCTCTAACATTGTCACCCGGAAACCGTTCCACTGAAACTGGATTTGTCGGAGATACAGTGGCACGTTTTTTTCAGGAATGGCGTTAAATTTCAATTGTATGATTACTGCTATTGATTTTTTAATTCGTTGGCGCTATCAAGCCGTTGATACTTCTGCCGCGCGTGATGCGTGACACTGATTTGCGAACAGGAAACGTCATGCACTTAAATATCTCACAGGCCGCATCATTACTTGGTACATCAGAAGCCATGCTGGAGCGATGGGTTCATCAGGGAGCCATTCCCGCTGTGGAACAGGGCAATGGCATTTTCTTCGAACGCAAAGACCTCGAAAACTGGGCGATACGTCGCAGAATCCAGCTTAGAAATATTGACGATGTTCCGTTGAATCAAAAACCTCAGACGGCATCCATTCTGGACGCGATGACTGCCGGCGGGTTTTATTATGATTTGGAAGGCGCTACCTCTGAGTCGTTGCTGACAAACGTGGTGGCAGAGCTCAAATTGCCCAACATTGAAAACGCTTTACTGCTGGAACGTGTGCTGGAACGTGAAAATCTGTCCTCCACCGGAATTGGGAACGGCATTGCCATTCCCCATCCCAGACAACCCATGGAAGCGCTGTCGAAGTCATTGGTGGTCACCTGTTTCCCACGGCATCCCGTGTCGTTTAATGCGGTGGATGGAAAAGACGTTACAGTGGTATTTCTGGTGTTGTCGGTGGATACACGAACCCATTTGAAATTGCTTTCGCAACTATCGTATATCCTTCACCAGCCGGGGAATACAGACTTTCTGCAAAGTGCCCCCAGCGCGGAACACATTCTGGCGCGGGTGAGAGAACACTCACAGCATCTGGCCAGGTAGAACCATGCGACGGCATTTCAAGGTTTTACCCGGATGGGATACACGAATCAGACTGATTCTCATTGCATCTGTGGTTGGAATTGTCGCAGGACTGGCGGCTGTGCTGCTCAATGCGGGGCTGCATCTGGTGAGCCACTGGATTCATCACTTTTCCAGCAGGGGGCTTTTTCCTGTTTTTACCACATTGGGCATTGTGGTATCCGTGGTGCTGTTCCGATATTTGTTCAGGGACAAAGGCGGTCACGGTGTTCCCGAGGTGATTTATTCCATTTCAAAGCGCGGTGGCGATTTGCGCCTGCGCACGGCGCCGTCACGCCTGATTTGCTGCATGTTTACCATTGCAGGCGGCGGTTCCGCCGGACCGGAAGCGCCTTTGGTGATTAGCGGAGCCAGTATTGGTTCCAACCTCGCCAGACTGTTTCGGATGAAGGAGAGGCAGCGTATTATTCTGGTGGGGTGTGGCGCATCTGCGGCCATTGCGTCCATTTTCAATGCGCCGGTCACTGGAATCCTGTTTACCATGGAAGCAGTGATGGGCGATTGGTCCCGGGGGCATCTGATTCCCATTGCCATTGCGGCGGTGGTGGGTACCGAAGTGAGCCATTTGTTTCGAGGAAATGAAATTGCGTTTTCCCATGGCGCCTTTCATTTTTCACACAGTGATATTCTCGCTTCAGTAGCGCTTGCTTTTGTTACAGCACTGGTGGCCATCATTTTCTTTCGTTCGTTCAGATGGATTGGCCGTCAAATGGAAACGCGCATCACATCTTTCTGGCTGCGTGCCGTGCTGGGCGGCTTAACGGTCGGCGGCATGGCCATGGTTTTTCCCGATGTTTCCGGTGAAGGCTACGGGGCCGTCAGTCGCATGCTCAATGGCAATTACATGGCGCCCACTTATATTCTCGCCGCAATGATTCTGGTGAAGATGGCCGCAAGCGCTGTGACATCCGGGGCTGGCGGAGTGGGCGGCATTTTCGCGCCATCTCTGGTGGTTGGCGCCATGACCGGTCTGCTATTTGGCCGCTGTGCCGCAGCACTGTTTCCAGATATTGGTCTCGCGGAACACGGATTCTTTGCATTGCTGGGGATGGCGGGGGTTATCAGCTCTATTTTACAGGCGCCGCTCACAGGTATCTTTCTCATTCTTGAGATTACCGCCAGTTACAGTGTGCTGCTGCCAGTGGTTCTGGTGGCTGTGTTGTCGGTGACCTTAAGTAATTTTCTGGAGCCCGATTCCATTTACCACCGGGAATTGTTTCAAAAAGGGTTAATGTTGCGCCATCGTACAGACGCCAGGGTCCTTACTGAAATCCGGCTTACAGAGCTGATTGAAACGGACTGCTCCACTATTCATCCGACAATGACGTTGGGAGAATTTGTGGAGCTTGCCAAACGCGCCACCCGTAATTTCTTTCCCGTCCTGTCAAAATCCGATGGCACATATCTGGGAATGGTGACACTGGAAGCCGCCAAGCCATACATGTTTGACCCACTGCTGTACGAAACCATATTGGTTGAAGCGTTTATGTCATCCACCCTGTTGGAGGTGTCGCCCGACGAGGACTTGTCCGATGTGATCAATCTCATGGACGAAACAGGGGCGTTCAGTCTACCAGTGGTTGAAAACGGTTCATTTATGGGGCTGGTGTCAAAAGGAACGCTACTCGACTATTATCGCCGTGAAATGAAAGCGCAGGAAGAGGACTGAATTTTTCGCTTGTTATGATTTGCATAAATTCCAATATTTCATTTGATACAATTGTTCAGAGGTGACGATGGGGATGGCGACGACTGGGGTTGCAGTTTCGACACGCCTGGTGGTCATCACAAGGCCATGCATAAAAACAGTAAAACCCGTTCGATGATCAGGGTTATCGCAAGATACTAGATTTTTAGAAAAATATTGTAGGGCGGTAGTTTATCTGCCGCCTTG
>JAFGQN010000187.1 GCA_016935665.1 Deltaproteobacteria bacterium | reverse complement strand
CGAAAGTGCATCCACGAGCGGGAATCTGGATTTGGTGTTTGGTATTTGGGGATTCAATTGGCGTGACGCCGGTGAGGTTCAGGAAGGTGGTTGTGTTGATGGAAGAGTTTCTTGAACCCATGAAAATTTCACAGCGTGAATTGTCAAATGCGATTCATGTTCCATATCAGAGAATTAATGAAATCATTAATGGGCGACGTGGAACTACGCCAAGTACAGCGTTGCGGTTGGCAAAATATTTTGGAATGAGTGAAGATTTTTGGATGAATATTCAATTGCGTTGGGACCTTTACAGAGCAGGAAGAAATGAAGATAAAGAATTGCGTAGCATCAGACCATATTCATCTAATCCTCCTTCTGTTCATTCTTAACTCGCGTCGCCTAATCGGGTAGATTTAAGCCATTTGTTTGTCATACCGGTTTGTGTGGCAAGGGTGCGGGATAAATGCCATGGTCCTTTTTAATCGGGGGCCGGCAGCTCAATCAGAGAATCGGCAACGGTGAGCTTATTGCCAACAACACTGAATGTAATGGTAATATCGAAATCGAATGTCAATACAAGGGTCACGGGACTGAAGGCTTCCCGGACTGCCTGGGGCACGACGAAAAAATTCTCGGTGCCAACGGAATACTCAAATTCCACGTCAACTTCAGGAGATCGATCCCATACAATGGATTGAACCGCTGCCGGGGGATTGCGTACCTGAATGTTCGCCCATCCGGCGTCGGAGCCTTCTTTCACATAAATCGCAGGGGGACCATCCGATACATTCTCGTCACCGTGAGCGCAGGGCACAAACTCCCAGCTTCCCAAATATATCCCCGACAAATTGCCCAACACGGTTTTAGTGACATATCCGCCTATCCCGATGCCATAGAGATCGTCCCCGCTTCTGTCCATAATTCGAACAACTGTGTATTTCTCGCCCAGGGAGGTTTGTATCCCTACGCGGGCGCACGCACCGCAAATGCGTCCGCCATTCCATTGGCCCTGCTGGTCCTGAGGGGTTTCGTGCATGTTGATAATGCCGTAGTTAAAAATTTCGGTGATGCCATAGTTGCATGCGCCGCCGATACTCGGTTGCGAGTCTGTATCACCGCCCATCGCTATCACGTTGCCGTCACCGCCCGTTTCAAAGAGTGTGGGCGCAATAGGGGATCTGGAATTGAATCCCCCGGTGTAACCATCGGTTGCACTGTCAACGTCTGAATCCTCATCCGTCGTGTGAGCGCTGGAACCCGTATCGGTCGACGTGTCCGTATTTGTATCGCTGTCTGTGTCTGTGTCCGTGTCTGTGTCTGTGTCCGTGTCCGTGTCCGTGTCCGTGTCCGTGTCATTATCCGAATCGCTGTCGGCATCTGTGTCGGTATCCACATCCGTGTCACTATCGGCATCAGCACTGCTGTCATCATTTGCGATGGAACCGCTGTCCGTTTTTTGACTGGTGTCTTTCGCTGATGTGTTGGAGCTGTCCGTGCTTTCGGAATCTTCAGCCGTGTCTGTGGCAGGTATATCAAAATCCAGACATCCACACAGTGTCACGCTCGCCAACCATATGAAAATGATTACCATTACATGTGTTGTTTCGGTTCTTTTCATGATTCGCATCCCCCATTTTTAAAATCGAACGCCAATGGCAATTGCGTCCCGTGAAGTACTCAACGAAACGTGCTCCTTCTTATATTTCTCCAATGCCCGGTGCCGCACCAGCGTTAAAATACAGGCTGTCAGGCCTGCGACACCCGCGATGCCCGTTGCGATAACCGCCTCAACCTGTCGCCTTTCCCCAATTTTCTTTAATCGCGTCTGCTCGTCATAATCTTCACTGTTTTCAAGCTCTTCGTGAGTGAAAACCGCGGCCCCCCATAAAACCCCCGCAGCAACACCCGCCCCGATGGTTGTAATGATGGCCACACGCTGCGGTCTCGTGAGAGTCCGCTTTTTATCCTCACGGGGCTCTGCGGAGATCGCTGTCTCTGTACCGCCTGTTTCGCGTTCCTGCGGTGCAGGCGGTCCGACAGCGGGGGCGGCAAGTGTGACGCGCCGTGTTTCTCCAGGAAAGACCGACACCTGCATCGAAAACGTCGCCGTTTCATTTTCAACCAGCGTGAGGCGATGTTCACCTGGGAGCACAAAAAGTCGCGCTTGTCCAATTCCGTAATCGTGATTGTCCACCTGGATACGGCACGTCTCACAGCGCCTGTCTGCAGTCACAATGAGTTCAGCCACCTTTTGCAGCGTATCCTTTAGAAGGACTTCCACCTGTGAGTTTTGTTTGCCTGCTTTTTCCAGTTGTGCAAGGTACTTTTTAAAACTGGTGACTGCGAGCACATAGTCTCCGGACTGCTCTGCGGCCAGGCCGATGTTGGCGAGCACTGCGAAGTGGGGCACGATATCGTACGCTTTGGTAAATGCCTCCACTGCCTGTTGATATTCACCCGCCTCAAAATGCGTCTCTCCCGCCGTGAAGTATGCGCGAGCCTGCTGCTGATGCAGTTCGTTTTTTTTGGCAGGGTTATCCGGGGGGGCCGCTGCCGCAGCCGCACCTACACTGAAAACAAAAAGTCCAGTGAGAAGTACAATATTTCTGGTACACGTAAAAATAGTCGGTTCCTCACTCAATTTTCTTTATCATATACAGAATTTGATAAAAAAAACTGCCATATCCGGCTCACGAAGAAAAAAAACGGTCCTGGCTGATTCAGTGCGGTCCCGGCACTAATAGGGATTTTTCTCCGGCAATGCGGCCCCCTTGCCGGATGGATTGTCGTTACCCTTCTTCGCTGCCGTTCTCTCTATTTCTGATGTATCCCGCCTGCCGGACTTCGTGCCACGATTTGCAGTCTTTTTTTCTACGTTTCGTTTACTCTTCAACCGGCTGCTGCGAAGGATTTCCGGCGCTTCGGTCGAAAGGGAGACAAAAAGGCGCCTGTCCCCATCTGCGGTCACCAGTTCTTCGTGGGGAAGATAGCCTTTTTTAAAGAACTGTAATCGATGAACTTTGCCGTCTTTGGTCAACCGCAGTGTATTGTTCCTGGGCGAGACCGGGAAACCATCCAGTTTTACATCCACGCCTGTGGGATGCACCTCAAAAGAAATCAGAACTTCAGCATCGGCATTGTCACGCCGGGGATTGTCATGACGGGAATCTGTGCCAAATGGGATGGCGTTGGCCGATGATAACGAAAAAGCCTCGGGAACGGTCGTATTCCTGACGTGTCGCAGGGACTTTGGACCGCTCGTGGATTCCGCCGCCGGTCCCCCGGACTCTGTGAACATAAAAACGTAAACAAGCCAAAGCACGATTACCAAAGCCATGCCAATGAGCCCTCCTTTCACCGCCCGGGGAACTGTTTTCAAGGGCTTTGCCTCCTGGCCCGCTGTTGACGTCGACTGGCTGGACGAATGGGGTTCAGCTGCATCTGCCACCGGTGCAGTGTGCCGGGGCATGCCGTCGGTCGGCTCGGCTCTGGCGGGAATGCTGGTGTCTGCCGCACAATCCTGGATGGGCAGTTCTTCCAGTGCGCGAATTCTGGCAAGATGAACCGCGCGCTCACTGGCAAAAAGAGAACGCATCAGGGACGATAGTTTCTCAGAATTCACCACGGCATCCGAATTATCAATAAACACTTCCAGGTCAGCGCGCATGGCAGCGGCTGTGGCATAACGGTCTTCTGGCAGATAGGCCATCGCTCGTTTGATAATAGTCTCCAGCTGTTCCGGTATATCCAGTTTAAGATTCGCCGGCCATGCGAACTGATAATTTAATATCTGTTTTATCCGCTCCACATCGCTTTGACCGGTAAATGGCGACTGATGTGTCACCAGTTCATAGAGCACCACCCCCAAAGAAAAAATATCACTGCGCCTATCCAGTGGCAGGCATCGAACCTGTTCGGGGGACATGTATTTCACTTTGCCCTTGAGTGTACCGGCGTCGGTATGCGAAATTTTATCCCGCGCATACGCCACACCGAAATCGACAAGCTTCACAAAACCGTCATAACTTAACAGAATGTTCCGCGGTGAGATGTCACGATGGACGATATTCAGAGACTCCCCCGCCGGGGTTTTCAGTTCGTGTGCCGCATGCACTCCCGCTGCGGCCAGAGAAACAATCCGTGCGCACATCTCAGGGGGAACCGGCTCGCTGGTTTGGGCGGTTCGCCTCAACACGGATCTCAGATCCCGACCGAGTATCAACTCACATACCATGTAATAGGTGCCATCGTCTTCGCCCACTTCAAACACCTCGCCCACATTCGGATGGTGAATACCGGCAGACAACCGCGCCTCATCGAGAAACATTTCGACAAACTCTTTTTGCGTCGACAAATGCGGGTGAACTATCTTGATGGCCAGCAATCTTTGGAATCCGGCAAGTCCTGTAAGCCTGCAGGCATACACGCTGGCCATGCCGCCATGGGCAATGGGATAAATGATTTCATATCTTCCGATATATCGTCTGGATTTCTGTTCCGGGGGAATCCCGTCCGAATTGACCCGCGGTTGCATATTGCCCCCATCTTGCATTGGATAGCTTATTGGAAGCATAATATACCGTCCCTGGCGTCGTGCTGTCAATTTCTCAAAAAGCCAAACCCCTGGTTAAAATTTTTTTGCATCTCATCCCCTAATGAGATTTCGAGTCATCGACTCTGTGTGCGAAATGGGCCATTCGTTTTTTGAAAAACCGATTCAGTGTTCCCAACCTGCCCGGTCTATTTGTTACCCGGGTGTCCGGTTGACACATTTAAAGTCTTTTTCGCATCATTATGCCGCAGCCCAATTGAGGTTTCGAGTATCGTTGAGGGGCATGTTAAAGGACAGTTTGAGCATGGTTCGCAGTTTCAGGCGGGTCAGCTGCAGACGCAGCTCTTCGGACAGGTTGGGGTTGGTAAGCGCGAAATCCACTGCGGTTTTGAAAATGTCGTTGTCATGAATTCCCAAAGGACCCGCCTGCGTTACCACGTCTCCAATGGCCTGCACGATAACTCTGATTTCGTCGTCGCCAAGAGGGACCTCGTGATCCGTGATATAGAGAAGGCCCACCTTTTTTATAAGGCGTGTATACAGGGAATTGTTGCTGGGATACTGTTTTCTAAGCAAAATGATGCCCTTGCCTTCCAGAGCGCCTTTGTTGCTCTCAAACCAGCCGGCCAATTGGGTATCGTCCAAATCCGAAACCACTATCTGACGCGACAGATCTGCGGTGGAGTCGGAGGATATGTGAGGGATACCCAGAGCGGTGATATGGTTCAGCGCCTCAATCAGTGTTGCAGGTGGTGTCCCGTCGACAACGGCGTATCCTGCGGTTCGAATGGCCAATTGGGTTGATAGCACGGACTCAAGGCGTTCAAGTCTGACCATCGCGTCGATAATTTTGTCGTCTTTGTAAACGGTTGCGTTGGGCGCTGCCGCGTGAATATCGTGGGGAGTGGCTTCACGCATCCCCTGTGGACCTGCCAGTGATGGATTCACGGCGCTGATCACTGCAATTTTTGCGGAATCTGGCGTTAAAAAATCGACCAGTTCGGTGCTCCCAGGGTTCACATTGTCCAAATCCGGCTGCCACAATCCGGCGTTCATTTGCTTTGTCTCGTTACCTTGCGTAAACAGAATTGTGGCCAGATCCTCGCTTCGTTGAACCGTGAGGGCCTGCACGGATGGCGTACTCACATTGCCGGCATGTGCTGCTTCCATGCGCCAGAATATTTTTGCAGCGTCCGCGCCCAAAACTGTCAATCCATCTTTGTCGCCGCCATAAATACGAAGGCTCAGCGAGTCATTCTGTGTGCTCAAAAGACCAAATGCGCCATCGCCGGCGGGGAGAAGTCCAGGCCACTCGTTGTGCCCCAGCCACATCAGCATGTCCAGTATGTTGGAGTATGATGATATGGGAAACGGCAGCGGGCGAATCTCTCCATTGGCCAAAAGAAGGGTTATTGCCCCGCTGGAAATCAGGTGCGAATTCCCCGGGGCTTCCCTGAGTCGCTTGAGTATTTCAGGACCGCTTCGATTCAGATAGTCCAGTCCGCCAATAGGCGACAGTGTGCTCCAGTCAAAGGTTCCAGGCTGGATTGTAATATCAGTGGACTCATTGCCTTCGGCGTAAGCCCGCAGTGTAACGGGCTCTCCCCCTTCTGGCAGCTTTTCAAATATGACGGTTTCTCCGGTTGCAGGAACTGTGGCGCCAGGGATTCGGGTGTGATTGCTTCCATGGGAAAAAGCAACAACCGTTTCCAGGGTACTGGCGTCTGTAATCCGTTGCAGCAACCCGGTGTCGGCGTATTCGTATTTTAAGGTAATCTCGCCAATCAACTGTTCCACGAGGAGTCCCGATTCCACATGAAATGCCAGCTGTTCACCCGTCGGTGCGGACACGGCCAGTGCATAAGATGCGGACAGAAGATACAGTTTCCAGTCGCTGTCGGGAGAGTCCACAAATGTAAGACCGGTTTCACCCTCTTCATAGTGACCGTCAAAAAAGCCGAGGTACTGACCGTCCTGGCCATACAGTGTGTAGGTGCGCACGGGCACTTCTTCGCCTGTGAGGATGGTAACCACATACGTGCTGCCATCGGGTTCCGTCACGGTTGTATTGGCCAGTTTGGGCAGGAGAATCTCTATACGACTCGTATCTCCGCCATTTGGTTTTTTATAAATATTGAGAACATTGCCATCGGCAAGGGGAGCCGAAACGGCAATTTCTATGCCGCTGCTGTAATTGGCGGAACCCAGAGGAATAGAATATCCAACAAAAGTCTGTCCCTGGTTTTCAACAACAAAATACCCCTGAGTATCGGTTTGCGCTGCCAAACGAAATTCTGGCAGGTAGTCATTTAAATGCAGACTACTGGCGGTCTCAGTGAGATTGATCTCTTCCAGACTCACTCCGCCAAGCAGTTCCAGGCTCTGCTCATATTCGCCTTCGGCAGAAGACCCCGATTTGGTGACGGTGCGGCGCAGAGCCGGAGTGACAACCGGCATGGTGAACGCGTGATTGCCATGATGCGCCAGCCATTGTTCGTGAACAAAAATACCCGAACGCTGCAGCCATTTTCCAACCATTAACAGTCGGAGTGCCTGTTGCAGCTCGTTTAGAATAGGTTTCTCCCTGGCAAATGAACTGTAATGTTCAGTGAAGAAACCGGCGAATAAATCGGTATTTTTGTCAGTTGCGTCTTTGGCATCTTCCAGCTGGCCATTCACCTCGACCATCACCTGTGTCTTCAACTGAATGCCGGCACTGACCAAATCAATGGCATTGGCGCTCATTTCGGCGCTGGTGTTGCCGGGCACAAACCAAAAGCGACTCCACTTTTTATCGCCACCGGCGTCGCTTCCCTCATCGAATATGATGTCAAACATGTTGCGGAATAAAGGCACGCCCGACAGCAGCGGAAAATGGGTAATGCTATCCGCTCCCAGACTGTACCCCTTTAACACCCGGTCCGCTTCAAACAGCGTCCATCCCAACCGGGTATCTTTGGCCAGGGGACTAATGAGAACGTTCATCCAGTCGGACTCCAGATTTCCTTCGACGGGATCGATGGATACGTATGGCATTTCGTGCATCGCACACAAAATCGCTGTTGCGATATAGGATTCATCAACAATGGAATCCCCGTTTCCCGGCTCCCCAATCACGTACAGCTGGTTTACATCGGTATCCACGACGGCCCCCAATATATTGCCCATTCCCATGACAGTCTGTACAGACGGGGCGTCCGTGTCGCTTTCTGCGGATGTGTCCCCCTCACTGGAATCGGTGGAGGTGTCGCCCTTTTCGTCCGGACTACCCGGTTCGACGCCACACGCGGCAGCGGGCAAACACAAAAGAATCATGACAACAAATTTCCATTGACTCATAAATACCCTCCCGTTGAATCAACTGCATCGCAGCCATTTTACAGGCTGCGAATATTCGAGTGGAGATTCCCAGTTCAGAATCTCTACAATTTCTTTTTCATTTCCTCAATAAGGCCTTTGATCATTTGGGACTCCTCGGTTCCCGCTGCCATCAGTGCACATTCATACCAGCACAGCGCCTCCTCAAAGTTCCCTTCCACTTCGGCAATCCGTCCAAGTCCCAAATAGCCCAGACAGATTTGCTGCTGATTTCCAGCGGCGATTCCAGTGGTTACGACCTCGTGCAACAACCGTCGCTTATTGTCGGAGCGCTCATCATTTCTTAAAACCAGCGTATCCACAAATGACTGTTTGGCCTTATCCAGCTGCGACCGGGATTCCGTACGGAAAGCCTGTTTTTTCTCCATTTGTTTTTGTTGGAACAGTTTTTGCTCAAGCAAATCATATTCGTCCCAGTTCCCAAGGATGAGCGCAATGCGCATCAGCTCGGTGAAGCAACGGTCCATTTGTGGATTTAGGGATACAGGCATATCGCCTATGGGATTCGAACCTGTATGGAGATGCGGCACTCCCAAAATCAGTCCGGCCTCATGAATAAGGTACTGCCGTGCCTTCATTGCATGGTTGTTGCGGAAAAAAAGCATCGCCATCGAATGTGTCGCTTCGGCCTGCCCTTCGGTATCCTGCACATCGATGTACAGGCAATTGGCCGCCGCATAACATTTGGATGCGTTTGTGTAGTCGGTCTGGTGTCGAAACCAGTCCCCCTGTTTCTGGCGAAGGATTGCCATTTCCACCTGAGCCTGGGCCATATTATTCAACTCATCCAGCAGATTCCGGGCGTCGCGGATAAGCTGCGGCTTCTTTGTGCAAGCAAAATCAGCCAGAATAATATCGATGGCGCGAACGATGGCACTGAACCGAAGAACACGCCGATGGGGCATCGCCCGCTGCGCCAGGTGGTTGGCGGGGGAGGTTGCAGCGAGCGCCATATCCACCAGAAGTTGTCTCGGCTTCGTTTGCGTTGCGCTGTAGTAGCAGGTGTCCAGTTTCCAAAACAGTTGACACGCCATCTGAAAATTTTCCTGCACCAGAGTGTGGCAAAACAGATGAAACGCCGTTCGTGGATATCGGTCGACCAGGATGGCGATACCGGATGGTTCGATGCGCTTTGGAAATCTGGAACCAATGGCGTTGGTCACCGCCTCCAGAAAACCGTCGGTTGCCATCTCCAATGAACGGGCAAGCGGCCATTTGTCAGCGAGCAGCGCTCCCAGCAGTGGGTGTGGAACATATATCTGTTCATTTTCCTCACGCAATATGCAAAGTGCTGTTGCATGGTTGAATGTGTCTTTCCAGAACGATAGTTCGCATTGCCAACTCGCGATTCCCGACAGATGTGCGTATTCAACAATCAGTGGTGCGACGGTATCGGACGTGTCATTGCAGTTTTGGTCTGCTTTACCGAAATCGACGGGATCCTGCATCACACTAAAGATACACAGAAGATGGCGCTCTTCATTTGACAGCAATGACAGTCGGCTGTCGAGCCTGCTTGCCGCATGTTTAAGCAAATTCGCAACGGGCCGGTTGCCTGCAGGCGACAGCAGCGCGGGCAAGTCTGGCGTGTTGCAGAGGGAGTCGATTTGTCGCAGCAGCCGGTGATCGGTGGTTTCCCCGTTCAGCTTGAGAGATACCAGGGGGTGAGAATACCAGCCGTGTGTATCGTTGGTTTCGCGTCTTTCGCGTTTGCGGGAAACAACGGTACTTGTCGATTCAAACGCCACACGCAAACAATTCTCGCAGTTGAGCCATTGTTTGGATGTCCGTCCGGTAATCACTATGGCAACACCGACGTTGTGCATGGCGGATATCAGTGCATTAAATCGGTCACGGAAGTGCTGCGAACAGTCCTCCAGCCAGTCGGATTGCTCGATAATAAGCAATCTAAGCGGTGTAATATCGCTGGCATCGATTACAGCCGGCGGTGTGTGCACCCAGCTTTGAAGCTGCGACTCCTGTTTTGCAAATGTGGCTTCGTTCAGACAGATACGGTTTATCTCGCCAATTTCGGATGACGTTGCGTGAAGCAGTTGAGACCAGCCGGAAATAAAGAGCGATTTACCTATCCCTTCTCCCCCAAAAAGAATAAGCGGCGTCCCGGGCCCTGAGATGGCAAGTTGCCGTCCCAGCCATTTCTCGAACACCACCAGCAGACCATCGTCCAGATTTTCAGGTATATCCTTTGGGACAGGCGTTATGGAGACAGAACGCGTCAAAAAAGGTTGGTGTTTTACGAGACAAAAGGAGGGATTTCCATAGAGCGCGGGCAGTACCCAGCCTGCCACATCCGGCGACCTCTCCGGTGGGTGTTTCAGCAGAAACTGTCGTGCGGCACTTACCCCATCTCCGATAGACGCTCCAGTCAGCAGCTGCGAATAAAAGGATGCCATGAAAACAGAGGCAATTTCGGGACGAACATTGTACGACATCCCAACAACACATTGCACGCCGTGCTCCAACAGTTGCAGCGCCACAGAGGAACTGGTTTTTACGCCGAAATTGGCATATCCCGAACGGCAGGCGTTCAGCACCACTAATGGCGGGAGAGGCACATCAACGCGGGTTAAAAGGGTTTCGATGGATTGAGATGCGCACGTTGTTTTACCCAGTGGCGAAAGAGGCGAAAAAGCATCCTCCCATTCCAGTAATCCGATGTTTTCAGGGTTCACCGTGCCGTGCATATCCAGGTGCAGAATATCAAACGGACTTTTTGCAAAACGGGTTAGACAGCTGCGAAACTGTTCTGCTGTAGCTGGACGCAATATTTCGACAAGAACGCCATTGGCGCGCAACCGTTCAATGGCCGCGCGCAGCACAATGCTGTACGAAACGTCATGGATTCCATTTGGTCTGGAGACGACCCACAGCACACGCAGATCTGCGGCCCGCCTGGAAGGGTAAGTCAACGAGGCATTCTGTGATTGGAAATGTTGGCGCACCACCTGAACACTGTGTTTTCCGTTATTTTCCAAAAGTTCCCAGGGCTGACTCAGCAAATCCCCCGTGGTTGACAGGAGTTTCAATGTTGGCATTTGTTCGTTTGCCAGAATATCTGGCGCGCGGGTGTCAAAGACGGCATGACCGAGCTGACTTGTCCATATGGGAAGCTGCTGCAGCAACGCCCTCGCCTGTTTTTGATACCACCCATACGGGTTTTTGGGATAATCTTCCAGCAGGAATCGCAGCTGTTCCAGTTGATTCAACCGAAGCAATGATGATTTGAATTGCTGTGTGCCCATTTTTCGACAGTGCCCCACAGGATTGGTGATGCAAATCTCGTCGCCGCTGTCTTTCACCTGCCATTCATTCATCTTGATTCATCTTTTTTTCGATGGATTTCATAATCGCATCGCGAACACTTGCGACCTGTGATTCATGCCCCGGCATTTTTGTTTTCGTATGATCCTGCAACATTTTTTTGATGAGCCGACGGTCATATTCGTTTTGCAGCGCCTCCTCCAGGTCTTTGGGATTTGTGTATTTCTCATACAGCTCCTTTGCCAGCCATTTTGCCAACTCTTCTTTATCGAAACTGGAATTCAGCTTTTGAGACAATGCATCCACCAGCAATTCAAGGGAGTCCTTTTGAACATACTGCTTTTGTTTTTCAGTTCGCCAGTCCCTTGTTGTCACCACGATGCTCCATGCAAACTGACACCAGGCAAGAATCTGCTGGGCCCAACCTATGATGTCAGAGAAATCTTCAGGTTGTTCGACCTTTCCTGGATTCTCGATTTCTCTGCGGACCTCCATGGTGATTGAGCGTCCAAAATCTTTGCGCAGCAGCTGTGCGGTACTCAAAGCCAGTTCAATCTCTTCGTTTTTCATGGGGTACTCCTTTGGGACACATTTGACATCGTCAAAATCATCTGAAACGCGCAAACAGGATGACGCGTGGGCGTTCCCCGTTGCGCATCGAAACACTGCAATTCGGAATCATTCAACCGTATCGATTTGAAAAAAAAAGTCCAGCGCGAATCATCTTTATAAAACAGCCAGAACATCGGAATCAGGGCGGTGGCGTTTATCCAGGCATGTTGGCTATCAGACAGATGGACGCCGGCAGCACCCATGGCCCCAGGGATGCAAAGATATTGGTGACACCTGTCGTCAGTATATGCGCTATGCGGGCATAAAGTCCGCAACTATATATATTTCGCCAAAAACTCAGCAAACAAAAACTGCGGACTGTATTTTGCAAAGTTCAAAGGCCAGATGAGAAACGGCAGTCCATCTCGTACAGCATATCCTCAAACTGACCCCAGACATCCTGCAGCTCTTTGGACATGATCACCACATCGTGCAGACTTCCATCGATGGCGCGGACGTATTTGGGGCGCACCGCTTCGGAGGCGAACCCTTCGAGACGCAGCTTGGATTGAGCGCCGCGATGCTCGCGAACCACTTCGGCAAACAATCGTTCAATTCCCAGACTGGTCGCCAATTCCACCAGTTGGTGAATCATAATTCGACCAATTCCCAAATGGTTATACGTGGGGGCAACGGTGCATCGCAATTCGGCCACATGCCTTGTCCACTCGAAGGGTTGTCGTTCAATGGTGCCTGTGGCCACAATACCACCATCCATTTCGGCCATCAACGCCCAGCTTTCCTCTCCGTTAAAACGGTTCAACTGCTGGCGACACCTTTCAAGATCCGTCGAATCATGAGGCAAATAATTCTGCCGAAACGATGGCAACGAACACACAAATTGATGGTATCGCTCAAGGTCATTCAGGTTTCCCAGTTGACGAATGGACATTTGCTGGCTGGTGGGCAGCTTAAAATTTTGCTCATGAAAATATTCCATGACTTCCTCCTTGAAATCCATTGCCTGATATACACTCCGTTAGAAATCCTGGCTGTCGTCGTCCTCGCATTTTTCTGATGAAAATTCTCATATCAAAATTCACATACCACAATACCGCAGAAGAACAGGAGCAAGAGGAATACGAATTGGAGGAGAAGCTGCCCTCTGGAGTGCCATCTTTAACAGGCACTGTTATCTGGAAATGTAATTCAAAAAAAGCCCGATCGCAACTAAACTGTTAAACTGCAAACACATTGAAATCAAAAAAAGAATTGCGAACTTACGCCCAGGTAAAACCTGACATGGCGGGTCACGAAAATGCCACGCGATACAATTTCCGACACACATCGAATGCGGGGCTGACCGCCTCTTGACCCAATCTCAATGGCGACTACTCTTTTAGAGACGGAGGTTGAAATGAATCAGGACCAGTCTCAACTGATAGTATGCGCCCATTGTGGTGCGGTAAACGGAATTCCGAAACACAAATCGGCCATTATGGCCAAATGCGGAAATTGCAAACAACAACTGTTGCCGCCTGAACCCAGAGAAGTGAACGGTGAATTGCTGTTAAAATCGATTAACCGAAACACATTTCCATTGGTGGTTGATTTCTGGGCTCCGTGGTGTGGTCCGTGCAAAATGATGGCGCCGCAATTTGCCACCGCCGCCGCCAACCAGCAAGGCAGCGTGGTGTATTTAAAATTAAACACCGAAACCGCTCCGGACATCGCGGCCGCTTACAACATTCGCTCCATTCCCACCATGGCGCTTTTTCAGGGCGGGCGCGAAGTCAACCGAACCTCCGGAGCAATGGATGCACGGCGGATTCAACAATGGGTGGATTCGTCTCGCAGGTAGTCCAGGCAACGGTCTGTTGCGCTATACTTCGCCAAGCAGTTCCTCCAGAATCGCCGTTGCATCTTCAACGTACTGAATGCATTCCGTTTTGAAAATGCCACTGTCCACAGCCGTTGCATACCCCTCTTCGGTATTCAAATCCAGACCAATGAGTTCTTTGCACTGAATGGTCCCGTGTTTTTCAGTAAACTTCTTTGAAAATTCCTGAACCAGCTGATAGCCTTTGTGTTTTGCATCGTTTTCATCGTCATTGGTTTTAGCGTACCTTAATCCAATCGCCATAAACGCACCGGTCACTGCACCGCAGACATTTCCCATCAGCCCCATTCCCGCGCCAAAAGGTCCTGCCACTCTGAGAGCGTCGTGTCTGGAGAGCTCCATGTCTGGCGCAAATGTCGTCAACACCGACTGCGCACAATTGTAACCGCTGGCCATGGTCTTTTTGGCCGCTTCCGTTTTTTTTGTCATGATGTCCTCCTTAAAAATAAGCGGAATTATTCTTTATAAAATAATTTCGAGGGAGGATGCAATGGAACTATTTTGCGAAATCACTTTTGTCGGCTATGCCATGCTGTTCGCTGTCACCGGCCAACGATGCGCCACTGTCAGCAGTTGCAACATCCGTATCGGTATCCATCTCTGACTGCTTTTCAGATGATGAATCACTGTCCGCTCCGCTACCCGCGGTTGAACTGTTGAGGTCTGAATTCGCAGCTGCTTTTTCCAATGTAATTGTTCCACGGATAATCTCAAGTTCGGTGTAAATGCCGGCAATCATCTCGGATTCTATTTTACCTGAAATATCGAAGTTCCATTTTTCTTTCAGAGAATCCGCCAGCGTTTTGTCTTTCTCCCCCAGGACCACTGGCGATTGGCACTCGACGAACGCGCTGAGCAGTTCTTTTGGACAACTCATGACACTGTTTATGACGGGAACACCAATCATATCCACGGAAAAGTTTCCATTTGAACCATCGCCGGTTCGGCTAATGGAAATGAAATATTTCGAAAAATATTCCAGCCGTTCCGTTTGAACCGTCTGATGCGTTGTGGTGGTGACCGGCCCAGTATAGAACGGATGCCAGAACATGCCGGAGTAAGCGTAGGGATACATATCCCGATGGGTTTGAATTTCGGTGCGCACCAATCTGGCGGCCTGATTGGGCGCGGCGGATTTGTACACCAGCCGGCATTGCGTATCGGAACACACCAGCTTTTCAACTACCACCAATCCTCTTTGGGTCATCAAATCGTTTATCACCTGGACGGCATCGCTCATTTGATAGGCTTGAATGTGGGTGCGCTGAGTCGCCCCATTATTCACATCAGCCGAGCTGTTCACAAATAATTTTGATTCCGTGGCAGTGGCGCATCCGATCACGTACACTGCTATTACCGCCATCACAGCAACAGGCAAGCGCAATCGTGTTTTCATATCTCCCTCCTAAACAGCGATGATATCGCAATGAGGCAAAGAATCCCCCAGTATTCATTATATCGCTTTCAAAGTTGTCGTCAGGCATATAATCACGCCATGCGACTTTTCACAATATTCTCAATCGTATTCTTATGGAGCGGTGCTGTCTGTTTATTGTGGTGGTACCGAATGCCGCCCCGAAGGCAAAAAGTGCCATTGGTGACGCGTATGACCAGGTGGGCGGCAGTCTGGTTGCCTCCGCCCGGCTATGCCAGAGGTACAATGGCTGGGCAATGCAGATCACAGCTCAGTCGAATCACTTGCCATTTTGTGTCGTGAACAAGTGACGCCGCTGCCCGCAAATCGTGACAGGCATTACCGCAGCATTCATTGTTTGCCTTCTGATTTGGGCAGTTGGCAATCAGTTCCTCGCAGATATGCGCAAACTCCTCAAAGACACCGGATTTTCGCCATTGTTCTCCCCATCCTGTTTTTAAACTTTCGCAGGTTCGATACTGCCTGACACGCGCATAATCGTCTGGATGAATATGAAATCCACGGCGCACAAAGCAATTGAGTACCCGGGAAAACCTGGCGGCGTCCCGTTCCAGAAAACTGGCATGGGATGTGTACCCGATGGCCAGCGCCAGCTTTGCAGTATGCATCTGGAAACTGCCGAGTATCCTTAAAAGAGCGTCAAACGACTTCGCGTCGAAATCTGAGATGGACCGTGGAAAGAAAATCACATTGGTAAACGGGTCGATATCCGTAATGTTGGCCACATTCGCCTGTGTAAACGAATACGGATAAAATTCAAAATCCGGTCTGATGCGCCAGTTTACCACATCCACACCGCGATAGCTGATTTTTTGTCCCGGTGAATGCGCATACAGCAGTGCAGAAAAATCAACGCATGAACCGCATCCAAGGGAAAGTACCGACACCTCGGGTTCAGAGGATAAAAAGCGGCAGATATTATCATACACAGCGCAGTATTCGTCCATAAAGTCGCCGTAATATTTTAACGTGTAGTACGCCTGGATGAAGGGGTTGCTATACGAGACAGGTCGGTTCCATTTGAATCCAACATTTTTCAAATCACCAAAACATCCATTGCGATTCTGTGCCGAGGTCAGGATGTGACGAACCTGGCGCGTCACATCCATAAGATGTCCTTCAACAGTTGGTATACGAAATTCAGCTGCCGGCGATTCGAGTTGAAATGAAGACGCATGAATTGTAGCTTCCATCGGATCATTCTCCCATGTCCCCCAAAGAAGGGGAATTAACGTGCCAGTTGGACTGCACGAGTGACACTGGACAAATGGGTCAATCAACCAATATAGAAACAACGTACTGCGAAAACAAAGACTGTCGAGACAAATATGGTATAGTTGTTTCACAAAAATTGAACACGGAGCACCCAATGAAAAAAAAGAAGGTGGACATTTATCACCTACTCAAAGGTACATGGGACGACGGGACCCGGCCCAAAGACATTTTTGCGTCCATTGTCCGGGATCATTCGAAGGCCTATGTCTCTGAGATCATTGCCGGAATATCCTGCGGTGAAAGCAAAATTGAAAACGGCTGTGCCGAACTTGCATCCCTTGTGTCAGAAAAATTCCCCGAACAGGTGTATCCCCATGTGAAAGTCTTCATCGATAACATCGATGAGCGACAAAAAAAAGTCCTTCGGTGGGAAGCGGTTTGTGTGCTGGGCAGTTTGGCCAGGGTGGATAAAGGTGGAATCATTGTACCGGTCATCCCAAAAATCAAAATGCATCTGCGCGACAAGAGCATTGTGTTGGCGGGACATGCGGTGCGTGCCCTCTCCAAAATGGCTGTGGCCTATCCGGACCATACAATGGATATTTTCAACGCATTGACCACGGCGGCAGATGCTTTTCCAGGCAACAAAATAGGGTTCGTCATTGAAGCCATGGCGCCGATAATTGAGCTGAACCGCATTAATGATGAAATAAGGTCGTTTGTACAACCCTATGCCCAGAGCCCGGTGAAAGTGGTTGCCCGCAAGACTGCCAAAGTACTCAGGATGCTCAGCTGAATGATGACCAGCGCCCCTTTGCATTAACTGAGTTGACGATAGATTGAATTTAAAATGTTGGCCCTTGTTTCACCAATACTGGAACATGCTCGTTAATTTAAATGAGTGGTTATCCATATAACGGGTTTAGCCAACCTTACTTGAATGACAAAGGAGATTAGAAATATGTACGTGCTATTCAAAAACTCCCTCCGGCTGTTTTCACTTTGTTTTGCGTGGTTGATTATTGCCGCCGGCTGCAGTGACAGTTCGGCCAAACCGGGCGGTAATGGCGGCAGTGGCGAGGACTTGAAAATGTATACAGACGGCAACTGTGCGTATGAGTGTACCTGGGATACAGGCAGTTGCATGGGCGATATGAAAGGCGAAGTGGTTAAAGGTGATTGTACAGGCAACCAGGTGTGCTGCCATATTCCCGGCACCGCCCCCAAAAGACAATGCCTTGGCGCCTGCCGGATGGATTGGGAGAGTTGTGATGCCGGAACCTTTATCACGGAAGGCAACTGCTCGGGAGCGCAATCCAAATGCTGCGAAAGTGGCGAAGAAAAACCCGATGACAGCCATGGCGTCGTTTCCATCGGTGGTGGAACGACGACTACCGGTGGTGAAACGACCGGAGGCGGTCCCATTAAGGAACACGACGACAAGTACGAAATTGAAACCACATGGGAAGATGTGAAGGAAGAGGACTACACGGTAACCGATCCGGGCGGGGATTCTATTGTGAATGAGAAAAAGGACGGACAGTATCGCGTTGATGCAGACGGCAATATCACCGACAGAGGCTCCCTGTTCAATGTTCGCTGTGGAAACTGGTTTGGTCTTGAAGGTCAGCACGAACCGCCGGATGCCGCGACCAATCCCGGGGGCGCTCCCATGGAGCTGTACGTGGGCAACATGTGGTGGAACGAGAGTGGTCGAACCATTCAAAAAACCATGACCGAAATCAAAGAGCTGGGGATTAACATGATTCGCTTCCCCATCGCGCCGCAAACACTGAATCCCAACGATCCGCAAGGGATTGGCGCTGCGCAAAACGGCGGTGTGCTGAAGAACTCCCCCTCTGTGATGCAGGACAACGCCCGCCAGGCCATGGAAGACTTTATTAAACTGGCCGACCAGAACGATTTGAAAGTGCTTGTTGATATTCACTCCTGTTCCAACTACGTGGGTTGGCGCGCGGGTCGGCTGAATGCAGCGCCGCCCTTTGCGGATGCCAACCGCAAGGATTACGAATTCACCCGGGAGGAATACACCTGCGCCAGTGGGAAAGACGAATACAACGAGGAAAAATGGCTGGCCAATATCAAAGAAATCGCCGGTTTATCCGATAGTCTGGGTGTAGATAACATTATTGGCATCGACATTTTCAATGAACCCTGGGATTACGCCTGGGCTGAGTGGAAAGACCTTGCGGAAAAGGCGTTTAAAACCATTGATTCGGTGAATCCCGATATTCTCATTTTTGTGGAAGGCATTGGGTCAAAAACCAGTGCCGGCGATAAAATTCCCCATGGCTCCGACGAGACCAATCCCAACTGGGGAGAAAACCTCCACAGCTTTAAAGATGCGCCCTTAAACATCCCCAAAGAACGTCTCGTACTGTCACCCCATACATACGGCCCATCGGTCTTTGTTCAAAAACAGTTCGTGGTGGGCACCGACTGCGCAGGCATGGAAGGCGATGAAGCGGGAGAGAACGACTGCCCCATCAAAATCGTGTCGGAACGACTGTATCCCGGATGGGAAGAACATTTTGGATATTTGAGAGACCAGGGATACGCCATGGTGATTGGTGAGTTTGGCGGCAACATAGACTGGCCACAGAATACCCGGCGCGCCGAGAAGGACATGTGGAGCCATATCACCACTCAGGTGGATTTGGATTGGCAAAACGCCTTTGTGGATTACATGATTGAAAAGAACATTCAGGCCTGCTACTGGGCCATCAATCCCGAATCCGGTGATACTGGCGGCATTTACACATCGCCGTACCGGGCGGATACCAACGAATCCGCATGGGGCACCTGGAGCGGCTTTGATGCCACTAAAGTGCAGATGCTCAAGCGCTACTGGTCGGGTCTCGAAGGCAAATAACTCCGACCACCATCATTCCGTTGTTTCAATTTTCGATTTACTCCACACAGGAATGTTCCCAAACGGGCGTCCTGCACCATTCATCGTCAATGGCGGGAACCCAGCCGGGTTCACTGGGGAGGCACCCGGTGGGCATCAGCCAGCAGCGCCCGTCCGGATCAAAAGCCAGATATATGTCCTTATAGCAGTACTTGAGCGGGGCACACCCGTAAAACAGTGACTCTTTTTCACAACTGGAACTGACTCCCACCGGTTCGATAAAGTGAACCGCCTCCAGATACATGCGTCCACATATGGCGTTTGCGGCAAGGCAATCATCCCATCCCAAATCATCGCAGTCACTGGGCTCTCGATGCACAAACAGCGTATCCACTTCTTTGGCCGTGTCCGTGTCGGTCGATGAGTCCACTGGCGCAAAGGTTGTTCCAGTGTCGGTCAACTCGCTGGAATCGTAAGATAAATCCGGGGTATCGCTGTCCTCGAATTCAGTCTCGCTCTCAGTGTTGTCCGTAGTTTCAGTTTCGGTTGCGGCCACATCGTATCCATCCCGAACCGAATCCATATCCGCCGGCGCTGCCTCATAACACCCGGCAACCAGAGCCAGGACCGAAAACCACCATGTAAGCCAGCGAAGCATCCCTTAGCATACCAATGAAGCCGGTAATTTTCCAGATGAAGTTCCGGGAATGAATACCAGGACAGCAATTGCGGTTACTCGCATCTTGCCAGTTTCATTTAAACGGGTAGAACATCGGTCAGGGTAGATACACCCCCATTCGCCTCAAAGAGATTTTCCATGATGCTGAAAACCACCCATCGATATTTCACCGTTGCCGTTTCCATTTTACTCGCGTCGCTTACAGCCATGTCGCCATTCGCCATTGATACCTACCTGTCATCCATGCCGGCAATGGCCAGAGAATTTGGGGTGAATATCAACCTCATTGAAATCACGCTGACCATTTACTTTCTTGGGTTTTCTGTTGGCAACTTCATAGGTGGCCCTCTTTCCGATGCATTTGGCAGACGGAAAATTGCGTTGCTGGGGATGCTGATATACGGCGCGGCCGCAGGCACAATTCCGCTCTGTACCGCGGTTGAACAGATATGGGTGCTTCGCTTTGTCCAGGCATTTGGCGGCGGATTTGGCACCGTAACCGCCATGGTGTTTATAAGGGACTGGTTTCAGGGAAAACAGGTGGCCCGGCTCGCAACGATTATTGGGATGATCATGATGCTGGCGCCGCTTTTTGCTCCGATGATTGGCACCGCGCTCGCGGAAACTTATGGATGGCGCAGTATTTTCATTTTTATGCTCGCCTTTGCTGCCTTATTGTTTGTTCTGTTTGGTATGTTGGTTCCGGAATCCAGAGCGCCCAAGTTGCTTTCCCGTTCCATCACACCGGGACAGTTCGTCGAAAAGTACCGCTCTTTTTTTTCGGACAAAAAAGCGATATACCTTTTATTAACCATCAGTTTTTCTTCGGCCGGACTCTTTACATTCATCACCAGCTCGTCGTTTGCGTATATTGAGTTTTTTTCCATCCCACCAACAGTATTTCCCTTTGTGTTCGGCGCCAACATTCTGTTCAATGTCATTATTTCTCTCGCCAACACCGTTTTTCTCAAATGGTTTGAACCCGAAAAAATGGTACGCTATGCTCTTGCTGCGCAATTTCTCGCCGGTATACTCCTGGTTATCACCGCACTTGGCGACATCCCATCATTTTGGGGATTCTTTGCAGGTATCGTTGTCTATATTGGCGCGCTGGGTATGATTTACGGAAACAGCATTGCGCTTGTCTTAAACCAGCTGCCCCAAATCGCCGGTTCCGCCAATGCGCTAATCGGTGTTGCCCGTTTTGTCATCAGCTTTCTGGCCGCATCATTGCCAAGTATGTTTTTTAACAACACCCTCATTCCCATCGGCGCCGTTATCCTTGGATGCGCCGTTTTCTCCAATCTCTTTTTCGGCGCCTCCCAGCGCACGCCATCTCTGCAACGCATCCACTGAAACATCAAAATTTAAAGGAGACAACGTTTCAGATATAACCGCGCTCTTCACATTCGGCAAAGTTATTGAGGTAGCGGAAGTAGAAAACCCATTTCATGGGGCTGTCGTCTTCGAATCGGAATTTATACACGTTTCCCTCCGAACGGCATTCGAAGATGGTCTTCATTTGAAAAACGTAGTCATTCACTTTTTCAACAGGCAGCACAAACGGACGGACGGCCCCATCGGAGGGCGTGAATGTCAAATTTTGCTTAGTCAGTTCGAGACGTCCCACGGAAATGGTGGGGTATTCGCCCAGGTCCGTTACATCGCAGTAGTGAACGCCGTCATTGGCCGTTAAAATTTCATCCGGGCCTGCCGACGCCAGTTTTTCTTTAACCTTTGATTTGTGCCACTGTGACCAGTCCACTAAATTGCCAATCGCCACAGCCTTGTCATTGGCGGGATGAAAACGGAAGTGCGTATCCAGTTTCCACACAGCGCCACACGCAGTGCAACTGACGGTATCGCCCTCGCCCTTGATGTGGTCTTCGATCAGGCAAGCCGGACACATCCACATGAAACGATTAATGCCCTGTGTGGCCGGGGCACCCTCGAACGCCACCTGCGTCATCTCGTCATTCTCCAAATCACTGTTTGAAATGAAACGAATCAGCGTGTCACGAATCTCTTCCTTTTTCATTTGCGAAAGCGCGTCGGGATATAGGATATCCCGGTGAATAATCACTTTGCCCCGCCTGAAACACTCGGACCACCAGGGCTTGCTGATAAAATTACCGGTAATGCGCATCATCACCAACGGGAGTTTTGAACGTTTGATGATGCTTTCAATGCCGCCATAGATGGGTTGCGTACGTCCATCCCATGAGGTTTGACCTTCGGGAAATATCAGCACGGGATACCCCTCTTTAAGCGTTTTCAACGTGTACTTCATGGCGCCCACATCGGATTCGCCCTTCTTTTTGGGAAATGCCCCCACATTTTTCAGATACCACTGGATGAACTTCGGCGCGCGAAATCCTTCTTCGTTCATCATAATGGACAGCGGATAGCGGCTCAGATGACCAACGAGCCAGGGGTCAAAAAATGTGCCGTGATTGGACACCATGATAAATGGTCGTTTGGGGATTTTTTTATCTTTGTTGCGCACTTCCAGCCGAAATCTGGGACGCAGATAAACAACACAGAACAATCGACTCAATGCCCAGAATGACCAACGATGAAAATACATCAATGCTTTTTTCATATTTCGAATTCGCTCACTTCCAAAGGGGACATCTTAGTCCTTTAACAACGCATCAACAACGGGTTTCACCCACACATTGTTCATCAAATCCATGACGCGGCTGTGGCCGCCATCATCCCGGTGCGCAGGGCCAATTCCGCGGCGTTCCGCTTCCTTGAGCACTATTTTCAGGAAAATGGTGCGGTTTCGCGCATCCGCAAAATTGATGGCGCCCAATTCTCCCATGTACACGGGAACACCGTTTTTTTCAACAAAAGTCGTGGCGCGGCCAAACTCCTCCCATATGGTTTTGGGACTACGGGGATTGTCTTTCGCGTCCACCGGACCATCCAGTCCCCCCCCTTGATGCTTAAACAAATTTCGAAGTGGCGGTTATGCGATATCGCAATGAACCGAACATCCCCTCGCCTTCGGTGTTCTTTTTTTTTAAGGCTGTGCTTCAAAAAAAATCGCTGGTGCGCATTGGCTGGCCGTATAGCTCATCAGAACCCAAAAAAAATATCAACCATTTACTCGGGAGGCATGTCATGAGGACGATTTGCTGTTGCGCCCTGCTATGCGCCATTGTGTTGCTTAATACGAATTGTTCCAACCCCAAACCATCTATCATTGCGGAGCAGAAAAACAACCAAATCCCACCGGACGGTGACTTTGAGATTAACGATGAAATGGCGTTCATTACGCCGAATGGCGTTGAATTCGTCAGGAAATATGTACCCGAGCCCATATTAAACAAAGCTACTTTTCGCATTTATAATAAGAAAACGGACAAACACGAGGTGTGTAAACTGAAAAGCGGATTTTATTTTGTCAAGGAAGAATCCGACGGTACGCACACAGCGGGAATTTCTTTACAGGGAACACTTGAAGAAACCGACGAGTACTTTGTCAGATGTGTCGGAGAAGTTGTTTTTCCATGGAAAGAAAAAAGAACTATGCCTTTTACCTGGCGCATAAAAGACGAGTTTTTAACCACGTATAAAAATAAAGCAATTCAGTCCAGTAGAAAAAATACGTCGGTGGTTATTGAAAAAGTATCTCTGAAAAACAGGGGTGACGTCGAAGTCATTTATCCGGTTCCCGCGCATCGTGATCCCGCGAGTCGCAGTCTGGTGGGTAACATTGCGGTGGCGTCCGTCAGCAGCGAAATAAAACGTATTGAAGACCTGTCGATTCGTGCCCAAGGCAGGCTCACCATGTTGGATCACGCTGCGACCGCTATCCTTGTGGATTTCAGCATTGGTCAAATGAAATGACGATTAAAAAAACAGCACAACAAATCCGATTGAAAACGCTGACACGTGGACCGCCGACGTGACAGGTGCATGCAGGTAGTATCAAAAGCATCAACCAAAACAAAAAATGTTTTTAAACGAAAGGAACAACAATGAAAAAGGTAATTTTAAATGCAACTCTTTCCACTCTGCTAATGGGAGTTCTCCTGTCGTATTCCAATCAGTCAAACGCCGCACAGGCGCGAGCGCTGACATACGCCTGTGGCGCGGACTGCTCCGACAGTTCCGGGGACCCGGCGCTATTTTCGACAAGTTATGCGGCTGGATGGCTCAGTGCCATGTCGAGTGCCTATTCAGAAACGACAAATGACTGCACCATTTTCGCCGAAGAACTGGCCGACGCATCTTTCTGGAGCGGCGGTCTGGATCACACTGCATCAAACATCGATGATGGCGACGCGACATTGCTTGTCACCCATGGCGGCTGTGTGGGGGGCTGGGATCATTGCACCTCCTGGAATGCATATCTGACCACGGCATCCGGGCATTATTCTCCCCCCCCAGGCGACGGGCAATGCACTGTAAACTCTGCGAATATGGATGTCGGTGACAATGATGCAGAGTTTTTCCATTCAACCGCATGTCATTCTTCACAAATGGATTTACTTTATGAATATCAGGGCCATTGGAAATTCCCGACCTGCAATAATCGGCTGCACCAATACGGTGGATTTCATGGCACCGCCAATTCCATGAACTGGGATAAACTTGATGACTTTGCCACGCAGGCATTGCAGTCAGGTGAAAGCATTGCGTGGGCGTGGATTGAAAACATGACGCTGTTTGATGCGTGGGGCAGCGGCTCCAGTGACCTGTGTCCCGCAAGTCACATTCATGGTTACAGTGTGGAAGATGCAGGTGTGAGACGGGACAACGAGCGGTACAACGGAACTGTTTATTCAGACCCACCTGCCTCTGGTGCAGTTGCTATCGGACTTGCGTATACAAACTGTGACCCGCCAAACGGTTTGAGCATTGGCTCATATATGTAAAGAAAACAAACTGTGCAATCATAACCAACGTTAATTTGATTTGAATCGAAAAATCAGATGAATATGAAAGGAACTAACATGAAAAAGAAACTTTTTAAAATAGGTGTGCTCGTTTCATTGATGAGCTGTCTGGTATCCTGTGAAGAAATCTCTCGATACGAAGAGACTTCAATTCAGGTCAACAGTGCAGTCGCTCAGCCGGAAGCTGTATTGAAACAACAGATTAAATTGAGTCTGGAAGACAGTATTCAACCGTGGGATGCCGCTCGCGTTGTGGCCGGGTCCCGCAGTAAAACATCATTCAATGCGGGAGATTTAAACACAACATTCAAGAGGTTGGCAGGTGCAGCGGTCATTAGCGGTGACAATCAGTTTCAAACCAAAACCGCCAGTTCAGAAAATGGCACTCAGACTCTGGCAGGTGCAAAGGGACAGACTTTCCTGTCGAAGAACGCTGATGGTAGTCTGGTTCGTCTGACCGCGCCGTATAAACGCTTTGATGGTAAGACGGCGGCACTGAGTGAAACACAATCCGGTAAAGCTGTTCGAAATATCTCGTTAAAACTTGGAATCCCTCAGGAGGAACTGGGTGAGATTTATACATCGCCGGTAGGCGAATTCTACAACCGTCAAATGAAAGTCATTGCACAACATGCCAGAGCCAAACGAATGGTCAACGGTATCGAAGTCAAAAACTCTGTCGTGATGACAACGTTCAATATGGATGGTTCATTGTTCAGAATGACAGCGAACTGGCCGGAGTTTAAAGTAAATTCCAAAGCACAACTCGTTTCCAGGGAAGCCGCCATCAGCGCCCTCGCCAACCACATTCAAGGCAATGTCATCAGCAAGCTCAAATCCATTGATGGAGACAAATTTGACCAGGGCAATGTTCAAACGATGTCAAAAATGGAATACGTTTATTCTCCTGCAACCAAAACGTATGAACCCACGCTGCTGGTGGGTTTTGAAAACACTCAAAAAGAAGACCATGCCTACCCCGTTGCAGTCCGATACAACCTGACCAACAGCAGAATAGAAGATTTGGATACCCAGGCGGATGCTGCTGACCTGTAGAGAAAAAACACCTCCTCTTTTTCCGCTTCATTTTTGTTGGAGCTTTCCATCCGCCAGATTTGTCCAAATGCGCGTTTTTTTGGCACGTTGACGTTGAGGAAGTTCAAAGTCGTTAGGCGAAAATCGATTCCATATAAGCACAATGTTTCATTTTCGCTATTCGACAAAAACACATGAATGCTTTTTTTATTTTGATTCACTCAGTCATAAAAGGGACGCTTCAGTCCTTAAACAACGCATCGGCCACAGGTTTTACCCACACATTGTCCATCAAATCCATGGCGCGGTTGTGGCCACCATCATCCCAGTACGCCCAGCCAATCCCGCGACGTTGGGCTTCTTTGCGCACTATTTTCAGGAAAATGGTGCGGCTTCGCGCATCGGCAAAATCAATGGCGCCAAATTCTCCCATGTACACGGGAACACCGGTTTTTTCAACAAACGTCGTGGCGCGTCCAAACTCTTCCCATATGGTTTTGGGACCACTGGGATTATCTTTTGCCTCCAGCGTATTGTAGGCGTTTAACCAATCCGCGCTCCATGCATTGCTCAACGCCGGACCCGTAATTTCGACCGGCGCCAGCGGGGGGCCCGGAAAAATGACCTGCGCCACCTGATATTCCGGATCCATCCAGGGCGCCCCCTGATGGGTGAATAAAATGGGCTGATACATATGAAACGTGGCCACAGTGTTTTCATCGAAAAAGGACACATCCATATCATCGAGCCATTCGGTATTGGCCCAGAAATAACAATCAATAAACACGATGCGGTCCGGATTGGATTGCCGAACAATTTCAAGGGTCTCTTTCATCAGCGGGTTCAAAATGTCCACGGTCAGAGCGCCACACGGCTCATTAATCAATTCAAACGCCACATTTTTGGGCTGGTCTTTATAATGCTCGGCGATTTGCCGCCACAGCGCCTTAAACCGCTCAATATGATCGCGGGGCCTGCTGGCCATCTCCTCGTAGTGGTGCAAATCCAAAATGATGCCAAGACCGTGTTGGACGGCCAGATTCACCGCATCATCCACCAATTCCCAAAACTGGGGTTCAATAGTATAGGGCGCTTCTTTCATGGCGTTGCCACTGAAACGGGCCGGCAATCGAATGTGATCCAGACCCGCTTCTTTAGCCATTATAAAATGCTTCTCGTTCACCAACACCCCCCATTCGCCCAGAGAAGGCGCTTCGAGGGCGTTACCGATATTAATGCCTTTGGTAAATCCTGGCACAGTTTTATTTTGTACCGTTATTTGGGGCGGTGTCAGTGTGATGTTCAACTGATCATCGACAATCTGTTTAGCCGACTCCGCGGATTCCGGCGCCACAACTTCAGGCAAACCACTATTGGTTTTGTTAGCGTTTTTACCGCCGCACGAAATTAAAATAAGTCCCACACACAACATAAGTAATCGATTCATAATAAATCCTTTCCATTGGGAATTGGGTTTACCAGAATGTACAGGATTCATAAAGAGGACTCTTGTTTTTATCAGGCTATCGAAAGTCTATCCCGCTGCCGATTGGCAGCGCGCACGCGGTATGGCAGCGCGGTGAACCCGCCTTTATGCGCAAATTCTGCGGCGAGGCGGATCACCTGCCGATTGAGCAGGTCATAGGCTACTGCCGGCAAAGAGAATGTGGCATTGGCGGAGTACTCCACGGACAGGATGGACATGGTGGACGCTGTGGACAGAGTGAAAACCGAATCGTTACATCGTACACCCGCCGAGCCAGCTAAACGCTCATCAGATTTCGATATCCGCCGTGCGTTGGTATAATTCTTTCATCCACTGAGCGTCCTCCCATAAGTATTGTCAGCGTATACTACATATCTCCCTGCTTATTGCACATCGTTTGAAAAGAGTTCTGATTCATCGAAGTCTTCCAACCAAGCTCCTCCTCCACATCGTCTTCATACACATCACAATAATCATCTGATCCGTCAAAAGGTGTACCATTCATAAAAATGTTATTGCCGCTTGCAACACTTGTAATAGCCTGACCAGTCAGAAACGTCATTGATTTGTTCTCGTCAATATTGTTTAATCGCACGCCGTCCTTTTTATTGTACAACACATAATTATCTTTTATCTGAATACCATCGGAGTCATCAAAACTGATTCCATTATTGGGACGAGTCGGGTAATTTCCATTGGCACTGACTGAATTGCCCGACACAATGACATTCCTGCAGAAGTCGAACTCCAGTCCCGCATTTCCATTGTTGGTTGAACTGGAGTCAAACACCTTAATATATTCCGACCACGCCGCATCAAGTCCATCTGCCCCATTCGAATGCATTTCATTATCGACTAACGCAACATCGTATGCATGAAAAATTGTTACGCCATTTCGGTGTTGATTTTCAAATGTATTTTTCCACAGAACGACCCATGAGGTCCTAATGTCTGAAGAAGGCATATAGTCGTCGTTATCGCCGATTTCAGAAAAACGAATTCCATGTCTGTTGTCGCTAAAGGTGTTGAACGAAATACTCACGTCTTCTGCGCCCTCTCGGATATATATACCCTCCCCTTTTTTATTCACATCCTCACCACCTTCACCGAACCCTGCAATTCGGCAATTGATTACCTGCGCATTACTTACCGCCTCAATTAATACACCGCAATCGGTTGCAGGCGCGCCAGTGTCTCCACATACCCGCTCCATATTGGGCAGGATGGAGTATCCCTGACAATCAAGTGTTGTGAAATCGCTGTCTATAATGATGGTGCCAATGTGTGGACCATTCAATTTATGGTAACCAGTTGCATGAATGACAGAGGCTTCAGAATTGGTTGCGGCTGCAGTAAAGGCGAGACCTGTTGCGAGGCAAATCGCTCCAATAAGTCCAATATGGGGCCGCTTTGGTTGTGTGGTAAAATCAGTAAATCCGTGTTTCATAATAATCCTCCATTGGTTTTGTGAGTTCTGTCCTCATGGACATCTCTTCGTTGGTTCTACTTATCTTTTGCAATTGGTCTCTTCCTGAATTGCTCCGATAATATTTTCGTTGAGAAACGAAATAACTTTAACAAACTGGCGACGATGCAAGCTTTAAGATGAGCGCCAGACAATTCCATTTGAAATCTTTTGTCGTTTAAAACAGAACCATCTCCTTATTTGAAAATTGAAATATACGATTCGATCACATCTCAAGCGCTGTGAACACAATCAGTCTGTCAGTAAATTCAATCGACCAGTAATGTGGGGTTAATGCAGGAACTAAAACAAAGGTTGCAACTATTTTATAAAATATCAAACTGTCTGCACTCGCGCCCAGGGTTATCGCAAGATACTAGATTTTTAGAAAAATATTGTAGGGCGGTAGTTTATCTGCCGCCTTG
>JAFGQN010000186.1 GCA_016935665.1 Deltaproteobacteria bacterium | reverse complement strand
CGAAACACAAACACCGTCCCCGAAAACGGATTCTCTTCAAACGCATTGCGGCAGATGGCGGCAAGACCATCTATCCCCTTGCGAAAAATTATTATTTTCGTGTACGCCGAAGTACTTAATAAAACATCTGACTCCTAATTGTTCAGGGGTGGCATTCCTCAGGAAAAAAGACACATCTTCAGGTTGACGAATGGGAATACGGCTCCACAAGTTAACAAATAAATTTATCGATGCGTTTGGTGAAGATGGAAATCTCACAGGGAGAAGGTATGGATATGCGGAATCAGCAGGTTGTGCTTGTGGTGGACGACTCGCCAGAGAATATTTATGTGCTCGCGGCCATTCTCAAAGACGCATATCGCGTGAAAGTAGCATTGAACGGTGAGAAGGCGCTATCTATCGCCCTCTCCGATGATGCGCCGCATTTGATTCTCCTGGATATCCTAATGCCTGGAATGGATGGAATCGAGGTGTGCAGACAGTTGAAATCCAACGAGCGCACCCGCAAGATTCCCATTATTTTTGTGACGGCCAAAGGAGAAAGCGATTCCGAGGAGTGTGGTTTTTCAGTGGGCGCCGTGGACTATATCACCAAACCGATTAGCCCATCCCTGGTGAAGGCGCGGGTTAAAACCCATTTGACCCTTTATGACCAGAATCGTGTCCTTGAAGCAGAAGTGAGTAAGCGGACACTGGAACTCCAAATGGCTTTCGAACGTCTTAAATCCGCCTCCACCGACACCATTCAGCGCCTGTCGCGGGCGGCGGAATTTAGAGACGATGATACCGGGGACCATGTGATACGCATGAGCAATTACGCTGCAGCTATTGCGCAAAAAATGAATTACAGCCTCGACTTTGTAGACAAACTTTTGTGGGCTGCGCCAATGCATGACGTGGGTAAAATTGGCATTCCAGACAAAATTCTGCTCAAACCCGGCAAATTGAGTGCAGAGGAATGGCACATTATGCAGCGTCACAGTGAGATGGGGGCATCCATCCTGACGGGATCAGATTCAGACATTATTCAGATTGCAGAAACCGTGGCATTGACACATCACGAAAAATGGGACGGAACCGGCTATCCCAGGAGACTTGAGGGAGATGAGATTCCCATTGAAGGACGCATCGTCGCAGTGGCGGATGTTTTTGATGCGCTAACAACCAAACGTCCGTATAAAGACGCATTTCCCGATGAAAAAGCATTTGGAATTATCATTGAAGGCAGAGGAAAACACTTTGATCCGGACGTGGTGGATGCCTTCCTGTCTGAGAAAGAAGAGATTCTGTCAATTAAGCAACGGTACCAGAATGGCTCCATGTTTCCTGCATCGCCACTGGCTGCCAACCTGGGCAATGAGTAATGGGCTCTGTATTTTCTCCATCACTAATGCCCCAGCGCCCGGCGAATATTCTGGTTGTCGACGATGAGGAACTCAATCGCCTGCCACTTGTGACGTTGTTGGAGATGGAAGGATATGGTGTTGTGGAAGCGGGGGATGGCGCTGAAGCGATTGGCGTACTTGCGTGTCAGAATGTGGATTTGGTGTTACTGGACGTGGTGATGCCCGGAATGGATGGCTTTGAGACATGCCGCTATATTCGGCAGAAACTCGGGGATTTGACCTTGCCCATCATATTCCAGACAGGTCTTGACGACCGGGAATCAAAAATTCGGGGAAAGATGGTTGGCGCAGACGATTTTCTTGCCAAGCCGGTCGATCCGGTGGAACTGATGGCGCGGGTGGGGAACCTGTTGAAAGTGAGAGCCTTCAGGGATTTGGAAAAGATGCGTCTCGAAGCGGTGGAGGAAGAATTGGATGCCGTTCGAGAGCAACTCCTCCAGGCGGACAGACTGGCCAGTCTGGGAACATTGGCGGGCAGTGTGGGCCATGAGTTGCAGACCGTTGTTGCGATACTGAATGCCACTGTGGATTTTGTGACACTGGCCGCCAAAGACGGGAAACCGCCAGCCGCCGAAGATATTGAAAATCTGAAAAATGCGTGTCAGCACCTCAAGACGCACGCAACCCAGTTGCTTCATATGGGGAGACCGGGGCCGCAAAACGACCAGTTGCTCGATGTCCGTTCGAGCATTGCACAGACACTCTCAATGTTGTCAGCAACAGGAAAGACGAAACGTGTCACTGTAACAACGGAACTTCCAAAGGAGGCGGTGTGGGTGCGCGTTAATCCCACCCGCATTGAACAGGTTTTGATCAATATCATTTGCAATGCCGTGGATGCTATCCTTGGACAGGACCAAACCGATGGACGAATACGGATTTGTGTGGAAATGACGGCGTCTACCGGTGAGGGCAGTTGTCTGATTGAGAACAACGGCCCACCTGTTCACGTCGAGTTTATTGAAAAAATTTTCAGCCCCTATTTTACAACCAAAGCCAGCATGGGGGGCACCGGGCTGGGACTGAACGTCGTTCAGTATATCGTTGCCTCCTGGGGACAGACGGTGCGTGTGGAAAATCTGCGCAATGGGGGTGGCGTTGCGTTTCGTTTTGGGTTGCCGCTCGTTGCGGGAGGCAACAGTGCATAGCAGTACGCTGATCATTGAAGACGACCATGCGTATGCGCGCATTCTTGAACGAATCGCACAGGGGGAAGGGTTTACCGCTCTGACGGCGCCAACGGGTGAAAAGGGACTCGAACTTTTACGCGAAATACATCCGGCACTGGTGCTGTGTGACATTGGCCTGCCCGGAATTGACGGCATTGAAGTGGTCCGGCGGATTAAGGCGAAGGAACCGGGAATCATAGTGATTGTGGTCACCGGCCAGGCGACGGTGGAAAACGCCGTGGAGGCGATACGGGCGGGGGCGTTTGATATTATTCAGAAAACATCCGACGTCAGCGAAATTCGGGCCCGACTTTATCGCGCCATGGATGCCGCCAACCTGAAACGACAGATTGAATATCTGAATCTGCGCGATAGGGATTTTGGAGAAATTATCGGCGAAAGTGAACTGATGGGAAACGTGAAACGCCGCATTGGGGAAGTGGCGGTTGCCCCCACATCATCGGTGCTGGTAGTGGGCGATACAGGCACGGGAAAGGAACTGGTGGCACGCGCAGTGCATCGACTATCGAATCGGCGGGACAAGCCACTGATCGCCGTAAATTGTGCGGCGGTGCCCGAAAATCTGATGGAGAGTGCATTTTTAGGGCATGAGAAAGGGGCGTTTTCCGGAGCGGACAAGACGAAGGTTGGGCTGTTTGAAACCGCCCATGGCAGCACTCTTTTCCTCGACGAAATTGGTGAACTGGATTTGCGCCTTCAGGCCAAACTGTTGCGCGTTCTCGAAGAAAGAGTGGTGACTCGGGTGGGGGGGACGCGAGAAATAAAAGTGGATGTGCGGCTGATTGCGGCGACAAACAGGAATCTGGAAGAGGAAGTTGCGCAGAAACGTTTCCGGGAGGACCTGCTGTATCGCATCAAAGTGTTTGATATACATGTGCCACCCCTGAGGGAGCGCGACCAGGATGTGCTCCTTTTGGCCCGGCATTTTATGCTTGGCTTTGCGCGGCAGATGGGCAAGCAGGTGACAGTGCTCAGCGGGGAAGCGGAACAGATTTTACTGGGGTATAATTTCCCTGGGAACGTTAGGCAATTGCGCAACCTGCTGGAACAGGCGGTGATTCTCGCCCACAGTGACACTCTGGGGCCAAAGCTGTTTGTGGGGATAGACGCGAATTTGAATCCTCCCGCGAATGTTGGGCAGCAATGGCGCGAAAACGCCAATGAAGATGCGCCTCTTGATGAACGGATGGCCGATATTGAGCGCGTGCGCACAGCGCTGGAAAAAAAGGAAGAGGCACTGATTGCGGAGGCGCTTCGGCAAACGGGGGGCAACAAAACGCAGGCGGCGCAATTGCTGGGGATGAGTCGATTCGCGTTGCAACGGCGCCTGAAGTCTCAGGAATCAACATAACATTTCCGCTTTAGACCCAAAATCAATTTGAACCAGGCAAAACAGTGAGTGAGCGATGGCGCTCAACTGTGCGGTGGCGCTCGAGCGCTACCGCACGAGTTTGGGAAACGATTGCCGGAATCGCGCCGATTTCGCCGCGGATTTACGATAAACACTGAGCGTACGCCTGTTGGTTGTTCATGGCACAGGACCTGCAAAACCATGGGGCAAGTCGTTGAGACGGCCCCGTAACCCCAAAAAACAGTTCAGGAAATTTTCAGCACCCTTTGGTACTGCCAAAGGGTGTTGTCGCCAGGGAGTCAGGATAATGCACGCAAAAAAGAATTCAGCTTTCACTGCCGTCGCGTTTGTATTGGGAATCGCAACTCTGCTTGCCGCACCGCTTGCAAATGCCTATGCCGTTAAAACCACCAGCAGAGGGTGGCCGGTTCGGTGGAATAGCAACGAGGTCCGTATTGTCCTCGATTCCAGTCTTGCCGCCATTGGGCCGCAGGAAGACATTGAAAATCTGGTGATTTCGGCCTTTTATGAGTGGACAGATGCCGCGCAGCTGCCGGTGGAATTCAGCTTTGTTTCCGCGGATTGCGGCGGGATGGGACACGATTCCAATGGCGATAATGAGAATTGCGTGCTGGTCGACAGTGCTGCATTCGAGGGGTCCAAAGCGGCGGCGCGATGTGTGATGACCTATGACGACTACAACGGAAATATTAAAGATGCGGACATCATTATAAATCCCAACGTGGCAAAATGGGCGCTGGATGAAACTCAGGAAGGGTATGATCTGCGAACGGCTGTACTTCATGAAGTGGGGCATCTGCTGGGTCTCTCCCATTCCGAGCAGGACCCGTCGGTGATGACTCCGGAGATTTCGACCCATCGGTCGACTCGCAATCTGTTCAATGACGATATTGATGGCGCCTCTGTTCTGTACAATGAAATGGAATCGTTTTCCGAGTACAACTGCAGCGTCACAACGCCAGGCAAGGAAAAAGCGAATACAGGGTTGGTATTCTTTTTGCTTTTTATTGGTTTGGTGACTGTACGCCGCTTTTTCGTTTCGGGAGTTGGACGTCGGTAGCCGTTGGAGAACACCCCCGCAATGGCCCTGGATATTTTAGGAGAATATTATGTCAGCAGTTGTGATTATTACGAGAGACAAACGTTTGGAGACGCGGTTGCGCCGCAGTCTGGAACTGGCCGGGTTGAATCCGGTGGTGACGGGAAGCGTTTTTATGGCCGCGCATATCATTTCCAACACTCCTGTTGAAGCGATTCTGGTGGATAGGGAGGCGACACCGGAGCGGGGAGTGGCCATCTGTACAAAGCTTCGTGGCCGTTTTGGCCTCAACACACCACCGATGATCCTTGTGGATAACGACGATACCCCGGCGTCCAAACTGGTGGCCAGGGCCGCAGGTGCGGAATGTATTTTAAAACGGACCGCGTCGAACAATCGAATGGTATCCGTTACAGAAATGGTTGCCCGACGCAAGCAATCCGACAAGCGCTGCCGCTTTCAGGAAACGGCATGGAAATGGGACAGATTTTCTGCTGTATCAGGCGCCTTTGCCCCGCTGACAAATCGCCCCACGTTGTTCGCAGGATAATCCTTCCAGCGGTACGAAACCCCGAATCGCTGCGGTGCACCCGTTTCCATATACGATTGAGCACTAAAGTTCACGGATTTGACGCCGTCAGTAAGAATGCCATTGCATAGCGGACTGGAAGGTGAAACGCATTTAATGCGGGAGTGTAACAATTGGGATTTGGCGACGCCGCCAATGGCTAAAACGGGGGGCAATATCGCATGGATGCAGACAATACGCGTGTGCGGCAGCTTTTGAATGTCGCAAATAGAATTGCGGCGGGCGATTTTACTGCGCGGATGGAACTGTCGACGGAGAATGATGATTTAGACGCCCTTGGCAACGCCATTAATGCCATCGCAACGAAAAGTAGAGACGCCAATTTGAAGTTTCACAGGACTGGTGCTCCCAAACAGCGGGATACATCCATCGTATCCCTCGATGCCGCACATCCGGAATGGTCGACAGCGGAAACTGAGCAGAACCGAAAAATGATTGAAGGAATTTTTGAGAACGCGCCGCTGGTGATGGCAGTGGTGGACCGCGATGGCCGTATCCTTCGGATGAACCATGCCGGTGTGGCAGTATCCCGAAGAGAACAGGACGAATTGAGAGGCCTCCAGATTGGAGAGACCTTGAATTGCAAGGCAGTGATTGACGATGGGAATGTCTGCGGTGAATCTGAAGAGTGCGAGACATGCGGGTTGCGCAACGCCATATCCGAGGCATTTTCATCGGGCAAAACCATTCGGAAGCTGCCGGTGGAGTTCATTGCACAGGAAGGCGCTACCCCAATCAAAAAATTCCTGCAGGTCTCCATCAGCGTCTTAAACAATCCGGATCAGATTCTGGTGAGTCTTGACGATGTGACGGTGCAGCGGGAGCAGGAACACAGGCTCAAGGAAAGCGAACGGGCACTGGCGCAGGCACAACGCATCGCGCAACTGGGGAACTTTGAGTGGGATGTGGTCACACGTGCCTTTTCGTGGTCCGAAGAGCTTTACGAACTGTGTGGAATAGACCCTCACAGCCCTGCCCCAAATATGGACGTATTCATGGAACATGTCCATCCCGAAGATCGTCTGGCACTGGACGCATCGTTCAAGTGGATGGTGGACACAGGCAACGATGGTGAAATCGAGTACCGCATCCTTTTGCAGGATGGCACGTTTCGCATTGTTCACCAAAAAGGAAAAGTGATTACGGATGGCAACAATAATTCGGTTCGGCTGTTTGGAATCGTTCAGGATGTCACCGCATTGCGAGAAGCCGAGCAGGCTGTCCGTGAAAGCGAACAGAATCTGCAACAGGTGATCAACACATTGCCCATCGGTGTGGCCATTGTGGATACCGTGTCGTATTTTCCTGTCATGGCCAATAAGGTGATGCTGCAGCTTTGTGAACTGGAGTCCTGTGAATTGCAAAACCTCATCGGTATCGATGTGATCGCCGACGTCAAACACCGGAATGCCGTTGTTCAGATAATGAAAGAAAAAAAGTCGGTTTTCGATACTGAAATGCTGCTGCGAAAGCAGAAAACGGGAACTGCGTTTTGGGGATTTGTTTCGCTCATTCCCATGACGTACAGCAGTTCGAGTTGTATTCTGGTGACCCTCAGTGATGCGACCGAGCGAATGGAGGCGCGCAAAATGGTGGCAGACGCCAAAGAAAAAGCCGAAGAGGCCAATAAACTCAAAAGTGCATTTCTGGCCAACATGAGCCATGAGATTCGAACGCCTCTCAACGCGGTAATGGGGTTGACGGGACTTTTGGCAAGAACCTCACTGACAAAGGTGCAAAGCGAATATCTGCGAAAAATACAAACATCGTCCTCATTTTTGCTGGGTATCATCAATAACATTCTGGATTTTTCAAAGATTGAAGCGGGGATGATGCAACTCGAAATCATCGCGTTTGAGATCGATGATTTGACGCGTCCCATTTTTGACACGTACTCTCACCAGGTGTTGGAAAAAGGGCTTGCGTTTTCGTTCGAATTCGCTTCGGATATACCAGATACCCTTGAGGGGGACGTGTTTCACATTAAGCAAATCCTTTGCAATTTCGTTTCCAATGCCATCAAGTTTACAGAGAAGGGACACATCACGATTGGCGCACAGATTCTGGCGCAGTCACATAACAGTATCATGGTTGAATTTTATGTGCGGGATTCGGGGGTGGGCATGCGCGGTGACGAGGCTGCACGCATTTTCGACGCGTTTCAACAGGCGGACCAGAGTACGACCCGTCGGTTTGGCGGCACCGGGCTGGGGCTGTCCATTTGCAAACATCTCACGTCGTTGATGGGAGGTGAAATAGGCGTCGATTGTGAACGGGGAAAAGGCAGTAAATTTTTTGTGTCGTTGCCTTTGGGAGTTTGTCAGAGCGAACCCATTTCGCCCCGCAATATCGCCAAAGCGTTGCAGCAAATGCATGTACTGCTGGTGTATGAACATGGCGATGCCCCCAACGCGATCATCGAATATCTCCACCAATTCGGCTATCGGGTGGACGTTGTGGATTCATTCGACAAGGCGCTGGTGGCACAAAGCGAACAACTGAAGAAAAATCCGTATCGCCTGATCATCATTAACCACACCGATGCGTTCATAAACGAGTCGTCGCGTGTCCCCATGTTGCGAATGTCAACGCCCGGCGGCGAGGCCCCGCGCGTTATCCTCATTTGCACGCATTGGACGCAGCAATTGGAATCCATGGCACAGGCACAGACGCTGCAGGTGGATGCGTGTCTGCTGTCTCCGTTCAGCCGCGCCACATTGCACGATACCATTTGCAATACCTTTCACGAGCAGCTTCGCAGCCATTCCATTTCACCTATCCCCGAAGAGGGAACGGCTCTCGATTTACACGATCAGCGCATCCTTCTGGCCGAAGACAACGAACTCAACCAGGAGGTGGCCCTCGGCCTGCTTCGAGAGACTGGTGCGAATGTGACGGTGGTCAACAACGGCATAGAAGTATTGTTTGCGATAAAACGATGCACCTTCGACATTATTCTGATGGACATACATATGCCCGAAATGGATGGCTTTCAGGCCGCCACGGAAATTCGTAAGCGCAACATTACCGGGAGCGGGGGACACTATTTGCCCATTATCGCACTGACGGCCAATGTATTTGACGAGTACCGGCAAAGTGCCATGAATGCGGGTATGGACGATTACCTGACAAAACCCGTGGCGCCGCAGCAACTGTATCAGGTGCTCCGTCGATGGCGTTTTGCAACAAAGAGCAGCAACGGGGACTGGGGTGGCAAGGTGGGGCGCAGGCTTACACGGACATCCGTTGTCCAGCCGCGGCAACCCGTACCGACTCCGGTTCATCCCGCCGGAATCGATGTGAACGCGGCGCTGGCCCGTGTGGGTGGCAGCCAACGGCATCTATTGAAACTCTTAAAGCGCTTTGCCGAAAAACAGGCCAATGTGGTTGATGAAATTCGCAGTCACTGGCAGCAGGGTGAGAAAGATACAGCGTTGCGACTGGCCCACACACTCAAGGGATTGGCAGGAACCATTGGCGCCAATCCGCTTCAGCAGGTTGCAACGAAGGCGGAAGCAGCGCTGCGTTCGGGAGAACCCAATGCGTTGTCACCCCTGCTGGATGACCTCCAAAAGGCCCTTGGTGATGTTATCTCCGGCATTTCGCAAATGGAAACGTCAGAGTCTGCCAAGCCCACGGCCATCCTCCCCCAGCCTCCGATCGCGTACGATCATCATCAGACCGAAGCCATCGTCCAAAAACTGGCACAGGACCTTATCGCCGGGGACATCTCTGCGCTTAAGCAGATTGCCGAACTGGAAGCCGCGGGGCTCCCTCAGCCGGTGCAGGACGCATTGGCATCCACAAGGAAGGCAGTTCACCAGTATGATTTTGATAATGCTCTTGAACACTTGAGTATACTGGCACAAGACTTGAACCTGCATCTGGGAACATCGGGCACATCGAACTGAATGTGTGCGGGATGTGTCTGTTTAATTCATTAACAGGGACTCAATAATAAATTCATCGGGCCGTTATTCTCCATGGAAACAAACGGCTCACCTGGAGGCATTGATGACCGATTTATTCAACATTTCCGAGCCCACCTCTGATTCACACCCTCGGAAACAATCGTTGTCACCGCAAATCGACATAATGAGCCTGATCGCCCGCCTCGAAGCGCAGCAGAAAACCATTGGAGAACTCCAGGTCAAGCTGCACCATGTCGAAGAAAAAGCCGTCAATCTGGACAACCGGGTATTTCAAATGCGCGCGCTGCTCCAATCGGGAAAAGGATTCTCCCAAATCCTCAATCTTTCCAATCTTCTCGATTCGTTTATGGCGGTCTGCCGCGAGCGGTATGCATCCATCAATTCCGTCGTGCTGCTTCTTGATGATTTGGACCCCACTGAAATCCAATATCGTATTCGTGGATACTACGGTCTGAAGGATAGTTTCTTCGATGTCAATGGCAACCGCGAAGAAATGTTCATGTTTAAAATGCCCTACGATCGCGGGCTGTTGTGGCAGCTCATCCACCAGGGGGACGTGTTCGCCGTTCGGGATATGCGCAAGCTGCCTCGTTTTGAAACCGCATTTCGCAAATGGAATCTGGGCGTGCTGCAGTCAGACATCTGGGTTCCGCTGATTCGTGGGTCCGATGTGTTGGGTATATTGACACTGGGGGAATGCGAAGACGGCTCCCAGATTCCCGAATCCGACTATTGCTTTTTGGAGGAAATTGCTGCTGTGGCTGCCACCAACATCGACTCCACACTGAAATACGAAAAGAACGGGCGTATCCTCGCCAATCTTAGAACCCTCTATGACGTGAATCAGCAGCTGGCCAATGTAAATGATTTCAAGCGGTTGATGAAAGACACGCTTTCAACGGCCGTGGAGGCGTTACAGGCTCAAAAAGCCAACCTGATGCTCTTAAACCGGGAAACCCAACGCTTCGAAATAAAAGTTGTTTGGGGGAATATTCCATCCGACACCATTAACGCCATCAACGAGGGATCGCTCGAAACGAAAACGTTTGGTCTGGGGGAAGGCGTGGCGGGACTGGCCGCTCAACGACGAGAGGCCGTTCGCATCAACGATCGCGGCAAGATTGATCAGATGGGCAAAAATCCGGTGTATTGCATTTTGTCTGTTCCAATCATCTTTGGCAATGAGGTGGAAGGGGTCATTACGATGACCAATAAAATTAAAACTGATCGACATGGCCGCGCCGTGCTCGATCCGCTCAGTCGGTTTGGCGAAGACGACGAACAGCTTCTTCTCTCTCTGGCCAGGCAGGCCGCCGCCAACCTCAACAAAGCCAGGCTGTATAACGCGTCCATCACCGACAAACTCACCGGATTAAACAATACCCGTCACTTCGAAAGTCGATTGCGGGAGTTGATGACCCCCTCGAACGGGGAAAATAAAAACATCTGTCTGGCTATTGTCGATATTGACCATTTCAAACTCTTCAACGACCAGTATGGACACAAGGCAGGCGACTTTGTCCTCACCCGGACCGCCCATTTCATTCGAACAATGGAAGATGACCAAAGCGGCAACGAATGCTTTAGATACGGTGGCGAGGAGTTTTGCGTGCTGTTGCCCATGGACCATGTTCGGGACAGCGCGGCTTGCATGGATGTCATTCGAAGGGGCATCGAAGCATCCGTGTATGAATGGGGCGTTCAAAAGCTCAAGGTCCAGGTGTCCATTGGGGTGGCCTCCAGCCGGGATTATACCAACTCCGCCCTTTTGTTTGAACAGGCCGATAAAGCGCTGTACCTGTCTAAAGGCAACGGACGAAATCGCGTCACCTACCTTGATGGAGACGTGCCGGTGGAATACTCCCCGCGGGCCTCCCAGTCCGACGATTTGGCGCCACCGGATTGCCGTCAGCTGTAAACGCGCATAGTGGGGGGAAAAGGAATTGGCGCAACAGGAATATCAACACGTATTGACGCCACTGTTTTTGTCTGTCCGCGCTACGCTCGCAGGTGCGTTTCGGCGGATTTTCAAATACAAACCTGATGATTAACGCGCGTCCACCCGCCGATGCTTTCGCAAAGAGCGGGCAACCGTCGAATGACAGGCAAACGTCGCCAGGTCAGCGGATGAAAAATCGTACTGAGCGGACCTTTTCTATCGAATAGCGGGTTGAAATTGGAAATCAGCGGACCGGGTTGGATGGATGAACGGGTGTATATTTGTGATGAGCGGGCCTTTTTGGGAGGCATAGCGTTTGAATGTTGTTGGACAGCGTTTGAAAAGCGGGGTGCAGCGGGCTGTTTTTGTGTAGAAGCGGGGTGGATTTGAAAAACAGCGGCCCGGTTTTGATGCGTTGGCGGGCTTTTTTTTGCGATGGGCGGTTGCGTTTTTGGGGGGGAGCGTGCGAAATTGGGCGGGCAGCGTATGAACGATTGTGCCGAGCGGTTGGGTTTTATTGCACAGCGTTTTGGTGTGGGATGGGTAATCCATTTTGGGAAATTTTATTATCAGGGCAGTTTCGGAAGTCTACCCCTGCATGTCGGGGAAGTATGATTGTGGATGATTTACACGGCTTTGGATTCGATGGGGGATTCGGTTTCGGTGGCGGCGCGGGCGCTTTTTTTGCCCAGGATGCGGTGGTATTCGCTGATGTAGTTGTTGTAGCGGTCGGTGCCTTCGAACAGGAATTGTCCACCGGCTTTGACTTCGTCGGCGGCCATTTTGTAATACGTCCAGGCGCGGTTCATGATGTCCCTTGTGGCGGCGACTTTTTTGGGGTCAACGCAGGATTTGGCGTACGCGTCGGTGAGTTTGGGAAACAGCGCTTCGGCCTCTGCGATGGTATCGGCATCAAACGCAGTCACGCGATTCAACGGCTCGGGATTGGATTTTGCGATTGAGACGTATTCGCCCACATCCATGATCATGTCGCGGGGACCGCGGCCTTTTCGCAGTTCATCCATCTTATGGCTGTAGTTGGCGTCGTTGCGATAGGCGCGGGTCATGTATTTGTCGAAGTACTTCTGCAGTTCATATCCCCGGGCGCTCAGCGCTTTCCACAGGGCCACCGCCACGGGATCGCCGTTGATGGTGGTTTCGTACAGAATCACCGCATGGGTGTATGCCATGGCGCGCGTGTACAGACTGTCCACCGCCAGGGCGGGCACGTCCACGGAGATCAGCGCCTCGCGATCCTGGGCGGCCGCCACGCCGATCTTCCGTGCTTCCGCGGTGGATATGTCGGTGGGAACGGTACAGTAAGTGACGTTGTCAGCTGGAATCGCCATGAATTCATCGTAACACGCGTTATAGGCACTTTCACTGCTCATCTCAGACATTTAGGAAACCTCCTTTTGCTTGATTGGCTGACCGAATTGTTCGTGTGTCATAGGTATTACTATGCGAACGGAACGGGAGTCAAGGATATTTGAGGAAAATGTGGATTTTGGAAGCTGGGCCTGATTTTGAACGGACGCTGGTGGTGTTCGGCGACGACTTCAACGTGAGCCACACGGCGGTGCTGAAATGGGAAACGACTATGACGACAGTCCCGCCTTTAAATTGTCCTTACACGAATCACCCCAAACATTCCCCGGAACAGGGTTATCGCAAGATACTAGATTTTTAGAAAAATATTGTAGGGCGGTAGTTTATCTGCCGCCTTG
>JAFGQN010000185.1 GCA_016935665.1 Deltaproteobacteria bacterium | reverse complement strand
GTGACGCTGTCTGAATCATCGGTGGCACTGTCAGAATCATCGGTGGCACTGTCAGAATCATCGGTGACGCTGTCAGAATCATCGGTGGCACTGTCAGAATCATCGGTGGCACTGTCAGAATCATCGGAAGCGCTGTCGGAATCATCGGTGGCACTGTCAGAATCATCGGAAACGCTGTCGGAATCGTCAGTGGTGGTGTCGGAATCGAAGTTAACCACACAAAAGGCGCTGCCGTTTATCAACTGGCATTCCGCACCCTGATCGGCACAGTTCATCTTCCAGACCCAGTTGCCACTAAAGCAGCTGAGCAAGGCATTCCCGTGGCAACGACTCTCACCGTCCCTGCAGTTATCGTCTGTGGCGATGACCGAATCGCTGTCGTTATCCGTTACAGTGTCTGTTTCCCAATTGAAGCTGGTTTCTGTGGTCGTATCAGACGGCAGAGTATCTGGAATACTGTCCGAGTCCAGCGCGGTGTTGCTGTCGGAAATTCCGGTTTCAGTCTGGGTGTCGCTGGTACTGTCTGTTGCATTGTCGCTATTGGATTGGGTGTTGTCACAGGAAGTCAGGTACAGTGAGACAACGAAAAAAAACAGGGAATAAACCGCGAGACGCATAGCAGAACTCCTTTTATGTCGTGAAGTAACGATAAGTGCTCACATCGTACACTATTTTTTTGTCGTATGCCTTAATAAATGTGATGTTTTCAACAGATTCTGCCGGGCGTTTTTACATCGTCCAGTATCGCCCTTATCAGCAGCGCATTTTTGGCTGGGGTGATGCAGTTATGAAATGAGAATGCTGCAGCGGCGCCCGATCGGCAATCAGGTCTGGATGCGGAAGAGTTGTGCTCCCATCAGGATAAAATCGCCGTTGTTTAAAGTGGCTTCATCTCTCAGACGCAGATAGCTGCCGTTGGAGCTGCCAAGATCGGTGAGATAGAATTTGCCGTTTTCCGAGTGGATGCGCATGTGTACACCTGAAATATAGCCGTCTTCGGGAAACAGAATATTTCCGCGTTCACGCCCGCAAATCACGCCTTCGCCACCGATGGGAAAGGCATTGCCAAGGCGGCCCTTGCCCACGATGAGAGAGATGCGTCCCCAGAGACCTTCAATGGGAGATCCCATGCGTTTGGTGCCATCGGGACCATCCGCGCCTTTATCGATGGCTTCGAACAGAACCAGTTCCTGACCCATGCGAAATACATCGCCGGATTTTATTTCCACTGGCACATTGGGCATTATTTTTTTGAACACTCCATTGAGACTGATTTCATCCCGCACGACGATTTGGGCATTTTCCGCTCGAAATACAGCGTGTCGGGGAGACAGGTAGGCGTCTGTTTCAAAAAATCCGCCGGCATCTCGTCCCACGGCAACGTCACTCTCGGGGATTTCCACAATGCCGCCTTCACTGCCATCGGGCTGAATGAGAATGAGGCACGCTGCCTGCTGCGAATCCGACACCGGCGCTGCGGTTGCCTGCGGTTGAGCGGGTGTTCCGCCAATGGGGGCGCCACAGGAGCCGCAAAACGCAAATCCCTGAGGGATTGACGCTCCACAATTGTTGCAGGTGATCCCTTCGGCGCTGGCCGGTGATGCCACTACCGGCTCGGGCGCAACAGTGACCGATTGTGGTTCCTCCACTGGAGGAGGAGAGGGTGTGGTGGCCGCCGCACCTCCAGCCGAGATGGGAGACGGAGCAGTCTGTTCTCCGGTGTGAGAAACGCCGGATTCTTCCACGGATTCAGCAGCAGCGATACCCGCTGGGGGGGTCGTTGATGACGGTGCGTCGGCACGGGGCAAATCAGAGCCGCAACCCAGACAGAATTTGTAATGGTCCTGGTTTTCTTTTGAGCATTTGGGACAAACAATCACCTTCCGACCTCCTATTATTGGGTAATCTCAACTCTGAGAAGTTGACGGCCGAGGAACAGATAATCTCCGTGAGCCAGTTGCTTTTCTTTGTTTACTTTTAAAAAAGTGCCATTTTTGCTGTTCAAGTCTGTGATGACGATTCCGTCTTCGGTGGCCTCAATTTTGACGTGTTTCCCCGAAATGAACGGATCGGAGGGAAAGTTCATATCGCAGTCTTCCCGACCAATGGTCACGGTTTCGTTTTGGGGATTGACAATCATTCCGTCACCGCCGCCTTCCAGAATCTGCACGACTCTGAATGTGCCCGCCGAAAAGGGACTGGAAAAGAAGTACGTCCCATCATCTTCGGCGGTTTGATCCAGAGGACTGACCGATTCAATTCGGAAAAGCTGTTCACCCGCCATGAACATGCTGCCTGGGGGTACAGCGGTGGGCTGTCGAATAGCCACATAGATGCCATTGAGACTGCCTTCATCACGAACAACGATAGTGCCATTAACGTACGCGAAATTCGCGTGCGCCGGAGACAGCCATGGATCGTCGGGGAAGACAATTTCGCCGCGGGAGCGCCCAGCCAGGTGTTCTGTGGAATTCAGATGATAGCTCATTCCGTCCACGCCTTCACCTTTAATGAGTATTAATTTGGCTTTGCCTGGTGATTGCAAATCACCGAAATAATTGGGATCTCTGACGATGTTGTGCTCCAGCGAACTGCCGCATTTACCACAGAATTTGTGCCCGGAAGGTACCGGGGTATAACATTCGCCGCAAACTAGATGCCGTGCCTGCTCCATAGCGTCATCCTCTTTCCCGTCTTGGGCTACGTCTTGTAGCTCTATGTGATTATCAGATTTTGTATTGTTTGCGTTTCTCGAACCATCTGCGGACAGCTCCAAGCTGTTTCCACAGAAGTTGCATTCCCGATTTTCAACGGAATTCAACTGGTCACATTTTCCGCAAACAATGCCCGCTTTTACGGTCATAAATACTCTCGGTCTCCAAAAGCTGTGAGGTTATAAATCTTAATCAACCAATTATTATTATCAACTATTTTGTATGAAAACGGCATAGGGTCAACTTGCACGGATGAGCAGTAGTGAAAGAAAAATGTGATTTATTTTCCGTTGATTATGGGAATTAGGGATTATAGTGTTCTTTTGCCATGTTAAAATATAGTACTTTTTTTGAAACTGTGGACGATGGACGGGTCCAGTGCGTTCTGTGCCCAAGGCGATGTCGTATTGGATTGAATCGAACCGGTTCCTGCGGCACCAGAAGGAACTCCGATGGAAAACTTGAAGTGCTCACCTATGGTCGTTTGAGCGCTGTTGCTGTGGATCCCATTGAAAAAAAGCCCCTGAGCCATTTTTTGCCGGGTACGCGGACGTTTTCTGTGGGCACCGATGGCTGCAATCTGATGTGTCCGTTCTGTCAAAATGCTTCCCTTTCCCAATGTCCGCTTTCCAGTGGTTACGATGCAACCGTTGTTCGGCAATGGTCGCCGGATGAAGTGGTGCAGGTCGCGCGGCATCACGGCTGTGATTCCATTGCATTTACCTATTCGGAGCCGACACTGGCGACGGAATTTGCACTGGAAGTGGCGCCATTGGCCAAGTCGAAGGGGGTACGCATTGTGTATGTTACCAATGGACAGGTGGCTCAAAAACCTCTTGAGCAGCTGTGTCTGAATCTGTCCGCCGCCAATGTGGACCTGAAGAGTTTTTCCGAATCGGTGTACCGTACCACGCTCAAAGGAGAACTGGGCGCGACTTTGAACGCCATTGAAAAACTGGTCGATGCCGGTGTGTGGGTCGAAATCACTACTTTAATTGTGCCTGAGATGAACGACTCAACACAGGAGCTCACTCAAATTGCACGATTCATCGCCGGCGTTTCCAAAGACATCCCCTGGCACGTTTCGCGGTTTCATCCGGCATTTAAACGAATGGACGTGCCCGCAACTGACACACAGACAATTTTTCGTGCGATGGATATTGGCAGCAGCGCGGGACTTCAGTATATTTACGCCGGAAATATGCCCATGCGACAGGGCGAAGACACGTGTTGCCCCAGCTGCAAACATGTGGTGGTGGCCAGAAGCGGATTCCGTGTCATCCGAATGGAGACCCGCCAAAGTAAATGCCCAAAGTGCGGACAGCACATTGCCGGGGTTGGATTTCCCTGAATTTCCATTTTTGTCCACGGGGTGCGCAACCGCCTGTCAGTTCGGAATGTTTCTCACATTCGCTATGGTGTATTGTTTTTTTGTCGTTTTGCGAATAATTTCTTAACGGATCAGTTTTTTTTACATTGCTGAATTTGGAGCAGACGCTGGACTCCATTATGCATATACGGGTACTATGCCGACGCGACCAGATGAAGAAACCGGTTGCCTGGATGACAAAAATGTGGTTGTGGCGAGTTTCGGTTTTTATGTGAACCAAATCGACATAAAACAGTACAAATATTTCGCATGCAGATAGCATGGCGCAGGAGTTGGATTTCCCAGAAAATGACAGAAAAAATAGCTATAGGAACAGTCGGTTACCCCATTAATAAAAGCAAAATGATGAACGATGTGGATTTGGTGGAAATGATCGAGTCCAGACATATTCCCCCGGGAAAGAAGGCGGCGCGCCATTTGCGCGACGAGATGCCCGCGACCATGGCCTGCACGGTGCAGATGTCGCGGTATTTCATTTCGCCTCCCCCCAAAGGGGTGACGTTGCGGGGAGATGCTTCGGCATACGGTAATTTTCAGGTGACTGATGAAAGTTTGAGTCTGTGGCAGCGTCAGTTGCAGTTTGCCACCGAACTTGGCGCGCGGGGGCTGGTACTGATTACGCCCTCGTCCGTAACGCCCTCCAGTGCCAATGTGAACGCCATGGCCCGTTTTTTTAAAACCATCGATCGCGCAGGTCTTCCCATTTTCTGGGAAGCCCAGGGGCTTTGGGATGCGGTTCAGGTGGCTCATTTTGCACAGGCCCATGAGCTGATACCGGCGGTGGATCCGCTTCGGGATGCAGTTCCCGATTTTGACAAGGCGTATTTTCGGTTTGGCGCATTTGCGGCCGGGGGTTCGCGCATGGGCGTGTATGAATTGGAGCAAATAGCGGCGGCGGCTTTGGACAGTGGCGCCGATGAAGTGTTCTGCGTGTTTGATACCCACCGTGCGTTGGATGATGCCAGGAATCTGAAGAAAGTGCTGGCGGAATTTGGCGGTGATGATTTCGATGAATTCGATTACGATATTGATGACCGCGATTTTGATGAGGACGACCACTGAGATCGGTTGTGTCGCCTGCTGGAGGCGCAATGGAATTAAATAAGAACGGCAACAATCAGGTGGATGAATTGAAACTGCATCGACCCTCTCTGGTAATCATTACAGGGTTGTCCGGCGCGGGCAAATCAACGGCCATGCGTGTGTTTGATGACCTGGGATATTATTGCCTCGACAATCTGCCGCCGGCACTGATCCTGGATTTTTATCATTTGTATTTAAAGGGCTCCACACACAAAGCCGGGGTGGCCATTGCCAGCGATATGCGAAGCGGTGCGCTGTTTGATGATTTTCAGAATGCGGTGAAGCGGCTGGAAGACGAATCCATACATTTTGCGTTGCTCTATCTGGATTGTGACACCGATGTGCTGATGAATCGGTTCAAGGAAGTGCGACGGGCGCATCCTCTTGAGACGAGATATTCGTTGCGTGACGCCATTTCCGAAGAGCGAACCCGGCTGGAGTCCACCCTGGCACTGGCCACTCATGTGATTGATTCCACGCATATCAATGTTGCACAATTGCGTCAGGTGGTGCTCAAAACCGTTTTACAGCAGGAGAATAAACGTGTCTCGCAGGTGAAAGTGGTGAGTTTCGGCTTCAAATACGGTGTACCCAGAGATGCCGACTACGTTTTCGATGTCCGTTTTTTGCCCAATCCGTTTTATTTGGAGGCACTGCGACCCTTGAGTGGTGAAGACGGCGACGTGTATAACTACGTAATGAACCATAAGGCCGCAGAGCAGTTTTTTATGGGGATAGTACAGTTGTTGGATCCCACGTTTGACGCGTTTATCGACGTGGGAAAATTTTCAGTGAATATCGCAGTGGGGTGTACGGGAGGGCGTCATCGCTCGGTGGCGTTTGCAAAGCGCCTGGCGGCGTACTACGAAGGCCAGAATCGATTGGTTCAGACGTATCATCGGGATTTGGTGCATCCGCTGTGACGGATTTGAACTCGATGTTCATTGGGAAAATTGATAATCAAAAAAAAGAATGAAAACGAATGCTTCAGATAAATGAACTCAGCTTTGCGATTGGTGGCAGAGATATTTTTACCAAAGCAAGTGCACGCATTCCCAGGGGAAAAAAAGTGGGGATTGTGGGGCATAACGGGTGCGGCAAAACCACGCTGCTCAAACTGATTACCGGTGTGTTGGACATTGAGGGTGGTCGTATCGACATTCAGAAAAAATGTATGGTGGGCACCGTGTCGCAGGATGCCCCGTCGGGAAGCCAGACCCCTCTGGAGAATGTGCTGGCAGCGGACCGGGAACGCTCCGAACTGATGCAAATGGCAAAGGTGGAGGCCGATTCTCACAAGATAGCACACATCCACGAACGGCTTCTGGATATTGATGCACACAGCGCGCCCGCCCGAGCGGCCACAATTCTGGCAGGACTGGGCTTTAACGATGACATGCAGCATCGCCCCCTGTCCAGCTTTTCCGGTGGCTGGCGCATGCGTGTTTCTCTGGCCGGGGCATTGTTTGCCCAGCCGGATTTGCTGCTGCTCGACGAGCCCACCAACCATTTGGATTTGGAATCCATCATCTGGCTGGAAAATTATTTGAAACAGTATCCTCACACTCTATTGGTGGTGAGCCACGATCGCGATATGCTCAACAGTGTTGTGGATACGATTCTGGTTGTGAAACAGGGGGAACTGATTTTATACAACGGCAACTTCGATGCGTATGTGCGCGCGGAAGCCGAGAAAGAGGCTCTTGAAAACGCTGCTGCCGCCAAACAGGAAGCGGCGCGGGCGCATCTGCAGTCTTTTGTGGACAGATTTCGGGCCAAGGCCACCAAAGCGAAGCAGGCGCAAAGCCGGTTAAAAGCCCTTGAAAAAATGGGACCGGTCACCAAATCGGTCACATCCAACCATCAGGTGCATTTTCAGTTTCCCAACCCCGTTGTATCGCCGTCGCCGCTCATCAAGCTGGACGGCGTCAGTGCGGGATATGCGCCAGGGGCGCCCGTTTTGTCAAACCTGCATCTCAGTATTTTTAAAGATGATCGCATCGCACTTTTAGGGGCCAACGGAAATGGTAAAAGTACGCTGGCCAAACTGTTGTGCGACCAGCTGAGGCCCATGCAGGGAGAAGTGGTTCCCGCCGGGAAACTGGTGGTGGGGTATTTTGCACAGGATCAGCTGGAGCAGCTCAATGCCGATATTACTGCGTTGGAACAGATGGACCGAGCCATGCCCAACGCGTCCATTACAGATGTGCGCAACTGGCTGGGTCGTTTTGGGTTCGGGCAGGAACGTGCGGAAGTGGTAGTGAAAAACCTGTCGGGCGGAGAGAAAACGCGACTGGCCCTTTCTCTGGTGGCGTTGAAGCGCCCGAATCTGATGATTCTGGACGAGCCCACCAATCACCTGGATATGGATTCCCGCGCCGCGCTGATTGATGGGTTGAATGACTTTGAGGGGGCGATTGTGCTCATTTCCCACGATCGACGACTCATCGAAACCACCTGCGATCAGCTTTGGCTGGTGGCGGATGGCAGTTGCACGCAGTATTTTGGCGATATTGACGAATATCGAAAGATGCTGCTGTCCAACCGGTCACAAAGCAGTCGGCCAGATGATGATGGGGCCAATCGCGAACGGATGAGTCGTAAAGATGCGCGCAGGGACGCGGCGCAGAATCGCGCTCGAGTGGCGCCCCTGAAAAAGGCGGCCGATGCGGCGGAACAACGGGTGGAAACGCTCAGCCTCGAAAAAGATGCGTTGCAGGAGACGCTTTCAGACCCTGCTTTTTACGAAGGGCCGCCCGAAGAGGTCGCAGAGATGACGTCCAAACTGAAGGAAATTACCCGGCAGCTTGAAGAAGCGGAGGAGCAGTGGCTTACCGCTTTGGATGAGCTCGAAACGGCCATGGGGCAATAAAGGCAGGTATTGGGGTGGATTTTTCTGATTTTCGGTCCAGAGCCATAGCAGAGGGAAAGCGATACGGCAAAGACGAGTATGTTTTTGTTCGTGAATTTGCGCAGAATTCCCGTGACGCCGGGGCTTCCCGAATTTCCATTGACACCCTGTATCAGAACGGTGTTTTGAATATTGTGTTTACGGATAACGGAGAGGGGATGGCATTCGCGCACGCCCGGCGTTATCTGTTTACTCTTTATGCCTCCAGCAAAGAGAAAGAAGCCGCAAGCGCAGGGCAGTTTGGTGTTGGATTCTGGTCGGTGCTGCTGTTTTCTCCGGAGCGTATTGTTATTTATTCCCGGACCGCCAAAGAAAACTGGGGAGTGGAATTCAATCAGTATCTGGATCGGGAACAACCGGTGCGTTCTTTGCTGCAGCATCGGGGCACTCAAGTGATTGCCTGTAAATCGTTTGACAAAGCAGATGCAGACGCATGTGTGTCCAGTCTGGAACATGCTCTTCGCCGATACTGTCGTTTTCTCAGGCGCAACAACCGCAGTGCAGGTCCCCTGTCTGTGCTGTTGAATGGCAAACGTATCGATGGTCCCATGGAACTGAGTGGCGAGTGCGCGGCCACGTTCTCATATAAAGATGTACAGGGCGCAGTGGCTTTGGGGAAAACGCCTCGTGTCAATCTGTATGTGCGCGGATTGCCGGTGTGGTCGGGGACATCATTGACCGAGCTGCAGTATGGCGCCACTCCGGAGGCGCCGGTATCCTATCCTCAGGGGCTGGCGCCTGTATATCTGCTGAATGGGAACCGGTTGAGTGTGACGCTGGATAGACGATCTGTTTTTGACGATGCAGCGCTGCAGCGCACACGCCGTATTGCGGGGCGGGAAATGCGAAAGCTGGTGGCGGGATATCTCGATCACATAGCGCCAGCGGGAATTTGGGGGCGTGTGGAGTATTTTTTTTCTGCCTTTTTTGATGATTTCCATTTCATTTTCATGAAACGGCTTCTGCCGGTATTTCCGGTGGTGCTTGCGGTGCTGGCCGTGGTGCTGGGGGGATGGCTGCTTTTTCCCGAGGTGTTCCAGAGTATATTGGGCGGGACCTCATCGGATGTGACACCTCTGGCAGCCGGGACATATTATTCGGGAGGCGTCGGTCTTACACAAGCCTACGAACAGGCCACCACAGATACGGGGGTGGGCGATTCTCTGAACATGAAGTATGCGCCTGCGGGGCAGACGGTGTACTTTCGATTGCAGGTGGTGGAACAGCTACACGTGGACAGCGGCGCCAAATCCGGGCCACTGACACCCTATCGGCGACCTGCGCCGTTTCGTTGTCGCCAAAAATGTGTGGGGGTTTCTCTGGCACTGGATGAAGGTGTGGGCGTATATCATTTGCCCGTTCCCACTGGACATTATATCGATTTGGAAAGTGTGGTGCTCAGTGAAGGCGTCGACGGTGAAATCCTGCGCTCCCAAAAAGATGACTGGCTGTTTGTCATGCGTCGCAGGAACAACGGTGGCTATATTCAATATCGGAGTGGATGGGTGACTGCGAATCTGCGGGATTCCCAAAGATGGCTGTATTATCCACGGGTTACCTTTCCATCGCTGTATATCAGCGCACTTGAGCGTGCAAAGAAGTTGCCGTCCGTGTCTCAAAAAGCCCAGTTGCTCAGTAGCGTTGTGGAGGACGCCATTGTTTACGATACGGCAGCGGATACGGTTATGCGGTATCACAATTTTTTTAACTCGGACAGTGGCGGCAACTGGTATCAGTTTGTATTCTCAATCAACAAAGGAGATTGCGACGTCAAGAACATCATTCTGCTGAATCTGTTGCGCCGTTTGAATATTCCATCGCGTCTGGCGGTGGGATATGTGGGAAACAGGGGAGAGGTTGAAAAGGGCAAGCATGCCTGGGTGGAGTACTACGAGAACGGCTGGAAAGTGGAAGATGCCACTGGCGAGGCGCCGGCTGGAACGGTTTCCTTACCGGCGGTGGGCATGCCCAATGGCGCAGCGGACGTAATCCCCCAGGAAAACGCCGTTTTGCCGAAGTCTTCGGTACGGTCGGCATCCCAGGAGGCAACCGCAAATTCGTCTGTTGAAGCCCTGCGTCAAGCAAAGGAACAGCGTTCGGATGATCTGGCTGATACAGTGCTGTTCTGGGTCGCCACCGCGATGGGGATATTGTTTGCGGCTGGAATTGTTTGGGTGTTGCTGCGGTTTTTTCGAGCGCCGATGCCGACGCCGTCAAACAAGCAGGAAACTCTGGCGGCGCAGATGCTTCAGGCGGCTCTGGAAAACAGCAGTATGAATATAAGGGGCAGTGGTCTGCTTTCCAGGGCAATTCTTCCAACATGGAACGGACATCGCATTTCCATGAAACAGGCCATGAAACTGGCCAGGCGGGAAAAGCTTTATTACAGCAGTCGGAGTAATTTTGTTACAGACGCACTGGTGAGCCGCAAATACACAGTGGTTCGAACAGAAAATGCCGCATTTGCGCCGGTGATCAGCCGAATAGCCGGAAGTGTGAATTTGGAGGAGGTGGGCGCCCTTTGCCCGATTTCCTTATCTGAATTGCACCAGGTCACAGATGCCGCTGGAGAGGTGCTGGGACATACCATCGCGCTGGCCTCCGCGACGGGACTGTCTTCGCGATTTATTGTTCCCTGTAAGGGATTGACCGGGATGCTGATTCGGGAGTTTGATTTGTCCAGACTGCCGGTGTCGTGGAACGATGGAATTCCGAATCGGTTTATTGCGGTGGCCACTGACGACGATGAACCCTGGAGGGCACTGATTTCTCTGGCCGGAGGTGTGGAAGACGCGGCTATTCTGCTGCTCGACCGTATCATATCGCATTCATGGTTTTTGCACAATGTTCGCCCCAGGCTCAGGCACAGGTTGGCCCTGTTGGCCAATCGGCGCCCGGTCACCAAAGATGATGCCGCGGAAATACGGGCAAAGGGGCTGTAATGAGCGCTGGAAGACAATCGCTGCTCAAAATTGATGTGGTGCTTGAAATCCGAAAACTGACACAGAATAGATTTAAAAGCGGTACGGAATGGGCGGTGGTGCTTTGTCGCTACCTGATGGGCCGAAACTGTCAGTCACTTAATATTCATCTGGAGAACGGCCGAATTCTTGTGCAATCGAGCGGGACTGGCATCCCCGAAGACGTCCTTCGCCGCCTTGGTATCATTTTTAATGTCGCAGAGGATGTATCATTGCGACATCAGGCAATTCTGGAAATAGAAGAGAGCGATTCTTTCGATTTGCTTTGTGCGTTTTATCCAGCAGGAGCCACAGTGGGAATAAAGTCCGGGGCAGCGGAGCTGCGCGTGGCCCATGGACAGCGAACGGCCTTATCTGTGGCAGCAGACGATGGTTCTTCAAAAAACGGTTCTCCAGTGACGCTGCTGGAAGTTAAATCCAGAAAAATTAAGGCGAATCCGCTGTTTAGAGTAATCGAATCCGCCTGTCGCTACGCACGCCTGCCGGTTGTACTGAACGGCAAAAAAATATCTGACGGGCTCACGTTGAACGATTGTTTTGCCCAACAGTTCTTTGAGCTTGATGGTATCCAGGGCGTTGTTGGTATCCCGGTGGCCAGCGATTTTGTTCGGCAGATTGTTTTGCGCCACGGCATCATGGTGAAGGATTCCTTAAAACAGCCGGCATTCGGACTGCTGTATCACGTTATCGCTGATAGCCACAAAGAGGTGGAGGAGCTGCAGATGCTGCGCCCGGTTGTGCGAAATCTGTATTTAAAATTGGGGGCAATGGTGGAGCAACTGCCCGCTCAGCAAAAGAAGCGCGCGGTCGATGTGTTATTTGGCCGGTTTCTGGAAACGCGGGATCCTCAGTACATCCACAATGTGCGGGCGTTCGAAAGCACCACGGGGCGTTATTATACCCTCGCCGAAATGCGCAATCTGGCCATGCACGGTCCCCTGTTTGCCATTCCGTCCGAATCTGCGCCCAAAGGACAGTTCTCACAGTCGTGGCTTCTCTGTGGTCGCAGGGTATTTGTATTGGACATTAAACAGTGGAATTTTCTGGAAAAGGAGCTGGGAATTTCGATTACGGTGCCGCCAATTGGCGGAAATGTGTCTGATGCGCCTGTGCGCCTGTTAAACGGAAACGGGGAAATTGAAGTGCCTGAAAAGCCGTTTACGCAGGAAACCCGTCTGGCGGCAGAACGTATCATCCGCAATCTCGACTGATTAAGACGCCATTTTCAAAATGGCCCGATTTGTGGTCGCTGTGAAAAAAAATGCCAATTGGGGCCGGATTAATATAAAATAAAAAAAAATGCGGTTGAATTCTACCCGGTTTTGTTGCGTTGTGGGCACTTTCCTTCTTGATATCGATAAATAGATCACCGCGCGAGGTGACTTATCGATTTCTGGGCACTTTGGGACAATCTGCGAACTGACTTTTTTGCAGAATATTTTTCTGTGAGAGTAGCATTCCGGGGGATGAATTTTATGTTTTCCAGGGATTGAACGTTTTCCTGGCAGCGTTGCACTTTTGTAAGGTTTTTTATGAACCATGGCTACTTTTGTAATTGAATTAAAATAAGAGCAACACTGATATGGTTACTCGAGTATTCCGCAATTGATGCGGGGGAGTCGTCATGCGACGCAGACAGATCGACCACAGCAATCGCGATCGTTGGCTTCAACGAAGCATCAGCGACCCGTGGAATTATCGTCATGGCGCAGATGTGTGGCGTTACGATCGTCTGTACCATACCTTGTTTGGCGATGTCATGCCCGAGGTGCGGCAACAGGATATGAAAGCCTATGAGCGGTTGCTGCACAACGAACCGCGGCAAAAAAAGATGCCATTCTGGGTTGAGAGCGAAGCAGCGCTTCAGGAACTGCGCAGACAGGCATTGGCAGGCGGTGATACCACCGATAACGAAGCGACCCGGAAACTGGATTTGGTACCACATCGCGGTCAGAATAATGCCATCCCCGACAATGAGGGCGTATGGGTATATTCCCAGTGGATAGTATCGCGCGCAGGACGACATGTTGCGGAAAAGCTGTTTTCGGTCGCAAAGCGAATTTCTTCGTTGATTCGGGTATGGTGGCCTCGTGCGACATTGCTGGTGCAGAATGCGACGACGCAAATGATTGTGTCCGCTCAATCCGCAAGTCGTTTGTCCGCTCAATTTGTACAACACCGGTTTAAAAAAAACGTCCAGCTCACTGCGGAAGATCCCGTTGAGGAACTTCAGTTTGTTCTGACGTCGTATCCGCCGTCATCGGAAACGTCCCGGCAGAAATATTACCTAAGCATTGCCACATTGGTCATCATGGTCGCGGCGTTTATTGCCGCAGTCATGATGATTTTCAGTACGCCGCAATCCCCGTCTCGCCGAATTGCACAATCGCCAAAGGCCAATTATTCCACTGGCGTGGCAGTTAAAGCGTCATCATCCCGCCCGGCGCCAGCCGTGTCCTTTTTGCAGGCAGCACGGAATGCGACCAGGGATGGGACAGTCTCGCTCCAAAAAAACGCCAACGAAAAGGCAGCTGTGCCCGCTGCAGCATCATCGTCTTTTGACAGTTTGGCACAAAGGGATGATGCCCCACGAGACGTCAGTGGGATGGCGAACCAGGACGCTCGTGCCAACGAGACCGATGACGAGAGGATGAAGCCACGCAGCAATTCTGAGTCCGTGCCGTCACGAAGACGACGGGAACGTGCAGCGATTGCACCGGCGACGACACCCCCGGCTAGCATTTCGGTATCTCAAAAGGACGCGGAAACAGCTCGTGAACTGGAGGCGCTGCCAGCCAACGGGAGCGCGGCTGCTTTGGTGGAATCAGCTGAAACGATGACCCCGACATTGCCATTTACCCCCGCGCGTACATCTGTTCAATCTGCGATGCAGCGTGTCGCGCCGCAGGTGATGAAATGCCAATCCGGATTGTCTGGGCAGCTGATTGTTAAGTTGGTTGTTTTGGGCGCCACGGGTCGGGTCCGATCCGCCGCCGTCGTCGACGACACCTTCAGTGGAACGCCAACCGCCATGTGCGTCGAACGCGCCATGAAGAATTTGCAGTTTCCTGCCTTTCGTAAAGAAAATCTGATAATTCGCTATCCGTTTAGATTTTGATTACAGAGCTGTGGCAGCAATCAAGTGACGCCGTGTTCCTGGAATTCCATTTTCTTCATAAAGTAAGTTGTTTCCAGATAAATTGCTTCTTCCTGGGCGTTGCGAAAGAAAAATATCGGAATTATGTCGTTTGTATCACATGATCACTTGCAAATTTTATTGCGATGGTGGATTATTTTAGCATCTATTTAATTTTGTATCGCGACAAAATCGAGTCCATTGTTGCTGACGAAACTGTGAAAAAAATAACGCGTTGCACAGCGCAAATCTGTCACTCGCGTTCGGATAAGCAACCACAAAAAGGGGTATGGCAACCCCGTCAGGAGGAATGTATGAATTTTATTTCGTGTGTCAGAAGGGAAATCTGCAAAAGCAGACGGACCTTTGGAATGTGTTTGCTGATCATCGTCTGTGTCGCACCAACGGCGGCAGCGAATGATTTTGTGGTGACGCTGCTCGGAACGGGCTCACCCATTCCCGCGCCCGATCGGTTTGGCAATGCCACCCTCGTGGAAGTAGGCGGGAAAACGCTTTTATTCGACGCCGGGCGAGGGACGACAATACGTCTGTGGCAAAAAAAGGTACCTCTCGGTTCTATTGATGCTCATTTTCTGACCCACCTGCATTCGGACCACGTGAATGGTCTTTCGGACCTTTGGCTGACCGGATGGATTCAAGCGCCTTTCGGTGGACGTGAGGAGCCCTTTGTTGTGTATGGACCGCGAGGAACCCGAAAAATGATGGCGCACCTTTGGCAGGCGTTTTCCGAAGACATTCGTATTCGTGTGGCCGATGAAGGCAATTCTCTGTCGGGTATTCGTATACATACGCATCAGTTTTGCAGGGGCGGTGTTATTTATGAAGACGATGGTGTGGTGGTCAGCGTTTTTGAAGTTGACCACGGTGATCTCGTAAAGCCGGCGTATGGATACAAAGTAAGCTACAATGGCCATTCCGTGGTGATTTCCGGCGACACGCGCTACAACGAAAATGTCGTGGCCGCTTCACACGAAGCGGATTTGCTTATTCATGAAGTCGCCATGATTCCGCAGACGTTGCTCGATAACTATCCCGTCTTCCAGGCGGTTTACGATCATCACATCACTCCCGAAGAAGCGGGTGAGTTGTTTACTGTGACGCGGCCGAAACTTGCTGTTTATTCGCATATTGTGTTTTCCGGTATGCCGCCGGCGGGAATTCCGCTGCCCACCGTGGACGAACTCGTTGCAGCGACACGTACCACATACAACGGCCCACTGGTGGTTGGCGCGGATTTGATGTCATTTGTGATTACCGATACTGGCGTCACCGTCCTTCCACCCTCCACCGTTGGACCACCACCCTCAGGCCCTCCTGTGCAGTGAAATCCGACTTTATTCGCTGGGATACCCTTCTTCTTTCATGATCGTGTATATGTCATTTACCGTTTGAATTCGTGCCACCGAGGCGATTGAAATGGTGATACCGAACATTCGAATGAGGTACATGCCCAGACTGAACAGCCCCAGCGAGTCCATTCCCAAATCGGTGTACAGGTTGGTTTCGGAGGTGATGGTGTCTGGCGATGTACCTGTGTATTCCGCTACTTTTATTTTAAAATCATCAAAGTTGAGCCTAATTTCCTTTGGCATTGCGTACTCCAATCCGCTGCAGTTCAATATTGGCCAGTTCCTTCAGGTTATCGTAATCCACTTTGCCCACTCCGGATTTTTTGGGAAGGGTATCGATGAATACGATCTGATCGGGAACCATGTAGTTGACCAATGCGTTGCGACAGTGCTTCATAATATCCTTAAACGCAACGGTAGCGTTCGCCATTTTGACCACAAATGCCCACACCATTTCGCCGTATAGCGGATGGGGAACGCCCACCACTGCTGACGACGCCACCTCGGGCAATTCGTTGATTGTATTTTGCACCACGATGGGTGAAACCGACTTTCCACCGCGTTTTATCAGATATTTTTTTCGTCCGAGCAGTGTAACAGTTCCTTTCGACTCATACTGAACAATGTCTCCAGTTCGAAACCAGCCTTCTTTAAATGCCATTTCGCTTTCGCCGGGATTGTTGATATAGCCGGAGACCACATTGGCGCCTTTCACGTAAAGTTCTCCTTTGGCGCCCTTCGCCGCAGACTGCCCGTGTTCATCGAGCACCTTGATTTCATTGGCGTTACCGGCGACAGCCATGCGACTGGTGGGTGCAGTGAGCAGTGTGTCCTTATCCAGTGATTTGCATATCATAAAAACATTGGACGTTTCGATAAGACCGTACCCGTTGGCAAACCCTTCCAGATTCTCAAACCTGTTTTTCAGCCTCGCCACAAGATTCGGGCAGAGAAAATCCATGCCGGTATAAATCCGGGTGACAGACTCCAGCGCCGAACGAGGAATAGACGGCAACGATAAAATCGCTTCGAAGTATGCGGGTGGACATGCCATTGCAAAGGGACGGTGTCGGGAAACCGCATCCACAAACCGGATTGGAGATACATCTGACGTGAAAATATGCGCGGCGCCAGCCAGTAACGTTCCCAGACATACAGAAATACCGGGAGTGGACATGGGAAATGCCATCGCGATTCGATTATTGTCTGTGGGCACGGGTAACGTGAATTCCACAGATACATAAAGCTCAGCTGCAATATTTCCCTGGGTCATGACCACCATTTTGGGAACGCCGGTGGTGCCGGAACTGGACGCCAGCATTAACGGCAGTTCTGCGGCATCCTCACCAACGATACGATTTGCCAGGGAGACACGGGATACATCCGCGGCGTCGAATGAATATGCGCCTGCAGAATTTTTATCGATGGTGACAATCTGAAAAGACGCGGACATCTGTGCGGCGTGCTGTTGCAAGCCATCAAACAGTGTTGCAGTGGTAATGACCAACTTTGCTGGGGAATGGGTGAAAATGCCCGCTTTTACCCCGTCGGGTATCATGTGGAACAACGGCATTGCGCACGCACCAAGCTGGGCGATAGCCACAAAGAGCGCGTATGCGTCGGGGCTGTTGGGCAAGGTGTAGCCCACCGTGGCGCCACAGACAACTCCCAGGTGAATCAGATGTTTCGTGAAGAACGTCACGCGCTGTGCAAACGCCGCTTTGGTGATGACCAGATCCTGAAAGTAAAAAAGGTCTGTTGCGTCACATGTGTTTTCCAAAAACGCCTGATAGATGGCACTGACATTGGTTAAACCTTTGGTAATCATAAAAAGACTTTCCTGCCGTTATTGAGTTTGCATTTTAATGTGCTTAAACTGGACTTTTCCAATATATTTGGGAATCTCCTCCATTGGTAAGACCCGGTCGGGTATTTTACACGTGGACAACTTTCCGATGCAAAAATGAACGATGTCGCTTCTGGTTAATTGATGGCCTTTCTTTGTTTGAATCAAAGCCACTGTTGTCTCGCCAATGAGTTCGTGTGATTCCCCAATCACGGCCACCGCCTCGATGGCGGGATGGGTAAGGAGAAAGGATTCCACCTCTTCGGGATATATCAGGGTTGCCCCCCGCTTAATTATCCGCCTGGCACGGCCCACAAAGCGAATTCTGCCGCTGGTGGTGCGGCGCGCGAGGTCTCCTGTGTTAAACCAGCGTCGACCCTCCATTTTCGTTAACGTCCTTTGGGTTTCAGCATCATTTTGGTAATATCCGGTGATGAGCGCATCGGTGGAAATGTAAATGGTACCCACCTCGTCCGGCGGAACGTCATTCATCGCGTTGTCCAGAATTTTAACACGGGTGAACGACAGCGGACGAAATTCATTCACATCGACATCTCCATCGCGCTCGGAGTCCCACACCACCATGGTGGCGGTTTCAGATGAGCCGATGACGTTCACCACTCGAATGTGACGCGTTTTAAAAAATTGCTCGGCAATATCCATAGGCAGCATTTCGCCCGCGAAATAGACGAGTTTAACACTGGACAGATTGTATGAATCGAAGTGGGGATGGGACAGCAGTATTTTCGCCAGTGTGGCGGTAAGTTGCACCACGGTTACTTTTTTTTCCTGGATTGTCTGCAGGTACTGCACCGGATCAAATAATGTTTGATACATTATGGAGCCTCCCTTGAGCAACATCTGAAGGCCCATGCCAAATCCGCCCTGATGATACAGCGGCATACCCAGCAACATAACGTCCGTTGCACAAAAACCAAGATACGTGCCCATATCCTTTTGGGATTGGTAAAATCCGACGTGGGGGACTTCGATTATTTTTGGGTTTCCGGTGCTGCCCGAGGTGCATGCCAGCATCAATGTATCGGAAGGGTCCGCATCGAAAGGCCGCACCGGACAATGGTTTTTGGCGTCCTTCGCGAAGTGTTGCAGGTCAATCATCCCGTCGTCTTCAGAAATATCTTCGATTGGGATGATGTGTTGTAGACTTAAACCCCTTTTTTGCAGTGTTTGAAGATGCTGCAAAATGAAATTTGAACGATACGCCCGTGACGCGAAGCACAACCGTGCGCCGGTGATCGTGAACAATCGTTCCAGCTCCCATTCTCCCGCATTGGGATCCACTGGTACAGGGATGGCGCCGGTACGGACGATGGCCCAAAACAACGTCAACCACTTCGATGAATTGGAGACAATCAATACAATCGGCTCTTTGGGGTGAATTCCGGCAGCCATGAGCGCTGCCGACATCTGTTGAGTTATGCTTGCGAACCGCTCATATGTAATGGCATCGTTTTCAACCGATACAAACAACCTGTTGGGAGAGTCAGCGGCGATACGTTGAAGTACGTTGTAAATGTTCATTTGCCACAGGTTTCATTGCCCGGCGGGTTCGCGAGCTGCTTAACCATCCAGTCCGCAGCCACGTGCCTGAGCCAGTGAAGCTGCTCGCCCACAGGCATCGCATGTGTGATGCTGCCCTGATTGGAGAAGACGGGCGTATCCTCGATAATCACTTTTTCTTTGGGGCCACTCGCCCGGTTGTAAAACGCGGATGCCGCTTCAAGGGTCATCCAGTTGTCGTGCACCCCGTGAATAAACAAAAAGGGACATGCGATGGTTCCTCTTTCGAGCGCTTTCATTTCGCTCAGAAAAACGGCTGGAGACATGTCGCCTATCTGCGTTTTGAACGCTTCGCCCTGGCGCATCCATTGAGGCGTGACGGCTTCATCCACCTGGGTGATAAAAAGCAAAAAGAACGTGACACATGCTTTGTATCGGGCATCGAGGGTGGCCGCGTGATACGCGTAGCCTCCACCCATGCACAATCCATAAACGCCAATTCGCCGATGGTCAATATCGGGCCTTGCACAAAGGGTGTTGAGTACCTCACGGAAGGCGGAATTCAATCGGGCGTAACTGCAGGTGACATTTGCAAAATAAATTGTTTCACCGTTTCCAGGCATGTCCGCAACAAAGACGGCAATCCCTCTTTCGATGAGGGGCAGAGCCAGAGTGCGCATTTCTTCCTTGCAGGATCCCAGCCCTGAGTAGATGACCACGCATGGATGCGGTTGCGCCGCACGTTCTGATGGCAGGTGCAGGTACGCGGGGATGTGACTGCCATCATGGAGCCGAACCATCAGGCGTTCAGATTGATGAGAAGAAAGAGACAATTGCTTTCGATACAACGCCGCAAATTCCAGATAGGCGTTCTGTTTATCTCTGGCGTCTGGGAAATTTATGAGCGTTATGGCGTAGTAACAGCGTGTGGCCAAAAGAAAAAGTTCACGGGCAGTCTGGTGGCGCTGTTCTGACTCTGCATGTCGGGCCTTCCGGATGTACTTTTGGGCTTTATTATCCCATTGCGTAAACCAGGCTCTTGCCATGGAAGCCGTGTTCATGTGTTTTGTGTTTTCCACCGCATTAAGCACGTATTCCACGTCGATGGGATTGACACCAAAGATCAAAAGACGCGTAACAACGGGATTGAGTAGGTTTCGAATTGACCATTCCATATCTTAAGCACTGTCTCTTTGAAAATAGTGGGGTTCACAGGAATGATTTCATACCATTGAGCATTTGAAAAGTACTTTACGGGGAAAAGCGCGCAGGCGGTAATAACATATTGCAAAGGGAAACTTTTTTTACGGGGAGGAATTGGCGAGTTCAATGTCGAGCCATGCTATTTTGCGCGTCAACCAGTCATGCAGGTCATTCACCGCGTCAGCATGAGATCTGTATTTCAATACGTTATCGGTTTGAAAGCGAATTGTTTTATTGCCCCATTTATTCCATTTTTCGAAATTGTATTCGAAAGCGTTGGGGAACTGGGATGCGGGGCACGCGGCATCATCAAGGCGGGTCATTGACAGGAGTTCATCGAAGATCCCCATTTGCCTTAGCTGTTGCCAGCGATTGATCACGAGTTGCCGATACCAGGGTATCTGGTAAAGAAAATGCAATGCGCGATTAAGAAATATTCTGTCAACCGCTTCGCGATCCTTCCAGCTGCCGAAACCCAAATCGTAATCCCACGGCGCACCGAATGTCAGCGTGCCGCCAGCATCTTTGAAAAAATAGTACGACCCTTTGTCCGGATTATGGCTAATCAAACCGTGAATGGTCATTTCCACAGCCGAATCCAGGTCAATAAGCGCGGTGATGGTGTCTCTGTCGTTGTTCATAATCGCATCGAACACCCGTAGCATGTAGGTCTGGATGAAATCCAGTTGTTCCGGAAGTCTTGTATCCCCGATTATTGTGTAGTGATCCCAGTCCCCAACCGTGCCACCGATGGGAACGTCGAAGTAGTCGACCCCTGGTTGTCCAGTTTTGAAGTACTGGTGGTCTATTTCGAAAAGATAGCCCGTATCCACTTTGAGCCCTTCGCTGGGATCATATTTGTGGATATTGATTCTGTTTTTATTGATTTGATTCTGTTCAGCGAGCAGGTATACGCCCCTGTAACTGGCGTCAACGTAAACATGCACGAAGGTGCAGTCAGAAGAGTAGGAAATATTAGGAAGTAAATTGCCAAGTTTAAAACTGATGTAATTGTGCAACATGGAAAAGTCGAAATATTCCGCGAGAAGGACCCACTTTTTAAACCGTGAACCGCCGTTCAGCCCAAGCATGCTCTGTTTTTCAATGAATTCGATTTTGTAAGGTTTCTTGGCTACGGTCGCTGTTGAGTTGCCACGGACCCGTACATGGGCCGGTATGTTGGAAATGGCATGGCCTGGGTCACTGTTGGAAATGGAAATAGTACTATAGATGGTTTCTTCTTTGCTGGTAATACCCTTATGATTCTCAGTCTATATTCGCAGGATGGGCATGGTGGATACAGACGACAGCTCGTCGATGGAAATTGACATATCATTCGTGCCATCTGAATTGCATGCAATTTGACTGGCCGCAGACAGAAGGATGATTAGAAGATTAAGGTAATTTTTTTTCAAAATTTTAATAGCCTTTTAGTAAGTGAAAAAAAGCTCGGTTCCGAAAACCAATTTTTCAGTTCGAGAACGCTGAACCGGTTTTTAATATAATGGATGGCGAGTATAACGTCTCTCGCCCGCATTGAAAACGATAATTTCCGCCTTGAGTGAATGGGGCAGGGCGCGGCGCTTCATCATTTTAGTACTGCGATACGGGGTACTGTCAGAGACAGTTGTCTCAAAACATCATCCCCAATTTGATCGGGTGTGCCATACTGGTATACCTTTTGATTGTCTGGTAAACAGCGGCAATTGCGAATTGCGTCCAAGAATATTTTCCAATTGTTGGCTTTTGTATTATATCTTCAGGAAACCTATTGACCAATTTGGGAGAGATGCATGCCTCGAACTTTACTGGATATGAAACTGGAAGCGGAACGTCGGCTCAAGGCAAAGGATGTCACGGGCGCACTGAAAATCTATCGCCTGATGCTGGAGGCGATGCCGTTGGATTTTACTTTGCGATTTGATATTGCGGATGTGTTCAGCGCCATCGGAGAGACCCGATTTGCTATCGCCATTTATCAGACCATCGCACAGTTCAATATTCGTGCGGGGGCGCCGTTGACCGCATTGGTGGCCATTAAAATTCTCGAAAAATATAATGTGCCCGCCGCCCCCCTGATGGAACTGTTGGCGCAGACTTACTGCCGTACGTCTTCGAAACTGGGTCGCGGCGTCAGACCCGCGCCACCGGACTACAGTGCGCAGGTTCGGGACGACATCGATTTGAATTATGCCATGGATGATGTCGAGGTGAAAAAGGGGCTGGCACAGATGGCGGCGTTTGCGGGGAACATTCAGAATTATCCGCCCATTTTGCCCCCTATCGCTATTTTTTCCACGTTGGAATCCGAGCCGTTTGAACGCCTGATGGGGCTAATGACATTGAAGCGTTTCAAACACGGCGATGTGATTGTGCAGGAAGGCACCGTGGGAAATGCATTGTTTTTCGTGGCCAGAGGGGAAGTGAAGGTGGTGAAAAAAGTGCGGGATGGCGATGAAGAAAAACAGGTGCACCTGGCAAGGCTGGGCGCGGGAACCATTTTTGGTGAAATGGCGTTGATTAGCTCAGAGCCAAGAGGGGCATCTGTGATTTGTGAGGGAGCGGTGGATGTGTTCGCTTTGACGCGGTCTCAGGTGGAGATGATATCTGCCGAAATACCGGTCGTTGCCGGCGCAATGAGTCGTTTTACGCGGGACCGTCTGATTTCCAACCTGCTTAATACCAATCCCCTGTTCAAGCCGTTTGATGACAAAAATCGCAAGGAGCTGCTGGCGCGCTTTGTGGGGCATGAGGTGCCAGCTAAAACCATTTTTATTGAACAGGGGAAACCGGGCAATGGATTGTATCTGATTTTGCAGGGCGCTGCGGAGGTGCTCACCTGGAATGGCGATGAGTACATTCGAGTGGCCCAATTGGGTCCAGGAGATATTGCTGGTGAAATTTCGCTGATTCATGACGAACCCGCCACGGCCACCGTTAGAACCGTGGGGAAAACCACGCTTCTTTTCCTGGCGCGAGAGCTGTTTAAAACACTTCTGGATGCGGTGCCGGAGTTGCTCAAACACTTTGCCAAAATGGCCAATCAGCGAATTGCGGATACCGAGAACAAGCTTGAAGAAGACCGCAAATCCAAAGTCAGCCTTATTGGCCCCCCGGTGGCCCCTATCGATGATGTGGAACTTTCAGACGACGACATCATTCTAGTGTAATCCCTCCCTGGTGTAATCCCGCCATTTGATTCTCTAAAAGAGGACGGTGGACCAGCAAATTTTTTTTTGTAACAACTTAAATTTTTGCGGTTCGGGACGAAAGTATCAGTATCAAAGACATAGTTGGGGAACCTGCGAAAGGATGGCGCTATGAAAGCGACTGATTTTGATTTGTCGAAGGATTTGATTTTCAATCCAGTTACGGGAATCACCCAGTTTAAAAATTCACGACTGGTGCTGTTCGATTCAAGCGCCATTGGTTTGCTTCGGGAGACGGTGATTAGAGAAATGGGGAAGGATAAAGCCAGGGAGATTTTCCTTCAGTTCGGGTACAAAAATGGCTACGCGGATTTTCTTCAGATGAAACTGGCATTTGAATTTGATAACGAAATGGATCTTCTCGCCTCGGGACCCGTTATCCACACGTACGAGGGAATTGTTCAGGCGACGCCAAAGGAAATTCGATTTGCCAGGGACAGCGGTGAATTTTATTTTACAGGCGTATGGACCAATTCCTACGAGGCGGAACAGCACCTCAGTTATCACGATGTCGCCGATGAGCCGGTTTGCTGGTCCATTATGGGATATGCCTCAGGCTGGTGTACCGCATTTTTCGGTGCCCCTCTGATTGCCATCGAGCCCAAATGTATCGGCAAAGGGGATGATTGCTGTGAGTGGCTCATTCAACCTCCGGACAAATTCGGTGTTGACGTGGAACCGTATCGGCAGGCGTACCGCGATTTTTTTGAGAAGGAGAAATGCAATGGGTGAGCGCTTGATGAAATACTACAACTATGTGGGAGAAAAGGCGGGACTGGCCGGCAAAATGAAGCTGGCGCGCATCACCAAAATTCCCTCCACCGAAGCCGCAATGGAAAAAGACTCTGCTCAGAATATAGAGTTGTTCCGCCGTGCGGTGGAATCCATTCTTGGTGAAACGTCGCCAAGGTATTGAATATGTTTCTGACCAGAACAGTCAGGTGTCCTCACGTCCTGGGCCACCGTCCTCTGATGCACCTGCAATCCGGTTGACAAGCCCGCGCAGTTCCTCTACTCAGTTTGCCCTGTAATGCCTGCCTCTGCCTGGCATTGGAAAGTACAAAGATATGACCAATTCGAATTCATCAAATCCATTGGTGGTTGTGCTGAAAAAGGGACGGGAGAAGCCAGTGCGTATGGGCAATCCGTGGATTTTCAGCGGTGCTATTGCCAATGTAAATCGCAAAGGACGACCCGGGGACCTGTGCCAGGTTCAACAGGGGGACGGAGTTGTTCTGGGGTGGGGATATTATAACAAAAAGTCATCAATAACCGTTCGCATGCTCTCTCTCCTGGACGCGCCGTTTACGACAGAAGAGCTGCACGGACGCATTGCCAAGGCAATTGAGCGCCGGCAACTCATTTTGGACAGGCATACCGACTCCTGTCGTCTTGTTAATTCAGAAGGCGATTTTCTGCCGGGTCTCATTGTGGACAAAGTGGGCAATGGGCTGGTGATTCAAGTGCTCACGTGGGGCATGGAGCGGTTTCGCAATGAGATCATATCGGAACTGCTGGCATGTTGTGCCCCCCTCTTTATTTACGAGCGGTCCGACTCGGAGGCCCGACAAAAAGAAGGCCTGACCGAGACGGAGGGACCACTGGAGGGGGAAGCGCCCAGGCAGATTGAAATTTTCGAAAATGGGCTGTCCTATGTGGTGGATGTGACCACTGGGCAGAAGACCGGATACTTTTTTGATCAGCGCCAAAATCGGTTGCTTTTGCGAAATTATGTCGCGGGAAAAGCGGTTTGTGACTGTTTTTCGTACAGTGGCGGATTTGCCACCAACGCTCTGAAGGCCGACGCGGCGCGTGTGGATGTGGTGGACATTTCATCGAGCGCCGTGGAATGGGCAAAGCAGAATATCAGTCGCAATTTTGAAGGGGACCACCGAACAGAATTTGTGTGTGCCGATGTCTTCCGCTTTTTAAGAGAAACGCCCAAAACCTATGACTGCATCATTTGCGATCCTCCCAAGTTCGCCAAACATCAGGGCGAAGTGAAGCGCGCCGCCCGTGGATACAAAGACATCAATCTGTGCGCGTTTAAAAAATTAAATAAAGGCGGTATTCTATTTACGTTTTCCTGTTCCCGGGCAGTGGATTCCAAACTGTTTCGGCAAATTGTGTTTGCTGCCGCAGCGGATTCGGGCAGACAGATACAGTTGTTGCACACTCTTGGCGCCGGACCGGACCATCCCGTCAATATCGCACACATGGAAGGGGAATACCTCAAAGGACTGGTGCTGCGCGTGGTGGCGTGAGAAAGGTTCGGGGGGGCGGTCAGCAATGGGGCTGGCAGGTTATTGGGTGCGACGCGGTGTTTTTCGGGGATCGCCGATGTCGCCGATGGATTTCATCCATGTTTTAAGAGCGGTGTTCAATCGTTGTACATCATTTGTGTATTCCGGCAATCCGGCCAGATTTCTGGTTTCATAGGGATCTGCATGCAAGTCGTATAGTTCAAACTCCGGACGAAACATGCTTTGCCTTAATAGCTGATAGGCGTCGGGGAATGTGTCTTTGTGAAAAATAATTTCTTCAAATGCGTTGTTTTGCCATTTGTCACTGGGCGTGGCATCCATACAGGTCCACGCTGGCTCACGGGGCGTAGTGCGCGCGTCGGGCGCTGTCGCCCATAGGTCGAAGGATTCTTTGGGCACGACTTTGTACGCCATGTTCCACATAAATCGAAATCGACCATCAGTAATGGAACGGGTTGGATAATATGAATCCGGTGCGGGGCCATGAGCGTTGTGTTCAGATACGATGGTTGTTCGGCCAACGTCCGGAGCTTTTCCTTCAAGGACCGGTCTCAGTGAGCGTCCCTGCACGGTGGGCGGAATGGCGATATCCGCGTAATCCAGCACTGTGGGCATGACATCAACATGTCCAACCAGCGCTTCAGAGATAACGTTGCTCGCAATACCAGGGCCTGCAATCGCAAACGGCACATGAACACCCCAGTCATATGCGGTTGCCTTGGCCCGGTGATAACAGTACCCCTGATCGCTGGTATAAATGAATATGGTGTTTTCAAATCTCCCCGATTCGCGAAGTGCGTTTATGATGGCGCCGACGGTAACATCGGCGTGTTCGATGGTGGTTAAATATTCGGAGTAATCCAGTCTGGTTTTCGGTGTATCGGGGAAGTGCGGTGGCAGCGTCACCTCATCGGGTGAGACGACGGGCAGATTGGGATTTTCTTCAATATGTTTCCGATAGGGGCGATGTGTTTGCAGCACATTTGCCATCAGGAAAAATGATTTGCCAGTAGCAGCATTCATAAATTCGCGGACAGCGTTCTGGCTGGATGGCGCTCTCAGAGTGGCGCCCGAGTGAAAGTCGAATGGGAATTTCCATGGTGGACTGAGGTGGAATTTGGCGGTAATTCCAGTAAAGTAACCGTTCGCTTTTAAAATTTCTATAAGTGTTGGAATATCCTCATGGACGCCGACCTCGTCAGCCATCGATGAGTTTCGACCAAATTCTTCGTCCGGAGCGCTCGCGATGGGTGTGGTGGTATTTCGCCAGTGGCCATTGCTGGATGGATACATCCCGGTCATAAGAGTTCCACGGCTGGGAGCGCACGAAGCGGACATGGCGTACCCGTGTGAAAAGAAGACCCCACTTTGGGCCAGAGAATCAATGCGAGGGGTTTCCAGTCCCGAGTCCCCCAGCATCCCCAGGTTGTAAGACTGATCATCTGTGAGTAGCAACACAAAATTGGGGCGCTCCAAATCGCTGGATGTGTCGCGATCCGGGCCTGTATCGCTGTCGATGTCCACTTTCTGCCCGGGATGGGCCACATCGTCAGCACACCCAATGTGTAAAAATACCAACAAAATAATTAGCTGAAAAATTGATGCATTTGAGGTTGCCATACTGATTTTTAATCCCTCCTTGAATTTTTAAAGTACTTCATTATGCGTAAAAAAAACAATGATCAAATTGTTAGGGCAGGCTTTATATCAATCCCAGTTTTTTCAGTTTGGAACGCAGTGTATTGGGGTTCATTCCCGCCATGACAGCGGCGCCCCGGGGACCGGAGATGCGACCACCGGTGAAGTTCAACACGTCACCGAAGTATTTCCGGCTCATCTCCCTGTACGTGAGTGTCGGCGCGTCTGGCGTGCCCGCAATAGAAACGGACGCGGCGTCCGATGTGGGTGGCAATGTCAAACCCGATGATAGATACGGGAATTGCAACGGTTCACCGCGGCTGAGAATGAGGGCGCGTTCTATGGCGTTTTGAAGCTCACGCACATTGCCCGGCCAGTCATACCTGACCAGTCTGTCCAGCTCATGGGGCGGTAGAGTGGGGCGATACGGCAGGTTCAGTTGCCGGCTCCGGGTTTCGATGAAAAAGTAGGCCAGCGCTGGAATATCCTCCCGTCGTTCCCGAAGCGGTGGAATGGAAATGGGAAACACATTGAGACGAAACCAAAGGTCTTCCCGGAACTCCCCTTTTCGCACCATGGCGGGCAAATCCCGGTTGGTGGCGGCGATGAGACGCACATCCGCCCGAATGGATCGATTCCCCCCAAGGCGCTCAAATTCCTTTTCCTGCAACACACGCAGGAGTTTGACCTGGGCGGATGGGGGCAATTCTCCCACTTCATCCAGGAACAGAGTGCCGCCCTGGGCCCGCTCAAAGCGGCCCAGTTTTCTTTCATTGGCGCCCGTGAACGACCCTTTTTCGTGTCCAAACAGTTCGCTGTCGATGAGGGTTTCGGGAATGGCGCCGCAGTTGAGACTGACAAACGGATCATCACTGCGATCGGAAAGTCGGTGTATCGATGTGGCAACAACCTCTTTTCCGCTGCCGGTTTCCCCCAAAAGCAGCACCGGACTGATGGTTTTAGCCACCTGACCCGCCAAATCCATCACATGACGCAGTCCCTGATGCATGCCCACCACGCGGTCGCCCACTTCCTTTTGCAGTTCATTTTGCAACGCGCGGTTTTCCGCCTGCAATCGCTCTTTAATTCGATTCAGCTCGTAAAAGCGCATGGCGTTGTGTACGGCGATGCCAAAGGGCTCTTTGAGAATGTGAATCATTTCAATGTGTCTTTGTGAAAATGTTCTGGATGCCTCCGACACAAAAAGCACAGCGGCCTCTGCGCTTTGCACCCCCAGCAATACAATATGGGTGTTGGGATGCAGTCCCAGTTCCTGCAGTTTTTCCCCTCGGAGTTTTGGGTCGATAAGTCGAGACACCGAGGTGTCCGCCATGTTCCGCACGTATGTGTCCGGCATGGCGTCCACTATTTTCTTCCGCATTGCGGTCTGCTCCGGTGAGCCCCCCATATCGATGGTGTCGGAATTCTCCACCACTTTCCCGTCAATGCTGACGCGGAGCAACAGTTGCTGCATACTGTCATCGCGTCGGACGGTCATGAGCATCAGCTCCTTTAAGGGCAATGCCGATCACTTAAGGTGATTTTCTCGAGATTCAAGGTGTTTGCGGACTGGGTGGCCCGGATTTCGTCTGAATTTG
>JAFGQN010000184.1 GCA_016935665.1 Deltaproteobacteria bacterium | reverse complement strand
AGGCTAACCCCATTTTTTCTTAAAATTTTACATTTTTCGATTTCGACGCTTCCCAATATTGGAATCGGACGTGTTTCAACACTGGAAGTCGCATTAAGCAGTAAACAGAGAGGATATAAAATGAAAACGCGTTACCTAAATCACAAATCATTCATTCAAAATGCACTATTGGCAGCTGTGGCCATTTTGCTTTTCGCACTGCTGTCAGGGTGCGACACGGATGAGCAACCGACCGCGGATACCGGCCATTTTTTTGAAGTTTTGTCCGGAGATATGTCCCGGGATCTCAATCCGGACACGACAGAGGCGGATTTGGACGCCTGCGTGATGGGCAATACACAGTTTGCCGTTGATTTGTATGGCCAGCTGGCGTTGGACGCTGCGGCATCGAATGACAACCTGTTTTTCTCGCCCTACAGCATTTCCGTGGCCATCTCGATGGTGTACGGCGGTGCAAGGAATGAAACCCAAAATCAAATCCAGTCCACGCTCCATTTCGATTTGGCGACACCCGCCCTCTTCCAGGCGTTCAATTCACTTGATTTGGCCCTGTCCAGCCGTGGCCACAATGCGTCGGGCATGGATGGCACTCCGTTTCAGCTGCACATCGTGAACGATACCTTTGGACAAAAGGACTTCGGATTTCTGCCCGAATATTTAAACCTGCTGTCCGGGTATTACGGCGCCGGCCTGAAAGTGCTCGACTTTATGGCGGCCCCGGACGCCGCGCGCGATAATATTAACAGCTATATTTACGACCAAACCAATGACCGCATCAGCGACTTGCTTCCAGCGGGCAGCATCAGTTCCCTCACCCGTCTGGTGCTGACCAACGCCATCTACTTCAACGCCGCGTGGGCCAATCCGTTCGAAACGGATCTGACCACCGACCAGCCGTTCACCGCAATTGACGGCACGGAGAGCAGCGTATCCATGATGCAACAGACCGAATGGATGCCGTATTTTGCTGGCGACGACTTTGACGCGGTCGCGCTGTCCTACGATGGTGGCGAAATGTCCATGGTGTTTATTCTGCCGGATGAAGGCACCTTCGCCGATTTTGAAAATCAGCTGAGCGCCACGCTGATTCAATCCATTTTTGACAATCTTGAAGACGAAAGCGTAAAGCTGAGCCTGCCGTCCTTTGAGTACGACGCCAGCGTATCGTTAAAGGATCATCTGATAGCTCTCGGCATGGTATCACCGTTTGACGAAACCGCGGATTTCTCCGGTATCGATGGTGACACCGATTTGCTGATTGGTGGCGTGTTCCACAAGGCCTTTGTGAAGGTAAACGAAAACGGCACTGAAGCCGCCGCCGCCACCGCCGTGGTGGTTGATTTCAAAAACGGCATTGTCGACGCAACCGTTGAAGTCACCCTCAACCGCCCGTTCATCTTCCTCATTCGCGACAACGCCACAGACACCGTCCTTTTTGCCGGCCGCATTGTGAAACTGTAGCGGTCACCCACCGGAACTGTTGGCCTTGAAGCAATCCATGGCCTTTGCATATGCACCCGCCTGACCGTCCCCCATCTCTGTCGATACTTTAATTGCTTTAGTGATCCGGTCGCTGGTCAGTCATCCCGTCCCGGTTACTTTTTTTCACTGTTTTTGCAAATAGCGATTCAATCTGAATTATTCTTCGTCCCGGTAGGAAATGTAACAGTGACCATCGCGTTTTTGCAGTACCCGTGTGGTCGCCTTTTCACGAAAGAGCTGTAACTTCACCGGCGGCTTTGGACTGCGAAAATAACTGGCGGACTTCTCGACCATAGTGGGGATGGGGCAGTACGTGTTGCTCCCGTCAATTTTGGCCCTGCCTACACCGATGGGGCAATATCGACAACCAGAACTTTTGATGACAACGGTCGCTTCACTGGCATCACTACCCGGTTCTACAGTCATCTGACCAGCCAGGGAGAAGATTTCGTTGACGTACTTCACAATTATTTCCATTTGCGCTGATAGTGATGGCGCTGCTGCCACCTGATTTTTCAAAGCGCCAATAGTGTCTTGACCTTCAAAAAATGGAATCAGAAAATCATCCATCGATCGGGCCATCAGCAGGTTCAAAGCCCCCTGCGTGCTGCCCGTTTGTCCAAGTGATCCAAGCAGTGATGCAATGAGCAGGTGAAACTGGTTGAGGTCTCTATCTTTTACAATCCTGTTGATCTCGCTGGTTGTGGTCATGTGATCCTCCCCGAAAAATATCGCCGGTGCATCAGACGCCCGACAGGTTACATTTCGGCTGGACAAACATCGAATAGATTACAGACCCCGGCGACTGATGGTCGGAAATGGTCTCTGCCCGTTTTGCGCCAGCCAAAAGGGATTACGCCGCCGTGCGCAAAAAACAAATAGGCATTACGCTGAGCGATATTTATATTTTCATAAAATTTTGTATTTTTTTTTGGGCACTTGCACCGCAGGACAATAATTTCAATGCTGGGGTTGGGTGTTTAAGATTGATATTTGAGACCGCATTACTGTGTAAATGTCAAGTAATCGCCAGGCGCACGGGCAATCGCGTTCCCCCCAAAAAAAACAGAACTCGACACCCCTGGGCGACCTTCTTCGCATCTTTTCAATGGTGCTTACATTGCTGCCGGCGCCCTCCCTGTACATGACAGTGGAAGATGTCACCGGCATTATCGAGCGCATTAAGCACGGGGTGAATGCATAAGGGCATCCATCACTATCTTGCGTGTTAATCCCTTTGGCACATGCACCGCTTTGACCCCCAGCGCGGCCACATCCTGAATATTGCGATATTCGTCATCGAAGAAAATCATATCTGAAAAGGCTTTGCCAGACTGGTTTGCCAGTTGTTTGAAATGGCGGGTCTTGGTGGTGGGGTAAATTTCCTCGTATTTAAAATAGCGCTGAATGTTCAACAGGCCCATGAGTTCTCTGGCCCACGACGGTTCACCGGTGCGCGAGGCGATGGCCATGGGGACGTTTTTTTGATGCAGCTCGCAAAGCACGGGCAGCACATCCGGGTATAGGCGAATGTGGCTGTTATCCATATCGAGCACTTTCCCGTTTCGAATTCGGTAAGGGGGCCGGGTATGGTCACACCAGGTGCCGCCGGCGTCCCACAGCGTAAAGTCCAAATCAAAAACAAGCAGCGTCATTGGGAAATCTCCTTTGGGTTATCGTAAAAAGAGCTGGTAGGCCGGGTTTTGTGTTTCCTCCCAAAAGGGAAAATTGAGGCTTTGCAAAAATAGGCGAAACTCGCGCTGATCCTGGGCACCCACTTGAATGCCTAAAAGAACGCGACCGTAATCGGCGCCGTGGTTGCGGTAATGAAACAGACTGATGTTCCAGCGATGACCTATCCTGTCGAGGAACTTCAGCAGCGCACCAGGCTTTTCTGGAAACTGAAAACGAAATATGCGTTCGTTGTTCACCCCGGCCTGAGGATGGCCTCCAACCATATACCGCGTGTGCAGTTTGGCCACTTCATTATCGGTCATGTCATCCACGCTGTATCCCTGTTGTGTCAAATGACTTATCATTTCTTCTTTTTCCTGCGTACCGTGCACCAGCTGGATTCCGGCAAACACAATGGCGCGGTTGGCATCGGCGTATCGGTAATTAAATTCGGTAATCTGGCGCTTTCCAATGGTGCGGCAAAAGCCAAGAAAGCTGCCGGGCTGTTCGGGTATCGTTGCCGCTATCAGCGCTTCGCGCTGTTCGCCAAAATCGGCGCGCTCGGAGACATGCCGCAACCGGTCGAAGTTCATATTGGCGCCGCTGTTGATGGCGATGAGCGTTTCTCCTTTGGGCTTGTGGACATCTATGTATTTTTTCAAGCCTGCCAGCGACACCGCCCCTGCGGGTTCGCAGATGGCGCGTGTGTTGTCGAATGTGTCCTTGATGGCAGCGCAAATCTGATCGGTGGTGACCGTGATGGTGTCGTCGATGATGTGTTTAATCATTTTAAACGGTGTGCGCCCAATCTGGCGCACCGCCACGCCGTCTGCAAATATGCCCACTTCCTTTAAACGCACTCGACGCCCCGTTTTCATGGCTGCCGCAAGACATGCGGCGTCTTCGGGCTCCACGCCAATAACTTTGATGGACGGTTTGACCCGTTTAATAAATCCGGCGATGCCCGCCAGCAGACCGCCGCCGCCCACTGGCACAAATATGGCGTGAGCGCCATCGGGACACTGTCTGATGATTTCGTGGGCGATGGTGGCCTGCCCGGCAATCACGTCAATATCATCGTAGGCGTGAATAAATGAGAGTGCCTTCTGCTTTGCCAGAATCAACGAATGCTGATACGCCGCATCGTAGTTTTCGCCGTGCAGAATCACCCTGGCGCCGTACGATTTCACCGAATTGATTTTGATGGTTGGTGTGGTTACCGGCATCACAATAATGGCCTGCAAGTGGAGTTTTTTAGCCGCCAGTGCCACACCCTGTGCATGATTTCCCGCTGACGCCGCAATGACCCCTGTCAGATTTGGGTCGGATTGTTTGGCCATAAATACTTTATTGAAGGCGCCGCGCAGTTTGAATGAAAATACCGGCTGCAAATCTTCGCGCTTTATCAAAATACGATTGCCGCAGCGCTTTGACAGTACCGACATTTCATCCAGTGGTGTTTCAATGGCCACATCATAAACGCGGGCGGTGAGTACTTTTTCCAGAAATTGAGATGTTGGCATCGCTGCTGTTCTCCTTTTCGTTTTGCGGTCGCATTATGGGCAAAGAGCGCCGATGAGGCAATGGGTTAACCCAAAAGAGCGCCGAGAGCCGTTTAAAAATGTGGTGGCGCAATGGTTATTTCACACGACGTATCGGGGCACCTGTGGTAAGCATCTTTAAATTCCTTTGTGATATTCAGAGTTTATGAAAACAAAGCAGGTTTTAAAATGAGTGACTGCGAATTTCTGGTGAATGACTATTTTAGTGAAACACAAATCCAGGTAGTATATGCGGACCACCAGCAGACTTTTCCAAATCATTTAAAAGATGACATTGACCAAAAATGGCAGCAGCAGCTGCAGCAGGCCGAAAAGAGTGGCAACCGTCTTTTCGATGGCGAGTTGCTGCGTTTGGACGCGTTCGAGTATACGGAAGCGCCGTCTGTGCAGCGGCGACTGGTACTTCACCTGAGCAAAACCCGATATCGCAACTTTGTGTGTACAAATATGTTATTGCAACAGAGAAACGGGCTTTGGGACGACGCATTTCTCGCCAATCCGCTGGGGCTATCCGCTTTGATTATCTGCAGCGACAATAAAGCGATTCTTGGATTACGGGGAAAAGGCACTTTTCTTTATTCGGGTTTCTGGCATACGTTTGGTGGCGTTGCAGATACAGACGATGTTGATAAAAAGGGCGGTGTACGGCCATTTCAGGTTATTTTGCGGGAGGTGACTGAAGAGTTGGGAATTGTATCCGGCGATGTCACACAAATGGTGTGCATGGGCCTGGTTCGCGACAGCGCCGTACTTCAGCCGGAACTGATTTTCCGAATCAATATTCGCCAATCATCAACGGATGTATTGTCGGTGATACACCAACCGTCGGCATCAATTGATGAAGAACATGACCGAATCATCGCGGTCAATACAGAAGCGGCACATATCGAGGATTTCATTCGAACGCATCAATCCCGTATCACACCTGTGGCGAAAGCCACGCTGCGGCGTTATCGAACGCTCGACACCGCACCAGGGGAACTGGAGGAATAGCAAATGGGTCATTTGGCCAAAAGCAAAGAACATCGTTTACTGCGGGAGCAACTGGACAGGTATCCCCTTGGAGCGCCGGGGGAAGAGCGGATAATGGAGATTCTCGAAACCATTTTTACCAAAGAGGAAGCGCATCTGGCTGCGCGACTGCCCATGGGGTTTACTGCAGCAAAGCCCCTTTCCAAAAAGCTGGGGTTACCCATTTTCGAATTAACAGCAAAACTGGATGCCATGGCCGATAAAGGCCTTGTGCTCGATTTGGAAATCGGTGGCGAAATCAAGTACTGCCTGCCGCCCACTCTGGTTGGCCTGTTTGAATTTTCCATGATGCGGGTTCGGGATGACATTGATCAAACGAAACTGGCGGAGCTGTTTCATTTGTATCTGGTTAAAGAGCCTACGTATTTTGCGCGCATAAAAGGAAACGAAACCACTCCTTTTCGCACGCTCATCCACGAGGAAACGTTGCCGCCCGATTACAGCGAAGTGCTCGACTATGAACGGGCGACTAAAATCATTGAGCGCGAAACGTTTGTGGCCGTGGGTATTTGTCATTGTCGTCATGTGGCGCATCACCGGGGCAAAGACTGTACTCTCTTTGAGCTGGAATCATGCCTCACATTTGGGGATATTGGGCGTTATCTGGTTCGCCATAAGTTTGCCAGACAGATTACACACAAAGAAGCCCAAAATATTGTGACCCGTGCCAAACAGGCCGGCATGGTGCACATTGGCGACAATGTTCAAAATGAACCCACCTACATGTGCAACTGCTGTTCCTGTTGCTGCGAAGTGTTGGGCGCATTTAAAAATCTGGACTTTTTTACCAACACCTTCAGCTCCAATTTTGAAGCGGTGGTAAATGCCGACATGTGTAACGGCTGCAACGCGTGTGCGATTGCGTGCCCGGTCGATGCCATTGAGCTCAAGGAGAGCGGCAAAACAATGGCCTCGGGAAAACCCATGCGGCAGGCCCTTGTGCACAAAGACATTTGCATTGGCTGTGGCGTATGCGTCCCAAAATGTAAGAAGAACGCCATTGCCATGCATCCGCGCCCGCAAAAACACATTGTGCCCGAAAACACCATTGCCCGCACTATTATGATGGCCGTTGAAAACGGAACGCTTCAAAACATGCTGGTGGACAAACACGCCAACATGGGCAGCGCCGCCATCGCCGCGTTTATTGGCGGCATTTTAAAATTGCCCCCAGCCAAACAACTGCTGGCCCAACGCACCGTCAAATCCAGATTTGTAAACTTTCTGGCGTCAAAGGCGTAGTTCATCTGCCGCCGAACGGAGGAACGGCCGAGGAAGCTTAAGGCAAGGGGGTACACTGGCCAAAAGAGCACGCATAAAGCGCATGAATTCGATTTGGGGGGCTTCCAGCGAAAATGAGCTCAGCGGCCTTCTTCCCTCGTGCCCAACGCCTTGCCGCTGCGTTCCCTTGCAGGCTTGTCCGATTGTTTTTTCGCCCACCACCCGCCTTGGCCCATTGCGCGAAATGCCCATTTTGACCATGGAATGAGGTTGTATGCCAGCCACAGGGTCCACAGCAGCATGACGGTTTTCCATACAGCAAGCGGCGTGTTTATTATTGTCACAGCAGGTGTTTTGTTTTGTATGATATCCTGGTACCAGTTGAGTGTGGTGCTGTCGATGGGGCGATTGTGCATGAACATGTCGGGGGGATACAAAAGGGCCTGTGTCACTGAGAAGACAACGCTGTAAAGACACAAAACGGTCATACAGACAAGACCCACCTGCGCCAGATTGATAGCGATTCGGTTATGGTGTTTAAACGGATTCTTCGCGCGCCATGCCATGGCAACGAACCAGGCAACGGTTATTGTTACAACGACAAACGGCGCCTGTACCAGGCCAATGAAAAGCAGTGCCCATTGCCAGCCTTTAAGTGGGCAAAATGGCAGCCGTCCCAAAACAAAAGCCAGAACGACGATAAACAACAGATGCGCCCAGAACAACACTTTGGGGCCAAAGAATGGTCCTATGGTCCAGACTATCCAGCGATTGTCGGGGATGTTCACTGACACGCTCGCATTGGTGGCGGCGCTGTCGAGTGTTAATTGCGGTGCGGAGAACAAGCCTGTGAATCCATCCTGTTGTTCCCATGTGATTTTTACGTTCTGTTTTTTGGGACTCAACGGAATATCAAGAGTCTGCTTTTCCTGTCTGAAGGCCACTTTCAATCCGTCAATGTCAAGCGTTTTAACTGTCGCGCCTTTGGGTAGCGTGATTTTTTTGATGCCGCCACGACTGCTGCGAATATCCAGGTCGGCCAAAGCGCTGGTCGCTCGCAGTCCCGGGGTTACCTCAATATGAACGGCATCGATGGTGGTGTGTTGTCCGGCAACCGCTTTGGGGCGCGTCAACGAAACGTGAACACGTTCCCCGGGCCAGGGCTTGTACAGTCTTTGGCCGATTTTATTTTTTACCGGCACCATACCGCTGTAGCGGCATTGCCACAGCGGACCGCACCGAAACTGCCAGGTCTCGAACCAGGGGACGCCGGAGGGCGATTTGAGGGAGATGCTGCTGGTTTCCTTAAGCTGCGACTTCCAGGAAACATGGGTCTGATCTCCCGCCATGGAAACGATCGCCAGATGGCCTTTCACTTTCACCTGATCACCGGTCACCAGCTCGTCTTTCACCAGTGGAATTTTTATCTGGATGGGGGTGTTGGCGGGACTCAGTCGCGTCACTGTGGTGACAGCATGCCACGGGGGATGAAAACTGATTTCCCGATGTACATGCAACCATGGTTCGATGCGTTTTTCATCTATTTCAGTTGTGAGATGGGATTCGGCGTTCTGCAAAGGAATCAAGTACAGTCGGCTGGATACGTTGCCGTACTCGTCGATGCCATCCACGGTATAATTTTCGGCCGAAACGCTCACCCTGTGGGGGTCCCTGTGGAACTCGAGAACCGGCGCTTCGGTGGAAACAAAACGCCCCTTTGCAAAAACAGTGTGAATTCCCTTTGAAAGCAGGATGGAGATATATCCCGAACGATCAATTCTGGACGCCGCGCTCTTGCCGTCTACGGTGATTGTTGATGGCACAAAATTGTTGACCGGCCCAGGTAGTACCCAGTCGGACATTTCCTCCGCATGTACCTTGCAGCGGACGACAGCGTTACTTCCAGTCAGTTCAATGGCCACCTGTTGCGTTGTTGTGCATTCGTCATCACATTGGGAACTGGGCGCCAGTTTCTCTCGCAATGCATCGAGCACCGCGGCAGATGGGACATCCGCAGCGGCGTTATGACTGTACAGGAACACGGATACTATTCCCGCAACACCTGCGGCGCCGGATACTGTTGCCTGTGTGCCGGTGCGTTTTACAGGCGGTTTATTTATGGCGCGAATTCCAGCGCGAATCAGAATGAAAATCAACGCAATCAGTAGAACTGCCCGCACGATGGCCAGCCCCAGATGGACAGCCGGATTCATGAGATAGAGGGTGATGACGTGATTTTTTTGGACGGGACCGTTCCATTTTAAATAATAGGTCTGCCATTCAAAGGTGGGAATCCCCGGGCCAGTCTGCACGATGTCCATGGGGGCTTCCTGGGGCGCGGCCACCATGTATTTCAAGAAACGATTGCCCTTCAAGGCATCCGGTTTTCCAAAATTGTTATGGGTGAGAATGCCGGCGTGCGCTGCCATACCTTTGGGTGATGCGCTCAAACTGTAGCGGATGCCATCCGCTGCCGAACCCGTTGCCACCCTGACGGTTTCGTTGTGCACCACGGCGCCTGGCGTCTGCGGAACTTCGGGCTGAGACGCAAGGACTTCGTTCAACTGATGAAACAGGAACGGCGCCACTATTGTACAAAGTATTCCACTCATTAAAACAAATGCAGCGATCGTCAGGTGGCGCGGCCAACCTTTATGAAACTGTTTAAACAGTGCCGGAATCAACAGCACCAGAGTGCCGATTTCCATCAACCCTTTGGGAAGCGCCACGGTGTGCAGAGATACAAACGCCATAAGCGCCAGCAGGCCCGCCTGCCATGTGATGAGGCGCACCACGGCGATTGTGCCAATCAGAATAAACAAAAATTCGAGCAGGCGCCATTGGCCCCACCATGTGTTGTCCACCTCATCCACTCCGGCAGTTGCAAATAGCGACCAGCCCGGCGGAAGATTCAGTTGTGCATGCAATTGATTCACATCGATATTCCATCCCACTGCTTTGAATGCTGGATTGAAATGATTCTGTCGAATCACACCGGTGAGCTGCAGCGATGTGTCGCGCAGTTCAACACCGGACAAATATTGGCGTGGGTCTTCGGTGATCACACGCGCATTGTCTTTGGTCAGAACGTGACCAAGTGTCTCTTGACCCTCGTAATTCAGTCGTGTGCGCTGGTTCAGTGTGCCAGTCAGTTCGTCGCGAACGGTCATTCCCGAGCCGTCCATATCCAGCCATATTTCACGAGTGAGACGAATGGCATCGGGAGGCGGAATCTCATCGCCCCGTCGTGTGGTGTTCATGCGGAATATGGTGCCTGCACTGACAATATAGGCGCCAAGGGGTTTCCAATCCTCCGGCAAGTCGGTTTGTGCGGAGTCCAGCGATGGGACACCTTCAATCTGCACCTGGCGCAACTGTTCATCAGCGTCAAATACCCATATTTCGCGTTGGGGCCATGGGGCGGCATTTTTTTGGATACGCAACTCTTTTACATCGTTATGTATCACGGACGTTATGGTCACATCATAGCTGCCGGCACGGGCCTGTATCACAATCGCGTTATTGCGGTTCATCCGCACCGGCAGTGACGAAGAGATGCCAATCACCTGCATATCTTTGAGTTGAACACCGTTTAGCACTATTTCTCTGGGCTTTCCGGCGATGTGCAGTTTCAATTGTGTCGTTACTTCGAGTGGAACGTCATCTCTTATCCTTCGAAACACCTCCATCGACAGGTGATCGCGCTCAGGGCGACGGGGAAATCTTTCCTTTATCCAGATGGTGTCGGCCGGTTCGCGGCGTATTTTTTCCACGGGCGTTCCGTGCACAGTCAATGAAATGATGCCGGTTTCTGCGGCGATGTGCAGCTTTTCAGGTATCTGTTCCCACATGAAAGTCCCCCTCACGAAGTATTGTCCCGCCGCCAGATTCACCGTTGGCAATCCGTTATGGGATGTGACCATTACCATTGATTTGTCGACTGTGACATTTTCAGGCCACAGTTGATCACTTCCAGGAAGAACGACACGGGCCTCATCCCGCAGGAAGATATTTGCTTCGAAAGTGGCGCCCCCGTTTGTTATATTCAGGCGCAGTGACGATGGCCACGTACATTCAAAATAGTAACAGTCATAATTGGCGATGTCCGACTTGACCCATGGCACCCACTCCCTGAGTGAATTGGGCACATCGTCCATTGTCAGCCGAGGTTGCCGGGCGAGCGATGCCAGCGACATCAGCAGGGAAATGCAACACAGCACTGCAGCAGTAAAGCGCTTCATACAACCACCTTTCGTGAATTTATGATCTTTGGGGCGAAAGAACATCCGCCTTTAAGGGATGGACAACGGGTTTGTGAGGTTGTTCGCCCTGGACTAAAAAAAATGCAGTACTCAAAAACGCATTTTTGAATCCCGCGGGTTCCCCGAGTGTTGGATGGTGCTTTTACAATTTTGTGTTTGGGCTTATTCTACACAGTACATTTGTAAGGAGAATGCAATGTCCCAAAGAAAAAAAAAGAAACAATCTTTAGGATACCGTTTGTTCAGGCGTTTTGAAATTCCCATTGGGGCTGTTTTGCTCATGCTTCCTGCAATACTTTTATTTTTCAAATTTCCCGGTGACGGCACTGTGACATACGTTTCTTCAGATGATGAAACAGAAGGCAAAACGCCGGTGTTGTGTTTGCGTTGCACCGACGATGGGGAAAAGATGCCTTCATACAAACGCGGCAGTCAAATAACGATACAGATTCATCCATCTAAAGAAAACCCCTTCTTTTCGGCAGTGGTCAAACACTCGCAAAGTGATGCTGTTGTAACGGCTTTTCCAGACGCTGCTGCTCAAAAGAATAAACAATTGAAAACAACAGTGGATATGAAATTCACATTGGATGGCACTTTGGAGACCGGAAAGTATGATGTTTTCGGGATCTATTCAAAACACCCGCAACCCCTGGATGCCATTAAAAAGTTGCTGGAAACTCGATTCCACTTTTATACCGATGAGTCAATTATTAAAGAATTCCAACTGATGGACCAAACATTCATTGTATTCTGATACAAAACGGAACAGCGAGTCCGGTCACCCCCCCGATATTTAACGGCAGGCCTAAAAAGGGGATTGGCGCATGATTGAAAAAACAGAACAAAATGAACTGGCAAGCGATCGCCTTGGACAGCGCGTTAAACGGATTGCCCGGCGGGCAGGTCGGCGTGTTTTAAACCCGGTACTCAAAATGTTTTTTTCTGTTCGCGATCCCCAAACCCCCCGCTGGGCCAGAGTGGCCATATACGGTGCCCTGGCCTATTTCATCTTTCCGCTCGACGCGGTGCCCGATATCATTCCCATGGTGGGCTACACCGATGATTTTGGAGTCCTGATGGCGGCATTGGCCACCGTGGCTGTGCATATCAAACCCGAACACAAGGAGCGTGCGGCTCATGTGCTGGAGCAGTGGTTTGGGAATGAAGGCGATTTACAATGACGATTTTCAAGATAGGGTCCCTGTGTGTTTTTTCGGTTCTACTGGTCATTCAAAGCGGATGAAAAAAACGGTTTCCCCAAACATCTGACGCACGAATGGCAAATATGTTTTTGAACCTTCTGGCATTGTTTTTAAGACTTCTCAACGGGGGAAAAGCTCTTCTCGCACCGTTTCAGCGCGTTCTCGCAACCATTTTTGTATCCTCTGGCATGGATTTAACGACTTCTCAACGGGGGAAAAGCTCTTCTCGCACCGTTTTAGCGCGTTCTCGCAGATGTTTGAGAGCCTCGCACCATGCGAGAAGAGCCCAAACCGGGGTGATAGGGAGCTTAACCGACTGCCGCGGTTTCTTCCGGTGCTGCGTTTATGGGTTTGGCAGTGCGATGGCGGCGCTGATATTCGCTGGCGTAGCCTTTGGCACGGACGGGATTTCTCCAAAAGACGTAACGGCCGAATTCGCGGATTTCGTCCACGGCTTCTTTCAGGTAGGTGTAGGCGCGGTCCCGGTTGAGTTTGGTGTCGTTGTCCAGCATGCTTTCGCCATTGGCAACAGCCAGCAGTGGGGAGAGTTCTTCGCAGGTTTCATCGGCTTTATCGAGGAGTGTAAAGTCGAAGTTGATGGTATTGAGAGGAGTGGCGAAGGTGCGGCCCAGTTCGGCGAGGTCACTTAAATCCTGCAACATATCGGCGTTGCCAGTGCCTTCGGCGATGGCACGCACGCGAAGAAGAATATCGGCGAGTTTGCGATAGGCAAACAGCATGTGATGCACCAGTGTATCGCGCAAATCATACGCCGCCGGGCTTTTCTCCGCGTACTGCCGCTGTGCCTCTGCTTTGGTGAACCTCAATGCTCTCCATTTGGACTGGGCGTGACGCGACGCTCCAATGCGCTTTTCAAATTCCTCCACCAGACGCCAGTCCAGCCCCGCCGCAACAAGTGTTTCCTTATCTTGCATCACCCATTCCAGCATATCCGCCGCCTCCTGGTGATAAACTCCCATGGGCATGGTAGGACGTCTGAGAGTGGTTGTATCCATGTTTTCGAAAATCCCCAGCAGTTCATTAAAAGCGTTTTTATCGGTCATCGGTCTCCTCCTTAAAAATGATTGATTTGCCACATCAAAAAAGCCGAATTGCTTTCTGCCTGGCGAATCAGTTTATCTATCCGTGCTGTTTATGATGGTTTGGTAGACCGAAAGAAAAGAATGGAAATTCAAATTTTGTCTCATTTTTGTTCAGCAGATGTTCTACTCGTTCGCAGAAGGATTGTGACTGATTTTATCTCCAAATTACGGTCAAAGAATGGTATGGATTGGCCAGTGGATAGCATAGTGGAATGCTCTGGTTGCATTGTTTGTCAACCATGCGTTCATTTGTGGCAACGGAATAAGAGGCTCTGATGAGAGATGATGTCAAAAGAATTGGGAACTATCGGATACTTCGGCCAATAGGAAAAGGTGGCATGGCTGAGGTTTTTGCTGTGAAAAAGTGCGGACCCGCCGGATTTGAGAAACAGCTTTGCCTGAAACGGATTCGCCGCGAATATGCACACAGCAAAGAGTTTGTGGAATCATTTGAGAGTGAGGCTCGCATCGTTTCACGGTTGCAACATCCGAACATTGTGCAGGTCTTATCTTTCTTTAAAGATAACGGAGATCTGTGTTTGGTGATGGAGTTGATTGACGGCATGGACTTGAATGGGATGCTGCGGCTAATAAACGATTTTGGTCTGTTGTTGCCTGCGGATGTGGCAGTGTATCTGCTGGAGTCATTGCTTCTGGCATTACATCATGCGCATCATCTTCAAGTAAAAGATGAGAATTTCTGTGTGATTCACCGGGATATCTCTCCGCACAACCTGCTGGTTTCCAATGCAGGTGTAGTGAAGCTGGCAGATTTTGGTATTGCAAAGGCTAAAGGCATTTCTCCGGACTCATCAGATGGAGTTTTAAAAGGCAAGCTGACATATCTGGCGCCGGAGCGACTTAAACTCGGGAAAGTGTCGGTTGGTCCGGAATCGGATTTGTTTTCCGCAGGTATCATTTTTTGGGAAATGTTGGCCAAAGAGCGACTGTTCAAGGCAACCATGGAGCATGAGGTATTGGCCAGGGTGATGAATTTTGACAAGGCTCCCATTGAACATCTGCATCCCAGAGTGAATCAGTTTCTGGAAAAGATCCTCGCGCCAAATCCTGCAGAACGATTTCGTGGTGCAGAAGAGACTTTAGAGGGACTGAAACGAATAGGTATCCGTCCTTGCTCTCAAGGAGACATGTCGCGGATAGTCACGAAGCTGCAGTTGTACAGGCAAATGAGTGTATCCTGCAGCCAGAACAAAGAAATGGCTCATTCCCGTGGGGCTGTGAGTATAAATGCGGAACTCCCTAAAAAGAGCACACGCATCCAGAATACGGATGGGACCAAAGGAGATTCCGCGTCCCACGTTAAGGGAGGGGGTCCGAATTTTTTTTTTATTGGACGATATCAAAAAGCCTTCTCCATAGGGATAGCCTTTATCACTGCCATCACAGTATTAGGATGTATCTTTGGATTACGGCGAATATTTCAGAGAGAGTCAGATGGTGTGTGTGTAGAGGAGCAGTTTATAAATATCATTGATAATGGAAACACAGAGATAAAAGGAGCCGATATCCCAGTGATAAAGCTCAAATCGACTGATGCAGCAGGTCCAGAAGAATATTCAGATAGAGAAAAGGGTAAAAATAGTCTTTCTATTGAGGCTTCTGAATCGAAGCAGTCCCTTATAATAAGAAGAACCACAACGCCAAATAAAAAAAAGAAAACATCGACAGAACACTCATCAGACAGGTCCCCCAATAGCCGCGTGTCAGGGAGTAGTGGGGATTCGAAAGGCATCGGACTTGCACCATTTGAACTTTAGTGCCGTTTTCGATACCAATTCCTTTTCACTTGCGTCGCTGACTTTCTGTTCGATTTTTGTCCGAGACAATGATAATCTGAATATATCGGCAAAATTGAATTTGGTTCCCGACTGCTGCATTGTCTGAAATTGTGCGGAAAGTGATTTGAGTTAATGAAAAAAAACTTGATGGTACTTGTGGTTACATTGACGGTAATGTCGTTCACAATAGCATTGAAAGCGGAAGATACTGCAGGTAGTGAAGAGGCCATTGATCAGGTCAGGGCGCTTTACGATAAAGGTGTTGAACTTTTTCAACAGCAAAAGTATGCGGAAGCCGCCCGGACTTTTAATGAACTGGTGGCCATTAGTCCGCAATTTCATTTTTATTACAATATTGGAAGCAGCGAGTATTTACGGAAGCGTTATGATTTGGCTATGGAAGCATTTCAGACATATCTGAAGAATGCAGGTGAGAAGGCGGATCCGGAAAGACGGGCCAAAGCTGCGGAGATTATTGCAGAAATATCAGCGACCAATGGTTACGTGGAATTGGATGAAAACACGCATTTGGAAGTATGGATAGACGGCGAACATCGAAGCAATACTCCTGTTGCGGCACCCATTGCACTGTTGCCAGGGGAACATCTGGTGGTTTTAAAAAAACGTGACAAAGTTGTACACAAAATAAAAATCAACGTGAGCAGTGGCAAGACTGTTGCAATGAAGCAGCTTGAAACGCAACAGATGAGAGTGCCGGATAATTCACACCCCCAAAGGCAGGAGAAAGCCATGGGAACAAAGCTCGAACGAACAAAAAACCAACAGCGTACAGCTACATCCAAAGCGAGTATTCGGAAGTTTTCGACATTGAAAATATCAGGAATTATTACCGCTGGCGTTGGTGTCTCTTTCCTCGTTGCAAGCGGGGTGACAGGAAAATTGGCTATGTCCAAGAGTGACCAGCTGGCAGAGAACTGCAATCATCAAAAACTCTGTGAAAAGAGCAATGAAAACATCAAAACAACCGGGAAAAAGCTCGAGAATACAACAGATGGATTGCTCATCGCTGGCGCTGCAACAACAGTGGCGGGGATTGTTCTGGCTATAGTTGGTCATAAAAAAAAACGAATTGATGACAGGTTGGCAAAAGTAAAGGGCGGCTTTTTTGCCTCTCGAAATGTATTCGGGCTTCAGATACAGGGGAGATTCCAATGAAAAAAGTGGTTGTGATTATCGTGGTTTTGATAGTCGCGGGGTGTGGAAACTTTACTGATTTCGATGGCTACAAGTGGTATACCGATACCGGTTCAAGCACTTTCAGTGAGTATGGTACAGAGTCTAATGGGATTGAAGTGGTTGGTATTGATTCCAATTCCGGTACTGACACCAGTATAGATACCGATACTCTGATCGAAATCGATACTCTGACCTCCGGGGGCACTGACACGGAAAGCATTGTGGGCATCAGCACGGATTCCTGTTCTGACACAGGAACCAACCTTTGTGAGGACGAAGAATATCACGTTTGTTTGGACAATGCGGTGTGGTGTGCAGATGTAACAGGCGCCCCGTTGTTTTTGTTGTGGGAATGTGACACAACCGAGCATTGTGATGCAGGCCCCCCGGTTCAATGTGCATGCAATAAATACAACCAGTGCAATGAAGGTGATGTGTGGCAATACAGTGCCTGCAAAGGAATCGAAAAATTAATAAAGAATTGCGATGGTACGTGTGAAAAGTGTCTTAATCTTGATGAGAAAAATGCCCAGTGCCTGCCTGTCGAAGCTAATGCGTCCCGGCAATGCGCAGATGACGGGAATGTTCATTGGTTTGATTCTTGTGGAATTGAAGGTGAGCTCATAAAAACGTGTGGCGTTTGCGTAGTATGTACAAACCTGGACGATCAGGATGCTGATTGCGTTTTTGTGCCTGATTTCACTGAATGTGATTTGATCACCTCGCCGGACAGGGCATACGACATTTGTATTGACGGAATCTGCCGTTCTCCGGGGTGCGGCACTGCGGATTGTAATGTACCAGGGCCATATTTCCCCCTGGCAGATAGCGGTCAGCGTGAATGTTTCAGTGTTTCGGGGGTACTTAACCCATGTCCTTCTGATGGGATGGACTATTTTGGCCAGGACGCTCAGTATGGATGGGATATCTCGCATAGTGATTTGGATCGCTTCTCTCGCACTCTGGATGTGCTGGACGAACCTATCGTGAAGGACAATGTCACTGGTCTCGCATGGCAAGGATGTAGCGGTGGACTTGGAGGAAATCTGTGCGTGGTTGACGATGATGGCGTTCCCGGGGCATCCAGCTACACATGGGAAGGGGCGCTCAAATACTGCGACAAACTGGAGTGGGGGGGACACAGCGATTGGCGATTGCCCGATTCATATGCACTGCAGTCTATTGTGAATTACAACAACTCTGATGGGGCGGTGTACGGTGCGGCATTCCCGGCCACCGCAACCGATAAATATTATTGGTCATCTTCCTTTGGGAGTGGCCAAAACAACGCGAGAGGAGTGCTCTTCAGCAGTGGACGTGTCGTCATTTCTGATATCTCTGATGGTTATGTCCGTTGTGTTCGAAGTGATTTATCGACGCCCCGCCCTCTTGTTCCAATTACTGTTTCAGGTGACACAGTGGTAGTGGACCAGTTAAACAGTCTCATGTGGCAGGGATGCAGCGCTGGACAGGATGGCGCCGATTGTTCGGGGGACGCCTCTAAAATGCACTGGTCAGCTGCGTTGGAATATTGCGAAACTCTCGCACTGGGGGGATATGAAGACTGGCGACTTCCCAATGTTATGGAATTGGGGAGTATTGCAAACGGCCGGTTTGACAGTCCCGCTGTCGACAAGACCGTGTTTCCATTCACAGACACATATTTTTATTGGTCATCATCAGCAGTTGACCCTGGTACAACTATGGCGTGGACTGAAAATTTTCAAAATGGGAGTGTGGTCTTCTATCCTATCTTTCAAAGTTTTCCTGTTCGTTGCGTGCGTAACGAGCAATGAAACAATAGTTGGCATCCTACCCCAGCTTCACCAGGGACTCCGCGGCCGCTGCCTGCTCTTTTACATTTTCCACGATGTCGGGCACCTGTTCGAGGGTGAGGCCAAACATTTCGAAGGCGGTGTCGTCGAAGTTGGTTTCGATGCGGGTTTCCATGCGGGAGGCGCCGATGTTGTTGCAAACGAAATCGGAGAGGTGGATGAGATAGCAGATGGCGCGCTGATCTTTGGCGGCCAGCCAGGGGTGGTGGTGATGACGTACAGGTTCATACAGCAGTTGGGGGAGTTTCCAGCTTTTAATGAGAGCTGCGCCCGCTTCGCCGTGGTGGATACCAAACTGTGCTTCTTCACTTTCAAGACTGATGCCGCCAGTGCTCAGCTGGTTTTGGTGAGTCTGGCGATAATCGTTTTCAAACAGGTGGAACAGCACGATGATGCCAATGTCATGCAGCAGTCCGGCAATGTATGCCAGCTCTATTTCTTCAGTTGAAAACGAATGGGCGCCCAGTTTGAGAATGGCGCGGGTGGTTAAGGCCACGGCAATGGAGTGGGTCCAGAAGTTTTGAGGCATCAGCCCGCCCAGTGAGCGGTAGCGATCCACCAGGGCGGTAGTGATGGCGAGGCGCCGGGTTTCGGCGAGTCCCAGCCGGGCAATGGCCTGCGAGATGGAGGTGACAGTCTGGCCGCGCGCGTAAAACGCAGAGTTCACTGTTTTTAAAAAGCGGGCCGTCAGAGATGGGTCGTCCTCGATGATGGTCGCCAGTTTTTGAACATCGGGGTGTTCGCTGGCCATTTCGTTTTGAAAACGCATCATCACGTCGGGAAACGCCGGCAACGAATCGATTTTTTCAATGGCCGCCAGAATGTCTGCTTTGTCCCGAGTCATGATTACTCCTTGAGCTGGTAGTAAACGCTGTCGCCCAGTTTGACGCTGCGAAAACGGCGAGTGTAGCGGATGGGTGTTTCGGATGCACCGAGCAGCAGATACCCGCCTGGGTTTAGCGTCTGCGCAATCTTTTTAAACAGGGCGCGTTTGAACTCATCTGAAAAGTAAATGATGACATTGCGCAGACAGATTAAATCAAATTTATCCAGAGTAATAAATGAGTTCTGCAGGTTGAACTGTTTAAAAACGACCATTTTTTTGATGTGCGACGATATTTCCCACACCTTGCCGGTCTGTTTGAAACAGGTTCGACGATATCCATCGAATGGCGGTGTAAACCCGCGGCTCATGGCCATCTCGTCGTAGTTGCCGGATATGGCCACATACAGGGCCGAGGTCGAAATGTCGGTCCCCAGTATTTCCACGCTGTTTTTCATGGCGCATTTGTGGCGACTGCCACAAAAGTCATCAATGAGCATGGCCATGGAGTAGGCCTCATGTCCCATGGAAGCGGCCGCTGACCAGATACGTTTTTTATGCAAAGAGTTCTGCAGCTCTTTTTCCCATTGAGGCAGCAAATGGGCGGCAAAATTTTGCCATGGATGAGAATCGCGAAACCAGAAGGTTTCATTTGTGGTCATTGCATTGACGATTTTTTCGCGCAGAACCGGACTGTTTTTTTCTTTCACCAGACGCAGAAACTCTCCAAACGTGCCGCACTGATGCATGGATAAAAGGTGTTGTAACCGCGATTCCAAAAGATACTGCTGTGTGTCCCGCAGTACGATGCCGCATTGCTGCTGAATATACTCCTGCAAAGGTGGAAAATCCTGATCGGTAATTTTAATAGTCATCCGTTCATCGTCCGTGCGCGCTTTAGCACTTGCAGTATGGGTATCGTCAGGGGAACGCTTTTTTTTAACCAGTCTTATTAACCACCGCACGCAAAGGTCGTTAGTAACAATGTTCATCAATTTAAGATTGATGCATTATATATGGAGTCCGGTACATGGATACGCAAATGAAAAGAGGGCGCCCAGGGGATTTTGGCCGAGGCGAACATGCGATCGACGATGCGGAATTGGCGGCGATAGAGGGGAGGAACCCCAAACATCTTGAAATCGCCATGAAGATAAAAAAAATACTCGATTCCGATGATTATGAACCCCCAATTCTTCCGGAAGTGGCGTTATCGCTCACACAGATGGCCAACCGTCCGGATGTGGATTTTCACCAGGTTGAAAAAGTGGTGTCCAAAGATCCGCTGGTGGCCGCAAAGATTGTGGCAGTGGCCAACTCGGCGTTTTACAGCCGCGGACAACCTGTGCGCTCCCTTAATGTGGCCATCGCCCGTCTGGGACTGGCGGCGGTGCGGGATGTGGCGTTTCAGGTGGTGGCGCAAACCACGATTTTCAAAGTGGCGGGCTATGCCACCCGGATGCGGGAACTGTATGCAGCGGCGCAGCTGTCTGGCATATTGGCCCGAGAAATATGCGTTCGTTTGAAGTATGAGTCGGAAATGGCCTATCTGTGTGGATTGCTCCACGATATGGGGGAGGCGATTATTCTGGGCATTGTGGCCGGCATTTGTAAAAAGGACAAAGCCGAGTTGCTGCCACTGGCGACACTGGCGCCTGCGGTGGATGCGCTGCATACTCAGGTGGGGGCCAGGATATGCGAGAGCTGGGGGTTGCCGCCGATTTTGTCCAATGCGGTGCAGCACCATCATCGGGCACAGGTGCACGATGATCCCAGCAGCATGACGACGGTGATTGCGGTGACTGATATACTGTTACGCCACGTGGGGGCCGGAGTGCCAAAGAAACCGGTCGACCCGATGGGCGAGCCACTGTTTTACCGCCTGAACCTGACTCCGGACCAGGTTAAAAGCCTTCTTGTATTCGCCGAGGAAGCCGCAGCCGGCGACGATATGGCCAACTGACATTTATCCCAGCGCCACATCCAGCAGCATCATGACGGAAAAACCAATCATGGTAAACATGGTGACCATGTCAATATTTCTTTCATTTCGCTGAGATTCGGGAATCAGTTCCTCCACCACCACAAAAATCATGGCGCCCGCTGCAAAACAGAGGGCATATGGCAGAATGCTTTGCATGTGCAATACAAAGGCGGCGCCAATGACACCAGCGATGGGCTCCACCAGCCCGGACGCCTGACCCAAAAGAAAACTGCGCCAACGACTGACGCCTTCCCGTCGCATGGGCAATGAGACCGCGGCGCCTTCGGGGAAGTTCTGGATGCCAATGCCGATGGCCAGAGCGATGGCGCCGCCCATATTGGCGGAGGGGAGGTCTGCCGCCACCGCGCCGAACGCCACTCCCACCGCCAGTCCTTCGGGAATGTTGTGCAGTGTGATGGCCAGCACAAGAAGCGTGCTTCTTTGCCAGCTGGTCTTTATTCCTTCCGCCGGATGGTTTCCAGGGTGAATATGCGGCAGGAATCTGTCCGTGAGCCGCATAAATATGCCCCCTGCCATAAACCCAATCACTGCGGTGAGCCAGGGAATCATATCCAGCTGTTCCGCCATTTCAATCCCGGGCGCCAGCAAAGACCAGAAACTGGCGGCAATCATGACGCCGGCGGCGAATCCGAGCATGGAATCCATGACCTTCGCCCGGACCGTTTTTACAAAAAAGACGAGTGATGCACCAAGCGCGGTGACACCCCACGTAAAAAGAGTGGCCAGCAGCGCCTGGATGACGGGATGTAATTGTTGGAGATAACTTATCATTTGAGGAGCTGTAATCATTTTTTTGGTATGATGCACTACCTGAATGGCGAAGAATGTCACACCTCCGGTTTTATTTATTTATTTATTAAAGCGCTTCCCATTATAAGAGCCTGGAGGGTTATGGCTTTTGAAACGCAACCGGCACAAAACTGTTTAATTGCTTAAACAGACAGGAGGTATTCCAATGCAAATCAGACCAAAAACGATATTTCCAGGGGATTTTGGGAAATTAATGCCAATTTGGATTATAGCGGTGCTATTGGCGGGTTGTACCGATGATATTCCGGGGGCGAACGGGACTCACGCTGTTGATTCATCTTCGGATTCGGGCCGTGACACTGCGTTGGGGTCTGATTCAAATATCGGGGTGGACAGTGATTCGGATCATCTGGCGTTGATTGAAAAGACGGTTGCCCTGCGCGGCACACTGAGTGTTCCGGATGCATTCGACCGTTTGAGCCAACAGGAACTGGTGGTGCAACTGCCCGCTTACGATCCGGGCAGCTTATTGCGGTGCGAATTGAATGAAAACGACGCGTACCGTTCCATTGTGGATACACTGGGCGGTGTTCGCTGGGCGTATTCGGTTCAAATGCTCGACGACGCCAGCCAACCCATTTATCAAAAAGGGTTGCCAGATGAGGAATCGCTGCGGGAGTACGACGCGATCTCGGATGCGGTTGGTGTGGAAATCGAGGAAGCCGATATTGTTGGTTTGAGTGAGGATGCGGCGCTGTTTGCGTCGAACCGCCACGGATTGTTGCTGGTGGATTTGACCAAAGAGACGCCGCAGTTTGTATGTGCGGCCAAATTGCCGGGGCATGCGGAGAAATTCTACTATTACAATGGGCAACTGGTGGTGATTGTGGAAGGAATTGCACCGGACGTGCGCAATCATTCCTATCTGCTTCATTTTAAAGTCAGCAGTGACACATTGACGTTTATTGAAGCGGTGGATCTGGGGCTGGGCAGCGTGCTGGATTCCCGCCGATTCAACGAACGATTGGTGATTTACACGGATATGGCGCTGGAGTTGGATTCCGGCGACAGCGCAGCGGGCGAACATCCCATTTATTCAAGCAATGCGCACCGGCGATTGCGGGTGTTGCATTGGGGCGCCACCCTGACCGAAGAGATGAGCGACACGCTCATGAGCGATGTGGAGCAGATTGACTGGTTGGAAGTGACCCAGGATACCCACGCCATTGGCGATTTGGTGCATCAGTCCAGTTATTATGGAAACGTCATCTGGGCCAGCGACAGATACTTTGTGGTTACCGAGAGCATTCGCAAAAATTATCTGGAACGCTTTGATAACGAATCATACTGGCGCTGTACCCAGTCTCACACGGTGGAGGCGCCCTACACCTACTGCTATACCCAATACGAAACCCGTCCCAATCCCAATTATGTTCCCCCGGATAATTCCAGCGGCGACCGCGGTTGCAGTGGGACCACTCTGGCGGATTGCCTGAAACATGTGGCTTCCGTCTCCAACGAAACCATTGAAGTGCCTGTGGGGCGCGTGTGCGAAAATAAAACGCGTACGGAGTATATTTGCGACGTGGGTGAAGTTGTCCAATACGAGGTTCCCCGCTATCGCGAAGAAATTGTCACCCGCCTCTCCATTTACGAGTACACGCCAACCGGTTTTATTCGATTTGCCAGCGACGTGGCGGAAATTCAAAACGATGGTCTTTCGAAAGTGGCGCTGACCGACACTGTTGACACATTGACCTCGTCCACAGAAAAATCTGATCTGCAAATCGACGGGGAGGTACAGACGCTGTATTTTCAAAATGGATTTCTTTACGTGATTTCAAAAGGCGTATTGCAGGTGTATGCCATGGGCGAAAATTCCCTGGTGCGCACCGCCACATTAAACGTGGCCAACGATACGCTGCAGACATCACTGTTCACCGATGACACCATTTACCTGAGCGATTTTTCCTGGAATGGCGCTGCAGATGAGACGTCGCAGCTGAAGTTTGTGGATTTAAGCAATCCGGCATTTCCCACGGTTTCGGCCACCACAGAAGAACTGCCCGGGGGCCACACCCATATCCTTGCCATTGACCAGGGCATTTTCACCATCGGCCGCGTGTTCCAGTTTGAGGGGCAACCCATTAACGCGTTAAAACTGGGATTGTTCGGTATCGCCAACGCCACCGAGCTGTCGTATCTGATTCTGGGAACAGATCTGGATGGCAGCTGGTTGTCCCCCGATAAGGAATTCTATTTTGATTACGATGTCAGCCGCCTTTTCCTGCCGTACAGCGGTTACGATGAGAGCCGTTTGGTGAACGTTAATCGTGTGGGCATCAGTCATGTGTCGGGACAAAACATCGTTAGCGAAGGCGCGCTCGAAACGCCGGAAAAACTCGTACGTGTGCGTCCCGAGCCCGGTTCAGATCGGTTGCTCGGATTTGGCGACAATCTGATTGAGTCGATTATCCCAGGTGCAGATGGCTTTGAGATGCAATCCGTGCTGGAATACTATTCCCCCATCGCGCTGTATCGCTACACCGATGCCGATGACTATGTGGAAGTCCTGCAGCTGGGCAATCAGTGCCGGTTGCATTTTGCAAAAGCCGCGGATTTGAACGACCGAAGTGGCTCTGGGATGACCGGGCTGTTTACCTGTACCGGCCAGGTGTGGGCTTTTGAACAGAATATTCTGTTTGGAAATAAAATGGGAGTGTCGTTCAACGCCGCTGGTTCGATTGCCTCACTGACCGCCCAACAGGTCGCCACGTATTTTGAGGCGCGACAAAATCGTCCATACTGCCTGCTGTCCACAACAGCGCGCTACAACCCCGATAACCTGCCAATTGATTTTGCGGCATCCGCCTATGGCGCCAATGACTTCACTTGTATTACTCCCGAACAATACAACACCCTTAGCTACAATTTTACCAATCGGTAGTAAATAGTGGGACGCACACACGGGTGCGCCCCGGCAATTGAATTTACGAATTTTTTTGCAGGGGCAGACCCATGTGTCTGCCCTGAGGTGGGGCTTTAGACAGATTGGCAGGGAATCTCACCAAACGTCACACTTTCCCTTTTAATTTATTCAGGCGGCGGCCTTCGCGGACAATTTGGCCCCAGTTGCGGGCGGCTACTTTGCGTTTGCGGGCGTCGTGGCGCACTTCGTATGCCTGAGCCTCTTTTTGCAGTTTCATGTAGTTCTCCAACCTTTTTGCATCGAGCGTCCCGTTGGCGACGGCATGTTGTACGGCGCAGCCCGGTTCGGTGATGTGGCGGCAATCGACAAAGCGACAGGCGGCGGATAACGCGTCGATTTCGGCAAATGCGCTGTCGATGCCTTTTTCGTCGAAGAGTTGCAGCTCCCGCATCCCAGGGGTATCGATGACCATACCTCCTTCGTTCAGTGTAAAGAGTTGTCGGTGGGTGGTGGTGTGCACTCCCCGCCCATCACTGGCGCGAACCTGTTGGGTCTCTATGCGGTCGTCTCCCAGCAGGGCGTTGATGAGCGTGGATTTGCCCGCCCCCGACGAGCCGACGAATGCCGCTGTAATTCCCTCTTTGATGAATTCCCGAACGTTGTCGACGCCATCCCTGTGAAGTGCGCTGACCAGTACAATATCGACGCCTGGTGCAGAAGACTCGACTTCGACGAGACGCATGGCCACGTCGTTGCAGAGGTCTGACTTGTTGAGCACGATGAGCGGGCTGGCCCCACTGGCCCAGATTCTGGAGAGGTAGCGCTCAATACGACGCACATTGAAATCGGCGTCGAGACCGCATACCACAAACACGATGTCGATATTGGCCGCAATGATTTGCACAGTGCCACTGCGACCTGCTGCGCCTCGGGTAAACAGGGTCTTTCGGGTGAGCACCTGCTCGATGATTCCGGTGTCATCCGGTGAGACTGCGGTTCTGAGTATGACCCAGTCACCGACACCGGGCAGGGAACCGCCTGGGTTGTTATGTAACAGTCGTCCCGCCAGTCTGGCAAAACCGGCGCCCGCTTCGCTCCAGATGTGGTAGCCACCGCGATGCTCGGCGGTTATTCTGGCAACTGTTGATGTTGTGGTTTCGAGGTTTGGTTTGATTTGATCGCGAAAAAAGGGGCTAAATCCCATTGTGGATAAATTTTTCATTCTGTTTTCCTTATCGCGCCATAGTACGCGCAAAGACACCTTCGAAACACGCTGTTTCGTTCTATTCGAAGTGCCGTTTGGATCTATTGTTTAATAGAAGAACAACAGTAATATTGAGTCCTGCACCGGGGTGAGGGCTCAATTCCTAAACAAGATCCTTTTGGAAAACAAAAGCTGGCATCAATCCTTTCGCGGGCGTGGATAGCACCCTGTTAATGAGAACATAAAAGGTGTGGGCTCACCTGTCAAATAAGAAATTATATGGCCATGTCAGTATTCGTTGCATTTCGAATTTACTGATACTCATATGTGCCCATATCCTGTTCATCACCGACAACGCGTGGTTTTCCGTCCAAATCGTTGGTATAGCCGGTCATAAACGTTTGTGCCGCTTTGTCGATACACGGGGACGTCTCTCTCAGGTGATAATCCGGAGTGAATGAAATGGCAGGCGTCTGCCAGATGTCGACCCGCAGTCCAGTATATGAATTGTAGGTCAGCGTGGGAGTGAACGTGACAATAGTATTGTCGTCACCGGCAACGTCCGTCACTGTTCGTGCAATGCCATCCTTCCCGACGACAATGGTATCTCCCTGGTTTATGGGAATGCTGCATTTTCCAAGGGCAATGGTCTGCATGTCCATATTGCCGGTGGCGACAGTGGTGACGATGGGCGCATTTTCGAACAATGGATTTTCGCTGATATTGCTGCCTGTTGCCAGTTGCTCATCGAGGAGGGAATACTCGACGATTGTATGGGCCATCTCTTCGTCCTGAACGGTGAACGCATCATTTTGCCACACAATGCTGTTTCGAATCGCCACTGTCCCCTCCGGAAGATAAAACGCGCCCAACCAGAGTGAACCGCCGGAGTGTGCCGAGTTGCCCGTTACGGTGTTGGAGATGCTGTGAAAAATGCCTGTGCTCCACACGGCGCCGCCACTGCCGAGACTGCTGTTGCCATTGAGCAGCGAATTAATCAGATACATATCCACTGCGCTATGGATGACGCCGCCGTCCCCGCTGGAAAAATTGTCGACAAATACCGAAAGGCCCAAATACAGCTCGGCCTTTCCTTCTGCAAAGATGGCCCCACCACCAGCACGGCCCGATTCGCTTATTTCTGTGACGCTGTTTTTTTCAAATCTATTGAACCAAAGGTCCATGATGGATCCCTCTGAGTCCAGAAAATATGCCCCCCCGGAAAATCCGGCGCTGTTTTCAATGAAAGTGCTGTACGAAATGGATCCATCTTTGGCGTTCTGATAGATGGCGCCTCCATTCATGCTTGCCACATTTGCGGTAAAATTATTGTGTGCAAGGCCGATATAAATGCTTCCGTCCACGTAAACGGCCCCGCCGTTGGCCTCGGACGCGTTCATATCAAAGTCAGTGCCGTGCACATTGAGAGTCCCAGTCCCTCCGGTCATATATATCGCGCCGCCACTCCCGCCCTGCGCCTGATTTTTCTGAAACACGTTTGTTAAAACCGTTAGATTCTCGACATTCGCAGCGTATATCGAACCGCCGTTGCGGCTGGACGTATTGCTCATAAAGGTGCAGGTATCCAGTGTGAGTGATTTTCCCCGCGCGAAGATGGCGCTGCCATTCCCAGGGGTGCTGTTGCCAAAAAAGCCGGAGTTGGAGATCATGAGTTGGGTGTCGTCGCTGGTGATGGCCGCGGCGGTATCATCAATATTGGAATTGGAATCGAATCTGCAATCGCTAATCACCAGACTGGAGCTTTGCGCCCTCACACCGTGCTCATTGCCCAGAAACTTGCTATAAGTTAGAAAAGCGTTTCCCCAATTGAGGTTGACCCCGATGCCACAGTCGGAAATCTGGCTGTGGTTTACAATGAGCTCGAAATCGAAATTATCAATGCCGGTTTTGCAGGCGTTCAGGGTACAATTTTCCAGCGTGGTTTTCCCGCCAGAGTGCATGCAGGTGTCGGCGTTTTCAATTGTGAATCCATCGATGAGGACGTTGTTCGCGCCTTGAACCAGTATATCTGTACGCTCGTCGTTTTGCAGAGCGCCGGTAATGACCGTTACGTGCTGTGTTGGGGCGCGGCTATCTAAATCGATTTCTTCCCCCATAAAACCGCCGTACATTCGGATATTATCTTTTAAACGGATTGGGTTGCCGTCTGCGTGGATGGTATCATATCGCCCTTCGGCCACTCGGATTTCGGTGCAGTTGCGCGTGTTGGCCACCGCCAGAGCGCCCGGAATGGTGGCCTTGGCGGCATTCCATGAGCGGCCGCTGTACGAATCGCTTCCATTGGTCTGATTCACGTGGAGGATGCATGGCTCGTCTGTGTCTGTGTCTGTGTCTGTATCCGTGTCTGTGTCTGAATCTGAATCTGTGTCTGTGTCTGTGTCTGTATCCACATCCGCATCGGTGACGCCTTGAAGGTCACAACATCTTTGGTTTCCACTGCAATGCCCTTCTTTCATTGTCCCTCCCCATGATATACAGTGGTCCAGACACGAATAGGTGCACCAGTTGATATCACTATCGGAGTCACTGTCTGAATCCGAGTCTGAATCTGTATCCGTATCGCTATCGGTATCGCTATCCGTATCGCTGTCTGTATCCGAGTCGCTATCGGTGACGCCAATTTCCTCGTCGATGCTGTTCGTATCCGGCGAGTCCTTGAGAATACTTGTGCGACTGCACGCTGATATAAGGAAAATCATGGTTATTAGAACCACTTGTTTTAACGGGGCGAACATTATCGTTCCTTTCTTTTTATTTTTTTCATCTGGCGGGACAACGTCGGAAAGTGCGCAAAACAGGGTGCGCATGAAGAATCGGTGAATCAGATGCCAGATAGTTTTGGCCAGTATATATTACCCAAATACTGAATTCTATTCTGGCGCCAATCCATCCGTCAACCGCGATGTGTCATTCTTTAAAAAAAATCGGCATATTAAGCAAATAACCGCATCCGTCCGGGAAACAGGTGGGAGACTCCGATTTTTCGCGCAATGGCCGCACTTGCTTGAATAATTGGGACATAGTTGTATATACAACAGGAATTAACCGGAAAAAAGGGAATATGTTTTTTTTGAGGAGGAGGGACCTCCACTCTCCCTGGACATCCTGGATGAAAATGCTGATTTTGCCCTTTTCCGGAAGAACGGGAATTATGTTGAAAAAAGTGGATATTGAAGCATTGAAGCAGCGCGTTCTTGATCTTGAAGGAGAGTTGGCCCGCTACAGGGCAGACGCGGCCAGCGGCGCCAGGGTTCGGCCTGCGAGCGGGTACTCCATCAATGTCAGCGGTATCGAAGTGTCCTGGGATATTGGCCGGGGACGCTGCACGTTCGAGAATTTGCCGGTGGCCATGATGTGGATGGATACCACGCTTTTGGGATTGCTCTCCGGTGTGCAGGCAATGGTGGGCACGGAGCGATTTGCATTGGCGCTGCAAAGTGAAGGGCGAAAAAGTGTGGCCGCAGACTGGCAGGTGATTTCACAGTTTCCGGATTTTTCGGATGGATTCAAAGCCATCGCGAATGTGGCCGCCGTGGCGGGATGGGGCAGATGGGAGCTGGTACGGCTGGATGAATCAGAACGACGATGTGTATTCCGGGTACATGATTCCTGGGAAGGTCAATTTCAACGCACTCTGAAGGTGAAGTGGGGCTCTAATATGCTGGCGGGAAAGTTGGCGGGGTATGCGGGTCGACTCTTTGGCACCAATTGCTGGGCTGAGCAAACGCACTCTATTGCGGGCGGGGATGATTTTGATGAATTTGTTGTAAAACCCTCGCAAAAATCGGTGGAGCAGGAAATCGAAAATCTGCTTTCCACCGATCAGGGGACCCGAGCGGATATGGCCGTGGCCCTGATGAAACTGAAGCAGGAAATTAAAGAGCGCCGCAAAGTGGAAAAGGAGCTTCGCGCGGTGCAGTCGGAGCTTGAGCGTCGTGTTCTGGAAAGGACAGACGCGCTGGCGGACGTAAACGAACAGCTCAAAGTGAGCGAACAACGGTTTCGCAGTATTTTTGAATCGTCGCCAATGGGTATTTATATTTATGAATTGGATGAGAACGATCAGCTTATTTTTCGCGGCGCCAATCCTTCGGCGGACAGTATTATCGGTGTTGATCACACAAGATTTATGGGCAAAACCCTTGAGGAAGCATTTCCTCCTCTGGAATCCACCGAGATTCCAGGGAAATATCGGGAAGTCTGCATTACCGGCAAACCATGGCATACGGAGCATGTACAGTATGACGACGGCGAAATCTCGGGATGCTTTGAAGTGTATACATTTAAGACCGGGCATCGAAAAATTGCAGTGCTATTCCTGGATATAACCGAACGGGTGCTCAGTGAGCGCGAAAAAGAAGGTCTGGTCGCAAAGCTGCATCGATCCAAAAAAATGGAGGCGCTGGGGATGCTGGCTGGCGGTGTGGCGCACGACTTAAACAACATTTTAACCGGCATCGTTGGATACCCCGAGCTGATGGCGGCGATGCTGCCCGAGGACAGTCCACTGAGACGGCCCTTGTCCATGATGGAAAAAAGCGGTCTGCAGGCAGCGGCGGTGGTTCAGGATTTGCTTACCATTGCCAGAGGCGCCGCGTCAACCAGAGAAGTCATTGCGCCAGGGGGATCGCAATGTCGTCCGATGTATTTTCGCTGATCATTTAGAGATTCTTTGACATGGCGCTTCGAATGTGATCGATACTGT
>JAFGQN010000183.1 GCA_016935665.1 Deltaproteobacteria bacterium | reverse complement strand
GATTTTGTTCGCGACTGAGGTTTTATTGATGCCCAGTTTTCAACGCCTACGCACTACTGGTCAAATTCTCAGGCTTTTTCCCCAGTACTTTTTGAGAAGTTACATTAAAACTGATTTGGGGACGCAGTGCTCCAGTGGGGCTGGTGCTGTCGCAGAAAATTTATGGAAAAAGTAAACCAAAGAGTCCAGGATGGCCATTGGAATAGCGGCTGGTCAGCAGACAACCGCATCCGGAAGAGTCGGATTGGGTATCGGTGTTGTTTGCCCCTTCATTAGCGTCTGCATCCCCATCCGAGTCCCCTTCCCCATCGGCGTCCGAGTCCCCATCCGCATCTCCGTCCATGTCGCTGTCGCCATCGGTGTCGCTGTCTGAATCCCCGTCGGCATCTGAATCAGTGTCCCCATCGGCGTCTGTGTCCGCATCCCCGTCCGCGCCGGATAGGGTATCGGAGTCAACGTCTTCATCTGTTGCGGTGTCGGCATCTGAATCGGACACGGTATCCGAGTCTGGTTGTGTATCCCTGTCATCTTCACAGGAGTCGTCATCTTCGATTGCAAAGGGATTGTAGTTTGGTGCGTTTTCAAAGGTGCATCCCCGGACAGGAGAAAGAACACCATTGATATCGTCGTGCAGGCGCGTTGTATCAAGGGTATCCAGAATAATGACGCCGTGCAATGATGAGAAGCGAGGTGGATTGGCCTCATCGTGCCACGACCATACCAGAGCGCCATCCGGGGAATACTCCAGAAGTTGCGTTCCCTCATTTCCGTGTCCGTTGCCATGCCCCTGCCAGTTGGTCACGACAATGTTATCGTTTTCAAGGATTTGAAATCCCGCATAAAAATTGGGATTGATGTCCTTTGCATTGTTTTGGTTTCGCCCGCCAATGGTGGCCACCAATGAACCATCGGGCGCATATTCGTGAAGCGCCGGAAAATATCCGGTGGCGGTGACAGTGTTGCCGTTGAGACGTCGCACTGTCATGTAGGGACCGTAACTGTCGGTGATATCGATGGTGTGATCCATGAGAATATCCCCATTCCAATTGCCTTCCAGAAGGCGCTTGTCGTACCCGAACAGAAATGTATCCGCTGCGGTTCTGCGGACAACCCGTGTGGTCCCCGTTCCGGGAAACGACACGGAGCGAATCACCTTGTCGTCGGTATCCAGTTCCACCATCGTGGTTCCCTGTCCGCCATTGAGATTGTCTCCGGCGACGATTGTATTTCCGTTCAAAAGGCGTCGCACCGTCTGTGTATCGCCGAGTGAAAGTGACACTTCCTTTACAATTTCACCGGTGTTGATATCGAGTTCAAAGTATCCCCCGCTTTGGCGGCTCACCAGTAGACGGTTGTCGCCTATCAGCTGCATATCCCGATTTCCCCCCGGCGTTGGGGTTGCCCAGAAGGCATCGCCGTCGTTTTCATCCACCAGCAATACCTGCTGAGCACCTTCATCGGCAGCAATGAACCGATGGGCGATGGGCTCGGCGCCCATCGTGACGACAGGGAATAGCCAAAGGGCCCATAAACAAATACTCGCGGCAACTCTGTTCACAACATGTCCTTTCCGGTTATGCCAATCCTGCACGGGTCACATACGGATTTGCGGCGTGGCGCTGTTCATCGGGCAGTGGCGGTCGCTGATACGGAACGGGTGGAGATTGAACGTATTATCAAAAATGGAAACGGCCTTAAAAAGAGTAAATTGAAAGGGCAAAGAAAATGGGTGGTCCCAAAAAACCGGACAAGATCATCGGGATTGTTATTTGCCCAGGTATTCCATCAGCCATTTCATGGCTTCACGCTGTGAGCCGTCCTGATTGACAATGCCGGTGTCTTCAATCCAGGTGGTCCCCTGTACGTATCCCCAAAGGGTTATCCCCGCCACTGCCGGGTGTTCCCAGAGGGCTGAAAACACCGCTTCGTAGCGCTGCTTCTGGGACGATTCGCTGTTGCCCTGCCCCTGAATATCCAGTTCCGAAGAGTGGATGGGCAATCCCGCTGTCGCTAAAGTGTCGAGGTTTTTTTTAACCTGATCATAGGACATATTGTTGACGTTGAAACAGTGAGACTGAATACCAATACCGTCAATCAGCGGCGCCCCGTCGTAATCGTTACTCTTGAGAATTTCAACTATTTCAAGATACCGTTTAATGGCATTGGGGTCGCTGATAATGCCGTAATCATTGATAAACAGTTTTGCCTTGGGGAAATACTGTCTGGCCAGTTTAAAAGAGGTCACAATCCAGTCCCAGCCGCTGGCGCCACTTCCCCCCAGTGCGGCGGAGGCGTGGGAGGGGGCGTGACCAGGGAGCGCCTCATTGACCACATCAATCATGTCGATGTCGTCGTAGTGTTCGGAGGCCAGACGAATGAATTCTTCCACTTCCTCTCGTTTTTCCGTATCCGAAATTCCGCCGAGCCATGACGGCTCCTGATTGCCCCACACAAAGGTGTGAAACTTGAATGGATACCCTTTGCTTTTGGCATGGTTGTAAGCGGTGTCACAGCTTTTCCAGTTCATCTGCCCCCGTGTACGTTCCACCGATTCCCATTTGCAGCCGTTCTCCGCCGTCACCTGGTTCCAGTAGTTGTCAAAATCCGATCGCACATTTCCGGGGATGATGTTGCCAACGTATTTTTGCATGGGCTTTTCATCGGTCTCCGTCTCGGAATCGGTGTCACCGTCGGAACCGGTATCATTGTCGGAACCGGAATCGGTATCACCGTCGGTGTCGGAATCGCCATCGGAATCGGAATCGCCGTCTGTATCGGAATCGCCATCGGAATCGCCGTCTGTATCGGTATCGCCGTCTGTATCGGTATCCCCATCTGTATCGGAATCGCCATCTGTATCGGTATCCCCATCGGAATCGCCGTCTGTATCGGTATCGCCGTCTGTATCGGTATCCCCATCACCGTTGCCCCCCGAAGAATCGCTGCCACACGATGCAAACAGGAGTCCCTGCAATACAATCAAAACCGAAATAAAGAGGTTTTTGAAAATGATCATAATTCATATCCTTTGCCAAAGATGGTTTCACCCCATTTAAAGGGATGTGTCCTTGCCTTCTTAAAAACGGGTAACTCGCCGCGTATATTGATGCGATATTCGCGCCGAGTTACCTCAAAGAGGTCTGACCGTTGTCCTTTTTGTTAAAAAAAGCACACGCAACAGCCCATTTAAAAATGATTGGCGCCACTTAACACCACGGCACCGGCACATCGTCCGACAGTCGCGCAATCACGACGTTGAGGCGTTTTGCTGCTCAGCCAAAACGGTGTTGCTGTTCATTGGAAGGTGGATTTGCAAAAAAAATGACGAAATTGAGCGCGCCATTTACTTTTCATTCAGAGCGAGGCTATCATATGAAACCTGTCGACATGAATCGATTGTCGGCATCTTACGGAAGCGACGAATCATGAATTACAATCTGGAAAAAGCATACCAGCTACACGTAAAACCAGCCCCGGATGGCGGTGTATTTTTTACCGTTGTTTTTAAGGAAAATGCCAGCCTGTCCTCGGTTGCCTCCAGCTATGCCCATGTGGCGCGACTGTTGAAATCCGCTGACTTTGCGGTGGTTCAGGAGCGCATTTTTGGAAGACTCAATGTTCGTGAAGAGGTGCTGCAGATTCGCAACAACGCTCTTCAGGAAGAATTGCAGCCAACCTATCTGGAAGGCACGCCAGTGTTTCGTGCACCATTGGCTGGCATGTTATTGCGGGCGGCTCCCTCGAATATTGTATCGCCATTGATACTTGATGGTCAGGTGGTAGGCAAAGAGTGGATGAGCAAAAAGACCCGATTCGCCATCCTTGGAGGCGTCACCGGAGAGGGGGACACCCCTGCTGAAGAAACCCGTTCACTGTTGCTGCGCGCGTTTTGCATTTTTTCTGAAGCGGGATTTGTGCCCACCGATATTGCCCGGACCTGGTTTTATCTGGACGATATTTTGTCGTGGTATGACGCATTTAATCATGCCCGCTCGGGGATATTCAAATCCTGGGGATTGATGCCCACGGAATCATCCTGTGAATTGCTGTTGCCAGCCAGCACTGGTATTGGGGTGCGCAACGGATTTGACCAGACGGTGACTGCGGATATGCTGCTGGTACAATCGGCACAGCCTCATAACCTTGTGCAGCAACTCACCAACCCCGGTCAGAAGGATGCCTTTCAGTACGGTTCGGCCTTTTCGCGGGGGGCAGTGATTGGCAGTGCGGAGCATCGGTTGCTGGAACTGTCCGGTACAGCGTCCATCAATGAGCGGGGCGAAACCATACATGTGAACGATCCCAATGCGCAAATAGAGTGCACCCTGGAAAAAATCGGCCAGTTGCTGTCTCTGGAGAATGCCAGTCTGACGCAGCTTTCCGGGGGCGTGGCTTTTTGCAAAGACCCATCGCTGGCAATGCCTCTGCAGCAGTCGCTCAAATATCGAAAAATAGAAATGGAAACATTTCCTCTAATCTGCGTGGAAGCCGATGTGTGTCGGGACGATTTGCTTTTCGAGTTGGATGGGGAACTGGTAATTGATTAGTCCCATGCACTGACCAGCGGTGCCGGGGTACAATACAATTGCGTTGAAAATTCGGTGTGAATTGATACCCATGCTGCAACTTCGGATGCAACCCCGGGTACTGACAGGGAGTGGCCTTCATGATTTTGAGAGAATGGCAAATCCATTTTATTTTTGTTTTTTGGGGATTGGGACTGATGGGCGTGGTTTTGACCGCCTGTGGCAGCGGCGACAGCAATGGTGACACGGGGGATGGGGACACCTACGGCGACAGCGATGGCGATACGGATGCCGATGGCGATACAGATGGGGATTCAGATGCCGATGGGGATGGCGACGGCGACAGCGATGGCGATGGCGATACCGATAGCGATGCAGACGGCGATAGCGCCTCGGCGGATGCGGTGGCAGAACTCAAAACATGGTTGGAAACCAACCGGGGTGACCGGAGCCCCATCGAATCAGAATCGTTTGCGAAAGTGGGGCTCACCGCCGCAGACGCAGATATTGTAGAGGCGCTTTTGTGGGAAGACCTGGCTGCCTGGATTGAATCGTCGCGCAAAGACGAAGTGGATGGCAAAGCTATTTCCATGGATGGGGCCACGTTGCGGTACGAAAAAGTATATCTGGGCGATGCGCCGGCAGGGGGACGCAGCCTGATAATTTCCATGCACGGCGGAGGGAACACCACAGCGGACCAGAATGACCAGCAGTGGCAGAATCAGATCGCGCTGGCGCAGAATTATGCACCGGAGGATGCCCTGTGGATAGCCCCGCGCGCGCCATCCAACGAGTGGAACATGTGGTTCACCGATAATATTGACCCCATGTTTGACCGCCTGATTACCAACATGGTTGTGTTTGAGGGCATCAACCCCAACAAGGTGTATATCAACGGATATTCGGCCGGGGGCGATGGGGTGTACCAACTGGGACCGCGCATGGCCGACCGCTGGGCGGCCGCCGCCATGAGTGCGGGACATCCCAACTCCGCTTCGCCGCTCAACCTGCGCAATATCGGTTTTGCCATCCATGTGGGCGGCGACGATACATCGTACGACCGGAACCTGAAGGCCGCAGAGTGGGGCGATTGGCTGGATGAACTGGAAGCAGACGATCCGGACGGATATGCCCATCAGGTGGAAGTGCATCCGGGATTGCCCCATTGGATGGAATTGGCAGACCAGCCATCAATTCCGTTTATTCAGCATTTTGAGAGAAGTTCCTTTCCCAAACGGGTGGTATGGCGCCAGGCGGAACGGCATCACACGCGTTTTTATTGGCTGACCATGGCAAAGGATGTCCCACAGACGGGTCAGATTGTTGAGGCCACAATCAATGGTCAGCAAATCGAGATTACGGCGACGGATGTCCCTCAAATCACCTTGCGCCTTACCGATGCGCTGTTGGATATGGACGCAGATGTGTCTGTGACTCAAAACGGAGGCATTTTGTTTGAGGGGCCCGTTTCCCGCACCATAGCCGTTATTTTTCAGACACTAAGCGAGAGAGAAGACCCCGCTGCCATGTATCGCGGGGAAATAACCGTTTCCCTGTAGCGGCATTTTTCCGCTGACTTCCGGTCAAAAAAAATGAGGCGCCCGATAATGAGATGCGTTCCAACCACTGGCAAGTCGTTTTGATTTTGTCTGCTGTTGTGCCTGTGGGCCGTTGCCTGCACCCGTTTCGTGGACAGCAGCGACTCCAACAATGGTTCGTTAGTGGCGCACGGGAAAGATCCATGTTCCGATTTATTGATATCTGTATCGGGCATACGTTTGTAAACAATCATGTTTGTATGGAGAAACCGCAGATTGACACATTGTTATACACGGGCTTGCCGGTGGCAACGGTATGGATGGGGCCAATCTCTTTTTAAAAAGCGCCGTGCTGGTCGTCTTCCATATTAGAGATGGTGTCCTTTTTCCATTTTTTTACTTTATGCAACAGATAGGCGAAGGTGGTGTTCTCGGGGATAGTCACGCTGGATGTGTTTTTGCTGGAACCGGATGCGCTTACTTCCACCGTGATGCCGTTGGCGCCACCCGAACCCGTGACAGCCCCCCCATTGGTGACGTCCGAAGCCAGCTGCGCCTCCATCGCAATCCATACCTCGCTGACTATCCGCGCGTCTTTGCCCTCGCTTTTCATGTATGCCTTGACCTTTTGGGCGTGGTCATTCAACAGCTTTTTAAGCTGTCCTTCGTCTATTGACATTTTAACCAGTTTTAATTTAGCGGACTTGGCGGATTCATGACTGAACGAACCGGTCCCTCCCCCCACCATGAGATATTTGATACCAGCGCTGATGTCCGCTTTGGAATAACGACTCCAATCCACATCGTATGGTCCCGATATTTTTACCTTGATTTTGCCCAGCATGGCACGACCAATGTCGTCCTCCACTTCGAGATAATTGGGTTGACCAACTGGGGTCTTTTTTTCGCCATATGACGCCAGATTGACGTTTTCAGCCTTTCCTCTGAAATAGCGTACGCCATTGTATTTAAAGGCGGCGGAAGTGATTTTTACATCCTTTCCGGCAATTGCGGGCACAGCGAACAGCACTGCACCAACCACGGTCATGACAAAAATGGATCTTGCTTTGGACATGTGAAATTTTTTCATTTTTTCCTCCTGGGTTATGTATGCGCAGCGGGCGATGGTTGCATGTCGAAGTAATGACAGGACGCAGCGATGCATTGACCGTAAGCGCTCGACACCTCCTGTCAAATCGGCAGCGAACGGCTGTTCACCACCTGGTCAGAAAGCGTCTGCGCACGGTTGAAACGGCATTTCTAAAATCCAACATGACCCGAAGTGCAATATCAACCCAACTGGCGACCAAAACGAGTGAGATTGTGAAAACTATGTCCAAAAAAGGTGCTGTCAAGAAGTCCCCTGCAAAATGTGTCCAGTGGGAGCAATTTAATCGAATGAATGTAAAAAACATCCCGAATTGTGTTCAGCAGAATGAGGGTGGGCCCATGCGCATGGGTTCATTGGAGCGAAAACCCCCAGTCGTTTAATCCACGTTTGTACATGCGTGTACATCGGCTGTCCATCCTGATGGACTCCATTGTACTCAGATAGGAGCTATCGGAAATTGAATTTGTTAAAAAGTAACGCGATTTCATTTTGTTATGAGATGTGGTCCAGAATCGGTTGAATTGGTATGCCCATTGCGAAAGGATTGAGCTGTTGAGCGATATGGGCTCACCTGCAAAGGAGTATCAAAATGCATACGTTAAAAAGATGGCGTATTGGTCTGTTTTCGAAAGTGGATGAAGTGGTTGCCCGGGTGGAAAATCACGAGGCGCTGGTGGAAAGCGCCATTCTGGATTTGAGAAAGGAAGTGGTGGTGGCGCGGGTGCAATTGAACAGGGTGCGCAAAGATGGACAACAAATGGCCGAGAATCAGAAAGAGGCATTGCGAAACGCTCAATCGTGGAAAGAGAGGGCAGCCAGAACGCTGGATGATGACAAAGCGATGGCGTGTTTGCGTCGGGCGAAACAGGCGGACAACCGTCTGCGGGAGCTTGGTACGCGCATAATGGCTCACGGCGAGGTGGAAACAAAGCTGACGCGGACACTGACGGACCTGGAACATAAAATGGAACTGCTCAGAGAACGACGAAATGTGTTGAAGTCAAGGGAGACCTCGGCCAATGCAATGAAACTGGCGGGGGGAGCCACCGCTGCGTTTGGCGGGGATGTCGAGGAGATGCTGTCCCGCTGGGAAAGCAAAATCGAGGGGACGGCGTACTGTCTCGAGGGAATCCCCAGTGACGTGGATTCGCTGGAGAACGAATTTTTACATCAGGAGGAAGAGGACGATTTGAGAGCGGAGTTGGATGCGTTGAGGAGGCAGGAAAATGGCTGAGCATACAGAACCCCTTACACAGCGTAACCACGCGTCAGATATGGTCGAATTGTCTGAACGGGAAACATTTATGAATAACGATACGTTGGATGCCGCTCCCGTTGGCGGGGTACGATGGGCCGGAGTTACGGTATCTTCAATAATACGTTTGCTGGGTGCTATTTTGCTGGTTGTGTCCGCATCCACATTCATGATTGAGCAGGTGAGTGATGCAAATGATGTGGTGCGTTATCTGGCGTTGCTGGGGCACACGGTATTTCTGGGCATCGCGGGTATTTTTTGTGCGCTCAAATTGAAGGAAAGCCGCAGCGCCAGAACATTTTTTGCCATTGTGGTGGCATCAGTGCCGGTGCATTTTGCCGTGCTGGGGGGGCTTCTGTATTCGACGGTACAGTGGGATGCGGCATATGCATTGGTGCAGCCCAACATGTGGATAGCGCATTCCCGGTCGACAGCGGTTGGACTTTTAGGCCTGGGCATCGTCGTATTGTCGCCTCTTTTACTATTTTCGATGATGTCGCTGGCCAGAAAACACGCTAAAACACTGACCGCTGCGTTCGTCGCTGGCAACGCGCTCCTGCTGGTGCCATTGAGACATGCCGATGCTGTGGTGCTCCTGTTCGTCGCTGGCGCGGCAATGATGTACGGATTGGAGCACCGCTATTTTTCGAGAGATTCGGCCCTTAAAACTGTGGAAGGCCGCATTTTACGTTTCATTCTGGTAACGCCTCTGTTTCTGCTGTTTTTTAGAACGACTATGTATTATTCGGGCAGCGTTTGGTTTTACAGTGGCGCATTGACGGCTTCGGGTGTGATGGCTTTTCTGCTGGCAGCGCGATTGCATCGCATCGGTAAAGGCGTGCAACTGGTACTGACGCCATTCATTTTAGTGGGTGTGATGGTGATCCTGAACAACGTTTTCGACCTGGACGGGATGGACGGAAACAGACGAGACTGGGGAGTAATCGTTTCTTCTGTTGTGGTGTGTTCGGTGGTGGCCATTCTCGGTCAATTGCATACGGGGGTAAAAAGCGGATACTATCGGGTGGCCTTAATGGGGGGCATGATTTTCGGTTTTGCGCACATGGCGCTGGCCCCGTCGATGCTGACCACTTCCGTTGTCGCAGCGGGGGCGCTGGTTGCCTTGTTTGGGTCTATGCGTCTGCAGCAGCGAATTCCTTTTCTGACCGCATTGATCACCATGGCGGCAACAGTTGTGTTCCATCTGCATGGAATCGTGCATGTATCGGCCATGAGTCACTGGGGTGTGCTTTTGGCGGCGGGAGTGTTGCTGCTGCTGGGGGCATCGTTGGCAGACCGCAAGCGGGACGCACTCCTTTCGCGCATGCGCTCACTGAAAACCGAGTTCCACTCATGGGGATACTAAAACTCATCTCAAAATGCATTTTGGCGTAAATATTTGGCGACCGTTCAGTTGTTTTTCGATTTTATTGAATTATTCTTATTGTATGAAAACCGAGAAGCATCATTTCATCGGTGGAAATTTCATGCTATCATTTAGATTGGTTTGGCCCATTTGTATCAGTATGCACCTGAAGTGAATTGAACTGGCATTGATTCCGTCGAGACGGAACTTGTCATGATGAGAGCTCGGTTTGTTTTATACATGCAGGGTACCAATAGTCCGGTACGCTGTTTCCAAGGAGTGGCCGTTTTGAGTACCATTAATACTACCATCAAAAATACTACCATCAAATTTTTTCTGTTCCCGGTTGCACTATTCGCAATGTCCATGGGATGCACATCTATGGCGGATTCTTCCAAAGATAGCGAGGATAGCGCCAATGTGGCGCCAGACTGGGCCACGACTCTGACTGCATCGGAAGCCAACAATGTTAAGCCCACTGCCGTGTTTTCGGATACCAGTGGGGATACTATTGTCTGGCGCCTGCCCGTTGGCGCGGTATCGGGCAGTGACTATGTGGTCGAAAAGTGGAATGAGGAGGATAGCGAATGGGATTCTGTGTCCCATGTGGTGAAAATGGACACAGCGACGAATGATGAAGTGTCGTATGTTGAGGAGGAATTTGTAAGTTCGGTGGACAAAGATACAGACTCATCAATAGTGACCGATTACCGCGTGGTATCGACGGATGAAAACGGCGAGGAATCGAGTACCCAGGTGACAGCGGTAAATTATCCCGCAGGAGCCATTCTTACAGTAACGCTTTCCGATGAATGTGAGGCATTGGCGGAGTCCGGCGTTGATGCGCAGTACAACGGAGGGATGCAGAATCTTTGGCCCATTCAACGTTTGAGCGCCCTGGATTTGCCGCAAAGCATCGTTCTGAATGCGCCCATTGATGCCAACTCACCCGTATATCTGGTGGTAACTACCCTTATGCCGGATTCCGAAGAATCCGAAATTGTGCGCGCATCCAACAGCTCGTTTTGCAGGGTGGAGGAGGTGACACCTCTGAGTGCGGATGTGGTGGCGAGACTGAAGTTCAGTTTTGAAGATTTGCCCTTGAGTGCCGTGGTCAGAGAGCCCTCCGGCGCGTTCGATTACAACGATGTAATTTTGTACGTGGACGTGGTACTTCCCTGAATCCGAGCAGTGTCAGGGTCTCGCCCATAAACCAGACCGCAGTCCCCCTCAGGTTTCTATTCAGTGTACCTGGACCGTTGGTGATTCCTCGATAAATTTATGTAACATTTGACAACACAGCAGGCTTTAAACGACAGCGGCCAAAGGAACTGGACTTTCTGCAACAGTTACGCGGTTTCGCTGATGCGCTGCTGCAATATCACAGTCAACTTTCAGGTTGCCATGAAATGGGGGTTCCATGGGAAAGCACAAAACACAATTGTTGGCTCTGTTTGTTGTTTTTGGGGCAATTGCCGCGGTGGGCAGTTGCAGTAAAAAAACCGAAGGACCAACACCAACGCTACTACGGATTTCACCCGCAGTTGTATGCAGCGCGCAATTGTCCACTGACGTGACGATCACCGGAAAAGGATTTTCGCCGTCTCCAAAAGACAGCCTGACGGACAAGGGAAAACTGGCGCTGCCGCAGATTAGTATTCAACAGACGCTGCAACTGGATGGGAGCGCCGCGACTGCGCCGCCGGTGGTACTGAATTCCGATGTTACCGATGCAGCGGATACACGGGTGACCTGGACCAGCATGGCGCAGATGGCATTCACGGTTGACCAGACCCTGGCATTGACGCCGGGCATTTACGATTTACACATGGCGAATCCCACCGGAGGTAAAGGAACACTGGCAGGAGCGCTGGTGGTGGTGGCGCCGCCAGTGTTGAATTCCGTTCAGCCGGACGAAATCTGTTCGGCTCAGGCCGATACCACCATTACGCTGACCGGCGCCGGCTTTTTGCAACTGAATGGCGAGGTGCCCACGGTGACCATCAGTGCGGGCGCCACTTCGGTGACGGCCACGGCGGTCACTCCGGTGCAAACGAGCTGCACCGCCATACCCGGTCGAACTGACACATCGGTGTGCACGCAGATAACAGCCACCGTTGGCGCGGGCACGATATTGGATGACGGAACGTACACGGTATCGGTGACCAACCCGTGCAGTGCGGGTTGCGCCACAGAGACAACGGCGATGTTGACGGTGGTTCCTGCGCCCATCGTGTACAGTCTGGATCCACCGGCCATATATAATGGCATTTCTATCCGGGAAACCTTTTATGTGAGCGGACTGGATACGGCCCCTGTAGGAGTCAATGTGATTCCAGTGGGCGGTGGCACAGCAACTGCGTTGACCAATGTTGTTTGGGAGCAAACCTCCCCCAATAAAGTGGAGGCCACGGTGCAAAGCGGTTTGGCGGCAGGCAGCTACGATGTGGTCATTGTCACCGATGGGTGCAATGCGGTGCAAAGTGGTCAGTTGACCTTTGTGGATGCCGCCACCATCGCGTTGTTGTCGCCGGCGGTGGAACAGCCGTTTGGGTTGCAGCAAACAGACGTGCCGGTAAATATCGTGGCCAAAGCAGACGCGGATCTTGCTGTCGGAGAGGTGAATTTCTCCCCCACGCCCCGCGTTTATTTTTCCAATGCCTCCATGAATGAAGCGGTGCCTTTGAGGGCGGTGACGTTTGAAAGTTCGGCGCAGCTCTCTGCCGTAGTGCCCAAACTGCCGGCGGATACGTATGATGTTACGGTGATAAACATCGTGCAAGGTGTGGCGCCCACGGTGGGATTTTTACAAAACGCCTATCGGTCAACGACAGTGGCGCCCCCCGTGGTATCGGACGTGTCGCCCACTCTTATTGGAACGGAGGCGGCGCAGCAGGTGACGGTGACGGGCCAGAATTTTATCAGTCCGCAGGTAACGTTGGAATGTCGGGACGGCGCCACGCCCCCGGCCACGATTACAGCAGGCAATACCGATACGTCACTGGATGTGGTGATAGACGGTTCCGGCTTGAATACCGGAGTGACCTGCGTGGTTCGGGTCAACAATACAACAGACAACACCTGGGATGAGTGGTCTGCCATCTCGGCGGCCAATCCCGCGGCCAATATTGAGCCGTTCATCGCGGGAATGAATATGAACACCGCCCGTCGGGCGCCGGCGGTGGCGGTGGGATCGGCCACGCGCAAGGCCCGGTTTCTGTATGCTATCGGAGGCGATGATGGCACATCCGCCGGAGCCATGATATCAATGGAAGCGGCATCCCTTGGGCGGTTTGGCGATGTGAATGGGTGGCGGACACTGCAGACCACACTTCCTTCTGGACGAACGCTGGCCCGGGCGAAACGATATGGGAATTTTATGTATCATATGGGCGGCATGGCGGCGGATGGCACGGTGACCAATGAAATTTTACGGGCGGAAATCCTAAATCCCCTCAATGTGCCGTTTATTGACGATGTGGATATCCGGTTTGATCCGGAGGGCGGCTATAATGGCCTGGCGGCGGGGGCGTGGACGTATGTGGTGGCGCCGGTATATGCCGCAGCCGATGCCAACAATCCCGGGGGCGAAGGTCTTCCCAGCGAAGCGTTTGCACTGTACACCCCCGATGTGCCGGGCGGTGTGTATGTGAATCTGTCGTGGAACACGGTTTTGGGCGCAGATGGCGCCACACCGGCGGTCCAGTATCGGGTATATCGGACGCCTCTGGTAAATCAGATTGCATCGGAGATGCGGCTGTTGGCCACAGTGGACGCCGTGGCGGGCGGTGCGCAAACCTATGAAGATCAAAATAGCGCCCTGGCCAATGCCGCCAAAGCGCCCCTGTTGACCGGCGCCCTTGGGCAGTGGCATAGCTCTGGCGTCACGCTGAATACCGCCCGGGCGGCGTTCGCATTTACCGATGCATCGGAAACGGGCTGTGCCGACCGCTGGATTGTGTACGGCGGTATGTCGACGGGCAGTGTCACTGATAACAACACTTATGAGGTGATAGATCCCGCCACCATGACGGCGACGCAGTTTATAGCCACGGGAATCACTGCCCGTCGGGAAGCGGGCATTTGGGTGGCCAACAATCAGAACTCCACGGCAACGGGTCTTTCGGCATGCGAATATTACATGTACGTGGGTCCGGGAGTGAGCGGCACGATTGCGGCTCCTTCCGACGAAGTGAATGTGTGGTGGGCGCCGGTAATCACTGTGGCCACTGGAGAAGTGGGCTCATTCGCGGATGCGATATCTTCAGGTTCAAAGCCCGCCCGTCATGGATACGAGGCATTCTGGAGCGGCGCTAAAGTTTATTTGATGGGCGGAATTAAAACGAATGCTGTTACGAACGCTGTGAATGATTTTGAGTGGACCGCCGGCGAGCCGGAGTTCCAAAATGAAAATAATTCTGTCGCTACTCTTACGCCACCACGATATCTGTTTGGTTTTGCCCGGTTTGGCGCATTTGCCTATCTGGCAGGGGGTGTTAACGACCAGGGGGCTGTGACGGCCACCACGGAATACAACGTACGCTAAAGGCCAAAGGAGGAAGCAAATGCAAAAACGAATCATTGGTTTGAATATACTTTTGGCACTTCTCCTGATGGCGAAGGCCGGTTGGAGCCAGCGAACTCCGATGGACAATTCGACAATCGATGGGGACGAATCCGCAAATGAAGCAATGTCCATTAGTGAAGATGTGACCACCGTAACCGAAGAGGGACCGGTGCTGGCCAAAGTGGCCATGAAGGAGGATGCCGCCCCAAAGGATAAGGAACCTGTCCATCAAAGCGATTCCAAAATTGGAATTGCCGCGGCCGCTAAAGTGGGCGTGACGTTTCATACGATTTTCAACGCGCTTTCACCCATGCTGTTGCTGGAGGTGGAAGGCGGCGTTCTTTTGCTGGACCGTCATCTGGAAATCGATATGGCGCTGGCGTGGGCCAGACCGAAAGCCACCACGTCCAAAGACGATGCACGTTTGCCAAACGACAGCTATGACTGGGAAATCAAACAGGACTTTTTGTCGCTCGGAATTGTGGGACGGTATCGATTTCTGGACCGATCATCGCGATTCAACGTGTATGGCGCCCTTGGTCCAGGATTGCTGATGCTGCGCACCAAAGCCACCGGTGACAGCGGCAGCACCGCCATTGGCACCAACAAACAGTATGAAACGCGATTTGGAGGATGTGGCGCCCTGGGTGGCGAATTCAACATTGGTCAAGGCGCCATTGTGTTGGAAGCGGGCATGACCTTCGGGGTTTTCAATGGATATATCACGGGCGATACCAGCGCCGCATCCCTGGATATTTATCTGGGGTATCGCTTCATGTTTGATCTGTAGTCTTTGGATACCTTTTGACCAGGAAATAGTATCTCAGACCGGGCATGGGGAACGCAGGACAACGCAGGGCCAGGTTGTAAATGTGCCTATTGAAATTTGTGAAGAGGGGTTACTTTTCATGCTTTTGTTTTTTTGTTCCGCAATTATTCTCGGACATACTGATTCAATCATGATTTGAGTAGATAGACGCTCGGGAACCGGCATGCGGCCTGTCGGTGAGGTTTGGATTACTTTTTAAATATTTCTGCCGTGCAGGAAATGGCCTGGTAGTTTTCGTGCGCGCCGTTGACCGAAAAAATAATATGGGTGAATTGGGCGCGCTGGTTTTTGAGAAAATCCGACACCTTCATCGATTTTAATGCACCTGTATATAACGTTCGCCATGAACCCTGTGCCGTGCGGCCGTGAATTGTCACTGTACGACAATTGCCACTGGTCGCTCGGAATGTAATCGAATCGCCATCTTTAAAGTCCGTCACGGCGACCCATGGTGAACTGCCGCCGCTTTTCCGGCGCCCTGTTCCGTTGTTGGTGGCCGTGGCAATCGTCCGGGCTGCGGATGTATTACCGGCCAAAGGAGTGGATACGGCCAACGAAGATGATTTATAGATGCCCAGCTCACAGGATAATCGTTCGTAGCGTTCATGCGCACCGTTGACTGAAAAAATGAGGTGTGAAAACTGCGACCGGCGATTGCCCAGAAAATCCGACACCTGAATAGCTTTGGGCGCGCCTTTGTAAAGCGTTTGCCACGACCCGTATTTGGTGCGGCCGTGAATCGCCACGTACGAGGCGTTGCCGCTTTTTACCTTGAAGGACACTTCATCGTTGTCTGCCAGACTCGAAATCAGTACCCAAACCAGTTTACCGCCTTTCTTTTGCACGCCGGTGCCCAGGTTGGTGGCGATGCCGATTTCCTCCCCGGGGGCGCGGGCCGTGCTGGCTGCGGATGTGCCTGCAGATGATGTGCTGGATGACGCCGTTGAAGGGGCGCCCGTATTGCTGCCCGCTGAAGCGGCCGCACTGTTGCTGCTGCCTGCAACGCCGGCGGCTTCTTTCCGGTTCTTTTTTTTCAGGGATTCGGGCTGTTCCCGGTCATACATGGCCGCCACTTCGGATGCACTCAAGGCACGGGCATAAATGCGCATGTCATCAAGATCGCCGTCGAAACGCCATCCCCCCCAACCCGTTTTGTCATGCCGGGGACTGCCACCGCCGATACGACCGCGGCCTTCGTAGAATGCGCGAGGGGCGTTGCCTTTTTGACTCGCCTCCTGCTTCCCATCCACATATACCCGCTGCATTCCCTGCGCATCCACGGTATGAACCAGATGGAAGTATTTCCCGGTGGGTACCTGTACCTGTAGCGTGTTGCTTCCGAAGGCTACCACATCCAGCGTTGCGGTTTTTTTACTGGAGTCGGCATCATGCACAAAGAGATCCACGCTGTTTCGCGATTCATCTCCCAGGTGAGCAATCTGATTGTAGCTTCCCATTGCCAGGAGAGCACCGGTTTTCACCCAGCCAGTGAATGAAATTCCCCGGGTGGGCACCTCCCTGTGCAGTGCAAAGGAAATATGGGCTTTGCTCGACCCACTGAAACGCAGTGCACAGCGAGAGGTTCCATTGCGGTCTACCGTGAAATCGGAGCTACCGTTGTACGCCTGTCCGGTTCCATCATTGAACATCACGCTGCCGCCCAGTCCACTGTCATCGGTCAGTTTTCCACTGAAATCAAATTGGGCGGCCAATCCATCGTCTTTCAGCTTCATGGCGTTCGGGTTGTGGTATTCCTCGCACTCTCTGGGATCAATGTCTTCATCGACGATTGCCGAATCCAGCGCCATTCCTCTATACAGTCTGCCCAGTTCATTTTCGGTGAGCACTCTCGAATAGAACGCAAGGTTGTCCACGGCCCCTATCAGTCCACTGCCAATGACCCACCGCGTTGAATAGGTGTCGTTGAAAGTCGAACCACCCGCATCCATGGCGGCGTCTTCTTCGCCGTTAATGTAAAACCGACGCTGTCGCGAGTCGCTGAGGTAGGCAAGGAACACCCATTCATTTTTACCAACGACTTTTTTACCTGTCACAGAATTGGTCAGGTCGCCAGTTGGGGTGTACACCAGATTTCCCCTGTTGTTGAATCCGATCACATTCCAGTTGTCTTTGCGCAAAAGAGAGTTGCCGCTTTCCCGGCGAATCCATCCCACCATGGTGAATTTTTCGGTTTTATCAATGAATCCCGCGTTCAGAATTTCCACGCCGTTGACATCCCAATCCTTCTTGAATTCAAGCGCCCGCCCGGAAAGATGGTTGATGAACGATGCGTTTCCCTGGATTTTTCCATGATTTCCGGCGGGGCCCCGGTCATATCCATTCCCCTCAAATGGATACCAGGCCAGCAGCCCTTCGGTGGAAATAGGTGTCAGGTCGTCCCCCTTGAAGACTGCCAGGTCCTTTTCGCCACCGATAAAACGGGCGAACGGTTTGGCACCACCGGAGACAAAGTAAATGTCGCCGGAATGGGTGATGCGACAGGTCCGACCAAAAATTTTCACTTTCCCTTCGTATAATCCGTCAGCATCGGCTTCCTGCTGTTTCAGCTCATTGTAGTAATACCCGTCACTGATGAGTTTGCCGTTGCGATACGTGAGATAATAGTCGGTGGTTTTGTAATAGGCGTAGTCATCGACGAGAACCCGGAAAGTCAGCTGCTCGCCGGAGTCCAGTTTTTCCCACCATGGGCCCAGGGTGGCGGGGTCGATGAAGTATCGGTCGGACTGGCTTTTGTAGACAAAATAGACAAAATCCGCGTGGGCGCCGCTGCCCCGTTCCAGCCCCACATACGAAAGCTGGGTGTTGCCCCTCGGCGGTGCGATGCCGGGGACGATGCGAACAATTTTCTTTTTATCGATTTTGGGCTGCAGAAAATCGCGACGAATGGGGCGGTCTCCCCACCCCGGTACCCCTTCCAGATAATGCGGGTTTTATTGGCTACCTTGAGACTGTTTTCGTGAACACCAATACTGAAGTCGTACATCTTCACCGTGGGCTTGGTATTGCGCTGGCCATCCATCACCAGCTGCGTGCCGAAAGTCGACACAATTTCATTGAGCTTTTTAATGTTTACGCCCACCTTGTATACGCCGCCAGAGATGGTCTGATGAAAATCGTTGTCATTCAGTTTGGCCATGCCCAGCCGTACCATCTCGACCATGTCCGGTTCGCTGGTTTCCACGATAATCGGTGCGGCGGGGTCTTCGAAGACCATGTACAGGTAATGGGCCTTGCGGGAGGGAATCTTCACTGTCTGCTCATAGCGCAGCATGTACACCCCTTCCGGTATCCGAATAGCGGGGATACTTTTTTCAACATTGATGGCACTGCTTTTAAGCGCCTTTTTGAACTGCTTTTGGGCGTAATCATCCACCGCCGCCGGCGCGTTCTTGATTTCCACGTGGGAGAGGCGATAGTCGTGAAGAAAAAGTTTGCCGTTTTCAATTCGGGCAAAGATATGGGTGGTTTGAGACCCACTGCCTTTGGCCTTCAGCTTGATGAACCCACCGGAGGTATAGAGCACCCGCAGGTGAGAAGTGATGCGGAAATCGCCATCCGCGTCCACCTGAAACTGTTTCAGCTTGATTTTGGTTCGGCCGTCCACGGCCACATGCTCCCCGTATCCGGAGAGAATCCGGTTCAACTTCGTCGCATCGAACCCCACCACGTATTTCCCGGCGTCCGCATACCACGCCACGTCAAAATCGCTGGTATTGAGCTCGCTGAATGCTTTTTTCAGAACGGTGAGTTGATTCCCCGCTGGCTGTGCAACCGCCAGATTACTTAGCAGGATGAACATGAGAAAGAGAGAGCTGTTCAGTAGTCGTTGAATCATTTGGTGTCCTTTCGCAAGATGGAATACAGCTCGTGTTGCGAATTATACCGATGCCACCCGCAACACCTTTTCCCCTTTTCGGGGACAATCACAAGACGGCTCAACGGGCTGGTTTATTAATCATTTTTTTTTTTTGATGATACTGATGCGAGGAGGAAATAGACTCGCACATTTCCCAATAACCGGTGATAATTCCTGTAAAATGAAAAAAAAGTACGTCAGAAGGAACAGGGCCAGCAACGATGGTTTCCATTATTGGATAATTTCACTGGATATGGATTTTAAAAGAGCTATGTCTAACAATTCAATGTCGGGGTTCGAAAACACGTTGAACTCAGTTTTCAACTGAAATTAGCAGTTCCACCTCCTGCGCTTCTCCCGCTGCGGCTGTTACTTCGTTTGGCAGTCGAATACGGGTGTTGTGCAAGACCCCGGGTGGAAGTGAAACGGTTATGCTTGTCATCGCTGTCACCGAGCCCTGACCCATGCATCTGTCACAGGGAAAAGGCCCGATGCCGCCGCGCCCAATGCAGGCTGGACAGGTGTGTTGAAGCGGCAACTCCATAACAAACTCGCCCCCCAGCGCCGCCTGCCGGGACGACAACACCAGTTGATGCACCACTGACCGGAAGGAGTGAGAGCATCGTGAGGCAAAATGGGCTGGTGGGAACATTCCAAAGAAAAAGCGCATGGCCTCGCTCAGGCTGCGGGCGCGTCCGAAAGGAACGCCGGTCGCAGCATCATTTTGTCGCCCAAATGGCCGTTGAAGATATTCTCTGTGTGCGCTGTACATGGCGTCGTCGGGGCGAAGCTCTTCGGCTACTCTTGAGGGATGGCTCTTTGGGGCGGAGGGCATTGGACGGGTGGGCGGCGGTGTGCAAAGGGAATTGTCGTATCGTTTTCGAGCGTCGGCATCAGCGAGAGTGTCGTAGGCTTCCTGCAGTTCGGAAAACCGTTCTATGGAGCCGGAACCGGTGTCTGGATGATGCTGCCTTGCGAGTCGACGATACGCTTTTCGAATTTCAGCCGTATTCGCATCGCATGGAACGCCCAGAATCAGGTAGAAGTTTTTCGCCATACGCAACCTCCGCCAATCAATCGATTAGAATATATACACAGGCAGCGAGTGGTCAATCGTGGTTCGGCGCATCCAGGGGGCGGCGAAAGAGGGCGGCGAAAGACGATTCCGTGACAATGAATCCGGCGGGTTCGCACGGGAACGGCAATCGGGGAAATTGCATCGCTGGGGATGCGAACAATGCTTCAAACGAAATTGAACCTTTCATAGTGCTTGAGGATACTTTATGATGTGGACAAGATTGATGCCTCGGCAATATTTTTTTGTTAAATGTTCGCGACTGCTAACCGGGGTCACATCTTATTTCTCATAGACCGCAGTCTGTCTATTATTTCACGCTTCGTCGCGTGATGAATGAAGGGAGCCCAAATGAGCTTTTTACGTTGGTTTTATTCTTTAAATACTCGACCTGGGTTGAAACAAACTTTGGTCATTCTTTTACATATATTCGCATTACAGGTTGCTGTCATGTCTGTTGTGGGTTGTGGCGAAGATTCATCGGATAACTCCGCAAGTGATGCCGATACCGATTCGGATGCCGATGGGGATACCGATTCAGATGGGGACAGTGATACCGATGGAGATTCGGATTCAGATGGGGATACCGATTCAGACGGGGACACCGATTCAGACGGGGACACCGATTCAGACGGGGACACCGATTCCGATGGGGATACCGATTCCGATGGGGATACCGATTCCGATGGAGACACGGACAGCGACGGGGATAGCGACTCCGATGGAGACACGGACAGCGACGGGGATACCGATTCCGATGGAGACACGGACAGCGACGGAGATATCCGTCTACCCTGCAGCAAATCGGTCAACAGCATTAAGGAGGCCGGGTTATGTCTGGATCCGCCAATGCTCATTGGAACAGCTGTTGGTCCCGGCAGCACCGGCGGCATCGCAGCGCAGGAATTTAATTACTGGACGGCTGAAAACGACATGAAATGGGAGGTTCTCGAAGGCAGTGAAGGAAGTTTCAATTTTGGCAGCGCCGACAGTATTGTTAATGGAGCCCAGTCACAGAATCCGAAAATCGCGGTCAAAGGCCATTGCTTCGTATGGCACAGCCAGTTGGCCAAATGGGTGGAATCGCAATCCGGACGAGACAGACTCATGGGAATTATGAAGAATCACATCGAAAAGGTCATGAGCCGATGGGGCGACAAAGTCAATACCTGGGACGTGGTCAATGAAGCCATTCTCACAGACAGCGACACGGGTAAAGGCAACGCCCGGATGCGACCGTCTGTGTTTTACACGCAAATCGGCGACGACTATATCGAGCAGGCGTTTAAGATGGCCAGGGCCCATGCGGACGCCAATGGCTGGAACAGTATGAAATTTTATTACAATGATTACAGTATTGACGCCGACAATGACAAATCAAAGTTTGCCCGTCAGATGATCAAAGGCCTGGTGGACAAGGGCGTTCCCATCGATGGTGTTGGATTCCAGATGCACATTGGTACACCCAACAACGTTCCCACGGCTCAGGCAGTGGCCGACAACATGGATTTTTACATTGATCTGGGCCTTGAAGTGGTTATTTCCGAGATGGATATCAACATCTGTGATGGTGTGGTGAATAAGCAACAGCAACTGCAGTTGTACCACGATATTACCGCGGAATGTGTTAAGCGACCCAAATGTGTGGCCATGACGTTCTGGGGTGTGAATGACGAAAACTCCTGGCTCAACGGTTTTGCATGCAACGGCGGCAACTCCCAGTCGCTGCTGTTCAGCAACAATCAGCGCAAAGATACGTATACCCAGGTGCTCAACGCAATGACCGGCAAGTAGCTTTTTTCAATGTTTCTTTGAGAGCTGATATTCCGACCAATCCACAGAACAGACAGGGCCGTTGAGTGAGTTTCAACCGACACCAGTGCGGTTGTTTGCATGCTTTTCATCCGGGGAACATTGTCGTGAATGACTGCATATTTCCTGATTTTTTGCATATGGTTAAGAAAGTTTAGAAATTATCTGGACTGGAAAATAATTTAGTAGGGCATCTGAATCAAATACTTTAAAAGTGTTAAATAAGGAATCGAAATGATTTCCAGATAAAGAAACAATTTCTTCCACATGACGATAAATAATGTGGTGTGAATGAGCCTGTCAGCTGAAGGCAGACATAATTACTTCAGCAAATCTACATGCCCCAGGAGGTGTGCGATATGTCAAAAAATTATATTCTGATGGCGTTGGTTGCTTTTTGGGTTATTGGTGTGTCGGCCTGTTCAACCAATAATGGCGTCCAGGTTGCTGAAACTGAAACCGAGTCGAATTCCGAAGTGACCTCGGACGCGGATTCGGACACGGATTCGGATACAGACAGTGACTCAGATACGGAAGCGCCGGCAACCGATTCGGAATCGACAGGTAAAGACACCGGGGACACAGAAACAACCACTGAGGTGGATACGTCGGGGTGTGGCAACGGTGTGCTTGAAGATTCTGAAGTCTGTGATGATGGAAACGGCGATTCCAAAGACGGATGCTCTCCCGGGTGTGATGTGGTGGAATTTGGTTTTGAATGCCCGTATCCCGGCGAGCCGTGCGTGTACACCATCGAGTGTGGCGATGGCAAAGTGAGCGGCGGCGAAACATGTGACGATTTTAATACCGATGATGACGATGGCTGTTCTTCTAAATGTGAAGTGGAGGAAGGCTGGGTGTGCCCGGTGGCTGGAGAAGATTGTGTGGCTGCGGAATGCGGCGATGGACTGGTTAGAGGAAAAGAAGATTGCGACGATGGCAACGATGAATCCGAAGATGGCTGTTCGGAAAAATGCCGGCTTGAGGAGGGGTGGGCCTGCGACACACCTGGAGAGCCCTGTCACGAGACGACGTGCAATGACGGCAAAAAAGAAGGTCACGAACCCTGCGATGATGGCAACCTGGAAATCGGCGACGGATGCACGCCATTTTGCGAAATTGAGCCTCAATGCGCCGGAGGCGCGTGCGTCTCCGCCTGTGGCGATGGTCTGATTCTGCCTGGAGATAATGAAGAGTGCGACGACGGCAATAACCGAAACAACGACGGTTGCTCCGACGAATGCAAGGAGGAAGTGGGCTACTATTGCGATAACGTGGAAGACGAACTGCCCGAAGTGCTCGAGGTCCCCATTACATATCGGGATTTTATTAACGATCCTTTGGACGACGCCGAAAAGCACCCGGATTTTCAGGCGTACCTGGTCAACGGAACCGGAAATGGCATAGCGGAGGGTTTGGTGGAAGCCACTCTTGGCGACGATGGCAATCCGGTGTATTCGGGTATCTGTGATGAGGATACGGATTCGGAATCCGACTCAGATTCCGAATCCGATTCAGATTCGTCTACCGAAGAGCCCCAGGACCTCTGCCCGTTTGGACGCCAGATCACATCCGCAGAAACCTTTAATCAGTGGTACAACGATGTGGACGGAGTGAATATCACATGGGTGACCAGGCTGGCTCTGGAGCAGGGCGTCGGCGGCACCTACGTGTTTGAAGACGACACGTTCTTCCCATGGGATGACGACGGCTGGGTGAAAGCGGGAAAAGAAGACACGTACAACGATCACAATTTTGGATTTACCAGCGAACTGCGCTACTGGTTCCAGTACGCGGGCGATGAGGCACTGTATTTTACGGGCGATGACGATGTGTGGGTTTTCATTAACAGGCAGCTGGTGGTGGATATTGGTGGCGTTCACGGCAGCGAGGATGCATCGGTGGTACTCGATGAAACGATGGCCAAAAAACTCGGTCTGGAAGTGGGGCAGATTTATGAAATCGTTCTGTTCCACGCGGAGCGTCGCACAACGATGTCCCATTACAATCTGACACTGTCGGGATTCACTGCGCTTAAAAGCGTTTGCGAAACGAGATGCGGCGACGGCATCGTAGCGGGTGATGAAACCTGCGATGACGGCGTCAACGATGGCAGTTACGGCTCCTGCAAACCGGACTGCACTCGCGGCGCGCGCTGTGGCGATGGCATTCGGCAGGAAGAAAAAGAAGCGTGTGACGACGGTGTGAACCTGACCGTTTATTCCCCCACCAACAAACCCGGTTGCGCTCCTGGATGTGTTCCCGGTTCGTATTGCGGCGACGGTGAACTCAACAGTCTGTTTGGCGAAATCTGCGACGATGGCGAAAACGCCGGTGGTTACGGCAAATGCGCCTCCAATTGCAAACTGGACATTCGCTGCGGCGACAAAATTGTTCAGGCCGAACACGGGGAAGAATGCGACGACGGCAACAAAATCTCCGGCGACGGCTGCACCCAGGATTGCAAGGAAGAACCGATAATTGTGGAATAGCTGGGCGATTCCGTTTCACTCCTTATTCGCAATGCCCCCAAAACCAATTGGCGCGGTTTGCGGTATTTCGACTTCAAACCCAAAAAGGAAGTATGGACGACACCAGATGAACCATTACCAGGAGAGGATCCCGAATGGGTCTTTTTCAGTTCCGCCAGCAGAGGCGCCAGCGGAGTTTCGGATAAAGCAATACCCAATTACTACAAATCCCCCCGCTGTGTCGGGGGCATAGTGCTGCCACAGTATTCCTGCCGCGCCAGGTCACTTCGCGCAGCATGTCCTGTAAATGGGTCCACTGGGAGTAACGCCTTTCAGCAGTTTTTAAACGGGTGGGAAAATCATTGACAATCCACTGACCATCGGCCACCATTTTCCCGTTCAGAAAAACTGATGAACAACTGGACATCCGGCAACGCTCCGGATGTCGAAGCCGTTGCTTTGGGGACGTGTTGCAATGTTCATTTCGCGTTTAGCCTGTTGTGAACCGCTGGCGAACCTGCGAAATGCGAGCGCCGTCCCGTTTGGTGACGTAGATTTTCAGGAGTGAATATGCCGTATATTTCTGAGTCATCTGCCGATGGCAAACCCGCGGTCGCTTGTTTGAACGATTGTATTTATGTTGTTTATAAAAAGCACAACAGCGACCGGTTTGAGATTGCATCGCATCGCAGTCTGACAGCCGGATCGTCCTGGACATATCATGAGGTGCCGGAAAGAATACCTGGCAGTGAACCCAATCTGCTCAAGACATCCAGACCACCCGAGATGGTCGCTTTCAATGGCGAGCTCTGGATAGCCTTTATCGGACATACCAATAGCAAAATCTGGTTGGTATCGTGGAATCCGACATCGAATACGTGGACGGGCAGAGGACGGATTTCAAATGCCGACTCTACCATTGCGGTTGCGCTCCATTATCATCCCGAACGGCCTGTCGGTAATCGACCCATTCTGTGTTTTCGCGATGATACCGAAAATGAACAGTTGTGGTGGAGTGAACACGGCGAAGATAACAGAGCCATTCCCGGGTGTACACGCGTTACATCTCCGGTGCTTGCTGATATTTCATGGACAAGACAACACAATATTTACGCGGTTCCGCGAACAACACGAACCGCAATTGCGTACACATCATCAGAAGATGAGCGAGTAATGGTTGTGGAAAGGGTTCAGTCTTCCCCTCATGGGGAAGCTCATTGGAGCCGTCCTGTTCATATCACGGACGCCTGGTCTCGGGATGCACCGGCGCTGGCGTTTCATCAGTTCTCCCGCAGCATCCCGGACAACTCGCTGCAAATACCGCAAATCGACCTCGATAATCAACCCGTGCTTCTGTATGCGGCGTTTCGTTCCAGCACCGCTAATGATATCTGGATCGCCTCTTACGATGGGGGTTTTTGGAAACTGCAGGGAACCGTCCCCGGACAGTACACGGGCACTTCGCCTGCACTGGTCAGCTTTGACCACAATCTGTATGTCTTTTGCACAGGGCACAATAATAACTATATATGGTACAGAAGAGTTCCCATTGAGTCGTATCTGCATATTTACTTTCATCCCATCCCCCATTATTTCAAAATGGGGGACCTCAGCACCGGTGAAACAGGTATTGAGCGACGGCAGGGATTGGAAAATGGGCAGCCGTCCCCTCAGTCGATTTATCCGCAATGCATCCCTGCGGGCTGGGCGAGGCTTCTTGGCGCATATCAGATTGTTCTTCCGCCGGCACAACGCAGATGGGAGGTCGGCAATGCGTCGGAAGCGGACCCATCTCCCGCTGATTACGGTGACCATATCTCCACGCATATTATGGGCACCTGTCGCCCAGAGGATGTGTCACCGCTCGCATCGTGGCCATCGCGGACGCCATTGCGTGTGGAATCATATAATTTCAGCATACTGGACCCTGGGGAATCGGCGATTCGAATGCGCGCCGATAAAATTGACGCCCGTCTGAAGCAGGTACTCAAACATGCACCTGTTTACATTCAACATGAGGGCCACGGTTGGAACATTATGGGGTGCAATGCACTTGGATATTATTCACATGGTCAGAACGGAGAATCCGAGGGACTGATGGACTGGTGTGCGTGGAGAAATTCGCCCTGGCGCAACACCGACGAACGTTTCAAGCGGTCTTACCAGATATTCTATATAAAGGATCATCCAATGAAACCGTACGCGAACCGGCTCGGATCACTCGGATTCTGGATTTGGGTTTCAGACCGCGACTTGCCTGGAAGTCACAATATTAAATTTATCAATCTTCACGAACACGGGGACATTGAGTGGACGCCTCATATGACCGCATCGGCGCAACACAGTGGCTACATCTGGATCACCCAGGCGGGCTCATCACCCGACCTCGATCGGAACGGATTACCCGTTGATCGGGATATTTCAAGATGGCATTCCAGCTTTGGGCAGCGGATACCCGTTCCCCATTCCACCAGGAGGAACTGCACATGCCGAAGTTCCGATGGATGTCCCAGGTGCAGAATACGCCTTCAGCTGACATTCTGGGTACACAACACCACGTTGGAAACTCAGCGCTATCGCGTATCCCTTCAGTTTGCCACAAATGACGGTTGGCGGGACTACCCGGCACGTCCCATCCAGCCGACGACCAATGATGCCGGAAACCTGGAGTATCCCTGTTTTGATGAACGTTATCCAGACTGGTACGAAAATACATTTCCCTTGAAGGCCCCCAACGAACGATTTTCTATCCGTGTGCGTCGTGATCCATCGGATGATCCGGCGGGAAGAGAGCCCGACGGATATGACTGGCAGCCATTTGGCTGGCATGTCGATTTTTATCGTGAAGTTGTGCAACCTGATAGCACCTACGGCATTCGTTTAGTGCTTGGCAGCGACAATGACAATCGTGTTCAGGATATTAAGCAGCTATGGTTTCACACTGCCGGTTCATGAATATTCAATTATAGGAATGGCGTCACCGATGGCGATTCAATTAAAAAATATCTCGACAAGGCTGAGATGCCGCATCGACCATGTGGCGATGCGGCGATAAAATCGGATCATTTCGCGGGCTTGTAGATTTTGTAATTGCCGCTCAGGTTGAGCAGGGCGAACATGGTGAGCATGCCGTCGTAATAGCGCCATTTGCCGGTTTTTAATGGGGTGCGCCACAGCATTTCGACAAATTCAAAGGCCACTTTTTCGCAGCTGCATATGCTGGCGGCAGCGTTCATGGCAGTCAGGCCCATGGATTGGTAGTCCACCAGGTTTTGGGCGCCATCCAGGGTGTAACTGGCCTGATGGGCATAGACACCCTTTGATTGGAAAAAACGTTGCAGTTTGCTGGAGAGTTCTTCCTGACGTTTGATGTCCTTGCCCCACCAGGCACAATCCACCGACCAGTTCATCGCGGTTCGATACGCGTCCGGTCCAAAATGTGCGGTGTTGGGATTCCAGGAAGCCGCCACTGGTGTGCCATCAAATTCGGCGTAGTCCGGGGTTAGACCCGTTTCCGGGTGCGCCACCTTCACAAAATAATCCCGGCTGACGGCAGCGGCCGTTTTCCAGAATTCCGCGTCTTCTTTGGGCCCCCAAAGGGCAAACAGTTCGTAAAAGGCGGGCACGTGATACGAGGGGTCGGTATGATCGGAATTCGATGCAAAATTTTGAGTGTTGGGCGAAAAGCGCACCATGTGATATTCGGGGTGCATCAGGGCCACAATGGTGGCGTTGTTTTTCCAGGTCTGCTTCTTTTCCCCATCCCATTGGGTGATTTCACCGGTTTTGTCTTCTCTGTGAATCATATCCGAAAGAATTTTTTTCGCCGCTTTGCCGTAATTGAAAATTCCATCACCGTCCCCCCATCGGTTCGAAGCAAAGAGCAGCGACATGGCAAAGTATTCTTCGCCATCGGGCGCGGGATTGTCGTCCCGCACAGTGCCATCTTCACTCATGCTCCACGCGAAATAGCCTGCATCGGGATGATTTTCGTCGGCGTGATACATGTAGGTGTGCGCAAAGTTCCACAGGGCATCGAAATCGGATTTTTTATCGAGCTGCACTGCGAACATCATGCCGTACGACATGCCTTCCGATCGCACATCATCGCTGCCGATGTCCTTGATGTACGCGGACGGCCCGTTTTCGTTGGCGGGACCCTGATACATCACGGTTTGCGTGGCGGCGTCGCCGTGAAAAAGCTGCTGGTAGTCGTGTTCGACTCGCTGTTGAATTTCAGCCTTCGATAATCCGAATTCTGCAAGCATATTTCGATAATCACCGGTATAATACGCGCCCTGAGCGACGGGTTTTGGGGCTGGAGGCATCACCAGGGCGTCAGATGCGGTGGAACCCTCGCTGGATGCGCCGGCAAAGTTCGCTCCGCCACAGGCAACAGCCGCCATTGCCAGTAAAAAAAACGTGGTTTGTAGTTTTCGCGACATATGTTCATCCTTTTGTCGTTGAACTGCTTTTGAGCGCCAAACACTATCTGAAACCGCCACTATTTGAAATTTTTTAAAGTCATTTCTCTTTAAAATTCCAATTTTAGCCAGATGGCGTCTCCCGGCATTTGCAGAAATTATGGCGCGATCAATTATGTAATATAAAATATTTAGTGGCCTCAGACGGATTGTTCCCCACTGTATTCTTATCTCCATGAGCATCACGAATTATCAGAGGCCTGTCACGCAACCAGGTGAGCCGGTGTAGTGGAGGTACGACACAAATCACCAGTTGAGAAAGTTGTTGCTGGAATAAATATGATGCATGAAGTGGCCGGGTTTCAGATTTTGAGTGAACTTCATCGGGGGCTGCGATCGCATATTTTTCGGGGGATGGACACGGAGTCGCACGCCACAGCGGTGCTCAAAATCGGTGAGGAAAATGTCTTTGGGAAAGATGTTCTGGAGTGGGAATTTGAGCTGCTCCAGTATCTTGACAGCCCCTATGTGGTTAAGCCAAAGGGGCTCCTTTTCGATGAAGGGGTGTCGGTACTGGTCGAAGAAGACGACGGGATGGCGTCTCTCGATACAGTTATTCCACCGAACGGATTCGGGTTGGCGCAGTTTTTTCCTCTGGCCAAAATGATGGTTCAAGGGTTAAGCGACATCCACGCTGCGAACGTGTTCCACAAAGACATCAAACCGGCCAATGTTCTGGTGAACCGCGATTTGACAGAAATCAAGTACATCGATTTTTCCATTTCCAGTCGGTTCCGGGAAGATACCACCGAGTTTTCACCCCTGGAGCACTTGCAGGGAACGCTGGCATATATGTCTCCCGAACAGACGGGACGGATGAATCGTCCCGTGGACTATCGCACCGATTTTTATTCGCTGGGCATCACCTTTTATCAGATGCTTGCCGGGGCATTGCCGGTGGCCGATGCAAATCCAATGGATTTGATTCATTTTCACATCGCCCAATCCGTGACGTTTCCCGCTCGTTTAAAACAAAAGGCGGGAGAGTTTTTACTGGCGGTGTTGCGCCATATGCTCGCAAAGGATAGCGCCAGCCGGTATCAAACCTGTCAGGGTCTCCTGTACGATTTGGAACAGGCGCAAAAGCTGGCCAACCACGCGATTTCGAAGCCGCCTCCTCAATGCGGCATGAAGGATAAAATTTCAAGTCTCTCGCTACCCAATGTGGTGCTGGGACGTGAACCTGAGTTGGCAATTTTAAAAAATCTTACTTCTTTCCAAAATCGCACCCACTGCGGGATTGCGTTTGTGGCGGGTGCGCCGGGTATCGGAAAATCGGTGCTGATTCAGGAACTTTACCAGCCGGTCACCCTTCGGCAAGGTATGTTTATTCAGGGAAAATATGACAAGTACCAGGTTCGCACCCCCTATAGTGCCATTATCTCCGCGGTGGACACATACATCGAACATCTGTTGTGTCAGTCGTCACAATTTGTGGAAGAGTGGCGTGAGCAGTGCAAAAGCACTCTTGGATCGAGTATTTCGATGCTGTGCAATTTGGTTGGCTCTTTGCAAACCGTCATGGGAGTGCAGGACAAGTCCTGGGCGGTTGGCGGGATGGAAACGCAACATCGACTCGTGGCCGCGTTTAGCGCCTTTTTTGACTTCATTGCCACAGACGAACATCCGCTGGTGCTCTTTCTGGATGACACGCAGTGGGCGGATGTATCCAGCCTGAAGCTGATTGAGGAAATAGCGCGCATGCCCGGCTGTGTGCATCTGACTGTGGTGTGTGCGTATCGGGATACGGAGGTGGATTCACTGAATCCCACAATGCAGTTGAAAGCATCATTGGACCAGGTAAATGTCCCCTACGTGGAACTGCCCCTCGGACCGTTGACCAGACTTCATCTCGATACATATGTGAATTTGACGTTGGCAGAACCGAACGACGAACTGAATGAGTTTCTGTGGCAAAAATCCAACGGGAATCCGTTTTACATCAAGCAACTTCTGTCGGCCTGTTTCAAACAGGGGCTTCTCAATTTCGACAGTACCGCCTCCAGATGGCGCTTTGATGGAAGCGCGTCACTGAGACACGACGGTATGAACGACGTTGTGAGTCTGCTGTCGAACGCGATACACACGCTGCCCAAAGGGCAAAAGGAGCTGCTGACCTCTGCCGCATGTGTTGGAAATGAGTTTGAATCATCAATACTGTCGGAAGTAACCGGTGTGTCTGCAAAGATGCTTCGGCAGAATCTGCTGGAGTTGGTCAATCAGGACTATCTTTGTGTGGTTGATGGCGATTTTCGGCGGATTGGCCGCGGGAATAATCAAACGTCGGTGCGCATGGCATTTACCCATGATAGATTTCTTCAGGCGGCGTACGAGGAAATTCCCGAGGAGAGACGAATGGAAAACCGGCTTGCGGTGGGTCGCATGCTCCATAAACAACTCGGCAACTCGCGGATTTCCCCGTTTGATGTGGCGGGACATCTCAATGCGGGAGTGCATGGCATGACCGATGTCGCGGAAATAGCAGAACTGGTGGACATCAACATCGAATGCGGAAAACAGGCGAATCTGGCCGCTGCCTGGCACGACGCCTGCCAATACTTCGCAATGGCGGACAGGCTGGTGCACGAACACGCCATTGAGTTGCCCCTTCACACACTGTTCTTTTTAAAAAAAGAATACAGTCGTTCGCTGTATCTCACGGGAATGTACGACGAGGCCGATAGAATTTACCGCGAAATGGAACAGATGCCGCTTGCGCAGAAACAGAGTGCGACCGTTCTGCTCAATCAGATGGAGCAGTGTATTATATCCGGTGAGTTTGACAAGGGTATCGATGTGTGCAGACGCGGACTCGCGTTGTATGGGGAGGAGATGCCTCCAACAGATACTCTGATGGCAAAGGCGCTGGGAGCAGAATTCGCGGCGATTGATGGGAACTTTGGAAATCGCAGTTTTGACGATATTTTTCAATCTGCCCCCATGGTCGATGTCAATGCCATGGGGAAAATGCGCTTTCTGGATGGCTTGAGCGCCCTTGGGTATTTGAGCAGTCAGGCCAATATAAACGGATGGGCCGTGATGCGCATGACAAATCTTTCGCTGCAGTATGGACATATTGCCCTCTCCTCGTTTGCCTACGCATTTTCCGCACTGATTTATTCTTTGGCCGGTGATTACGCAAAATCGAAGGCGTTCGGCGACCTGGGCATCGGTCTGGCCAATCGCGACATGGATTTATCGGTGATTGGCCGCTCCTATGCATCCTACTTTGCCCTTGCGGCCCACCACACCACACCGTATGCCACTCTGGTGGAACGACTCGCCTATGTGCTGCCTCTGTGCATGCGGGGCGGTGATTTGCTGTACGCCAGTTTTGCCCAGCTGTTTATGTCGCTGGACAAACTGCTGATGGGCGTGCCGCTGGAAGAGCTTGCGCAGCTCATTGACGACGAGCAGATTCAGTTTTTCTTCCTGTATGCGCCATCCACGCTGGATTTGTATTTTCAGCCATCGGTGGTGGAAGCGGTGCGCATATTAACCGAGAGACCGCCTCACGCGTTTGGTCTCACATTTGACGAAGAAGAATTTCAACGTACGTTCAAAGACACGCCCATTGCGCTGGGGTGGCACGCGTTCTGTGAGTTGATGGTGTCGTGGCTGCTGTACGAAGACTTTCCGTTTGAAAAAATAACACAGCGCATTGAATATCTGAACACGGGACCGCGCGGTCAGGCACAGGTAATGGAGGGATATTTTTATGGCGCGTTGTCGGTGTGTCGGTCCCTGCGCGAAAAAACCGACGATAATCGTGAGGCGCGGCTGGCATTTGTGGATGATGCCATTTCCAAAATGGAAATCTGGCAGACGTTTTGTCCGCAGAACTTTGGGGCCAAATATCACGTAATGATGGCCGAACGGCTACGGACGTTGAATGGCCCTATGGAAGAAGCCGTATCCCACTACAAACAGGCCATTTCCATGGCGACCCATGAAAAGATGATCAACATCAAAGCTGTGGCGCTGCTGTGCTACGGTGAGTATTGGTGGGCCATCGATGGATTGGTGGCAAAGTCGCTGGTGCGTCAGGCAGAAGAGGCGTTTGCCAGGTGGCAGGCCCATGCGGTGATAACCCGTTTGCGCAGGCGATTTCCAGCGGCGTTTGAATTTACAGGAAGCATCGCGTTTCACGGGGAGACACCCACCAGCGAATCTGTGCCGTCATTTGAAAACAGCCGTTTCGATTTAAATACAATTTTGCAGGTCTCATCTGTTTTGTCGGTGGAGAGGGATTTTGTACGCCTGCTCCAACAAACGGTTCACACACTGATGGGCAACGCCGGCGCCACCCGCTGTGTACTGATGCTGCCGGGAACGGAGAATCTGGAACTGCTGGTGGATTCCGACGATCATGATAGCGTCGAACACGATTCCACTGTTTTTCCGGATAATTGCACGCGGCTTCCCTGCACATTGATAAACAAGGCGCGCAATGGGGGGGTGGCGGTGGTGGAGAATGACGTTCAGTTGGTCAGCGGGTGGCAACAGGATACGTATCTGGCACAATCCAAAGTACGTTCGCTCATCTGTCTGCCTGTGTACCTGAAGGGTGAACTGGCGCTGATTGTGTACATGGAAAACAATCTGGTGGCGGATGCCTTTCCCGAAACAGGAATGGACGTCCTGATGGCACTGGGGACACTGGCAGCGATTTCCATTGCCAATGCCAAATATCTTGAACGGCGCGAAAAAGCAGAAAAAGAACTGCAGGCTGCCAGAGACTACATCGATAGTATCATTGACGCCATGCCGTCCTCTTTGGTGGGCGTCAACAGTGACGGCCGAATTACCCACTGGAACGCACAGGCAGCCCGCGAAACGAGTATCACCGCAGCGATGGCAGCGGGAAAACCACTGACGGAGGTGATGCCGTACTACAGGAGTGAAGTGCAACACATTTACAACGTGATGAACGGCACCGGGGAATACCGAAAACGACATCATCGCTATCGCACCAGCGGGGGGGAGTGTATTGAGGATATCACTATTTTTCCGGTTGACGCGGGAGGGGTGCACAGTGCCGTCATTCGCATTGATGATGTGACCAGCCAGGTACAGATGTCGGAAACCCTGATTCAATCGGAGAAAATGCTGTCCATGGGGGGACTGGCGGCGGGCATGGCCCACGAAATTAATAATCCGCTCTCGGGGATTATGCAGTCCGCGTCGGTATTGAGCATGCGGCTTCTGGATGAAAACCTGCCAGGCAACCGCAAAGCGGCAGAGCAGGTGGGCACCCGGATGTCGGATGTGGTGAAGTATGTGCAGATGCGTTCCATTGACAAAACGCTGGAGCTGATTTCCGACTCCAGCGCACAGGCAGCCCAGATTGTTCGAAATATGCTCAATTTTGCACGTAAAAGCACCTCGGATTTTACATCGGTAAAAATAACCGATTTAATGGAAAAATGCATTGAGGTGGCCAGCGCTGATTTCGATTTGAACCGCAACTTCGATTTTCGAAAAATAAAAATTGAACGGAATTACGGATCGGACCTGCCGTCGGTGTATTGCGATGCGGGAAAAATTCAACAGGTGTTTTTTAACATTCTAAAAAACGGCGCAGAAGCCATGGCGGAAAAACAGACTGCGCTGGGCTTGTCGTATCACCCCGCATTCCATCTGCGAATATCATCTGATGCCGCCGCACATATGATTCAGGTGGAGATTGGCGACAATGGACCAGGAATGTCTCCCGATGTTTCGCGTCGTGTGTTTGAACCCTTTTACACATCGAAACCGGTGGGCAAGGGTACGGGCCTGGGATTGAGCGTCTCGTACTTTATCATCACCGACAATCACAAGGGCGAAATGTCTGTGATGGCCAATCCAGGAGAAGGCGCCTGCTTTGTCATCCGCCTGCCTTTTGAGGAACCCAAACCCAACTGAGGGCCATCGAGTGCTTTTGCATCTAAACCCGCGCTGTACGCCTTGGAAATATGGCGACGACACGTTGCCGTTCAGACGGTTTATTCCATGTACCCCAGCGCGCGTAGCTGTTCTTTGGCTTCGTCGCTGAGCTGGTCGTCACTGCCGCCGGCTTTGCCGGTGCTGGAGTTGACGGGGGCTTTTTTGCCGTCCAGGCCGGGGAGTTTGAGGTAGGCTTCCCAGTGGGCCAGTTCCTGTTCCACTTTTTCCACTTCGGATTTAAAGCTGGGATCCTTTGCCAAATCCACCATTTCACCCGGATCTTTGGCGAGGTTAAACATGTGGGTGCTGAATTTGCCGTTTTCGAAGTGTTTGGCCAGTTTGTAGTCGCCCACGCGATACACGCGATACCGTCCGCGGGGGTTGAGCAGGGGGCCTTCGCCATTGGACGTGCCGGGTTTAAAACGGCTGGAGAGCAGTTTCTTTTCGTAGCGTTCGGCCATCACGGGTCTGCCAAATGGTTCGCTGCCTACTGCGCCAGGCTGCATGGCGGGCATCAGAGAACCAAACTGAACCGTGTTCGGGGTTTTTAACCCAGCCAGTTCAAAGAGTGTGGCAAACGTCCCGAGGGTGGACACCTCCTGCGACACGCGTCGTCCCGCCTCGATTTTTTGAGGATAGCGAAACATGAACGGCACGTGTAAATCTTCCTGATATACAGAGGTGAGGTGGCCAAACATTTTGTGTTCACCGGAATGCTCACCGTGGTCGCCCAGCACTACAAACACGGTATCATTGAGCGTGCCTTTTTTCTTCCAGACATCAATGACTCTCCCCAGCAGATGATCGGTATACTTGATGCCACCGTCGTACAAATCCAAAATGGGCTGGCGTATGTTATCCTGTTCTTCCGTTGTCAGCATGCGGCCCATTTGCGCGCCAAACGCAATTTGCCCTGCGGCACGAAGCTCCGACAGCGGTTCTTTGGTGTAGGCGTCGCGATATTCGTCAGGCAGCTGGTGAAAGGGGAAATGCGCCTCCAGAAAGTTCACAAAAATGAACGCCGGCGGACCGTCCTTGGGACGCTGAGCCATCCAGTTTTCCACATTATGCGCCACGGTGGCACCACCCTTATCCTGCGCGCTGAACAGCCCCAGTGAATCCACCAGTCGATAAATAAATGTAAATCCGCGACCACCGGCGCCGGTAATCCAGGCGTTATCCGTCCAGCCAAACCCGCGGGTCAGACCAAAGCCGGGCGTGATGTGGGGGTTGGCCGTAAAACAGCGGGTTTCGTATCCCGCTTGTGCAAACGCCTCTGCCAGGGTGGGAATGTCCACATTGAGGAAGTTGGTTTCCGCGTGAGCGCCGTGTGCCGATGGCAGCATGCCGGTGAACATGGACGCGTGGGATGCCAGCGACCAGGTGCCGGGGGCCATGGCGTTTTCGAAAAGGGTGCCCTCTTTGGCAAATGCATCAAATATGGGGGTTGTTTTGCGTTTGTATCCGTAAGCGGAGACGTTGTGCGCCCGCACCGTGTCCATCACCACAAATACCACGTCCGGTGCGTTCCTGGGAGCGTCCTGCTTTTTTTCTACAGGTTTCACATCGTATCCACCGCCCGCCTTGTAGTTAATGACCGGTATGGAGAGCAGTACAAAAGGCGCGAGCCCCGCTGTCAACAGCACTACGACACGTCGTTTTTGCCAAATCCATCCGAAAAGAAAATACAAACCAGCGGCCACCAGGGGGGGGGCCAGCCAGATGGCAGGTTTGCTGGGGTCCACCGGCACCGAGAACTCCATGCCAACCCAGATGAGGGTCAGCACTGCTGGATGAATCCATTTTCCCTTGCCACTGATGAATACTGGCGCCGCCAGTAACCCAAACAGTATTCCCAAAGGCACTTCCATAAAAATGGACTTGGCCGCAAACCAGGTGAGGGGCGGCATGCCCATATTGACAATCAAAATCATTCCCATGGCCAGGTGAACCATGTTCACGGCAAATCCGTATCCCAGTCCTGCCAGAACGCCCTGCTTTACCAGTTTCACAACGTTCAGCTTTTCTTTTTTATCAACCATAACACCTCGCGTTCTCCAAAGACGAATTAAGCTTGTTCACTAACTCATTAACACAGTGCATATGGCACTGCACAGTTTTGTACATTTGATACTCCTAATAGATCCGTCCTGGGAATATTTTTTCGTTTTGCGATTTTTGCAGACCCAATCAGCGGAACCTCGCAAATCCTCAAGGGATATACCGGGCATAAAATTCCCGGTAATTGCGTCTTTTTTTCTTCCCAACAGTGTCGACAAAATACCGGGTTTTCCCTTTTTGAACCCCAAAGTGACCTGTTTCTATTACGCTCGGAGTGCGAATTCTGGCTATCTGCACCCGGAACGTTACGATTTATTTATAAAGGAACCGGCTAAACGCAACGCCGAATTAATTTAAATGGATAAAATAAAACCCGATATAATCTCATTTTGGGCACTCGTGTCAATTCCCCTGTTTTTGATCGGATGTAGTGACAATATCGCCTCCAGTGAACTCGACTCTCATGCGCCCCCGGACACGTCGGTTTCCTCTGACTCGGTTGCGGATACGGATTCCGCAACGGGAATTCAGGTAAGCTCCGACAATGTCATCGTGTCGTCCACCGACAGTTCGACAGACACCGTCGCGGATGCAGTGGTGGATACGGCCACTCATCCACCGCTGGCATTTGCAACGATGCCCAATTTTAAAGGAAACGACAACACATCAGCGCCGTTGGCGGGGATTTTGTCGCTGGAGACCAATCAGACAGCCCAGCTGACGATTTCGGTAACCAGCGCAGATGGGGAAAGCTGGACACTGCAGCGTACGGCTGGGCCGGGGTTGACGGAACCCATTTTGGGTTTGAAACCGCAAACCACCTACACGGTGTCGGTGACCGCATCGGTGAATGATCAACAGATTACCGAAAATGCCGGTGAGTGGACTACCCCGGCACTGCCCGACAGTTTTCCGAGGCTACAGATTATTTCCAGCAATGCGGCGCGGATGGAACCCGGGATGATCATGTTTAATCCCTGGAATGACGTCAACAGCGACGATAAACCCCTTGTGGTGGTGGACAACAGCGGAACCGTCCGCTGGTTTTACGATGGGGCGCCCGTATTTGATGATCATCATCTTTTAGCGAACGGAAATGTGTTATTCGCTCCGGATGAATGCCTGATGCAGGAAGTGGACATGCTCGGAAACACGGTGCGCTCGTGGGTCGCGGTGAGCCATCCTGTCGAATGTGACGCGCCCAAAAACGCCATTCCGGTGGCGATAGATTCCTTTCATCACGCTATGGACATGCTGCACAACGGCAATTTTCTGGTACTTTCTTCTGAAATGCGCGAAGTGGAAAACTTCCCCACCTCGGAAGAAAGCGCGGATGCGGACATCGCCACCGAGCGGGTGATGGGGTCGATTATTGTTGAATTCACCCCGGATGGTCAGATTATCAAATATATTCCGTTACTGGACCTGCTCGATCCCACGCGGATTGGGCGCGGCGTCCTGCGCGATTCGTGGAGTCTGCTGAACAAATACCGTCTGGACGGCGATAGACCCAAAGATTGGGATCACGCCAATGCACTGATTTACGATGAGGCAGAGGATGCATATTACGTGTCGGTGCGCCATCAGGATGCCATTATTAAAGTGAATCGAACCGCTGAAACCCTGGAGTGGATACTGGGTACCCCCGCCAACTGGCAAAGTCCCTGGGCCGAAAAGCTGCTGGCGCCCAAAGGCGAAATACAATGGTTTTTCCACCAGCACGCAGTTACTTTCACCGACAGAGGACTGGGACTTTACGACAACGGCAATTATGGTGCGCCCGCTTTTGAACCCGAAAAAGACGCTGTGTATTCACGGGCGGTACTTTTCAGCATCGATGAAACTGCCGGGACGGCATCTCAGATCTGGGCGTACGGTCCTCCTTCCGGAGAAGCGGATTCCGTCTATTCGAGAGCCATGGGAAATGCCGATTTTGAAGCCACCACCACCGGCAACGTGCTCATCAGCAACGGCTGGGCGAGTGGCGGTCCAGTGGGAACCTACTCGCGTATCGTGGAAGTCACCGAAGCCGGTGAAATTGTATTTGAACTCCTCCTCCAGGGCGACGACGAAGAAGACGATAAACGCTACGCCATGCATCGGGCTCGCCGGATTGCGGATCTGCGGCAGTAATAATCCACAATATTTTTTTCATTATTCACATTGGCGTGTGCTGATACCGTGCAATTATTTTGGGACAGCGGTATAATCGATACAGATGTACAAGATCTCACAAATCTTTTTGAACTTCAAACATCCCTTCCTGTGGCCTGTATTGCTATTTCCACTTACAATCGCATGTGGTCGCATTGGATTTGAAAAAACGAATCTCATCGGGAGCAGTACAGACAATGTGGATATTACGGATCTGGATGCAGATTCAGACACGGATTCAAACAGCGGTTCAGATACAGAGTCGACTGCAGATGCGCCGACCGATAGCGAGAGCGTCATTGAAACGGATTCTTACACGGATTCGGATTCCGCGATGGATACGTCAACCGGGATGGACACCGGGACGGGTTTTGACACCGTTTTTGAAACCGATGGAACGGCGGATACGGATGCTGATACCGACACTCAGGATACCGACTCACCGATGGATTCCGATTCCGGCCCGGATTGTTCGGGCATGTCGCAACCGATCGAAATCATGAGTGATACAGAATTCTCACGATTTGGTTATTATTACTACCCCGATGTGGAAGTTCATCTGGAAAGGCTGTCCGGATCTGACGTTACAGGGGCATGGCGGGCGGAAAGCCGCGATTACTTTGCCGACACCACCAGCGCCCAACTGGTCTACACCCTGACTAAAGATATCGTTGCCGGCGACTACATGGTGACCGAATTCTGGACCCGATGTGCCAGGAGCGACAGCGGCAACTGTCGTACCGGCCTGTTAATCGAAGAAAATCATTCCCCCTGGACCAATGCGGCCGAATATTATCTTTCCACTGGCAGCAGCTGGGAATTTCATCAGGTGCCGTTTGTTGTGGCTTCCACCCTTGTCGCAGGCAACGCTCAGATTGCGTTTCGCCTGGGGTATCATCAGCAGGCGGTTGAAATTTTTCCAGCGCGCGTATTGAGTTACGGCGACGCGGGCGATACCCGATGCCTGCCCAACACCACAAATCTGTTTACGGATGTGGAGATTATCAGTGCGCCCAGAACCACCACCTACACCGGCATTCAGTACATTTATCGCGTGGAGGTCAATGGCAAACCCACATCCACCATCAGCGTGAGTGGGTTGCCGGCCTGGCTCGATGTTGATATTCCAAGAAAACGCATTACGGGTATTCCCGATTACGCGGATATGGGGACCACCTCGCCCATTACCGTCACCGCCGCCAGCCAGAGCGGCACGGATCAGCAAACGTGGACCATCGAAGTGGCAGTGGATCCGGCGCTGGAAGGTCACTGGCCGCTGGACGAAACATCCGGCACCTTTGCAACGGATGCTTCGGGCAATGGACGGGATGGCACGCTCAGCGGGGATCCGGTCTGGCAACCCGCCGCGGGTCAGATAGAGGGCGCCCTTTCGCTGGATGGTTATCAGGGGGCTCTCGACTACGTTGCGCTACCCAGTGTCCCGGCGTTTGACAATTTGCAGACGTCCAGCTACACCCTCAGCGCCTGGGTTCGTCCCAATAGCCAGCCCCAGGGGACAGCGGCAGGCGACAATGGATTTGGCTACGCGATCATTATCAAGCCTGGCGGTCATACCGGGTTGTGGTATCGCAACGATTTGAGCTTTGTGGCCACTCACTATTTCGACGGCAGTTTTGTTGAACTGGACTCTGGCCCTCACGCGGTTGGACAGTTCTATCATGTGGCGGCCGTCATGGATTTGGATGTCCGAAAGTATATTCTTTATGTGAACGGTGGGCGAAGGGATGAACTGTCCTTGACAGGCAGTGAAACAGCGCGGGATTTCGGCGCCGAAATCTGGCGTTTGGGCATTGCCAACCCCGCCGCCACCACCTACCGCTTTGAAGCGGATATCGATATCGACGACGTGCGCCTGTACAGCCGCGCCCTCACCATCCACGAAATCGAAAGCCTGGCCGGCACCCGCAACTAAAAGCCAATATCCCAGGCATGAGGCTTGCAAATATCTCTGATTCCATCAACTCAACATTGTTTGGGTGCAGTGCGCAAACCATACTTCCCTTGATTTCCGCATGGGCGGGAAGCAAGCTGTCTGCCTGGGATACGGAATGGGATTATCTGTAGATACTGCCGAAACAGCGGATGCGTCGGGTGTCTTGTGTAAGTGCACAGAGGTGAAATTCTCCGGCATCGATTTCAATGTACGTTCCCTCGATGTTGCTTATTTGGCCTTCATACGGTGGTTCTCCCCAGCATTTCAGTTGTCCCCCCGCAAGTAGACCACAGGCGAAATTGCTACCGCCCACCACCTGGGTAAATGTGCCGGCAGGAGGTGTCGTCTGATTGTTGGCTGAATACCCCCAGCATTCCACCGCCCCATTGGGGCGAATCCCGCAGGTAAAGGAAATGCCGCCGCCAAGGTCTGTGAACGTACCCGACGGTGCGCTGGTCTGTCCATGCAAGTCTTCACCCCAGCAAACGACTTCGTCATTTTCGTCAATGGCGCAACAGTGATCTCCGGTGCAAAGTACGTCTTTGTATTTCCCCTGCGGGACATTCAGCTGCCCATTGGTATTGCTCCCAAAACAATCAATCTGTCCGGAAACATCCAATGCGCAACCGTGTCCTTCTCCCACAGAGACAACCGAAAAGGGTCCATTGAGCATCGGTTCTGCGACGCTGAAAGAATATCCCCAGCAATCAATTTTTCCATCTTCGGTAAGCCCGCAGGCAAACAACCGCCCACTGGAGATGTCCCTGAAAACAGCATTTTCAGGCGGCAAATGTTCATCGTCGCTGCTGGACCAGCAGGAGAGGCGATTGTCCAAATCCAGCGCACAGGTTTCTTCATCGTGGCCAACACAAAAGTCGTTGAACGGTATCTCTGTCGCCGAAATCTGTTCAAAGTCGTTGTCGCCCCAACATGTGAGCGTGCCTTTGGCATCCTGCGCGCAGTGATGATTGTTTCCACCCCACAGTGAAGTAAAGGTCCCTTCCGGTGCATCCATCTGCCCCAAAGAGTTGCTGCTGCTGCCCCAGCAGACAATGGCGCCGTCGCTTCGAAGTCCGCAGGTGTGCAGGGCGCCACTGCTGAGCGCGGTGTATTGACCATATGGAACATCCAGCGGGTTATACGCGGATCCCCAGCATTCCACGCTTTGGTCTGCTCTAAGGCCGCATCCGTCAGAACTGTTGCCGGACAACGCGATAAACGTGCCGGACAACGGTGTGAATACTGTGTGCTCATAATCCCAACATTTGATTTCACCTTCGTAACTGAGTGCACAATCCTGTGAAATTTCAGTGAAGATGCCATCGGGCGGCGGTGGCGGCGGTACGTAGTTTGGTGAACCGTCAATGCTGATAGTGGGAGGATAAACTGTGCTGCCCCAGCAGGTGATGCTGCCGTTGGTGCGGATACCACAGTTGAATTGGCTGCCACTGGAGATGTGTGTGAATGTTCCTTCCGGTGCGGCGATGCGGTCGCGGAAATCATATCCCCAGCACTCAATGGTCCCGTCGATACGAAGGGCGCAGCTGTGCATATGTGCTACGGATACTTCCTTAAAAGTGCCGGTTGGCGCTTCGGCCATGCGATACAGATTTCGGCCCTGACACCTTAGTGTTCCGTCTGAAAGGATAAAACAACTGTGCCAGGTGCCTCCGGACATTGCAACAGTGCCCAATTCACACCGCATGCCATAAAATCCATGGGGACAGGCACATACGGCGTGACCAATTCGGTCATCGCATTGTGCGCCATTTTGGCAATAGTCCGCAGAACAGGTCTGCGGAATCATTTGTTCTGTTACTTCCTGAGTGTCAAAATCTGTTTGTGTGTCGGTAGTCAATTGATTATCTGAAGTTGTTTGCGTGTCGGGTATTTTTTCGGTGTCTGTATCCTCGGTATCGAATGTGGTGTCATGACTATGCGTAGCGGTATTCGAATCAATAGCACCACTGATTGTGGCTGTATCACGGGATGCCGGGTCGGAATGTTCGCTGGTCGATATTGTTGGGTCATAGACCGCTGTTTCCGACTGGGTGTCCTGAGCCATTTTATCCCCGGAGTTGCCGTCCTCAAGGAACTCTGTATGTGTCCTGGTTTCATCTGTCGGCCCACATCCCATCGTCCAGCCCGTCGCAGCCACCAGCATCGCAATTATACCCCATCGTCGAAGATGCATTGACAACCTCCTTTGTTATGTTGTGCGAGATTCTGATTAGTCGCGTGTTCGATTATATTATTATTAAAAATTTTTGCTTGAAGTCGTTTTTTTCCATTTATTACAAATTGACTTCGCGGCACTTTCTTGCGAAACGGCACTGTGGATGTATTGGCGTAATTTCAAAACAGATTGGGTCTGAAACGCGTTCCAGACTCCTGTGGGACGCCGCCTGCAACATACTGCAGGCGGATTTGCTGACCCTATCCGTTGATTGCAGCTGCGGTTTTGTCGCTGTCAATCTTCAATAAGCGAATATTAAACCGATTAATCGTCCGACCCGTCGTCGGCGCAAATGGTCACTTTGACATCTGCCGGCGATGCCGCGTACATCCAGGAGGTGACCAGTACTTCGGCCCCTGCTTCCGCATAGGCCCGGGCGTTCTGTGCATTGATGCCCCCCGCGGCAATCACGCCCACGTTGGGGTTCACCTTTTTGCATTCCCTGGCGCATTTCGCAAATCCCGGGGGCGGCATTTTGTCAATCTGCACAAAATGGGCTCCGGACTGGGCCACCGCCAGAGCCTCCAGTTCTGTATGCGCCTCCACCACCACCATGCGCTCCCGGTGTTGTGCGCGCACCCGTTCAACGGTTCGGGCCAGTTGCTCGTATCCCCCCAAAAAAAGGAGATGTTCCTTAAAAATAAGCACTGTATCCGACAATCCCGTGCGATGGGGCACGCCTCCTCCGGCCATTAACGCCTTAAGGGCAATTTTTTTTAAAAATGGTGCATGTTTGCGGGACCCCGCCACTGTGGTTGCCTTGTTTCCCCTGCGCGACGCTGCCACCAGCTGACGGGTGCGGGTGGCTATCCCCGAGGCAAATTCAATCATAGTGCTGCCCGCGCGCCACGCCATATGAATGGCCGACACTTCCCCCGATGCGGACAAAAGCGGATCCCCCACATGACATACTGTTCCCGACGGTACCCGCTGATGCACCGATATGCGCAGCTTTTCCAGCAACCGCTCCACTTCCTCGGTGCCACAGGCCACCAGTTCTTCCCTGGCCGTCACTGTGAGCGTGCCCGTTTGTGTATGAAGTCCCAAAAGAGCGCTCGTCAAATCCCCCAGGGGCGCGTCATCCAGGATGAGTTGCTCAATTTCACTGTCGGTAAATCGAATCATGGCAAAATTCCCCATTCTTTATCAATTGTCCAAGAGAGTGAAGCCGTATTTCGTAAACACCGCTTTTCCCTCGCCTAAAAACATCTGGTTCAACTCCTGTACATCCGCGTTCGCCGCACTGGCGTTAAGGGGCGCCACATAAAACACGATGGGGCGGTGTAAATGCGCGGGCACTGTTGCCACTACCTGTACCTTTTTTGAGGCCAGCGCTTCGGACGCATACACCACCCCCAGTTCGCACTCTCCCAGTTCCACATAATGAAGTACCGACGACACATCCCTGGCCAGAACAAGACGCCCTGTCAATCGGTCCGTCCATCCGAGCTTTTTAAAGGCTTCGTCGGTATACTTGCCCACCGGCACATACGCCGGATCGCCCACCGCCACATGGGACGTCAGGGACGCAATATCAAATTCGGGTGAAAAATCCACGGCGCTAACGGATTTGCCTTTGGGAGCGATCAACACAAGGGCGTTGCCGGCAACGATATGTACGGCGTCTCTGGCAATTATCCGGTTATCAATCAGAAAGTCAATCCACTGCCGATTAGCGGACAAAAACATATCGGCCACAGCACCGCTGGCAATCTGTCTGGCCAGTGTGCCGGACGACGCAAAATTGCGGATCACCTCCACCCCGCTCTTTTTTTCAAATAAGTCACAAATGTCCGTTGTGGCCAGCCGTGTACCTGCGGCCGCATGAATATGGATCGCTTTGGACGTATCGCGTTCATCTGTCGATTTAGCCGGGGCGGAGTTGTCATTGGTTGCTTTTCCACAGGCTGCCACCAGCGCCAGTTGCGCCAGGAGAACTAGACCGGTTACTGCAATTTGTTGTCGAATTTTCATTTCTGATTCCTCGGTAAAAAATCGTTTGTTCCTGTCGATGAAGATCGCACTTGCGGAATATCGCAGCGCAGATATGCCTAAGGATAAGCATGTTACGTGCCATGTCCCCTACAGTGGGCCATTTCAATCAGATCACCGGTCTTCATGCGTTTTTATGCCGCTAAAAGCGTACAATGATGTACGTGTTGTATCCACAAACCACTAAAATGTAGAATATTATGAACTTGTCACTGCGAACAAAAAATTGTCATTCCAGATATTCTGTGGTGTTATTACGCCAATGTCGACGGAGTGCCCCTTTTTAAAGGGATGATGTATTATTTAACAATGCAAGGAGAAACACCATGACCCCCCCCACCAGAGAAATAATTTCGGCCATTGTGGATGAGTCGTTTATCTTCCGATCTCTGGACGAAGAGATTCGAGCCCAGCTCAAGGCGAAGGCGCACAGCTGCTCATTTTCCGCCGGAGAGGTCATTATCGAAGAAGGCGACGAAGGTACCGAAATGATGATTGTCAATTCGGGCACGGTACAGGTCAGACAGAGTTCTTACAGAGGCGAAGTCTCTTTAGCCGAACTGGGCAAGCGGGCAGTTATTGGCGAAGTTTCGGTCATCACCGGCACACCGCGCACCAGCACCGTGATTGCCAAAGACGATGTTTCCGTCATCTGCTTTTCGAGGGAAACCATCCAATCCATTATCGCGTCATCGCCCAGAGTAAAAAAGCTTCTGTTAAAACTCATCGAAAGTCGCGCGCTGCAATCCATTGACGCCACTCACTGACAAATTACGCCATGCTTAATTCCGTTGGATTCGAGATGGGAATTGCAGGCCATCGGTCTTGCCAGCTGTGGCTGTGGAAGTCGGTCAACGGTTGAATAAACCGTTTCAATTGCTTTTGGCGATTCCGCTTAATCTGCCTAAGCAGGCATCGGGTACAGTACGGCGTGTTGTCCAGCGTCGCCAGTGCAGGGGTTTCACATTCTTTGCAAAAGACCATTTCAGTTTTTGGGGCTGTCATCTGAAATACCTCCTGACGAAAATGGCTGCACCTGTGCAGCATTCAAACATTATTGATACCCCCCTTTTTGGGGAGCGTTCGATATTCCACAACGATTGGCATGGCGCATTATTCCCATTTTTTTGGCTATCGCTTTGGCAAGTTCATGCGCGTTTGCATGATCTGGAGATATGAAACCGTTAACGTCTCATCCGATGAAATGTCAGGTCAGCAGTCCATTCAGAATTTGAAAGGGAAAGTGGCACTCAGCGCCATGTCTATGACGCCTCGCTGAAGTCCGCGTCAATCACATCGCTGTCGGCGCCTTTCCCACCGGACGATGGACCGGTGTATGCGCCGGATGGCCCGGCCGACGTCGATGTCCCCGTCTGCTGGTACATGGCCTCGGCCAGCTTGTGAGATGCCCGCGTGAGATTCTCCGTTTCCCGTTCCATGCGCGCCACATCATTGGCCTCAATAGCCGACTTGAGATCCTCCATGGCGTGGTCAATGGCACTGGCATCTGTAGCGGGAATTTTGTCCCGGTGCTCATTGAGTGTCTTCTCAGTGGCGTACAGCAGCTGTTCCGCCCGGTGTTTCGTATCAATCTCTTTGCGGTGCTTTTCATCTTCCGCCCGATGGGCCTCGGCGTCTTTCACCATGCGGTCGATGTCGGATTCACTCAGCCCCGACGACGCGGTAATAGTAATCTTCTGTTCCCTGCCAGTGGCCATATCTTTGGCGGACACATTCACAATACCGTTGGCGTCAATATCAAATGTCACCTCAATCTGCGGCACACCGCGCGCCGCGGGTAAAATGCCTTCCAAATGAAAGCGGCCCAGCGTACGGTTGTCTTTCGCCATGGAACGTTCGCCCTGCAGCACATGAATATCCACCGACGTCTGATTGTCCGCTGCGGTGGAGTATACCTCGGTCTTCTTTGCCGGAATGGTCGTATTTCTGGGAATCATCACCGTCATCACATTACCCAGCGTCTCCACCCCCAGCGACAGTGGTGTCACATCGAGCAACAGCACATCTTTCACATCTCCCGACAACACTCCGGCCTGCACTGCCGCGCCCATGGCCACCACTTCGTCTGGATTTACGCCCTTGTGGGGTTCCCGGCCAAAAAATTCCTTTACCTTCTGCTGCACCAAAGGAACCCGCGTGGAACCGCCCACCAGCACCACCTCATCAATTTCCGATGTGGTCTTGCCGGCATCTTCCAGCGCCTTTTTACACGATTCCAAAGACCGCTCCACTAAATCAGTAATCATCGTCTCCAGCTTCGCCCGGCTCAGATGCACGTTCAGGTGTTTGGGACCGGAGGCATCTGCGGTGAGGAACGGCAAATTAATCTGGGACTCCATCACCTGGGAGAGTTCAATCTTGGCTTTTTCCGCCGCCTCTTTCAGCCGTTGCAATACCATTTTGTCCTTCGACACATCGATTCCCCAATCCTTTTTAAACTCCGCAATAAGCCAGTCGATGATTTTCTGGTCGATATTGTCCCCGCCAAGGAGCGTGTCCCCGTTGGTGGCCACCACTTCAACCACATTGTCCCCTACATCCAAAATGGAAATATCAAACGTGCCTCCCCCAAAATCATACACCGCAATGGTTTCTTCTTTCTGCCTGTCAAGACCATAGGCCAGTGCCGCCGCCGTGGGCTCATTCACAATGCGCTTTACATCCAGACCCGCGATTTTGCCGGCGTCCTTTGTGGCCTGACGCTGTGCGTCGTTAAAATACGCCGGAACCGTAATCACAGCGCTATCCACCTTTTCACCCAGGTAGTCCTCCGCCGCTTTTTTAAGTTTCATCAGCACCATGGCTGAAATTTCCGGTGGTGCCTGACGTTTTCCTTTCACATCGACCTGCACATCTCCGTTTTGCGCCTCTACCACTTTGTACGGCATCATGGCGGCCTCCTGCTTCACTTCAGAGAAGCGTCGTCCCATAAACCGTTTAATCGAATACACTGTGCCTTCCGGGTTGGTCACACTCTGGCGCTTGGCTACCTGACCCACCAACACTTCCCCCTTGTCATTCCAGGCCACCACAGATGGCGTGGTGCGCGCCCCCTCCTCGTTGGGAATTACAACTGGATCCTTCCCGTCAATGACAGACACAACACTGTTTGTGGTTCCTAAATCAATGCCAATGGTTTTACCCATGATAATACCTCCTTCGGGCAAGCCGTCGTTGCAGTCCGGCGTCGCTCAAAAACGTATTCACAGGCAGGGTTGGGTAAAGTCTGCAACCTGAAGAATGATCGCTTCGGCAGGACGACCATTTGGTTGTGTTGAAGTTCAAACTCTAATGAAAGCTCGGAAAGTCTTTGGCGAAACGGCGAATCCATTCCATGGCCGCCTGTTCACCGGTCAGTTGCCGTCCCTCGGTTTCAAACACCTCTTTTTTAAAGTGCTCAATATGGCACACCTGTTCAACCATCCGCATGCGAAATTTTGTCTCCGCATCTTTAAACTGGACGCCCACATCAAAAGTGCCGTCTTCGTTATCGGTGCACCATACGACAATACCGCGAATGTGCATCTCGGGATTTCGTATCGGAACCGCAATATCTATATCTGCCCCCACCGCCAATCGGGTTTGCGATGAAAACGCAAGACCACCTTCTGAAATATTGCGCAAATACTCCGTATCATGCACTACCACATCCCCAAGTGTCCACGATAAAGGAATATCTGCCGGATGACGTATCGACTCACGCCTTTGCTCTACATCGGTCATGGCCCCTCCTTGAGCCCCCCTTGACATATTATAATCCAAGCATGCAGCACTGTTTATCTTCCCTGGAAAGAAATAACGGGTAGAGAGGTTCGAGAGGCAATGCCACTTCGCGCAATATAGTTTCATGTGTACTATTTACAAAATCTTCGGACATCGATGCGTCTAACGATTAGGAATTTTCAACCTGTGGATATAATGACCAGATTCTGGTCTATTCCACGTATCATGACGGTTCGGATTATCATTCCCAGATTGATACGGAATTCCGACTGGTTCAACCCGTTTTAACATATGGATCGGTCTTCGTCAGATTGGGGATTTGTCAAAGATTTTTTCCTATGGAAAAAAATGAAACAGTTCGCTCGGCTCATGTCATCGCCTTGTTGTGACGAAAATCTGATGGATTCAAACCCCAGGAGTATGATGATGAAAACACAAATAAAAACAGGGATGATTCTCGCGATGGCAGCGTGGATGTGGAGTTGCAGTGATGATGCGAAGAGCACTGCCAGAGATAACGCGTTAACCGATGTCACGCATGACGGCGCCCCGCAGGATTCGGGCGGCGGAACCGGGACACCGGATTCGGATGCTTCCGGTGTGGTCCGGTTTCCAGGAACCGGCATATCGGGCAGCGGTGACGCTCTTAAACCTGGGATTCCACCGGAAACCGCCGATGAATGCAACGCCAACACCGTGACGGTCACTCCTTCAGAGGTAATTGCCGAGGAAGTGGAATGCTTTTATGGAAAAGACAACCCCGATATTCCCGCCGCTGCCATCGAACAGATTGTGGAAGTGGTGGCCGATAAGGAATGGGTGCATCTGCGTCTGACACTGGATCCGGCGTTCGTGGACAATTCTTACGGCGCCACAGCGATTGGATGGGGAAACGATGAAATAGATGAAAAAGTAGACGAGGACAGCGACGAGAAGAAGCCTCCTAAGAAAGACGAAAAGAAAGGCACCCACACCTTCAAAGATCTGGTGGGTAGCGATCATGCGGAAATGCTGTTGTACGCCGCTGACGATACGCTGGCGCTGCACTTTAAGCTGGACTACATCTCCCTGGATGCCGGCAGTGCTTCGGGGTACAGCACCCTCGGTGTCAATGGGGGCGATGGCCAAATGATTGTGGGCGATGCATCTGCGATACTGGGCGTGTCCACTTCGCTCAATCGAAATTTAAACGGATGCGGCTTGCTGTATGTGGAGGATTCGCCGGCCACCACGTCGGGCTACGCATTGCTCGCAGGCGCCGAAAATTGGGATTTCCGCGTGGTGTATGAGGTGTGGGTGGACAACGCCGCGTTTGGTTCGGCCGGCTTTGGCAGGGCCATTATTGAAAACGTTCACGCGTCTCCCGCCAAACAAAAGGAAAACACCATCGAAGTGGTTCCTGGAGATTGCCCATGCGACCCTGAGGTAGAAGACTGCGACCCGTGGGAGGAGCTGTGCGATCCCGCGGTTGAAAACTGCGACACCGGTATGGACACTGACACGCAGCAAATCACCAATCCGCCTGTGGATTCGGATACAACAGACACCGATAGTAATCCGTTACTGGAGTAACCCGGGCGAAATTCTCGCAATGACTCTTGCAGAGCCATCATCGGCTATTTCCCGTATTCGTTCTTTCTGACAGGGGTATCATATTGACAGCGCGTGTGCATTGCTGCAGGAAGGGTGAAAACGCAGGATGTCAGTAAATTTCCAGTTCGTCCCACCTGGATATGCCATCATTGGTGTTGTAGATGGCGAGAGTGCTGAGCGATGTTGCGGTGCTGACGACAAAGGCCTGGTTCGCTGCTGCATTTGCACCGTCAATGAAGGTATCGAAGGTTCCCTGACCCCAGTCGATGTTCCTGAATTCTATGTGTTGCCACACCATCGGTTGCCACTGTCCAATTGAACCCAGGCCCGAACACGTGATACTTCCAGTATTCCAGAATTGCATGTACAGGACGGTGGCATCATTTTCGTCGGTCACGAAAAAACCACTGTTGAGATTCGTGGATGGAAACATGACCCAAAAAGAGATAGTCGAGGGGTGAAGAGTGTCAAAATTATATTCGGCGCCACTGAATCCACTGGTTTCGAGCTGGAACGAATTGCTGGAATTATCGGCTGCCGTTACCGAAGTAACACCCAGCGAAGCTGTGGCGTCTTCAAACCAGGACCATCCGTCGTGTTGAGTCAGGACATTCCATCCTATGAGACTTTGAGCCTCATCTTCGAAGTCCGAAGTAAATGGCAAATCATCGTTGCCTTCTATTACTGTAAGGTTGAGAACCACGCTGCCAGTGCCCGTTTCGACCGTTTCACCGTTGACTCGAAACGCATATGTGATGGGAGTAGTCTCATCGGGTTCGATGGCGAAATCTACAACAGAGGGTGACACCAGCTCGGCATCCTCCATTAATACCGAATCCCTGTACAATATCCAATTGTCTGCAAGCGATACGGAATAGTCCCCTGTGGGCAGTTCGAATTCAGGTGTGGTGTCCATACCGCCGTCAAATTCCACTACGATGGCACCGGTTTCATCTGTGATAGTGAACGTTCCCGACATGAGTGTGTATTGCGTGCCGGACGCGGAATAGGCAACCAACGGAAATATTGCCTTGCCGGTAAGTACTGTCACTTTGTTGTCGTTTTGACATGCTGAAAGCATGATTGCTGCCAAAAGTGTTGAGAGTATTAAATCCGGGATTCTATTTAATGACATTTTGTTCTCCTTACATAAAGCACAAATAACCCCATGTTAAATGTGCCGGGTATACATCGTGGGTAAATTTATATTTGTATTCTATGCCGATGTGTAGTTCAGCGCAAGGTTATTCGGCTATCGAAAAAAACTGGAATACAGGACTTCAGAAACGGATTGTGATTTTGCTGATTGATTTTTGGCGTCTGTAAAATGTCGAGTAGAACATATCGTCGGGCAGCGCGACTATTGACGCGGTTACTGTGCCAGTGTCAGAGAACCCTCGTCGAGGGAGATTTGGTAGTAACCGTGGGAATCCCATGCGACGGTTTGGCCGTTTTGGGACACGGCGCCGCCAGTCACACTGATTCTGAGACACTGGTTGGAAGGAAAGTTGTCGGGCAGTTCCCATGTCCAGGTCTGGCTGTTTCCTGTGACAGCAGGAGTGCTGTCAGCGATAAGTTTTTGGCCAAGCCAGTACGCGCCCACCTTTGAAAATGTGTCAATCCACATGTCTCCTGTGGCTTTCGCATACGCCACATTCCCGATGAACGCATTGAGGTCAATGGGTGCATATGCGCCGTCGGTGCCACCTGTAAACCCGTGAACCAGCAGAACCTGCCACGCGCCGGCCCATCGTGCGGCATCGATAAGGCTGTTTAACTGGGACGTGGGGGCGTTGGTAGGCGGAATATAACTGGGTAAATTGAACGGGTCGTTGTTGCCATTTGGAAGAATGTTGCCGGCGCCAATCCCGCGGGCGAGAAAGAATCGTTGGGGCAGAAGCAGGAGATAACCGGTATCTCCGTTGGGAATGGCGAAGGTGAGCGGCGAAATTCCAAATGTATTTTCAATAAAAGCGGTGGCCAAATCAATCTCGCTTTCACTGGGGCTGCCATGGTTTTGGGTGTGGTTTCCCAGTTCATGTCCAAGTGCAAGGGCCTCCTGCCATACGGGATGTGATGCCTCCGCTTTTCCGGTTTGGAGGAAAAATGTCATTGGCACATTGAGAGCCGCCAGTGCAGCCCAGTTTTCGATTTGAGAGGAATTGGCATCATCCAGTGTGTAAGTCACGGCCCCCTGGTATCCGGCCCAGTCCAGCACGGAGATGCCTGTGGCAACTCCACTGGGTTTGGGTTGACCATCGGCGCCGACTGGGGGCAGATTACAGTCGAACACCACACCGGCGTCACTGTCCTGTTCCACCACATCGATGGAGAGTGCCAGTGTGCCGTTGCCAACCGGAATGTTTTGGCCGTCTGTGCTGAAAACAAATACGACAGGGGCTATTTGGTTTGCCGCAATGGTAAATGGCACCGGATTTGGAGACGTTAAATTGGCGGTGACGGGCACCCAATTGCTGCCATCCAGTCGTTCCAGAATCCAGCCATCCGCCAGACCAATACTGTAATCCCCCGCTTCCAAATCGATGTAAGCAGTAGTTTGATTCAGGTAATCCGAAGCGGATATGGAAACGGGAGTGGCGCCGCCGGTAATCGTGAACTCGCCAGTTGAAAGCCGATAGTCAACGCCACTGTTGCTGGTTCCCGAAATGGGAAGCAACATCTTTCCCCCTTTGGGAAATGACGCAGAGTGCTCCGCCGAGCAGGCCATGAGACAGATGGGGATAAGCATTAGAGCAATTATAAAATGTGGATTCAAATGGTTGAGTCGCATCGATTTTTCCTTCTTTTACGCACGTTGCGCAATGTTGCGTTAAATAAATGTTTATTATTTGAATTGCTTGTAACACAACCAGCGGCGTTCAAAAGTGATTTTTCTGCGGGGGACGAATGACGGTATTAAGTCTGGGCAGGGAATATGTCTAATTGTTTTATCCGAGAGTGTTCGAAAGGAAACTCATTTCTCTATGGAATCGCTGTACGCGGCATATTCGGACAGGTGGTCATCCATCCAGGCCAGGCGGTCGTGGATCCATTGGCGCAGTTTGGATATTTCGGCGCTGTGGCTTTCGATGTCGTACAGATGGTAGGGACTGTAAATATATTCGAACGCCACGTTTTCCATGGGCCAGATGTTAAAGTTGTTTTCGATCACATCGTCGCTCAACACCATCAGATATTCGTCAATGCGCGTATCGATGGCGTCGAGGCTTAAGGGACCGGTGCGCAATTGGGCAAAGCGGGTTTCCAGTCTGGCGGTGAATTCTTCGTCGTCGAGGAAGCGGGCGATGAGGTTGGAGTGATGGGCGACCCATCCTTCGGGAGATTCGTTGGGCCAGGATAGGTCTTCATCAATGCGCGGTTGACCGAACGCGAGATCGAAATCCCAGGGAACCATGTTGGCCAGCTCGCCCTTTTCCTTGAACAGGTACAGGCTGAACTGGAATCCATCAATGTTTTTGGCCAGCTCCTGCAGGAGCACAAAGTCCACCACATTGTCCATGTTGAGCATAGTGAACGCATCGCCGGCGTTGAGCGCTTCGGCGAAGTCAGTCATCCAGCCTTCAATGGCGTTCAGCTGGGTGTCGGTCACATTGCTATCGTTGGGGTAAACAAGTCCCCAGCGGTTTTGAATCAAACCCAGTGGCATGGAGAGCGTGCCGTCGTCGTCGTGTTTAATAATAAAGGTTTCGCCTGTGCCATCGTCTTTGGGAATGTCTACCCGATCATCGTCCCGCTTGATTTTTTCAACCAGCCGATAGATGCCCTGCGCCTCGCCGTTAAACGTCAGCTCTACAAAGCGACTGTCGGGGCCATAGTGGGTTTTGGGGCCAAGTTCGCTGAAAATGTCGAGTACAATGTTGTTGCGAAGGAATGACCTGTCGACCCAGGAACCATCCAGAATCCAGTCGGATTCCTTTCCCATGCCCATGCAGGGCACGGGATTGTCGCTGCCGTCTTCAAAACGAAATTCAAAAGCGTAGCTCGGCTTGTTGTACTGAATGGACGACCGGCCCCGGCGTTCGATACCCACCAGACCGTCGTACTCAACATTGTCTTCTTCCCCCAGAATGCGCATTTCACAGGTCACTTTGGGTTCGTCGGGAATACAGGGGACGGGTGCGGTGTTGCAATTTTCGCGCAGGCCGTTTTCAGTGATGAGTACATCGAGACTGCAATTCAACTCCACATGTCCCGGTTTTAATTGTTTGGGCCCTTTGGGCACCCAGAATGGCGCAGGCTCGGTATCTGCGGTATCCCCATTGGTATCGGGAGAGTCGCTGCCATCGCTGTGGGTATCTGCATCTTCCATTGATTCGGAATCGCTGTCGTTATCGCCGTCGCCGTCGCCGTCGCTGTCGCTATCGCTGTCAGTGTCGGCGTCGCTGTCGGCGGTATCGGGGTCGTTTGTGTCCTTTGAGTCCGTCTCATCCGATGGGTTTTCGTCCTCGATTTGCACAGAGTCGGGCCGGGCACTGCATGAAATGACTAAAGTGAGGAGTAACGGTAATAGCGGTCGCCACGTGTTCTGCATTTCGGAAACCTCGAAAGTAATAATTCAATTTTAAATACGCAAGTGATGTTTGCATGTACATCGATTACACGGATAGTGGTTTTTCCGCGTCAGAGTGTAACTCTATCATAGAGAAACCGACACCCACAATTGAATTACTCAACGGATAGACATGGAAATTTGCAGCGACATGTAAGGCAACTGTGGATTTGTGTGTGCCAATGAAAGGTAATGAAGGGAATGTCGTGTGCTTCACCTGGCTGGTTCTTCAATATCTGTTGCCACTCAGTTCCGGCTGTATGTCATCCTGTGCGTTGCGATGAAAACCAATCCAACTGAGCACTTCTTCGGTCCATATGGGATATGGCCTGTACAGGATACCATGTCCCAGACCGGTTTCCGTGATTACCGTTTTGGAACGGGTGAGGCCTGGAGAATCATTAAAAAACAGTTCAGGTCGAATGGGGAATTTGTCAGCTTTGTCGTGAATGGAAAGCACTTCGCCATGAAGGCGAACACCTCCTTTTTCGTGCAGAGCGGGAAACAGTCCGGCCAGTATGACATATCGAATTTGGGGATTTTCAAGCAGGTGGCTCACGGTGGCCGCAATCATTCCGCCTTTGGAGGCCCCAACCACGGTAATATTTTCTGCTGGAACGCCGCTTGCCAAAAGGGATTCGATTTCGCCGGTCAGTTTTCGTGCATATGCGTTTACGTTGCAATTAATGGGGCGAATTTCACTGATGACGTGAAATCCCAAATTGCTGAACGTTTCGATAATTTCAAAATACTCGTACACGCCGTGCCTCGGACTGCGTGGGTTGCCATCGGTGCCTTCCACTATTTGCGCGTGAAGATAAAATAAATATTGCCTGTATTTTTTCTCGCGGTCGTGAGTCATGGGCGCACCTTCCTCCTTTTTTTTGGGTACTAAACCATCCGTTTGGCACAGCGTGCCCCACCGGACGCGACAGTACGCGCCCTTTGTGGTGGCGTACTGTCTGTACCTGTTTTAAGTCCATGCAGAAAATCAGTATGAGACACATTCAAATTCAGGCCAGCCACATCGCCCAATTTTCTGGGCCATCACGTTTTGGGGCGCAGGATTCTTTTGGTTGTTCGGCAGCTTCCGGGGTAGTGCATCAATTCGCTTTTTGAACGCCATTTTCAAAGATATGAACAATTTCAACGGCCTTCGCTTTAAAAAGACACACCAGAATTGCACCAGGCTTCACATCCAGCTGGTACAGTGCGGCCGGTGTAATTTCGGAAACGAGGGAAATGCCACCACAATCCAGGGTGACGTAAAAGGAGTCGTTCATGTGCAGGATATGGGTCACCGTCCCTTGCAGCTGATTTTGCATGGAGATGTTGCGGCAGGTATCACTGCCAAGAGCTATGTCGTCGGGGGCAATCGCCAATCGCACACGCCTGCCGTGTTGGCGCTCGTTTGAAAACGCACCGGAGTTGGTGGCCATGAGTGTGGGGCCATCCTTTGTGGCGCCAAAGTGATTGATGCGTTGTTTGGGCAGGTACGCCTGATGCACCAGCTCCACAATATTGATGAATCGTCTGGGGGTAATCAGGTGCGGTACAATGGCCTGCTCCGCAATGTGCAGATAGTCGCCGGTGGCCTTTATGGACTGGCATTCGATAATAATAATGGACTGGGTCAGCCGGAGGATGTCCTCAAGATCGTGAGAGATAATCAACAGCGGGATGCCGAAGCGGTTGTGAATTTTCAGCAGATAGGAAATAATCTGTTTACGGCGGCTGCGATCCAGATTGGAAAACGGCTCATCCAAAAGGAGCATGCGCGGCTGCTGCAACAGAGCGCGGCCAATGGCCACCCGCTGACGCTCTCCGCCCGAAAGCTTTGACGGCTTTTTTTTCATAAGTGGCGCCAAATCCAGCAGCGCGATCACATCGCTGAAAGAAATTTTTTCCATGGTGGTGTAGCGGCTGCCAAATGTCAGATTCTGCGCGATAGTGAGATGGGGGAAAAGGTAGTGCTCCTGAAACACCACTCCCACCTGGCGCTTGTGAGGTGGAATATGAATGCCTTTTTCCGAATCGAAAAACACCGTGTCGTTGAAAATCACTTGCCCGGTGTGCGCCCGCTCGATACCGCATATCACTTTCATGAGTGTGCTTTTTCCCGAACCGCTGACGCCAAATACACCAAATATCCCGCCTTCCATGGTGGTGTCGTAGGAAAACGATATTTCCGAAAGGCTGAGTTTCACATTTTTCAGCGACAGTTTCATTTGCGAAGATACCTGTTCTTTTTGGAAAACCATTCCGATGCGGCAATGGCGGCCACTGAGAGCAGAATGGAAAAAATCACCAGTCGCATCACCTGCATTTCAGACCCGGGAACCTGCATATTGGAGTATATCATCAGCGCCACCGTCTGGGTTTTGCCAAATATATTGCCCGCCAGAGTGATGGTGGCGCCAAATTCCCCCAGACTCCGTGCAAACGAAAGGACCACGCCGCTGATAATGCCTGGCAATGCCAGTGGCAGACTGATGCGAAAAAATGTGGCCAATGGGGGGGCCCCAAGCGTGGCGGCGGCATTTTCGTAAGCGGGATTCACCATTTCAAAGGCGCTGCGGATGGAGCGTACCGCCAGCGGCAGCGAAACCACCAGCGACGCCAGCACCAGTGCCGCGAAGTTGAATGTGAATTGCCAGCCAAACATATTGTACAGGGTGTTGCCAACGGCGCTGTTGCGTCCCAATGTCAGCAGCAGCAAATATCCGGTGACCACCGGCGGCACTACCATGGGCAGGGAAATCAGCGCCTCCAGCACCGCTTTGAACCGCAGCCGCTTGCGCGCCATGATCCATCCCAGCCAGACGGCGATGGGAATGGTAAGAACGGTGCTGACCAGCGCGGTTTTTAAAGTCAGCCAAATCACTTCAATTTCAGCGACGCTCATATTTATCCTTCCAGGTCCCAAATATTTCGCGTTTGGCGCAAACCGCCCGCCATGAATGCAGGAGCATTTTACGTGCCATTATTGTCCGTCGGGTGCAATGGGATAAACTGCTTCAAACCGAATATTTTCAGCCGGTTGCAAGGTGTGTTGCGGTTGTCGCACGATGCAGCGGAATACATTATGGTGCATCCTCGGTGATTGATATCACATAATTGTATAAATTCAGTGGGGCGCTCAGGCCTGACCCATGGAAATCCCGGGGTCCGGCCGTTGACACCAGTGGCAGTGCGTATGCATATTTAAAATAGTGTCAACTCAAAGGAGGCGCACATGAAAGCCGGATTACTTTTAACAGGAAGCGGAGCTCTCGTCTATCTCACTTCCCATCCCATCTTTCTCGACGAAGACATTATTGCCAAACTCGATCACAAGGGCATCCATAAATTCATCGCGTACGAGATTCCCGTGGATGAAGCAAAGGACCGTTACGGCGGTCATTTTCAACATGTAATGATGGACCTTAGGGAAACCAATGACTTTCGAATTCTGGATTACCAGGGCCCCCGCGCATTTTCCATGTTCAAATTTGAGGAACTGGGGACCCCGCTGTACCACGAGGCGTAAGTCTTTGGCGCATTTCCATGGCAGCACGCGACTGGTTTGGGAGCCTGGCCAATTGATTTGAGGGGAAAATCAATTTTCGGGAACTTTTGGAACCACGGCTCTGTCCGATTATTTTGCGACCGTCGCGGCGTTTGTTTTTCATAAACGGCCCACATCCGTGAGAGCGATGTGGGCCACCTTTTCCTTGCAAACAATGAGTTGTTTTTGTCTGTCTTTGGACAGGTGGGCAAGGAGTGTATCGGATGAATGGGTGTATACCAAAATTTGCTTTGCGGATGCTGGGTGTGTTGTCGCTGCTTACGGAAAAAGGGGGACTGCAAAAGTGCCGTTGCAGGAGATACGTACGGTGGAGCTGATGAGCGACGTGGAGGCCACCGCCCATCCCTTTCAAGTGGAGCAACTGGACGTGTCCATAGACAATATCAAAATTTTTTTTTCTTCGACAAACGCGACGACAGCACTTTGCGCGCTGTATTATTGCCAGGCATCAAGGGGGCGTTTGCAGGGGGACTATCGAACCTATGGATACACCATGGCAGACCGTGGGGCGGAATTGCTGTTTCGCATTTTGCGGGTCAGTCTGCGCGAACACGCCTTTCATGCCGATAGATTGCTCAATAAACGCATTGCTCTCTCGTTTTCGAGGCAAATC
>JAFGQN010000182.1 GCA_016935665.1 Deltaproteobacteria bacterium | reverse complement strand
CGAAAGGTTCAATTACCCTTTTGAGACAACGCTAACCCCGACTATTCCACTGCGTTGGCCAGTACGTCCAAATCCACCATCAGCTGATCCATTTCCTGGTGCAATCGGGTGATGGCCCGCTTGGCTTCATCAATTGTGTCGTAAGAAATCCCATCCAGCAATTCGAGTTGGTCCAAAAGCTTTCTGGTGGTGGCAATGGTTTTTTTGGTGTGTTCCTGCTGCGCCTGAATAGCGGATTTGGGACGCAGCACCGGATCGAACCGGTCTTTGAGCTGTTTGGGCGTGCACCCCTGTTCAAATACCGCATCGTACAGTTGCTGATTCAGCTCAGGCGATAATTGCTGCTCCGGCATATCGTCCGGTGGACACCCATCAATGCGCAATTCCCCCACCGCCCGGGCGTAGTAATCGAGAGATTGATAACTGGGAATCACATCCTGCTCACTCATCGCTTCCAGTTTCTGAGGCGCCGCCTGCTGCAACACATTGAACGACACCATCAATTTATCCACGATGGCCTTCTTCAGGCCCAGTTCCTTTTCGCAGTAGTCCAGAAATGTATCGTATCCCCAGTCCACAAAGCGTCTGGCGTTGTTGGCCTCGACCAGGGCCTGAGCCATTTCCAGCCATGAATGTTTAAAATTATACGCTGCCCTGGCGGCATACAGACGCGTTGGGTCTCCCCCCTGCTCCAGCTGCGCGATCAGTCCATTGAGTTTTTGAATACTACCCATAGCACGAGGGGCCATATCATCGTTGCAGTCGTGGTGCAATGGGGAAGTGGCGAATGAACCACCTACTGCTTCGACTTTTTCCGCAGCAATATGCTTATCATCCCTTTGGCGTTTGGACGCACTACCTTGCAGTCCCCGGGCTCTGCCCCCTTCGCCGGGGTAATCAACCCGCGAATTTTGACAACGTCCCCCGACTTAATACATCTGGAAACAAATCGCTTTGTCCCCTTCTTTCCCATGCGACCGCTGTTTTCCCATCCACTGCGCAGTTCCAAAACATCGGCATTATCCACGACCCATACTTTGCCAGTGGCGTCTTCAACAAAAAACCCCTTGCTGCCCTGCTGCGAACTTTCGGGCATCCACATTTTGCGCCCTTTTTTTCGTGCGGGCTGTTTCCACGCCTCGGTCATCATCCAGTAGCAGGCACATCCGATGTCTGTTCCGGGGATTTTAATCTCGTTCGGAGCCAAAACTTTTCCGGTGATGACCTGGACCGAGTCATTTTCCAGCATGGATATTTTCTTTGATCGTTGAAACGCAAAAAACATGGGGCACCTTCTATTGTTCCACAGTGGTTTGAGGCAGCGACACATTTGGGGCATCGTCTGCGGGTTTAAATATCATTTCAAGGGTTTCGCGGTCGGATTCGGATACCGCCAAAATCACAGACCATCCCCCCACCCGCACATCACTGCGAGGCCGCAAATTGCGCACCAGTGGCGGCGCCAGTGCAAATGGCGTTAATCTAATCGGAATCTGTTTGGCCAACACCTTAATATCTTTCGTATAATCGCGCCAATTGTTCTTTTCTTCCGACATCTGACTGCGCGCTTCGAACTCATACGCCACTGAAAAACCCAACCCCGCCACATACTCGGGGTGAATCTCGGTCAACTCCAAATCCGCCGCAGTCAGGTGTTCAAATCCCGTATCACCCCGCACCGACGCAAAGGCGTCTTCTCGCTCATTGTCATTCACCTGTTCCAGCTCAGCGTCTGACAGTACCGGTTCAAACTGCATCGCATCAAGGTTAAATACACTGTATCCGTGGGCGTCGTAGACGGTTTCGTCCCGACAAAGCTGATACTCCCGTTCGTAGCGAATAAACACGTAGGGACCAATACTGCCGGTAATAACGGAATGCTGACGCAATGAAACCAGCTGATTGAGCTCTTCTTCAGAAAACGACAGCGGAAAAATGTCCAGCGCCCCGTCCGTTTCCTCTCCATCGGTGGATGCTTCACTGCGCGTCGAAACCACCTTTTTATTGGGACTGGAGAGCAACACTCTGGACATGGTGGCCGTCTTCAATGCGGCGGGACACGCATCTTCAAACGACGCGGCACGCCATTTCTCGCAGTCGCACAACACCACTTCCTCATCGCTATTATTGATTTCATAAAAATCGGTTTCGGTCTTCAACACCAGCGACCGCGTCGACCCCAGCAGCTGCGCGCCATTTTTGTTCCCGCTAACAAAAAAACTCTGATAGTGGTCATTTCTGTCCCGAATCCAATACAGCGCTGTCTGGTTCACATCCCCATCATCCAACGCCATGGCCGCAATCATGCGTCTGGCCCCTTCACTGTTGACGCCAAGGCTCTGCTCGCGGTGGCACGCCACCACGGACGACGCAAAAACGACCACCAAAGAACTGAACGCCAGTATTTTTTTATAACTGATTACCCTGTTAAAAAATCGCATTCTCATCATTTGCCCCAGACATCTGTAAAAACAAGTCCGCCCGTCCTTAACACGCGAGTGGTATACGTTATTTCACCAAAAGTGGGAAGTGGGAACAGCAGCCGAGCCATCGACTGCGAAATTGACCCGAGACCTCATCACGCGATGATTCGCTTTCCGTTCGGCGACATCATGGCACTTATACCAATTCCAGGAACCCTTTGGGGTAGCTTCTCAAAAAGTGCTGGTAAAGACAGCGTAAAACGTCACCCCCACGAAGTGGAGCGGGGGTCCAGTTTGCTCACATTTTCAGTGCTTTCTGGATTCCCGCTTTCGCGGGAATGACCTTCTTTAACAAGTTCACCAGTAGTCTTTGAGAAGCTACTTCATTATTGTGGCATACCTTGAAGCATGGACTTTGGGGCCCCTGCAAAACCTAATGCCTGCGGTATTTTCGTTTGTAAATGAGGGTTGCTATCCCGCGAAAGACAAGTGCCGTTCCAAAAGCGGAGGTTGCTGTCCAGGATAACGTATTGGCTGTTTTCAGCTTTCCACTGTTTTCTGCGTATTCATTCCGTGCTCGAATTGAAAAGTACAGCGCTGCGATGCCGCCGGCCAGGAGGGTCGTATCAATAACCGTTAAAACCGTTCCTCTTCTGTCGTTGTAAAGCTCACCATCCATCAGCCAGGGAAGCCCCGGAGAAAGCAGCGCATAGGCCGGATTGGGAGCCAGTTTGAGTGTCACCAATGGGGGATCAATCAAAAAGGCGTATCGATACTGCATTCGGCGCAGCAGGTTTACAGCAGCTTCCCGCTGTGACATATCATCTTCAAGGGAGCATCCTGTGCCAAACCGCATGCTCCGCATTGAATCGAGTCCCATTCGCCGTGACGCGGCATGTTTGTCCCAATAACGTTTATCCTTCCGGGCCAATGTCAATCGGGCTTCACCCACCGCCTCCGCAGTGTTCCCTTTCGCTGTCACATTGAAGCCAAAAATCCCTTCACATTTGCCGCTGATACGTTCCTTTATATCCGGCGCTGCCTGGTATCCGTTTTTGCGGGCGGTATCATCACAGTTACTGCCCCCGGTACACGTACATTCCGCCCAATCCATAGCGGCGGCAAATTCCCTGGAAGTCACAGAGATAGGAAGCTTAATGCCTCGCATGGTTACCTGCGTCAGCGACTCTTTGATTGCAGCTTCAAAAAAGCTGACCGGTTCCCCGCATTTATTTTGGGTCGCACTTTTTACATTGGATGCGAAAATGATAATATTGTTTTGACTCGTATTGGGGTAAATGGGATTTCGGTCATCTTCCAGAACCATCGCCATTGAACCACCAGTTTGCATCAGCAAAATGACCAGTTCATTGTCCAGCTTTCTGAGCAATTCACCAAGGACATCGTAATTAAACTCTTTCTTTTGGAGTTCCTTTTTCAATTCCACAGGAACCCTGCTCTCCCTTCCATGCTCCAAATCCATTTTCTCCAACTCCTTCAACGCCTTCCGCCACTCCTTCAATACTGCGTCGTCCCGGACGTATGCGGCTATCCGTATGGCTTTTTCAATTTCTCCTGGTGTTGCATTTTTTTTAAAGCTCAGAAAAACAGCACTGACAATTTTTCCTGCGTCTTCCTCAGTGATGTCCTGTTTGGCAATAATCCGGGCAATCGCCTCAGCGATTCGACTAACACGCTTTTTCGACATTTTCGAGGATTTCCTGGATGATTCGTTAGCCAGGTTTATCAAGGCATCACCGATAGTATCCGGGGCGACATCCTTATGAAGGAACAAAATGAACGATGTCAACATTCGTTTTTGCTCATCTTCGTTCTGTGCATGTTCAGAGATCGCCTCTGCGATATTCTTCAGATTATCCGCCGTTACCTTGCCAATAAGCGCGCCAACCAGTAATTTGCGCACCTTTTTTGGATGTCTCTTCGTGATTACCAAATGAGATACATACAGAGCGGTCACATAATACAGATATTGTTCAATTTTTTCTGTGTCCTCACATATCTTATCCGGATAGCATTTCCGCCTCGCCTCAGCACATTCCTGTAAAGACAGCGCGGCCTGTTCCTTTTCGCACTCTTTGACACGTTTGCAGCTATCTCGGATTGCGCGACATTCATCGGTATATTTATTCTGCTGCTCTGGAAGCGTCGAGCGACAACTCACATGATGCCGGCACTGGCTTAAAAGGCTTTCTGTGGCGCTGATATTTTCGTCAAAATCGGCTTCGATACTCTCAAATGATTCAGCAAAGTCCTGCGCCGTTTTCTTCTCTTTTTCCTGCACCCCGCTTTGCGCGTTCTGGCCATGGGCCTTTCTTACCCGTATTGAACCGCCGGTTCCATCTGTCGATTTCGATACAACGTATGAGAGACAAAACTGCTTTTTCAAACCAATAATCATTCCTTTGGCCCTCAAATATTCAAAGGTACCTATCAAATCACAATCAGTGGCAATCCGTGACATTTCGTCTGCCAGCCCTCCCACCCTGCGACATTTTATATGCTGACTTTTCGACATCTCATCTGCGCGACGGATTATTTCAGCAAATCCATTTTCGCAGTATTTATCTCCGCCGCCGCCCCCTGTTTCGTCACGGGAACAGGCCACGTCAGCAATGATAAAGATAATAGAAAACACAACAAAGGGGGCAAAAACAGGATGAACCGATCCTCTTTTTCTCATGTTGTCTAATTTTGGCGTACTCGAAAACATAATCCATCCTCCTCCACGCAGGGAACCGAAATTGCCGCCGCCTTGTCAAAGACCAACTGTTTTCCGTCACTGAGCGAAATATTTAATCTGTCCGAAGGAATCCTTCCATCAAACCGTACTTCATACCAATCACCAATCACCTCATACACACTGGCGACGCGGTGCGACAACCGAAATAGAACCTGCGAAACGATGTCATGATAAACCTGGACGGATTCCTCATCACCACGATCTTTGGTGATTGTTCGCACCAAACGGCTATCTCTAAGCGAAACAATATCCAACCATCTCTCATTTTTATCGACAACCAGCTGATACACCCGTGGTCCAATGGTAAACTTTGCAAACAACGTTGCATCATCCACACTGCCAGGGAACGGATGCAACCCGCTATCCATTGCCAGCTGAAAGATTCTGTCATCCTTTTTTGCTTCATCCATCACAAAATAATCCCATCGACCTTCAACTGGCAGTATAACTTTCTGTTGACGAGTATCTTTGTTGTCGCCTTTTGGAGATTTACCACTCATCCACAGGGAAAGCTGCCGGTGCTCAGTCACAAGGCGCTGCACGTCTTGTTTTTCTTTCGCAAAATCATCGGAAAGGCGGGACACCAGTGCATCTATTTTGCTGAATGTTTTTTCAATGCTGCACATGGACACTGGGCCTCGATGCGAATATGCGACGACAGGAAGTTGCCCCGAAACATTGCTGCGCAAGGCCAACCTCAGCGGATAATCGGCTGCCAGGGCATTGGCACAGCGATACAGTCGATGTTGCATTCCCTCCAGCAACTCCAGGTCCGTTAGCATGCCATCGCAATTTGTATCGAAATTATTCTGTTCTCCGATAACGCCGTTGTCACAGAAAAAAGGTTCCCCTTCCACGACAGAAGCAAAAGCACGCGCAACCAACGTTCCCCTGATTGCACTCACACCGCCAAGAGCCGACTGTGTGTGCTCCGAGCTGGTGATAATGGTGTATGGAAAATCCAATTGTTTCAGTTCTGAATATCCCGAAAAACAGCTATTAACGAGAGCCACCACCCATCGAGGAGATGCATTCTGAAACAATGACGATAGAACCACACCGTAACTGTCCTGATTTTGATTTTCACGCAAACAGATTTGTGTTTCACCGGCAAATTCGTTTTTTTTATTTGTTGTCGGATTAAAGATGCCATGCCCCGAGTAGAAAAAAAAGACGCCTTTTTTCTTCGTTACATTGGTCAATGCAGTAGAAATCGCGCGGGTATCTGCGTCTCGAAACAGCAACGGATCGCAGTTTGCCTTCTTAAGAGCATTCCTGATAAGATTCAAATCTGTTCGAATCATGCCATTCGCCATATTCGAATCTATTTCACCGTCGCAATCCCTGGAACTCCCCGAAAGAATAAATTGTACAGGAGCCTCACCCGCTTCAGCCGGGGTTTTGGCTGTTTCGCCAGATGAGATAATTGCGACCGTGCTGAAGATTGCACAGCCTATGGCACACACAGCGAGGCAATGTACCTGATTTTTCATGACGTCACCTTTTTTCGGGTTGGTATCAAACCAACAAGGCTTAACACCAACGATGCCAATGCAATAATGTTGTTGGTCTTGCTCCCCCAAAGCGCCTGGCGACAAGAATGATTACTGTCTTTGTACGTGGCCGGACCGCCATTCGCTGTATTCAGCTCGACATTAAAAATGAGATCCGATAGTACGACATTATTTATTTGAAAAGTATCTTTTCCAACAGCGTTCACAGACAAATCGCCGGATAGATTGCACTGAGACTCCGGAGTCATTTGAATGACTTTGGGATTTGCAAGCTGCCCATTAAACGCGTAGGCGTCAATTGAATCGCGCCAAATCGAAAGTTCATTGGCATGTTTTTTTTTCAGCGTAAACGCGATTTCCGAATCTGCTCCGCAGATTGCGCTCACTTTGTCAGGAGAGGCAGCTCCTTTCAGAGGTGTTCCGTTCACAGCAATCTGAAGCGGTGTCTCTGAATCGATCATCAAATTAAGCTTAATTTCACAGGAAATATCCTCCGAGTTCCGGACACGTACAACATGCTCACGCGGTTTAACAAACAGTCTCCGAGCGCATCGGTCTGGAATTCTGACATGATCATCTGTGGCGTCACCTGAGTTCCAACTCTCCACAATCCGAGGGAGCGACATCCCAGCGATAAAACCTGATTGTTCGTTCTTATCCGCATACTTCCCCCGAAGAGTAACCGTTTGCCTCCTGCTTTTTTCGATACGTTTCTCCGTGGTGTCGCTATAAAGGACGATTTTATTGCAATTGCTAAATGAAACAGAATGAATTGCCGTATAGAAATCTGCATCCAGTTCAACGTCGTTTTCTTCAATAAAAGAAATTGAGGAAAACTGATATTGGTCCTGAATCACAATTTCAACTTCCTGCATGGCAAAAATTGCCACCCCCAGGTAAACAACACACACGCAGGCGATAGCGATTAAAATGCACCTTTGAGGAATTCTGACAAATCGGGTATACACCTTATTTCTATTTTTCATGCTTTTTGCTCCAGTATTGTGCCATCATTCTCAGCGGTGCCAAAGGCGATTGCAGCATCTGAAATCAACTTGTTGCTGCCGTTAATCAATTCTACATTTTCCGGTACCAGCCACATTGCCATGTTTCTGTGTATCGCTCTCGCTATCACATATGGCACGAATCCGTACCTCCAAATATCTGGCAGCAGAGGAAAAGAAAAATTGTGGGGAATCAAAAGATGTCTCCAATGGACCCAATTGTTTGTTTCTGTAAAAAGTCAGTATTTTTCCCCCAGGTTCTTCATACACCACGATTTTAATCTGTTCCGATTGTTTTTCTGACGTCATTGTGATGCAATCAGGAGATGTCGCCCATAGAGTCAAAATATACGAGGAATCTGTATTTTTTTTAAGATCACATCCAATATCCGAACTCGCCATGTTGGGATCACCCATGCGAACATGCAAACGTTGTCTGCCACACGAAGAAATCTGGCAGGCAATTATAACGGTTATAAGCAATCCGACAAATCCACGCGTATTCATAAACACCTCATTTTTTTTGAATCCGTAAATTCATCATTACAAAAAACTGTAATTAATGTAAATTGTTCTTTTCCCAGGAGGCCTGCATTGAAACAGGAGCAACGCCATCTTTTATTGTCTTAACTTCTTTCCCAAATCGCCGAAACACAACACACATTTGGGGTGACAGGATATATGTTGTATTGAGTGGTCGTTCGTCAAATTCAAATGAGTTCGTGCAAAATCAAATTGACACCACCGTCGTTGAAAAGGTAGAAATAGTGGAATATTCCACAGTGTTTTTTGAAAACTGATAACCGACAAAGGAGTGCTCCCAATGTCAAGAATCATAATCACCGTTGTTTTAGGTGTGTGCCTGACATCCTGTGTTTACAAAAAAGACAATGCCGCTCCCCCTGACATCGATTCCACAGTTCGCTCAGACACTTCAAATATAATATCTGACACTTCTTCCAACACAGCAACAGAAACTGAATCGGGTAACACAGCCGACATGGAAAACACCGATGGCACTGGTGATACTGCCGACACATCCATAGTCACGGGAATTCATCCTGTCATCGCATTTCGAAGTGGCAAATGTCTGGACATACAGCGAGACGACAACGATTTGAAAAATTTGCAGAACACCCGGCTAAATCAATGGGAGTGTGCAGGTTATCCCAGTCAAAGATGGAATTTGAAAAAAAAGACCAACGGATTTTATGAAATCATCTCAACTTTTAATGATAAATGTCTGGAGGCTAACACCGCTGAGGAAACCGGGATAGTCGTGTTGGCTCACTGCACTGGCAGCACAACACAGCAATGGGAACTGGAATCGCTGCAAAACAATACTTTTGCAATCGTGTATCAACCATATATTGATGATACAGATAGCGGAAATGGGGCTCATTTCTGCCTTGATATTGTCGATGATGCATTAATCGACGGAGCACTTATTCAGTTGTGGCCGTGTCATTATGGATACAATCAATCCTGGCTGCTTGAAGACATATATATAACAGAGGGCATGTGCTCGGGAAAAAGGCCTACTCCCGAGATCTGTGACAATGTGGACAATGACTGCGATGGCGATATTGACGAAAATTGCGATTGTGTTGATAGCGACACACAGACCTGTGGCATCCAGTTGGGAGAATGCACAAAAGGCACACAGACTTGTGTCAACGGAAAATGGTCAGTTTGCGATGGTGAAATCGAACCCGTCACCGAAATGTGCGATGGTCGCGACAACAACTGCGACGGGGCTGTCGATGAAGGATGCGACTGTATCAATGGAGACACCGAAGCGTGCGGTTCAAGCATGGGCCTTTGCAGTAAAGGCGTCCAATCATGCACAGGCGGAAAATGGTCGACATGCATCGGAGAAGTCCCACCCCAATCCGACATCTGCGATGGGAACGACAACGACTGCGACGGGGACATTGACGAAGGGTGTGATTGTATCAATGGAGACACCGAAGCGTGCGGTTCAAACATGGGGATATGCAGGGAGGGCGTGCAATCGTGCATCAATGGCAATTGGAGTGGATGCATGGGATCGGTCAAACCGACCAATGAAATATGTGACTCGGTGGACAATGACTGTGATGGTGAAGTCGATGAAGGTTTTCACATGGACGCCACATGCAATGCAGCAGGCACATGTCCACAAACACGGGTTTGCAGTGTAGACGGAAAAGCAAGTATCTGCCAGGTGGATGAACGTCTTTTCAGACCAGAGGAATGCGATGGCGTTGACAACGACTGCGACGGATTAGTCGACATGATCTCTCATCAGGGAGAACTGCAATCTGTTTGTTCGTGTCGTAACAAAGTTCTCGATAGCGGCGAGTCCTTCAATGTATCAATGGACAATTCAGTCGACTTTTGCATGGTCACCCAATGCAGTGGTCGCGTGATACAATTGGAGGTGGACGACAAATGCTATTCCGCGTGTCAATTCGCAGACAGTGATCCCGATGGCGATGGATGGGGTTGGGAAAATGACGAAACCTGCATCGTCGCCAACTCGGTCATTGGACAATCGGCATCTGCTTGCAGTAACGCTGAGACATCCGACAAATTCATGTCAATCTCGTATTGTCTGGATTGCTCCGGAGATGAACAGCTGCCCTATGCCATGTGTCAAACGAAGTTGCAATACGACATGAGCGCCTTCGGCCGAGGCAAAGAATGGCTCATGGTTGACTATACTTACTCCGCAGTTGGCCCGGCGCAAATACCAATCAATTTGTGGTTTAGTACCGCGGGAGAATCACAACGAAAATATTTCCCCCTGATACGTATCGGTGATTCCGCAGGACGATATGAAAAAACTCTCCGAATCAACGATGCGTGCTATACTCCCTCTGCAGTGTTCGGCGCGGGATGCGGAGACGCTCCTGGAACACAATGTTCACATTGCGCCGCTGATACAGTGTGTGGGGCAATTGATGAGTGTGGTGCGTATGATATGAGTCATGCCTGGCTTCAAATTGCGGCAGAATTCTGTGGCAGCAACAGTGGCGAGCACCGCGGGATTGTTACATTAAACGAGGTTCGGCTTGTTGAAGCCAACTGCACTGAATAGTGTGTGTCCCGGAAATTGACTCCGGAACCATACACAGAGTATTGACCACGTGGCAGCGACTCGGGATGAATACATTACACCCCCAAACCGAGGCACCACCATTGCCTGGAAAGCGCCAATCCAAATTGAACAAATGGGATCTCGGTTTGCGCGCAGATGTGGACGGTCTGGAACGCGCTCTGATCACACTGCGTACACCAGAGTACGGGAATCCTGTTCACAAAGCATTCCAAAATGGTTTGAGTCTCGTATTGCACATCGTTTTTTTTTAAGTTAAAGAGAAAACTACATAAACAAATCGCGTTTCAAACAGGAAGCATGCTGTGTTAAAAATTGACTGTCACGTTCACTTGATTGGCCATTCGACAGCCAGTGGAGGGTATATCTCGCCGAGGATGAAGCGCTCCATTCAATTTAAGTACCTGATTCGCAAACAGGGATTGCACAGACTGAACGATGCGCGCATGCAGGATGCCAATTATGCGGAAAATCTGGCAATCGACTTGCGAACGTCTGAAATAGACAAATGCATACTACTGGCCTTAGATCAAACGTACAGCGCCGAGGGCGACGCATTGCCTGAACAGACCTGGATGTATATTCCCAATGACTACGTGCGTGATGTGGCCAAACGCTACGAAGATTGTTTTCTATATGGCGCATCGGTACACCCGTTTCGTCCGGACAGTATCGAAGAACTGGAACGCGTATATGAGGATGGCGCAAAACTGGTTAAGCTCCTGCCCAACTCCCAGGGATTCGATCCCTCCGATTCGCGCATAAAACGCTACTACCAAAAGGCGGCCGATCTGGGTTTGCCCCTGCTGTTCCATTGCGGATTCGAGCACACCATCCCCGCCATCAATCAACAGTTTGGCGAGCCAAATCACCTGATTGACGCGCTCGAAATGGGGGTGAAGGTGATAATCGCCCACGGTGGCACATCCGGCAGATTTCATCGGCGTGAAACGTTTGGCGACACCTTGAGGCTGTTGGCCAAATACGACAACTGCTATGCCGACAACTCCGCCATGACCAATTTCTGGCGCAGTCAATACATGCCGGCCCTGTTTAGTCCGGACGTTCTGGCGCAAAAATATGGCGTGGACGCGGGTAATCCAACCAGCAAATTTTTGCATGGCAGCGATTATCCCATTCCCATCACCCCCTTTTCCCTGATGTCCCAGGTTCCCCGTGATCTACGAAAGAAAATCAGATGCATTTCAAATCCATTTGATTTGGATTTGGCCCTCAAACGCGCCATTGGGTTCGATGATCAATGCTTTTTAAACACTGTTCAATTTCTCAGGATAAATTCAGAGTGATGGCGCCACATCGGCAAAGGTTTGCCAGAAAAGCAGCGGTTCCAAAGGTCTGGCAGCCCCTGTCGCATCTGCGATTAGCGCCGCCATCGTTTTGGCGGAATAGGTGGTTTCCAGTTCGATTCCCGCCTGTCTGGCCAGTTGCATCGCGTTGTCCGCAGCTGGATTTGTCACGGCATATTTTTTGGAAAATCCGTTTCGGATTGAAAATCGAATGTCTTTTTTAGACGGTGCGTTCAGTCCCGCTTTTCGAATCAGCCGCAATGTCCCTGCCATGAGCCATGCCAGGGATATTTTTGGAAGTGCCAATTCAGGCACCACACGCACCGCCACGGTCTCCGTCACAAGTCCCGCCATGGCCATGCCTATGGCGATGCCCACAGATGTTCCACCCGTACCCAGCGGCACAAATATTTTCGCTGGAACCGGCAGTTGCCCCGCGGCAATCTGAGCGGCCAGCTCCAGCGCCCCCACCACATACCCCAGTGTGCCAATGGGACTGGTGCCACCCGGGGGACAAATCTGATACCCCATAGGCCCTCGCTTTGATAATTCAATGACATTCCCCACCTGTGCAGCCAAGGCCAAAGGACTGGCAGACAGCGTGACCACTGGCGAGCAAAGCTTCAAAATCTTCGTGTGAACGAGCTCATGGTGAGGCGTCATATGCTGTGGCACCAGCACCGCCGCAGTCTGGCGGCAAAGTGCTCTGGCATGCATGGCAGTGGCGTACACATGATGGGATCCCAACGGACCAAACGTAAGTACAGGGCGACGCGATTGGCCGAGAATGAACTCCAGCTTGCGCGATTTATTGCCGCCGTAAATTCGGGAGGACTTGTCATCGCTCTTTATCCATATTCGCGCATCACTCTTTATTCCGGCCAGGGAGATACGGGCGACCGGGGTGGGAAAGGTCCCCAGCGATACCCTGTGGTAAAACTGCGATAAATCCATTGCCACCTGTTCAAGAGACCGTGTCATGCATCCACATCGCTCCCTTTTGGGAAAAACAGGCGATAAATTTCACTGACACCATCTCGACGGAGGGAGATTCGCGTAAAATGAACCAGCACGGAATTCAGTCCATGCCTGGGCCAGGATGCAAATATGTTTTTGATGGTTTGATGGTCAAGGCCGTGAGACCATTTGCCCAGACTGTGTTCCACCTGCACGGCACGCCGAAGCAGATCCCCTGCCGGCGTAATGTCAAAAGGGAGGCGCAGGGAGTGATTGTACAACAACATATGACGCATTTGCCGTTTTTCGAAGTCGGTCAATTTCCATTGATCCATAAGGGGCAAAGCAAACGCCAGACCGCGATACAGATAGTTTGGAGAATCATCGTTGGGCACCAAAAGACCGATGTCATGCAGGTTGGCGCCGGCGACAAGCAGGTCCTCGTCCACTTCCTGATACTCCTTCGCCGCCAGAGCAAGCGCAAATTTGCAAAGTCGTATGCAATGATTTTCAAGCGCAATGCCATACGAATTGTACGTACTGAATATCTCAAACGCCTTTTCACTTATCATCTTTTTAAATCTCCCAAATCAGTTTGCATTTTTGCGCTGGCAACAGCTGCACAACAACTCTGCTTTTTAAAGGAAACCACATGTCGCTGCTGCGTTGGTGCATGATGCACAGTAACGCAAAGCAATGCGTCTCACAATTAAGGAGCGCATTTGGGCAGTATTTGGAAGTTTCGGGTTTTCAATTACAGACCATATCGGTATCCGTCACCGCTTTGACCATCAAATCCCAATCGTGCTCACCGTCATAAGAAAGGCCCATCTTTAATCCGTTCGGACCGAAGTAGTCCGATATGATATTGTCCGCGTTGAAGTTGTTGCAGTTGCCAGAGACCGCAGTTACCCCCGGCGCAAGATAGTTCATGGACATGACAGACGAATTACCGATTTCAATATAGTCGACAGTGACCGGAATCTGACCGCACACATTGCCATTTTCCGTGCGCACTGCGGTTCCTGTTGTGGGGCGCTTATTGGTATCCCAGGCTGTAAATGTCACCATCACCTGCGACTCTTTGAGCGTGGGATCCGTTTCCGAATACGTCTCAGTCAAAGTCGCTATTGTTCCATCCGCGTTGCGGGTGACCACATCCACTATTTCGCGCATAACAACGCTGCTGATCTGATTGACAATCTTGAAGGTCTGCGAGTTGGCCAGCACGTTGCCAAAGGTTGATTCCGAAATAAACGTCGCCTTATCCGGATACACCAGCGACAACGTGACGATGACATCCGTCCCCTTCAGGTCGTCCGTCGCCTGTATGGTATATGTGGAAGTGGCATTATCGAAACTGGCAGCAAATGGCATGCTCACCCCTTCCAATTCCCACTCGCCGGCCGAATAAATCATGCGTCCATTCGCTGTGGTGCACGACACGGCCGTTTCGGAATCCCCAGTCTGGCTATCTGTGCCACCGCTGCCGGTGGCGCTATCCGTTGCCGTATTCGTATCAATCGGGGAAACCGTTTCAGAATCCGTGGCACTATCGGTGGTTGAAAGTGTATCAGTCGCCGTGGCGCTGTCACCATCAGATCCCAGAGTTTCGGTACCAGTGCCGGTGTCTCCCCCCGCAGTGGTATCCACGTCATCCTTGCATCCTGTCAACCCCAACATAACAATGGCAATGAATGGAAAAATGTACATTTTCATGAAGTCCTCCCTGTTTGTTTATTTATGTCCGAATAGTGTAGCACCAAAATTCATTGGCGAGCAAAGAACCTTCGCCATGGGCCAACGGTCTGTTGCAACCATTTTTTCACCATGAAACCGCTTAAACGCATGGGCTGCATCCCTATTGAAGTGAACACGATTTGAAATTCATCGTATGATAAAGAGGTGTGTCAGGGTCCTGGCAGCAACGGGGTCTTCGCATGCGATACACCGGTCATTAATCCAACTGCGAAAAAGGTTGCGTCGCAACCACGCGGTTTCTCCCCTGCGTTTTAGCATCGTAAAGAGCGGTGTCGGCAGCTGCAATGCCGGCGTCAATATTTCGGACGCCAAGGGCGACACCAATACTGATTGTTATTGGAACCTTGCCGTTGCGGGTGTCAATTGGTTCATTCGCTACCGCGCTGCGCAATCGTTCATAGGGTTCCAGGTCGCTTTCCAGATTTTCGATGAACAGCAAAAATTCCTCGCCCCCGTACCGACAAACGAAATCCGTTCCCCGCATCTGTTGTTTCAACCGAATCGCCACCCCCTCCAGCACGTCATCTCCAACCTGATGACCATGAGTATCATTTACCGTCTTAAACAAATCAATGTCGCACATGGCCAGACTGAAATTGTCGGATTTGCGCGCTCGCTTGTGCATAACGCGTTTCAATTTTTTCTCCATGCCTCTTCGATTGAGTACACCGGTGAGTGGATCATGATTCGCATCGTAGATAAGACTATCTCGTCGAAGTTCCAGCAGGCGTAACTTTTTGGCGGTATCCTCTTCCTGTTTCCTTGCCTTGCGCATCATATCCATTTTTTCAAGTGCGCCAAAAACAGCGCGATGCATCAATTCACTTGAGATATTGCTTTTTACCAAAAAATCTGCCGCACCTTTTCGCAGGGCAGACTGGGCCACCTGCTCATCTCCAAATCCAGTAACCACTACCACCGCTATGTTTATCTGTCCTTCCTCATTGGATAGAAGGTCCAAAACCTCTTCCCCGGTTGCGTCCGGCAAATAGTAGTCGAGAATGATGCAATCCGGGCGAAACTGTTCGCACGCCGCCACAACTTCTTTGCCACTGGATATGGTTTCCACGACGTAGGTTCCCGAAGACTCCCGCTCAAATATCCGACGCACCCGTATCGCATCGTCCGGATTATCGTCGACAATAAGAATCCGGATAGGTCGCCCGGCGAACGCCTGTTCCCGGTGCGCCCGAAGCGCCCGCCACAATCGCTGGTTTTCTTTGGCCAACTGGTAGCGTTCCGCCAAATTGACCACGACAGTTCGAAGGCGCTGATTGTCGATGGGCTTTGTCAGATAATCGGTGGCGCCGGCTTTTATCGCTGCCACCACTTTTGACGGATCATCTTCCGCAGTAAACATAACCAGTTCGGTACTGGGCGAGATGCGCCGCATTTCCTGAAGCAACTCAAACCCATCCATATTGGGCATGACCAGATCAATAAACGCCACCCCAACCTCTTCACTTCTCATAATATTCAACGCCTCGACAGCATTATCAGTGGTCACAACCCTTAGCTCCTGTTGCAACACACTCAATACACGGCGCAGCGTATTCAGCATCAGCAAATCGTCATCAACACACAAAACGGTTATCGGTTCGGATGCAAAACTCATACATCCTTTTTCGGCGACCCCCGCGAAAAGTTAAGATGTCCAGGTATGCAAATGACACGCCGGATGGCCGTTCAAACAGTGTGCTCATCTGCAATAAAAAAACGTGCACTCCAAAGGTTCGCCGCAAAAACGCGCTGTCCCCACTACTGAACATCCGACGACCAAACCGACTATACTTGTTCTGATTATTCTTTCTGTCGCGTTGGCGGCCTGTTCGGCTGAGGACAGACAAATATTGTCTGTTTTATCCGACCTTCAGGGACAGATACAAAAAAAATTAAAACACGACGACGTCTTTGTGCAGTTGCAAAACGGAAAAGCGATCATAGTCGTGCTTCAAAACTCCCGTTTTAACGACGCAGGTAATGACGCACGAAAAAAGGCAGCGGATGAAACGCGGGATGTGATAGCCGACGCCATCAAAGATAAAAACAAAATAGAGAACATTGCCATTTTTTTTGAAAAGTTCGAACGAAAATACGTATTATTCACCTTCCAACAGCGATTGGCACCATTTGTTTACAAGCGATAGGGAAATATGTTTATTGATGCATCTCCCAAAAAAGAGGAATGACATTGTGTGCACGGAATCAGCAATCTCGACTGCCATGCCATCTGTATAACCTTTGTGTCAACCGGACACCTTTCAGCCTGCACCATTGGGTCGGTCGTGGTTCTGTCAGAAAATTTGAAAGCGAAACACAGCATATTGTGTGGTTGGCAACACGTTGCACCATAAGATATGGTGGCATCGGACTTTCTTCTCAGTGCGGCCAGGGATCAACTTGACAGCGTCCCGTATTCGTCCGCTCTCTATTTTTGCCCCACAGGGGGCATCGAATGTCACTCGGCGCACGCAATGTGAATTCTGTTTTCCAGCGTTGACACGCCTTTGCCGCGGAAAGAGCCGGAGACCGGCATTGTTTGTTCCGGAAACGGGCTGGCGGCGATGGGAATGTGGTTCATGGCACAGGTCAGTCCATGAGTGGGGTCCAGTCCAAACCAGCCGGCGCCAGGGATGTAGGCCTCGACCCATGCGTGCAGTTCCCAGTTTGGTTTTTCATCGGTGACCAGGTAGCAGTATCCACTCACGAATCGCGCGGCAATACCGTTGTTTCGAAGCAATTGAATCTGCAGCCACGCCAGATCCCTGCAGGACCCCTGTCTGGAAGCGAAGGTTTCTTCCGGGGGCAGAGGAGGGCCGTCGTCCCGAGTGACCGCCGTGAAACGGGATGAAATTTCGCGGGTCATGGTGGAGAGGAACGTCATGGTGTTTCCGGCGGTGTTGGCGCGGATGTCATTTGCAAAGGCGGTGATCTTCTGCCCGAGCGGTATGGCATCCATGGCAGCGGCCATCATGGACAATGTGATGGTGTCGTATTGAACGGGCAATTGGGCATTTTCCGGCGGCGAAATGAAAAAGGAAAACGGATTGTGGAAGGGGATTTCAACGGACATTTTCGCTCGAATCTGCAGGGTATGATGCAGCCCTTCAAACCAGCATTGCTGTGCGATGGTGCCACTGGATTCTTCACTGATACCGGTACCCACGGGCGTGGGGATGATTTCCAGGTGATACGCAAGCAATCTGCAGTGGGGCGATTGCCTGGGATAGAACCGGAACGTGTGGGGCTCCAGAAAAATGGGATTTTCAAAGGTGTATTTGCTGTCGTGAGAAATAGTGTATTTCATGGGAATCGCTTCTCGGTTCTGTGGAATCGGTTATTCTGATGACATCAGTTTCGTCGTCCATTCGTCGGGAAGGCTTGAAACCGATTCACTCAGTTTGGCACTCCAGAATGTGGAAACGTCCCGCAGTTCGTCCCTTGTATAGCGTTTTTCGACAATTTTGAAACTGTCCTTTTCGTAGTAAAGCACGTCTATGGGGTAGTCTACGTCGTTGGAGCTGATGCGGGTGGCATCGAACGAAAGAAATCCTGCCTTGAGGGCAAACTTCATGGCAGAATTGAATTTTACGGTACGATCGAGAATGGG
>JAFGQN010000181.1 GCA_016935665.1 Deltaproteobacteria bacterium | reverse complement strand
CCCCGGCCGAAAACTGGTTGCGGCGGCAGATAAACTACCGCCCTACAATTTTTTTCTATCAATTTCGACTTTGCGATTGCCCTGAATAAACCTGCCAGTTACAGCATTAGCGATTCCATCGCTTCCTCGGTTTTGAGTTGTGTGACCAGAGGTTGAAAAAAAATCAGTCGACGAGATAAAAACGGCTTACAAATCCGGCATCTGATGATATGCATTCCGAATAGCTCCAGATTATGTTTTTAACGCTATTTGGCGAGATAAGTGTCCGGAAATGTGGAAATGCTTTAATACGACAAAATCACGTGATTTTTAGCGACAGCGTTGTTCCATGTTCTTAAATGTTAACAGTTTGCAATAATTAAGGTAGACTGAGCCAGTTTCACGGTCACAATGTGGTATGTGGTAGTTGGGTGTGACTGCTGAAGATGGAAAGGGTTAAATGAAGTTTGGAATATTTAGCGACGTCCACGCGAACCTTGAAGCGCTCAGTGCGGTATTGGCAGCTTATGAAAGCGAGGAAATAGATCATTTTCTTTGCGCTGGAGATGTTGTTGGATATGGCGCCAATCCCAATGAATGTGTGAATGTGGTTCGGAATCTGACTGAATCCGTGGTGGTGGGAAACCACGATGCGGCAGTGGCAGGTTTGATGGATTACTCATATTATTACGATGCGGCGCGCAAAGTGCTCGATGCGCACAAAAATGCATTAACCCCCGATAATATGCAGTGGCTCAAGGCGCTGCCATATTCCCGACTCTTTGAAGAATATGATTTCACGCTTTGTCACGGGTCTCCCGTCGATCAGGAAGAGTTTGATTATATCTTTTTACCGGAGCAGGCATATGCGCTTTTGCCGTATTATGAATCCCTCAGCCATGTGACTTTTATTGGGCATTCTCATTTATGCCGCGTATTTGAGTTAAGCAAAACCGCTGTCAATGAAATCGCCAACAAAACATTTTCGCTCGCACCGGATAAAAAATATATTATATCGGTGGGGTCGGTTGGCCAGCCCAGAGACTACGATAACCGGGCCAGTTATACGATATACGACCATGCCACTTCGACATTCTATTTCAAACGGGTGGAATACGATATTGAAACCGCTGCATCCAAGATTTTCAAATTGGGGCTGGAACGGAATTTTGGCAATCGTCTGTTTATTGGTGTGTAACATTTAACCGAAACACCATTTGTCTCTTTTGTTGTTGAACGCAACACTGTGTCTGCTGTGAAGAATTCAAATTATAAAATTGATTCTGCGATCGCCAACTGGGAGCGGATGCTTCGTGGTGAATTCACCGTAAAATCGGTGACCGCCGCCACCGGTGCACAGAACAAATCTTATCCCGACTGGCTTCACCGGGGTGTTTGTGCGGCATTGAGCGCTATGGGAGTGCAACAGCCCTATGCTCATCAGGTGAACGCCTGGAATACACTGTACGATGGTGAGAATCTGGTGATTGCCACCCCCACAGCGTCGGGGAAAACGTTGTGTTACAATGTACCGGTCGCCCATGCGCTTCTCAGTGATGATTCGGCCAGGGCGTTGTATCTATTTCCCACCAAAGCGTTGGCCAGAGACCAGGAAAGTTCAGTGCGCAAGCTGCTGGCATTGTGCGGTCTGGATGCCAAAGCCGCAGTCTACGATGGGGATACACCAGCAGATGTTCGACGTGCCGCAAAGAAATCGGCCAATGTCATCATTTCCAATCCAGACATGTTGCATGCAGGTATCCTGCCCCATCATGCCGGCTGGGCGCAGTTTTTTTCGCGTCTGCGTTACGTGGTGGTGGACGAGCTTCATCAGTATCGCGGTGTTTTTGGATCTCATGTGGCCAACGTGTTTCGCAGACTGGATCGTATTTGCAGATTCTACGGCGCACGCCCAAAGTACGTGGGATGCTCCGCCACCATTGGCAACCCAGGGGAGCTGGCAAAAAAAATTCTGGGACATCCGGTGCGAACCATTTCGCAAAGTGGTGCGCCCACCGGAAAGAAGACGTTTTTAATGTACAACCCGGAGGTGGTGGACCCGGTTATGGGAACCCGGGCATCGGCGTTTCGTACCGCTGCCAAACTGGCGGCGGATTTGGTTCAACGCGATATTACCACGCTTGTCTTTTGTCAAACCCGCCGCGGTGTGGAGATAGTGCTGCACTATCTGCGGGACCGCGTGAGAGTGGAGGGGGATGTGCAGGAAGTGATTCGCGGCTACCGCGGCGGTTACCTGCCCAATTTGCGGCGTGAAATCGAATCTGACTTGCGGGATGGCAGATTAAAGGCGGTGGTGGCCACCAATGCCCTGGAACTGGGAATTGATGTGGGGGAGCTCGATGCCGTATTACTGGCGGGATATCCGGGAACCATTGCCGCCACGCATCAGCGCGCGGGTCGGGCGGGACGTCGACAGCATCCGTCCCTTTCGGTGTTGATTGCCCGCAGTACCCCCATGGATCAGTTTTTGGCGCATCATCCCGCCTATCTGCTGGAGGCCAGTCCGGAGCAGGCGCTGGTGCAACCCGACAACGTGGAGATATTGCTGTCTCATCTGCGCTGCGCTGCATTCGAATTGCCGTTTGGCGATGTGGAATGTTTTGGTACGGTTCTGGTGACCGATTCCCAGGCGGCCCTGTCGGTGCTGGCAGACGAGGGAATCTTGAAAAAAAGCGGGGAGCGTTTTCACTATGTGGCCAATGGGTACCCGGCGGCGGATGTAAATATTCGAGTGACCATGGCGCAAAATGTGGTGGTGTACAATATGACCGATAATGAGCCGTTGGCCGATGTCGCCGCTCACAGCGCGCGTTTTGAGCTTCACGAGGGAGCTATCTATCAGCATGAAGGCAGTACATTTGAAGTGACACGTTTTGATCCCGCAAACGCCAAAGCCTTTGTTCAGCCGGTTGCGCCCGTATACTACACCACTGCGGTAGACCAGACACGAATTAATCTTTTGCAGGAGCGCCGGCATCGGGATATTGCATCGTCCACTTTATTTTGCGGGGATGTGGAGGTGTTGGAAAATGTGGTTGGATTTAAAAAAATTCGATTCAAAACCCACGAAAACCTGGGTTACGGCGATCTTTCGCTGCCACCATTAACGATGGAAACCGAAGCGTTGTGGTTGCGGTTTCATCCGTCCATCACCCAATCGTTTAATCCGGCAACGGCGGCGTTGGCGTTGGATGGCATTGCCGATGCGTTGCTGCAGGTGGCTTCGTTACGGTTGATGTGCGATCCCAGAGATATTGCACTGAGTGTGCAGACCGCTGTCCCCGAAGGTGGGCAGCAGACGCATTGGCAGCCAGTCGTGTACATTTACGACACTCATGAGGGTGGCGTGGGATTGTCGGAGCGGGCATTTGATGAGATGGAGCTGCTGTTGAACGATGCCATGGCGCTTGTAAATGGTTGCCCGTGTGATGAAGGGTGTCCTGTGTGCATAGGGCCGCCGGTATCAAAAGATCAAACCGGCGTCAAGGATGCGGCGCGTACCATTTTGGCGTTGCTGATGGGGAGCGCCAGATTAGGCAATGAGGTGTGTAATTGAGCAGGCTGCAGGGAAAACTGGCCAGGAGACGCAAGCGGACTGAAACAGACAAAGCGCAGGACGCAGGTGTGTATGAGAATTCTCATAAGGAGATGGAAGCGTATCAACTGGACGTGGCATCTGGTACGCCCGATTTGATTGGGACGACTGATGAGATGGCCGGAGTTGATCCGCAGCCTCGGGATAGCGGGACATTGGCTGAAACCGCTGGTGGAAGCAAGTCGGAAATTATTGCGCAGTTGCAACGACGGATGGAAAAGATTCAGCGCAAAAAAGTGAAAGCGTTTGGAACGAAAAACAGACCGTCTGCACCCATGGGCGCGCCTTCCATTACGCCCATGGGCACAATGATTGATCAACACTCACCCATAGAGCCAGCTTCGCCAAAGAGCGATAGGGCAAAAGAGGTTGTGGAATCCCCGCATCAGGATATTTCGACTCATGGGTTAGAGGGACCTTTAGAACTGACGTTGCACAAGGATGCGCTGATTCCCGGTGAAGTGATGGATACACCCATGGGCGAAGTATGGCGTAACCGCAAACGGTATCCAGGTTGGTTTCATGGCAATGGCGCGGTGGATCGCTATCTCGCTGTGGGGCTATCCATGGCGGCGTTTGCCAAAGACGACCGGCTGGCTCAACTGGCGCCAGAGGGCGCGTTGTTTATCGACACGGAAACGACGGGATTGAGCAGTGGTGCGGGTACTCTGGCGTTTTTGGTGGGATGCGGTTTCTTTGAGGATGGGGTGTTTATGGTGGAGCAATACTTTTGCCGGGAGCCCGTCGAGGAGCCCGCACAGTTGGAAGCACTTTCCCATCGGTTGGCGAATGCACAATATCTGGTTTCTTTCAATGGCAAGTCTTTCGATATGCCGCTGATTAACACGCGTTACATCCTGAATCGGATGAAAAACCCGGGATACAATTTGCCGCACCTGGACCTGCTGCACGTGTGTCGGCGCATTTTCAAGCGGCGACTTTCAGATAGATCCCTGCAAAATCTGGAGCGAGTGATTCTGGGTTTTCACAGGCAAGGCGATATTCAAGGAGCGCTTATCCCTGAAGCGTATCGGGATTACCTGTTTGGGCATGGGGAAGCGCAGATTGCGGCCATTTTGGAACATAACCTGTTGGATATTGTGGCGTTGGCAGCGTTGGCCGGTCGGTTGGATGAAATTTACAGCGACCCGGCGGCGGTGGCTCATGCCGCGGATCATCTGGGCCTGGCCAAAGAGGCGTTTTTGGCAGGAGAAACTGAAATTGGTGACCTGCATCTGGCGGCGGCAGATGACATGGCCGACGGAGACGACAGGCGCATTGCACTCCACATGCAGGCCAGGGAGGCACTTCGGCGCAAGGCGTATGGGCAAGCCGTGACACTCTATCATAGAGTGCTTGAAATAGATGAAGCCGATGTGGATGCCCATTTGCAGCTGGCCAAGCTCTATGAGCATCGACTAAAGGATTTTGATTTGGCATTGCATCATGCGAAGGAAGCAGCGGCGCTGGAAGGTGAAGCGGCCGGAGAGCGGCGTGTGTTGCGGATTGAAAAAAAGAAAGTCAAAAAAGGTTTGCGCAAATGGTAAAACGGGTTCTCATGCACGATAGATGGCGTTGGGCGCTGGTGGTGATGCTGGGCCTGACTGGGATGAGTATTGGATTAATTGCACCAGGCGTGGGGGCCCAGGTCGTCCAGACCAGTGAGGTAGTGGCGACGGCATCGATCCCAAAAAAAGACAGTTCTGTTGGCAATAGTGTAGAGGACAAACACAGAGTGGTGCGATTTGAATGGAGCCCCACAAAGGGGTTTCATGGCGCCTACTCGTTAACCGACCCGTTGGACCAGCACCGAGTGGTGTTTCCCAAAGGCATGAAACGGGGTCAATCCTATCCGGTGGTCATCGCTTTTCACGGTCAGCCGAAACGGGGAAAAGATCCGCGCCACTACATGTTTATGGAACCGGTGCAGCAGCAGGTGATGCACATGATGGATAGCGGCAAAATTGAATCGGTTATTCTGGTGATGCCTGTTTTTCGATTTCTGGGCACCAACTGGCCCAAATTCAATCCTCGCCTGTTTCAAAAAAAGGTTATCGAATTGTTGGCAGAAGAAGGGGTTACTGCCCGGGAATGGTATGCATTTGGTCATTCCGGTGCAGCGGGATGTGGCGGAAACGGCCTGAATCAAATTCATTTGATTTCCCCTAAAGGCGTGGGTTTTTTCGACACATGCCTTGGCAAAGATTGGCAACAGGAAGTAAAACAGCTGCAGCAGGCAGGAGTGGAGACGTTTAATATCCACTCCGTGGAGACTGCGGGGTTTCGACCGCGCCAACGACCCGAATATCAGGCGAATTTTGATTTTGGCAGAGCGTATGCCCCTTTGGGCATTGAACCCGTGTCCTGTCCCAAAGTGCATCCGGGTCAGAAATTAAGAACATTGCCCTATCGCTGCAGCGCCACCCGTGACGGGGTGATAAAAAGTTTTGTGGTGGATACCGGCGAAGGGGAGGCCGCGCATAAAGCGTTATTGGAACCGGCTGTTTCCTTTTTCCTGACGCATTTTTTAGCGCGCACCAAATGAAAACAAGCTCTGCAGTGGCCAGGTGGGTACAACGGTCGCTGCGGATTCAACGGATGATGAATATTCAACGGACGCGATGGGACCATGCGAAGCCAATCGAAAAGAAAAGTCCGTGAAATCCCCCCAGCTTGCGTGTGGCGGCAAAGGCGTTTAACCCGCGCAGCCAACCGGCACTGAAGGTGATTTCCAGCTGATTGTCCGGCTTGCCAGAGCGAATCCACCCGCAGGTCTGCCCCCCAAACGCAAAGTGCGTGACGCGAGAGTCTGTGGCTCCATTTCCCGAGACTCCCAGTGAGCCGATAGCACCCAGCTCCGCAATCATATCCAGCCCCCATTTTGTTTTTCCGCGTCCTCTCCATATCTCCATGCCCGCAAATCCCTCCGTGCCTGCGATATAAACATTTCCCAGTTTGTCCTGCCATCTTCGTCCAAAGACAAGCGTGCCGGTAACAAAGCGTTTTATTCTCAGGCTGAGGCGAAATTGCGGTGTTGACGTGTTTTGGAGTGCAAAGAAAGCACCCTGGACACCAATGCCTAAGCGAATCTCTTTTCGTTTGGATTGGCTGGTGTGAGTCGAGACATCTGTTTGAGTTGGTTCAGGCACCTGGTCCGGGGATAGCGTTGGGGGGATGGAGCCTGATTTTGGGTTGGCATGAGTGGTTTTTCTTCCGTTTTTTTTGGGGGGGACGATCGGCGGCCGCGAAGCTGCAACCTGATTCTCAGGCAGAGCGGCTGTGGCGTCTGATGCTGGTTCGACACGGAGGTTTTGAGTCGTTTCCGTGGTATGAACCGACGCGCTTTGGTCTGACATTCCACTGGCTTTGGGGGCCTGGGTCGCAACTTTTTTTTGTGGTGACGTTTGTGGTGACGTTTGTGGTGACGTTTGTGGTGATGTTTGTGGTGACGTTTGCTGTGGTGTTTGGCGGGGTGCGGGCTGCGGATGCGGTGATGCGATTTTGCCGTTCTGTTCTCTTTGAGATAGCGTGACCGACTTTGGTACTGTCGTATTTTCCACGGAAGCGTCCATCGGTGCGCTCTGTTTGAGTTCCTGCAATAATTCAGCGCAGGTCAAAACGATCGTCCGCATTCTATTTTCGGAGGAGGTATCGAAAAGGGGAATGGGAGTGTGCATTTCAGTATCTCTGTACATCACTGATAGCATTACCGATGTATCGCTGCATTTTGTGATGGAGATGTGTAGCTGGTTGGAATCCATTTTTGGGTGTTGCGCCAACTCCACGGACAATAGTTTTTGAAACTTTGAAACGGACAGCCATGGTGCGTCGCACAATTTCACACCCACGGCGGCCGGAGCCGTCGAGGCACACAGTGTGACCAGCAATGCACATAACGTCGCAGGGATTGGAAAGCGTCGCATTAGTGGGTTGGTGTTCTCATCCATTCTTGTACGCGTTTTGTATACCTGCCTTTGGGATACTTTTGCAGATATGCAGTCCCGGCTTCGCGTTTTCGCACATCTCCGATTTTCATAAACGCCTGTACGCGTTTGGCCATGGCCGTTTCTACCATTGCTGCCGGCAAATTTAAAGAAATCGCATATTCAAACATCACCGCGGCCTCTCCGGGATTATTCAGCTGTTCCATATACAGCCGGGCAAGGGTATATGCGGCCAGCCCCGACTTTTGGTTCTCGGGAAATTGTCGAATCATTTTTTCCAATGGCATTACAGCGTCACGTGGGTGTCCTCCCAGGCGCGCCACATCCGCCAGCGCAAACAGCTCCTTTGGGCTGTGAGACGTTTTGGACAGCGTGGCCACTCCCTGTGCCCCCAGTTCTTTATATGCGTCCTGGTAGTTTCCCTTCATGGCATGTTCCTTCCAAATCACGCGGGTCCCGGGTTGTGCGCGAGGAACGGGCGCGACGTCGACATCCACGGGTGTATGAGCAATGACGTTTTTGGGATCGTCAGGAGAGACAGGCTCCTCGTCGGATGTGGTATCAGCCACGTTTTCAGGTGCGGGCGATGCGTTTTTGACAGGTTTCAAATCCTGTGGACTGGACGGATTCGGTGATGCGAGTTTGGAATGATGTGAGACCGTCAGTGATTTACCGGCGTTTAGACGCCGAATGCCGCCGTCGATACGGTCACTTTTTACCAGCACAGCACCACGGCTGACTGACACCACCACATCACCCTGGCTGCGCGATACTTTGAATCGCGTTCCCACAACAATGATTTCGGTGCGATCACAAACGATGGTCCATTTTTTATCCCGGTTGGGAACCACATCGAAAAGTACAGATCCGCGTTGCAGCTGAAGGTGCACATCCGTGCTGGAATTATTGAGCACAGCCAGTTGTGTCGCTTCGTTCATACGGATTCTGGAACCATCGGATAACACCGTTTCAACCGCCCGCCCTGGTTTCAGCATGGCGGGCAGCGGTGTATTATCTGCGAGCTGCAGCGGTCGGGATGTCGGTTCCTTGATGAGTATAAGCAGCAGGACTATGGAGATAGCAGCACCTGCCGGCATCAGCGATTTGACTGCCCAGCCGTTGCGGACAGGCACATGGCGACGTGCCTCAATGCCCTGCCAGATACGATTGACGCGAACCTCCTCCTGGGGCGCAGCGAGAATCCGTTTGATGGCATTTATATGCATTCGTCCGCCTCCTTTGTGGCGATGTATTCCCGGATTTTTTGGTTCGCGCTGTTAATCCGTCTTTTTGCCGTTGCCAATGAACATCCGCTGATGGCGCAGATTTCATTGAGTTGATAGCCCTCCAGTTTGCGCAAGACCCAGCAAATACGTTCCGAAACCGACAGTGAATCAAACACCGAATCCAGCAGTGACAACTCCACCAGAATTTCCTGAGGTGCATCGGTGCGCAATTGATCACAGAGCCGTTCATCATCTATGCCCGTGTCCAGCCCCAGCACCTGTTTGATTCGGCGTCGTCTGTACTGGGACTGGGCGCTGCGAACGGTGATACGCGCCAGCCAGTGACGCAGGAGGTGTGTGTTGTTGAGTTTGTTTAAATCTCTGTAGGCCAATAAAAATGTATCCTGAACCACATCTTCAACTTCCGCCTGTCGACGAAGTAATTTGGCGGCCAAAGATGTGACAAAATGAACATGTTTGCGAAAAATGGCTTCTTCTGCCCATCCATCACCATTAATGGCCCGCGACACCAGTTCTTCGTCTGCGGGCAAAGAGGGGGATACGTAAGGAGATGACGAACTTAAGTGTTTTGTGGCTTTCATTATGTTTGTTAAGGAGGCACTTTTAAAAAAAACAGCTCAGCTTGAGTATTTTTTTTTCTTTGAGCCGTTTTTTTTGAAATGCGCTCCATATTGTGCGGATGGCGCCGTTTCTGTTGGAATCATATCTTTGGAACTATAACTAAGGAGATAGAAATTATGAATCATTTTGAATCAATTTTCACATGGGTATCGGTTGTGGTGATGGTAGCCGGGGGAGCGCTGGGATGTGATTACGTTTCGTCAGATGTGGACGAGGAAATACTGTCTGAGGTTGCATCCCATTCAGATACAGCTACGAATCACGACAATGGAACCGATGATACCTCTGTGAGTACCGAGAGCGCGTCGAACGGTGATGGCAATTCAACCGATGGAACGACCATTGAAGCCTGCGATCCATTGACACCGGTTGACGGAATATTGTGTGACGCGAGGGACGGGAAATCGTATCAAGTGGTAACGGTGGGACAGCAGGTATGGATGGCGGAAAACCTGAATTACGCCCTGTTTGGCAGTATATGTTATGACAATCTGGCGAGCAATTGTGACAGGTATGGGCGGTTGTACAGCTGGAACAAGGCGCTTTTGGTCGAAAATGCCCCGGAGAATCCATACGAAGTCGGTGTGTTGCCCGAAGGGTCGCCTCATATTCAAGGTGTTTGTCCTGACGGTTGGCATTTGCCTTCGAGTTCAGATATGAGTGCTCTTAGACAGTTTATATCAGAAACGTATCCCACAATCACTGAGGCTGACGTGCTGAAATCAACCGATGACTGGGGGGCATTTTATAACGGTCAGGATAAGGTTGGACTGAATATCCTGCCGGCTGGGTGGTATCTGTCGGGGGACGAACCGGCAAGAATCGGCGAACAGGCGCTATTTTGGGTTGACCCGTCCGACTTTGGGATGCCCCCGTCTCCATATGGGGAGGATCTGGAAAAGCCATGTTATTTTCTGAAAAACGAAGCTGAATCTCTGGAATTTACGAAGTTTTATCACACAGATATGGCCAGTATCCGCTGTGTCAAAGATACCTCAGTTGGCCAGTGACCGCCTCCTTCTCTCAGTGTATATCAACGGTCACAACAAAATTGCCCATCTCCCGGAAAAGGTCATATATTGTACTTGAAGGCATCACCACATTGCCTTTTTCGACATGGAGGGGGGCAAATCATGAACGAGATAAATGGTTTCAGTCCAATGAATCGCAAATTCAACAAGACACTGGCGATTCTGGTTGGCGGTGGTCCGGCGCCGGGGATAAATGGCGTCATTCGTTCTGCAACCATCGAAGGTGTCAAAGCAGGTCTGGATGTCATTGGCATTCACGAAGGGTACAATTGGCTGGCCAAAGAGCATTCGCGTCGAATAGAAACTTTGACCATTGACAAAGTATCTCGCATTCATTACCGCGGCGGGTCGATTCTGAGCACATCGCGGGTGAATCCCACCAAAGATCCAGTCATGATGGATACGGTGATTAAAAATCTGACGGCGCTTGAAGTGGATTATTTGATTAGCATTGGGGGCGATGATACGGCATATACGGCCAGTCAGTTGGTGAAACGTGCGGGAGACCAGATTCAGGTGGCCCATGTGCCCAAAACCATCGACAACGATTTGCCGCTGCCGGGGCGAATGGTCACTTTTGGATTTGAAACAGCACGGGAAGCGGGCGCCAACCTCGTTAAGAATATCATGGAAGACGCCTATACCACTCGGCGCTGGTATATCGTGGTCACCATGGGACGGAGTGCGGGCCATCTCGCACTGGGAATTGGCAATGCCGCCGGGGCCACGCTCACCGTAATTGGAGAGGAGTTCAGGAAAACCCCCATAAAGCTCTCTCATCTTTGTGACATTCTCGAAGGGGCAATTATTAAGCGGCGCCTGCTGGGTAAGGATTATGGCGTGGCAGTGTTGTCGGAAGGCATAATCGAATCCATAGATCAAACGGATCTGTTGCAAAATGAGGTGGAGCGGGACGCTCACGGTAACATTCGATATGCGGAGATTGCGTTGGCAGAGATGCTCAAGGACAGTCTTCGCAAGCGGCTCAAGGCCCGTGGCATTGATTGCACACTGGTTAAAAAAGATATTGGCTACGAATTGAGGTGCCAGCCGCCAAATTCATTTGACATGGATTATACGCAGAATCTCGGATTTATCGCCACGCGATTTCTTTTGAGTGGCGGCACTGGCGCCATGATTACAGTTCGAGACGGCAGACCCTGGGGCATTCCATTTGAAACAATACTGGATCCGGCCAGTGGACGCATAAAGACAAGACGTGTGTCTATCGAGAGCGCGTACTACCGCATGTGCAGAGAGTACATGGTGCGACTCGACAGAAGTGATTTTCTGGATCAAAAGCGGTTGTCGCGCCTGGCCCGCGTGGCGTCGTGCACACAGGAAGAGTTTCAAAAACAATTCGGTTATTTGACCGAGGAAGATCTTGGCCAATCTATATCCTCCCCCATTATGGATATGTCCTCCGTTGAAACCGTGCAGGCAGCACCATATGTGAATCCTCTTGCCAATGTCCAGTAGTTGGACAAAGGGACAACTCAAAGTTGACTGGGATTCGATACCCCCGATGTGGGAGATCTTGTGTTTGGGCATAACGCCGGTTGTCAGTAATTACATTTTCAATCTTTATTTTTAATAATAAAAAAATTAATTACAGTAGCAATGTGGAGTGGAATGGCGTCGACCGAGAGATTCCGATTGAGACTGCCTGTTTAGTCGACAGGGGTTTGGGCAATCTCGTTTTTTCCGTCGCGAATGATTGAAAATTTAATGCTGGCTGCAGTTCGCAGCTGCTTGAACAACGCGATGAGGTGTTCGGGACGCTCCACTGGCATGCCGTTAATGGCCACAACAATGTCACCGGGTTGAATGCCGAGGATTGCGGGGGCATTCAGGCGGAATCCAACAATTCTAAAACCAACAAATCTGCCATTCTCTTTTACTGAGTCGGTCTGAACCATCGCCAGCAGATGCCCAGGCCCTTTGTCCAGGATGCCGTCCAGTTCCGGGCGAGATACAGATGTGATTGGGGTGGCTTTGGGCGGTTCTGCAGGCACGTCGGCCGATTGCGATTCCGGGGATGCTGTGTCGCCTGAAGCGGACGAATCACCATCGGCGCCGAGACTGGTCGGTTGATTTGGTTGGGTCGGAGCACCGCTGCAGGCGACTAAAAAACAGAATAAAAAAGACCATCGTTTCATGCGTCTCTCCTTTTTTGGGGCCGCTTTATTTCCTGTACATAGGCTCAACGACCCCCCACACTTCTTCCTCTATCTGTTCAATGGATTGTGTCGCATCAATGGTGGCGATACGGTGGTTGGGAAAAATGCGTTGTATGGAATCGTAGGTATCCACGAGTCTTTGCTGAAAGGGCATTTTGTCAAATATTTCCTCGTCCCCGCCTCGCTCCGCTCTTCTTTGTGCAGCTGTTTTGGCATCGATTCTCAGATAAATCACCTGATGAGGAACCATTATGTGTCGGTTCACCTCTTTTATCCAGGTGCGAATGGATGGGTCCTGAGCGCTGAGGCTCTGATAAATGACAGACGAATGAACATACCGGTCACAGATGACGGATTCACCTCGGTACAGGCAGGGGAGGATTTCGCTTTCCTGCTGGTCCTGCCGATCTGCCGCAAAGAGCAGCGACATGGTGGCAAATCCGGGATTCTGTATCAGCCGCCCGGCGAGTATTTCGCGTATCATTTTTCCAGTTGGGCGTTCAGAAGGTTGCGCCGTTTTGCAGGCGGGAATATTTTCTTTTACCAGGCGCTGCTGAAGTCTGGCCACCTGCGTGGTGGTGCCGGAGCCATCGACTCCTTCAAATACAATCAATTTAGCTTTGGACATGCGGTACCTCTCCTGTGGAAACAGTTATGAACACGCTGGGCAGGGGAGGTCAACATTTCTCTTTAAAAATGCCATAAAAAAGCAGTGTTGCAATTCATACTGGTATTATCCAGGGTATTGATTTTACAGATAATCTACATTAGCGTTCCGTACCACGCCTTGACTCCAAATGGCCCGAGGAGAAGAACAAATACAGCCAGAAAAATCAGCATGAGCGGTCCCAGCATGGCCACTGCCGCGCGACTGGCTGTTTGTTCCGCATTTTGTGATCGGCGCGTGCGAATGATCTCAGCCTGAATGGAAAGCACGTCAGCCAGAGAACTGCCTTTGACTTGAGCTCGAATGGCACTTTGAGCGAATTGCCGCAGTTCAACCAGGTCCACCCTGGCGGCGAGAGATTTGAGGGCATCTGTGTAGGACGCCCCGAGTGCGATTCGGGCAGACATATGTTCCAGTTCGAGCCGCAAGGGATGTTGCCGCTGCATTTCCGAAGACACCGTCTTCAGGGCGCCGTTAAAATTTTGTCCTGCGCGCATGCACAATGCCAGAAGGTCGATGGTGGTGGGCAATTCAATGAGGATGGCGCGTTTTCTCTGCACCAGCGCGGTGTCCAGTTTGGCAAATGGGAGCGCTGTACCAAGGACCAGCCCCAGCAATGCACCCGGGAGGCCATCGTCCGCCAGTTGCCCCGAAAGGATGCCACCAGTCATGGACAGAGAGGCAATAGACAGGGGAACCGTCGCCAGAAACTCGATTCCATTCAAGCCGCCCGGCGTGCCGGCCTTTTCCATTTTTTTATCCAGCTTTTCAATGACGGATGTTGGTATCATAAACGCCAACCAGTACGCCCATAGCCAGATAACCTGATGTCCGATTTTGTAGAGAGGGCTTTTTCGGGCCAGGACATCGAACGCCCCAGCGCGGTCGCCTTTGGGTTTTCGATAAAAACGAAACGGTCGCAGGAGGTAAATCAGCGCGCAGAGCGCAGCGAGTCCAATCAGAAGAGATGGGACAAATGAATCGACAAAAGTCATAACGCCACCGACAGAATTTTGCGGATCAAAAATATCGCTGCCACTTCGAGAATGACACAGCAGGCGAGTAGCAACCATCCAAAAGGCGTAGACCACATAGGATCCAGCCATTCCGGATTGATCATTTCAAGCAGCCCACATAAAACAAAGGGTACCAACCCCATCACCCATGCCTGACTTCGCGCTTCTGATGTTTTTGTCTTTAGAACGCCCTCCAGTCGTTTGATTTCGCGAATGCCAGAAGCGGTACTGGCGAGTATCTGGCCAAGGTTGCCTCCGGAGCGTTTTCCCACAATGACCGCACCAATGGCCGTTCTAAGTAGCGGGATTCCGCATCGCTGCGCCAGATTGTGCAGTGCGTCTTCCTCGCTTTGTCCCAAACGAATCTGGTGGAGCACCTGGTACAATTCCTCGCGCATGGGCTCCATTTCACCATCGGCCACGTCCTCCACCGCAATGTACAGATTTCCAGTTACCCGAACCGCATTGGCAAGGTTGGCGAGCATGCCGTCCATTTGAAAATAGAGTTTGTCGTGACGGATTTTGCGCTTTCGGAATCTGTAGATCAGGGGCAGTACAGGCAGCACAACACCCACAGCAATCAGAGGATATATGTTAAAGTAGAATGCGAAAAACAGACACAACGCCATCGTTGCACCGAGCAGGATGACTTGCGACTTTTCGATGGTTGGGCGCCCAGTTGCATGTGGCGGAGCAGACCCTTTGCCAGTGTTGGTGGATGCGATGGCCCACACCAGTAGAGCAGTGGCGATGAAGGTTGAAATGGAAATCAGTATGACCATCAGTTTATCCTTTCAAAAGTTGAAAGCGCGGAATTCTGCCGCTCGCCTGGAAGGAGCCGTCCTTTGCATCGCTGTGTGCCGAAGGTGGATTGTATCGCCACAAATCAAACGTTTCGATGTTTCCGTCATCATCAATATGGCCTACCTCCGTTATCGCGGTTATTCGCCGTTTTCCATCGTGAAAGCGTTTTTGCTGAACAATGATGTCGATGGCACCGCAAATCTGTTCCTTTATGGCTCGAGCCGGCAGGTTCAATCCGGACAGCAGTGTGAGTGTCTCCAAACGGGTGATGGCCTCAGTCGGGGAGTTCGCATGGGTGGTGGTGAGGGAGCCATCATGTCCGGTATTCATGGCCTGCAGCATGTCCAGTGTTTCACCTCCGCGACACTCGCCAACGATGATGCGATCGGGACGCATTCGAAGCGCGTTTTTTACCAGGTCTCTAATGGTTACGACCCCTCGTCCTTCGCTGTTTTCTGGACGGGTCTCCAGTGAAACCACATGAGGCTGCTGCAGCTTCAGTTCCGCGGCATCCTCAATGGTAACGATGCGCTCGCTGGGGGAAATCTGTGCCGACAGAATGTTCAAAAGTGTGGTTTTGCCCGAACCGGTTCCGCCGGATATGACGATGTTCTGTCGGGATGCCACAGCGCAGCAAAGAAATTCCGCCATGCCATCGTTCAGACTGCCAAACGAAACCAAATCGTCCATAGTGGGGGTGGCGCTGGAAAATTTGCGGATGGTTATGGCTGAGCCGCCTATCGCCAGCGGGGGAATAACCGCGTTGACTCGGGATCCATCCGCCAATCGGGCATCGACCATGGGGGAAGCCTCATCAACACGTCTGCCAAGAGGGGCGACTATTCGATCAATGACAGTTCGCACAGACGTTTCGCTGGAAAAGGTCAACGGCGACTTTTCGATAATACCTTTCCGTTCCACATAAACAGTATCGGGGCGCACCACCATGATTTCGCTGACGGTGTCATCCTTCAGGAGAGTTTCCAGGGGACCAAGCCCCAGCGCTTCATCGCGAAGTATTTCCCTCAGCTCGATCTGAGCCGATTGGCTGAGTTCGTACTGACTTAAAAGTCGTTCCAGGACACTTTCGACGCGATGTACCAGTTGGGGCGCATTTTTTTGTACCTCCGAGATTTTGAGTTCGTGCACCAACTGCTCCAGTACGTCTTTGCGGATATTGATTGTATCCAACGGGGCGGAATCGGTGTCCTCTGCCTGAATATGCAAATGGAATGGGCCGATACCACATATATTATTGTACGAATTGCGGCCATTTTGGGCTGGGCGCGCGAGAGTTGTTCCGTTCAGGGAATGGTCCACTATTCGAAATCCTTTGGTTTCGAGTTCCATGTTGCAGTGACATCGGGAGACTTCTTTGGAATCGAGCACGATGTCACAGTCATCGCTTCTACCGACACGAAGCGTGTTGGGGACGGCAAACTGATAGTCCGCCAACTGTTTGGCCCCCTGTCGCACGCTGATTTGAATAGCTCTGCTCATGGAACGACAGTGTGGCAACTCCTGTGCCAGGAAAAATAGATGTCTTCTTGTCCCAACAGCGTTATGTTTTCAGTGTGACAGCGTCTTTTGACTTGAAATGGGGTGGCCAAATGCGATTTCGGCCGCTGGCCATGGCCAGGTGAATGGGAGGCGGTTGCGAGTGGACTATTTCAACACATCAACATAGAAAACCAGGTCGTTGTAATCAAACAACCCGCCGGCTTCGAATGAGGCTTTATCGAGAGGCAGATCTTCAAAAGCAAATTTGAAGCGCCATATTGTGTCCGTTGGAACGTTGTCGGTGACTTCGGTCACTTTACAGAATGATGAATTGGATTCATGCACAACAACCGGATTTGCGAAACCCCATTCGGTAGCGCTGAAATCGGTTTCGATTGCGAATTTGATTGGATGGTTGAAAGGAAGCTGACTTGTAACCAGCGTAGCAGAAGGAAGATCGACACCACCCGCAAAATTTTGAAGTGATGTGAATACTTCCTGGGAGGCCTTTCCTTTTGATGCGCCAACCATTCCATATAGTTTGGAAGGTGCCTTGGCAGAAGCTTCCAACAGGGAAACGCGAATATCTGACGGCTGGAGGAGATTAGGTAGGGGTGGGGTGACAAAGAAAGTCACAATACTTTCGTAAAGCGCTCCAGTGTTGTGATCCGGCAATGACACTTTAAAGTACGTCAAAACATGTTGAGGGATCCAACTGAAATATGCGCTCCACTCATAATCAAATTCGCCGGTAACGGAATTTTTAATTGTCTTTTTCACGATGCTGGCTGGAAGAGGTTGCCACTCTCCGTTTTCATCCTGACCGTAAATTTTCCACAGCTTGGATGACGTGCAGTACTCGGCGATTTCGCCGGTACACCAGGCAACAGGCCATGCCCATGTGATTTTGATGGCAGTGTCAGTGGTGGAATCTGCTGCGACAATATTTCGTTTCACTAAATTGGATGCCTGGGGTGCTGCTGGTTCAGCTAAATCAACGGTAACGGGCATTACAGATACAACTTCTTCCAAACTCAACCCATCTGTCCATACTTCTGTAGCGGGCTCATCTGCTTCCATTGTGGTGCAGGCAGCCATCACAAGTGCTGCAATACACAGAACGAATAAAAATAACCTCTTCATGACATACACCTGATAACTTTCTTTCCTGACTGATCAGAAATATAGAAAAATTGTTTCTTCTAAATGGAGTAAATCCTTATATGGCACATGTTTGATCAGTAATATTTCGGGAATGTATTGTCAAACGCTTTTCCGTGTCACTAAACTTTTTTTGGTTTGCTAAACTGCAATTAAAATTTCAGTGTAATTGAAACCTGATAAAGCTTCGCATTGAGATATTCTTGGTCATCGATGTATTGACTATCCAAAAACACGGCATGTGATGCAAGAAAAACAGTTGTTCAGTGAACTACTGAGCCTGGGCCTGCGGTTTGGCGGAGGCGTATCGTCGCCTTCTGGAGTTGTTCTTCCGTGGCGGCTGTTTCTTCCCGGTATTGCGAACCTTTTTCTGCCGGGTGCTTTTACGCCCGTTTGAACCATTGCTGCGCTGGTCCCCCCTGCCTTTCCCACCGGCAGATTTAGACAAATTGTGCGCTGTCAGTGGTGTATATCCGTATGATTCGGTCATTTGGGCATACGCAGCCTGTTGGGCGTCGGCGGGATCGGGGTCATTGTCATCGTCGTAGTCGTCCAGATCGGATGCATGGGGCGAACTGGCGCCAAAAGCATTCAGGCCAATAAATCTTTTGGTGTTGTCCGGCAACTGGCTCACCCAGCCTTCGATACCGGCGTCGAGAATGCGCTCCAGAACGGAGGCCGGCGACAGGTTCATCTGTTGGCCAACGGTGGTCATGAGCGTGTTCAGACAAAATGCCAGTTCACCCGGAATCTCCACCGATGGGGTTTGTTTCGGAATACCGCTGCCGGTCAAAAACTCAGGAGAAAGCTTTGCCAGCGAATCAAAAATCTCTTTTTTCATGAATTGCTCGTTATCTCTATTTTGGATTTGCAAAAAAATGCGTGTCTTGTGGTCTATCCAAAAACCCGTCCAATCCCCGCAGGGTGGATTACACATTGGATGAATTTAGCTGAGCAACCAGGGGTTGGCAACTAAAAATGCCTCGGCAATTGCCTTTTTTGGGTAATCACTTTTATTTTTGCCTTATTAATGATGATTCGAATCCAACCTTCTTGATTGGTGCTGTAGATTTTCGTATCGTTTCTGAGCAGTCTTTCGACGACGGGTTTCGATGGAAATCCGAACTGATTAAAATAGCCACTGCTTGCAATTGCGATATGTGGGCGAACCCGCTCTAAAAACGGTTTCGTTGACGAACTTGATGACCCATGATGCCCCAGCTTCAATATATCGCTGTGTAATTGATGTGGAGAAGCGAGGACTATTTCTTCGCCGTCACGGCTCAGATCACCGGGTAAAAGTACTGAGTGGCCAGTATAGGATAAACGTACAACGATGGAATTGTCATTGAACGATAGTGTTGGAAAATAAGACGAATGTTTAACACACGGATGTATTACAACAGCAGTGACGCCCTGTTCCATGGTACGCCCGCAAAACCGGGATGGCATCTCCATTCTAATCTTCTTTTGCTTCGCAATTTGAATCATTTGTTTATACGCAGGCGATGCGGCTTCCTGGCGTCCCTGCCCGTTTTCCCATATTTCTTTCACTTTTAATGATTTTAAAATGTCCGGAATACCCGCCACGTGATCCGGGTCCGGGTGTGACAGGATGACCTTGTCTAACTGCCGTACGTTCAGATTTCGCAGCAGAGGCAGCAGGTAGTTGCTCCCAATAGGGTATCGAGCTGTGCCGCCGGCATCTATCAGCCAGTGCTTACCCTGCGGAAACGTTACAAGCGTGGCATCTCCCTGTCCCACATCCAGAAAGTCCAACGTCAATGCACCGGACGGGAATTGATCTGAAACCAGTAGCAGATGACAGAGGGCTGTCGCGAGAAAAGTGATCACTGCAAAAAAAGCAGGGCGAAGTTTTCCTTTCACAAACAGCAGCAGTCCCATGGATGCAGCAAATATAGAAATGCGCGACATATAGCTTTCGCAGGATATTTCGGGCGCGTAATCTGCAATAAATGAAGTGGTTGAAATGAATAATTTCAAAGGAGTTTGTGCCAGGTGAATCAGGGTTTCTGCCAGCGACGATTGAAAGATACCCAGGGGCAGCGACAAAAGGAGCAGAGGCATGATGATTAATGATACCAACGGCACAAAAAACATGTTGGCGATGGGGGCGAGAATGGGGACTGAGTGAAAATGCATCGCGAGAATTGGGGCAGTTGCCGCTGACGCAATAATCGAAACTTTTAACAAATTTGACAACCATCGAGAAAATAAAATGAGGATTTGGCTTACGCGTCCTTCAGGGGCCCCGTGCCTGGGAGCACTCGCCTGAAGGTTTGTCATAAAGGGGAGGATTGTTTTGTTGCATATCATGATTGCAGCAACACTGGCGAAACTGAGTTGGAAGCCGACATTTGTTATCAGCACCGGATCGCTGGCCAGCAAAAGACTGGCGGCCAAAAGGATGGATTGTGACGGATATGGATTTTTTTCCAGGATAATCGCCAGCATCACGAAAATCGACATTACGCATGCCCGGACGACAGGCGGATTAGCGCCAGTGAAGATGGTGAAGAATAAAACCGCGGGAATGGCCAGCGCCGCGCTGATACGCTGTACATTGGTTCGTCTGGCGACGGGGGGGATTCTTCTGAAAATGAAGAGGGATAACCGATAACTTAACAGCGCAAATATTCCCAGATGCAGTCCGCTGACGGCAAGAAGGTGACCTGTACCAAGTTGCTGAAACTGGTGTCGTATCTCTGGTGTGAGCAGATGCCGTTGGCCCGTTGTCAAAGCGATCGCAACGGCTGCATCGGGTTCGTCAAGGGTGCGCATAATTAGCCGTTGGATGCGCCATCGAATAGTTTGTAACCGACGAGACAGCGCGTTTGGCTTACTTAAGACAATCAGATTAGAGGATTCTGTCAAAGATGCGGTGTAATGGAAAGAATTGCTAAAATCGTTAAATGAAATATTGTGTTGTTTTCTCGGTTGCAGATGTGCGGCGAATCGCAGGCGATCACCGGCAGCAATGGCTGTGAGCTTCGGCGAATGTACGGTGATGTATGCCAAACGATGGTGTGGTAGGATGTCAGATGTGGTTTTTTCTTTTTGACAGGAAGAAATACCGGATAATCGCATTTTTAACCGGGTACGTTCGGCAAACGACTCTGGTGCGGAAATAAGTGTTCCTTCCACCAATCGACGGCAGGCTGCGGTGGGCGGTGGTGAGTCATGCAAGACCCGAAGTTGGTACAGGCAAATACCTGCGTAAAAGGATAAAATTATTGAAACCGGCAGTGAAATTCCTGGAGAGAACCGTCGGAGAATTAAAAATATGGGCGCAACAATAATTCCAATGGCAAACAGGGGGCCTGCTGCAGACATAATTAGCCCCACGATAAAACTGGTCGCAATGAGTTGCAGGCGTGTCATATTCTGCGGATTTACAAAAGATATGCCAGCCAGTGACCGAAGAAACACGCGATTTTACGCTTTTGAACGCGATGAAAAACGGCCAACAGTTAATTATGGCCACTCGTTTGGCCGGCATTTTACTGTCGGAGACAGTTGCCGATGATGCGATGCGCGATGGTCTGACACGATGCATATTCAACAAAAAAATAGCACGCGAAGTTTCACAAAACGCCCCTTGCTAACCCGATTGGATTCGTCTAGTATCCGGCTTCTGATGAGACCATTTAAATACGTAAAATTAATATCATTAATATGTGCGGCAGTCTTTTTTACCAATGGCTGCCTTGGAGATACCGACGGCATAGACCCACCAGACGACCAATTCGTGTTTCCGGTGGCGTTGTCCACAGTTCATGATGACAGCCATCTGCTGGTGGTCAACTCGAATTTTGATCTTCGGTATAATGCGGGAACGTTGGTTGCGTATTCGCTGGATAAATTGGATAGTGTGGCGGGTGCACCGTTGTCATACAATCCAGGAAACGGCACATTTTCGTTGCCACCCGGGGTGGGATTGAAGCGGTTTTGCAGTGGCGGCAGGACTACTCAATACTGCAACCTGAATCCGTCAGAGGGCATCATAAAAAATGAGACGATCCGCCTTGGTGCATATGCAAGCACGATTGATATTACACCGGATAAGGATCGCGCATTGATACCCGTTCGCGGTGAGCGTGCCATTGTTGTCGTGGATTTGAACGACGGAGCGGATGTTATGGATTGTGGCGAGAAAAAATCAGATGATCAGCATTGTGACAGTGCTCATATGATCACGGATAATTCCATAGCAACTATGCCCAAGGAACCCTACGATGTGAAAACAATGAATTATTTTTACGATGACCAAATGGTGACACTTGGGTTTGCCAGTCATCGCGACCGCGGGGAGGTTTCGCTGTTTTCAGTTTCGGGGCAAAGAAGTGTTGGAAATAATAATCTCATTAAGGTGATTGGTGGCGTGATTCAGGGCGCGTCTGGTCTCGCGGTAAATCCGCACAATCAGGATATACTTCTTGTGGGACAGCGGGATACTGCACCTCATGTGGCTGTTTTGGATGTGCAGACAGATTTGCGAGACGATGGCAGCTACTACTCAGATCCTTCATTTGGGCAATCCAAAACTATCAATTTGTCAACGGATTATAATTTAGGTTATGGAGCAGCCCTTAGAGATGTGACGGTCTCTCCTGATGGAAAAACCGGTTTTGTAATTTCTCAGCGACCACCGATGCTGCTCAAATTGGATTTGGAACGTTACGAAGTGACCGACTCAATAACCATTTGTCGGGAAGCTGCTAAGGTCAAAACGTATGTCGACGAAGGTGACCCGGAGAACCAACTTGACGACAAATTGTACGCCTATGTGGCGTGCTTCCTGACTGGACAGGTATACATCGTGGATGCCGATTACATGGTACCGGTGATCAGAAAAACCGGTGTGGGATCGCAGGACATCGCTTTTGATGCAAAACGAAAAATCGCGTATATTGCCAATTTTTCGGAATCCACTATTTCAATGATTCAAACAGAAGCGCCTTTTAACCTGGTTTACGTTAAAAACAATGGTGCGACAGACGACCAGGCATTGATTTTGCGGATTGGCGTCCCTAATTCAGCTGAAGGAAATTAATACCGTGCGTAATTTTTTAGTTATCGGTCTTTTGACCTGTGTGTTGTTGTTCGCTGCGTCGGGGTGCAAGGAGGATATCGAGGATGCCGATATTCCACAGTTCAATCAGCCCCAGGCTGTGGCGCTGGTTTGCTTTGACCGGGGCACGAATAGTCCTCTTCCATTAAAATCCTGTCGCAATAGCGAACGTACAAACGCAGAAATTTTTGCATTTGTGACTCAGGCAGAATACGGTGAGGTTGCGGTAGTCAATCTGGAAGACTACCAGATTGTGGACCAGGAGAAACGCATTCCGTTTAATAGTTTTGTACCGGTTGGCGGTCGTCCCGTGGATATCGCCGCATCCGCGGATGGTTCCAGGGTTTATACCGCCAATTATGGGACCAGCGATATTTCGATAGTGGATGTGACCACTTCAGTTGCCGGTGGCAGGTTGCTCCCCGCAGAGTCCGTTTATGTCGAATTTCCACCTTCGAAAATCATCATTGCGTCCGACGTTGGAAATCAGTTTGCCAGTGGCGATTCAACTCAGGACGAATTTGCTTTTGTGAGCCAGCCCGCAGCGGGACGAGTTGCGGTAGTGCAGCTGAAAGATAGAGTCGAAACCGATGCAAACGGTCTTACTTTTACTATCCCCAAAGGGGTCCTGGGGTGGATTCGCCTGGACGGCGGAACGCTGAAGGATAACGTAGTCGATGAACGTCCAGATGGTATTGCCCCCTCATCCATGGTGGCGTCCGCCAACATGGCATCGCTTTTCGTTGGCGGCAGACTGGGACGGGATGACCAAAGTGGCAGTTATATTGCCGAAATTCAAAGAGAAATATTCATAGATAGAGCGTTGGATTCTTTCAGGACGTTCGGTGAGGCACGCCCTCTCGATCCTGCCGATATTGTTATTCGTCTAATGGATTTGCAGGAGTATACCGTACGCGATATGTCCATCGAACCAGAGCTCGAGAGATGGATGTACATTTCGGAAAACGAGAGAGGAGGCGTTGTCGTACTGGACTTGCGAAGCGGCGAACTGGTTGAGGTAAATAGTTGGGATTTTACAAGAGACCAACCGTACAGCATCGAAATGCCGTACGGTAAGGCAAAAAAAGTTAAAATGGTTCGTTTTTCCGAATCCGTCGCCGAAGATGAGAAACCCGGCTACCTGGATTTTAACGGCACGTTCGCGTTGGTGTCTACAACTTCTGGTCTGGTGTATGTGATCGACGTTTCAGTCGATGATGAAATGAAAGATCTGATTAGCAAAGAGTACAGTAATGACGGTTCAGGTGTGGCCTATTCCTTTTATCCACACTCTCTTCGCACAAAGGCCGACTGGTTTTCCGATGATGACGAAGCGGAATTGCTCTTTCCTGAATTGACCGATACGCCGCGCCTGTATGGAGATGGTGAGATTCTCGATTATGACGACCCTTTCGTGACATTGTTGGAGCCGGACACAGACACAGTAGTGGATACAAATGACACCGCAGTGGATACTGCCGCTGGCGACACCAACACGGCCACGCAAACGGCTGATACGACGGATACTGAATCAAATACAGGTGCTGATACGGTTTCGGATACAATTATGGACACTGGGTCCGACGCCGCAACTGATTCCGGTTCCGGTACTGGATCTGATGTAGATACGAATGATGCATCCAGCGCAAACGCAGACGAAACTACTGCAGTTGAGAACCCATGTTCCCAGGATCCTTCTGGATTTCGGATTGTTGAGTCCGAAGATGGGCATAATGTGTATTTCCGATGCGATCAACGATTGAGTTCAAATGAGCAATGGCAGCTTAATTATCAGGGGGAAGTGGGTATTTCCGGCAAAGCGATCTGGGAGAAAGATGCAACACTGGCCATGACAGGCAGTATTGTCTTGCGCGATGTCGATAAGGATTTTTGTCGAGCCGGTTTATTGGGGCCCGATGTCGACGGAAATTTGTGGGGTGTAACGCCACCAGATGTTGAGCATGCCGAGTTATATCAGCGCTTTACTGGCTATCCGGGAGATATTATCGAGATCACATCCGAACCCAAACCACGCCTTAAAGCAACCAATTGCAAGAGATTTGAAAACGAAGATTTGCGGAAATGGTATCGCGTAAGTGAGGTCATCGATGAAGAGCGTATTCGAATTGAAGTGATTCCCGGGAAAAAATATGCGCCTTTGCCCACTCAAAATTGTTTCAGCGAGGTTTTTACCTACAAGGTTCGAGCCAATGCGTCGTGGGTGCTGACTGGACAAAGTTCTGGCAGATTGTCTGAGGGCAGCATGCAAAATGGAAAATGTGTTCCGTGGAGAGACGGTAATTCACACCCCTGGAAAAGCGCACGAGTTTTTGAGGACGCAGATTTTGAGAATGTATATTTAAAATTCAGATTGGGTAAGATGGAGAATCTGGGTGGCGAAAAAACAAAGAACGATTTCGACACGCTTTCACTTCAATTTGCTACAGACAATTCATTTTTCCCCATGACAATCGGAGTGGGCAGCCAGGTGACGTCCATCGAAGTGGCTCCTAACAACGACGTTATTTTTATCGAGCAGGCAGAGCAGGGGATGTTGATTTTTGACATGGTCGATGAATTTGAAATGGTTGAACATCCAATCAACTGATCCAACACAATATTAGGGTGATTGATGTGTCGTATTGTGCCTAATGCCATGTGCGACGAGCGCTGGCGAGACTAAATGATGGTTGCAAAAAGCCATTTTTCCTCGAAAAATAGATATGTCTAACGCGTGGCCGAGCGGAGATCTTCAAGGGTGTGTAGCGATGGGCAAAACGCACCGGATAGAATTTCAGAAGCTATTTCACTGTTTTGGTTATCGGTGTCTCTCAAGTATAAAGGTGGTGCTATTTTAAGCTGTCCTGCGCGTCCGATGCGAGCCTCCAGCAATACCAGTTCAGCGTTGGAATTCTGATTGGGATGAATAAAGATTATTTTACTGGCATTTAGTTTTGACTGTGCCAAACATGACAACAGCATCGAAACGCGCATGGCAGGAAAGGCGATGCAAAAGCGACCGCGCCTGGGATGCAACAGTGTTTCCGCCTTCTGAATCAGTTCAAAAAGCGTGATGGAAATCTCGTGACGCGCAATTCTGCGCTCCTCGTCGGGCGGAAGACGACCACTGTCGGATGGCCAAAAAGGTGGATTGGAAACCACGAGGTCAAAAGTTTTTTGAGGAAGCTTCCGATGGTTTTCCCTCATATCTCCTTTTATGAGAGTAAAATTGTTCGTCACAGAATTTGCCTCCGCATTTTGCAGCGATAACGATGCCAGCTTCGATTGAATTTCCACGGCCACCACATGCTTTGCCTGTTGTGCAACTAAAAGGCTGATACCAATCACACCACACCCGCTGCCCAAATCTGCGCAATGATCTGCTGGACGGTCTGACCAGCAAAACCAGGTTAAAAGAGGTGAATCCACCGAAAAACGATACCCTTTTTTGGGTTGAAATAGAAGTACACGGCCGTTAAACAGAGTGTCTGAACTGAGTTCATCAGTAGAATATGTTTCATTTTTTTCCATATTAAAGATAAATAACTGTAACACTGTTTTAAAGACAGCGTCATAAAAATAGCCATGTATTTTAACAGCACAGACATAAAAGGGAATTTGAATGTTGTATCAGAGACTGATTACCATACTTTGGACCACTGCTTTTTTAGGAATACTTCAATCGCCGGATTGTTTGGCACAGCGGAAAACAGCAGTCGACGACGAAATGTATAGTGTCGAAATGGCAACATTGAGGAATGGGAAATCGGTCGAACTGGAAATTGCGATTTTTCCCAAAGAAAATGTTCATTGCAATCTGGAATACCCCTGGAAGGTGCTGATCAAAGAATCCAGGGGGATCGTGTTTTCCAAAGAACGTTACACCAAAAACGATGCAACTGTATTCTCGGAGAAGCAGGTAGTCTTCAAGGTGCCTGTCTCAAAATTTCCTAAAGATGGTGTCGCGACGTTGGAGTTAAAATTCAGTCTTTGTAATGCGACGCAGTGCTTTATGAAAAAAGTTCCCATCCAATACAAAGGCAAGCAATAAAACAGGCACTCCGAAGAGGATCTCTCAGATTCGCGAGAACACTGAAACAGCCATTGAAATCTGTTCTCAGGCTCCAGAAGTATTATTCTGTTTTTCTAAATTCTCTTAAAAAAAAATCCGAGAAATATTGTGACTTTTTTTTCAAATAGATTCGTTTGAAAAGTATTTGGGGGGAATGGAAATGCCATTGATTGCCTTTAATCATCGTGCTGCATTTCGATGCTTTCTTTATATTGTTTGACTATTTCAACCATCGGCTGAAATTTTTCTTTCGGGATTTGTGCGGCTTCAAGCGTTTGAATAACCGACTCGAGTCGCTCAACGTCGAGATGTCTCGATTCTCGTAGTCTGCGTAGCATATCTGTAAACTCCCGGAATACGTCATGGAGCTCGTCACCTCTTCGCAATTGTTCAAAAAGCTGAAGATGATTGGCATCCACTGCCGACAACAGTCGTTTTATTTTGTAGGCAGGCCCAGCTACTTTATGAGTGACAACGATAGTCATGAGGCTCAGTAGAACCACCAGTCCGGCTAGAGTACCTGCCAGAACCACTCCTGTGAACACCTTATCTTTAGCGCCTTTTTCGACAATTGCCTGTTGGGCCTGTTGTGTCATGGATGCCGTGCTCAAAATCTGCGCGTTGGTAAGTTCTATGGACTCCTGTAAAGTGCCGTAGAGAAAGTACCCCATCACAGAAACAATGATAGTAACAACTACCGCCACACGGAGTACCCAGGCCATTTGAAATTTCCTGTCAATTAGGAAATTTCTGATTTGTCTTTTGCTGTGCACCTGTTCTCCTGTTGGCTTTCCATTTTCACTCATAATGGTCTCCCTTTTGAAGTGAATGTCTTTAAAAACAATAGTCGCTTTTTCTTATGCATCACAGTACGTCCGGAGCGGCTTCGAGTATTTTCCCAAGGAGATTCTCCACCAGCTTTTTCAGTACCAATTTTTCGGCGGAGGCCACCGCCTCTCCCTCCAATTTATTCACAGTATGTGCGCTGGCGCCCTGCTGACGTGCGGCCTGAACCGCGGAGTAATCTATTGGGATTCGCGCTTCGCCCGAAGGCATCATCACCAGGTTGTAATCCGGATTTGTTAAAACATTGAGAGCAATTTTTGCCACGATAAAATTGCCTTCCTGATTCAATTTTATTAACGCGCCGGACAAAATAAAAGCCTTTACTTTCTGCTTCTTTATCCTTGACCTGACATCGGACTCAGAGACAGAAGGAGCCTGTACTTCGACTCCAGAGCGACCATGCAGATCTGAAACTACAATTTCTTTTAAAATGGACGTAATTCCAGGCGTTCTGGATGTCGAAGAATTTCCCATGGCGTCCACCTTGACAAGGAAACTACTGTCGGAATTGTCCATAAGCTCTGAGCTGGCAGAAGCGGGTGTGCCGGGGGAAAGCTCCTGAAGCAGACGTATAGTGGCCGACAATTGTGTTTTTACTGGAGCGGTTTTCGCTTTTTTATTTGCTACCCTCAACGCCGGTAAAACTGATGCATCACCGATTTCACCCAAGGCAGCTGCGGCCGCCATCACTACGTGCGGTGATTGATCGTTCAGTGCTTTTTCCAGGGCGGGAACAGCTTCTTTGCATTGAATCCTTCCCAATGATTGAGCCGCCTGAATCTTAACGCGATAACTGCTTCCATTTTTTAGAAGCCCAATCAGATAGTCTGCTCTCACGTCGGCGTTTACCGTTCCGGCAACAAATAAAACCCCGGACACGAATGCCAAAAACCAGAATCGTTTTCTTTTGTTCATTTTGTTCTGCAATGGTTTGCCCTCTATGCAAGAATTGAATTAAAACAGCCCTCAGGTTCAGACGCAAAATCAGAATTTGTATGCACAGTAATTTACAGCAGATTGGCAAAATTCTATTTTTTCTTAAATTTTATTTTTTTTGGCTTTTTTTATATCACTACTCAAAACTTTAGAAAAATACTATGACTTATGATAAATATTTTAAATGTTTAAGCCTGTTTTCACCAGAGCTTGACATGTAAGTATTTAATGAGTTTTAATACGACGCAAATCGTGAATTGATTTCTCGTATTTTTTTATAACTTCCAAAAAAAGAGAAAGCAGTCTGGAGGGGTGTAAATGACTTATGTAGTTGGGATTGTCGCTGTTATTTTGGTTATTCTGCTAATAGTGTTTATAGCCAAAAAATCAGGTTCAAAATCCGCTGCTTCTGAAACAAAGTCGTTCGAAAAAGGTAGGTCGGATTCGGACAGGGAGGCGTTGGAAAAGAAAACCCCCGAGAAGGAATTGGTAGTTGACGAAACCAAAGGTCCGGAGGATGAACGCGACGTAGAGTCTATACTACCAGAAAAATGTACGGCTGAAGAATCGGCCTTCGAAGGACCAGACGCTGCCGAAGAAGAAATATACGAACAAGAGGAAACGTCAGAGGAAGAAGAAATAGTCGAAATAGCCCCTGAGGGCGTTCGGTTGGACGAAACCGCCGAGCAGACAGCTGTTCTAAACCTCAAGAAGGCACGCCGCGAACGGAAGTTACAAAAACTCAGACAGGGATTATCGAAAACACGGGGCGGTTTAATCTCGAAAATCAGTGCTCTGTTTAAAGGCACAAAGGAAATCGATGCAGATCTGTTGGACAAGTTGGAAGAGGCATTGATTACGTCGGATGTTGGCGCAGGTACCACCGAATGGTTATTGAATCTGGTGCGTGAAGCCCTTGATAAAGAAGAATTAAAAGATCCCAAAGCAGTTTGGGGCTTGTTAAAAGATGAAATTCGGCACGCACTGAGTATTAAAGCCTCGCCATACGATTTCTCTTCTGATAAACCATTTGTTATTATGGTGGTAGGCGTTAATGGCGCTGGCAAAACGACCACCATTGGTAAGCTTGCATCACAGTTTTCGCAGGATGGATACAAGATTGTACTTGCTGCGGCCGATACATTTCGCGCCGCTGCGGTGAATCAACTGGAAATCTGGGGACGGCGTACCAATAGTGAAGTTGTAAAACCGGCTAAGGAGGGAGCAGATCCGTCTTCTGTTGTTTTTGATGCTGTAAAGACAGCCAAAGAAACAGGCGCGGATATTGTTATTGCAGATACCGCTGGACGACTGCACACTCAAGCGCCTCTAATGGAGGAACTCAAAAAAATTAATCGGGTGCTTGGAAAGGCACATGATACGGCACCGCACGAAATACTGTTGGTTCTCGATGCAACCAATGGTCAGAACGCTTTGCAACAGGTAAAAGAGTTCGGCGATGCACTTGATATTAGCGGAATAGCACTAACCAAATTAGATGGTACAGCGAAAGGTGGCGTAATTATTGGCATCTGTCACGAATATAAAATTCCGGTACGCTATATTGGAATTGGTGAAGCGAAGGACAGTTTGCGCCAGTTTGACGTTGAAGATTTTGTAGATGCACTTTTTGTTCAGGAGGACGAGGCTTAAATAGCCTTTGAATTTAAACACGTAAATTAGGGTTTGGCCTGCCGAATTTACATAATATTTTAACGATTCGGTACAAACACATTGAAATTTGAAATTTTGAAGAAACTGTAAATAATTTATTGATTACTTTTTGCCGCTTGTGATATAGTCATTGTCCAAATGGCAGATGGAAACAAAAGTTCAATTATTTTCAATAGTTACAGGCATGCCACTTGTTTACCAATCGTTCGCGAGAGGATTATGCGATGAAAAGAAAACGCATTGAGCTGTCGTTGCTACTAATCACAATACTCCTATTCCCTGTTGCTGCTTTTGCACAGGACGACATGACCTTCGGCGAAGAAGAAGTTGATTCCGGTGCAGGGGCCAATGTCGGAGGCGACGCCGCTGCTGGGGCGGGAGATGATATGAGCTTCGACGAAGGTGATGTAAGCACAGGAGAAGATGCACCCATGGACATGGGCGGAGATGCTGTTGGTGACGCAGCAGCTGGCGATGTTGGTGCAGCAGGTGACGGTTTGTTGGATCTCAACGACCTTTCGCTTGATGGAGGCGCCGATGTTGGGGTTGGAAAACCAACCACCAAAGAAGGTGAAAAAGTTAGTGATGGCAATCTTACTGTTCTGGAGCGACATCCGATTTGGGCAATCCAACAGGTGTATGCTTTAAGAAAAGGGAGATTTGACTTTCAGCCATCGCTGGGTGTGTCGCTGAACGACCCGTTTGTGCAACACCAATCGGTGAATCTCGGTTTGTCTTACTACATTACCGAGGTTCTGTCTGTTGGTGTCAGTTTCAATTGGTATCGGTTCCTCAACAAGGAAACCGATGTGAACTACTCCATCAAAAGAGCAACGCATCAAACTGTGCCAATTAACGAATATTTTTGGGGCGGTCAATTGAACATGACGTATGTGCCAATGTATGGAAAGTTTGCTTTACTAAACAATTGGATTTTGCATTGGGATGTATGGTTTGTTGGTGGCGGAGGATTCATTTTTACCAAGCCCTATTCTGTGATAGACGTGGATTATCGTACCTTCGAGTGGGAGATAAAAATCGCGTTTAACGTTGGTATAGGCGGAAGAATGTACCTTACACGATTCCTCGCTGTTTTTGTGGAACTTAGGGATTATATCTTCCCTGAGAAACTTGAGGAATTGAAAACTCTTCCCGATCCGGCTCGTCGCGCTGACGAAAGCAATTGGATTTCGGATGAAGTTAAGCTGACAAACAATGTGATGTTGCAGGCTGGCATCAGCGTCTTCCTGCCACCTTCTTTTGACTTCAAACTACCAAAATAATCGATAATGAAAGCAGGGAAGCAAATGTACAAATATACACGAATGGGAGTTGGAACGATGGCCCGTTATGCCCTTGCGTTGACCTTCGCTCTTGTTACGTTATGTGGTGCAGCGAAAAGTGTTTCTGCTCAGGAAATCTTATTGGAAGGACCCTTGGCCGGTGCTCCCGCTGTCGAAAAGAAAATACAATACAGGAAATTGAGATTTTCCTTTGGACCTCAGTTTGGCTACACACTATTGAATGACTATATGCATAATTTCATGCTTGGCGCCAAAGCTGAATTTAACGTAACCGATTGGCTTGGTATTGGCGTTGTTGGTTTCTATACACTGAATGCACCAACCCATTTGACCAATCATATTTCCGATTCCAGCAATAAAATGATGTCCACGTCCATTCCTTCTTCAAGTAACTGGCCAAGTTATACCGGAGCAGATCACTTTGAAGAACAGGTCGCGCGGTTAAAAAGCCTCTTAATTGGTCAGGTTTCTCTGGTTCCGTTTAGAGGGAAGATGGCTGCGTTTGAGAAACTGTTTGTCGCGGTGGACGGATATGTATTTGTGGGCGGTGGTGTTGTTGTTTTCGAAGAGCGACAACATTGCGATTCGTCTGCCAACGAGGGCAGGGGATGTAATGACCTTGGAGATTTTCAGTCCGGTGGCGGTAGCGTTACTCGAGAGGTTGTTCTCAAACCCACTGTTTCATTTGGTATTGGTTTTACAGCATATTTCAATAGTTGGATTGGCCTGAATTTGGAATACAGACTTGCTCCATTTAAGTGGAATGCGGCTGGTACCGATGAGGCTGGCCAGCATGGCAATCAGTGGATTGTTGACGATGAAAACGGTGACGGGAATCTTGACTGGGTAGAGTATTCCCCAGAGGGTGAAGGCGATTACCCGGATGGAAAAATCGATGATGCTGATAGAACCTGGAATTTCAATCAAAGCGTGATTGTAGGTGTCGTATTTAACTTTCCAAGAACACCTCGTGTAACTGATTAATCGCTGCCATCCAATTCCCTATTCCATCTTTTTTTTCAGAATGTTTTCAGTATTAGAGTACTGTAGTTACTGCTAACAATCCTAACCATTTTGGGTTTAGTGGATTTGATGCTCGTATATTGTTTTCGCAGTCTATTGTAGTCGTCATCGTGAGTTTCGTGACAAGTGTACCGACTCAATTGAAATACGATTTTGTTCACTAGATACATAATATTGAAAATTCCTTATGCCTTTTTTAAAGCGCAGTAGGATTTTGGGTACCTATTGTTGGCAGAGCCATGGCGATTCAATAATCATTGGCCATTAATAAGGCCCCAGTTGGCATGTAATAAGCTATCTGACCCGAAACTTCATCCTGTATCTTTCAAGAGGAAAAGTTCATAATCCATAAATAACACGGAGTTTTTAATCCCTTCGATTCGCATTTGTTGAAACTTTTGTTCATACGCCTGTTCTCTCAGATCGACGTAGTCAGCGTCAAATTTGAGAATACGATAGGCAAGAGTTGCCCCTTTTCTGCCAATTGCAAACATCTTTGCACTAAATTCAGGACCCCTGATTTCGACTGACGTAACAATAATCAAATACTGCGTGCAAAGGTTATGGGGCGCGGCGTTTAGCGATAGAAATAGTTGGACTTCCAAGGGAGTCACTGGGAAATAAAAATGGTACCTTATTGCCTGCTAAAATCGAAAGTATCGATAGGAGAAAAGTACCATGCCACAAGCATGGCTCCCGTTTATACTTGGTGGTTAGACATCGATCAATGTTGTTTACAGCGTTGTACAAAAAAGAATCGCAGTGGTTTTACTTTTGTTGCATGAAATCTATTTTTTGTCATGATACGGATGTCCGACGGTCATTTCGGATGTTTTCAGCGCAGCTGGTATGCCATGGGATGTGCCGACAGACTGAAATTATTCGAGAGTTTAGTGTAACTGTTGATTTCCACATGTGGATTTGTGTTTTGGTGGAAAATTGGAAAAATGTTTTAACCGGAATATAAAGCTGATTTGAGGAGGCTTGTAGCGATTGGTACAACGGTAGACTGACCGATGGTGAAATAATAGAAATGGGAGGCGGTACTGCAACATCGATGCTCCCAGATACTGGATGTCGTTTATTCAGCTTGTCTACATTAACAGCTTCCGCTCCGTTGCGGAGTACGAAGAAGCTTTTTTTCAGAAAAGATCGATTGGATGTCGATGATTGGACCATATCGTCCATTTTGTGTGGGAAGTTGCGGGTATCGGGCGCTGACGCATTAATGTCGCAGGGGTGCCGAGCTGTGGCCACCGCGGGAGGGAATGGTTCCGGTGGCGCGGTTTCAGTATCGTGGCGCGCATATTGGCAGCGCGTTTTCAATGCTGCCGTTTTAGCTGATTCCGTATCATTTGCATACAGTGGAAACGATTTTGAAAGCGCTGCTTTTATGGCGGGAATACTGTAAGTACGCGGATTGCAACGGGACATCGTATGAGGCTGAGCAATTTTTTACGGTGCAGAGCCGAGTGACATCATGGCAGCTTCGCAAGCGGCTGGCAGTGATTCGCTGCAGGTTTCTTGCGGCACACTGGGAGTTGTGGGTCCGATATGATTTCACGTCGGTATTCCGATAGGAAGGAACTGCGAGTAATCTTGAGATGGTCCACGGTTATACTCCTGCATTCGCCTGAGGCCCACCATACGGATATGGGCTCAAATGACAGCGTTGCGTATTCATGGTCAAATCATGGTACAAGTTTTTGTTTGGGTGTTCGTCCCATAGGCGCTGACGTGTGCGTTGAATCGGATTTGACGGCAAATTCTGGTTGTTTCCTCAAAACGGACGACACCGGACAGCGTCACAGTTATCAGTAATCAGCTGATCAGAATAGGATAAGAGCAGTCCTCGTATCGTTTTCCATCGATGAGACCAGAGCGTTGCTGGCGTGGTGTCCATGCAGGGTTTAAGCTTCTGTGGCCGAAACTATAAATGTGTCGCGGCGATTCATAACTCTTTCACAGGAGGAAAAGCTCATGAATGACGAAACCCCAAAACAGAAATCGCTTCAGCGATACAAAATCATCAGCCCGATGCTGATTGATGGAAACGGGGCGCAACCGCAATGAGTATCGCAGACAGATGGCCGAAAAGGAATCTGTGTTTGCGGGCAGCAGGCCAAAGAAGATGGCAGTTTCGACAATTGCGACGTGGCTGAAGGTGTATTGGGAGAAGCGATTTGACCAACTGCTGCCGAGGAAGCGCGTCGACGACGGTTGGCCGAGGCGAATCGGGGAAAAGGAGATGGTAGTAATAGCCGGGAAATGCCGGGCGTTTCCGCATTGGTCGGTGCAGAAGCTGTACGAGGAGAATAGGTGAAAATCAAAGATATCTAACGTCGTCTTGATACTGAAACGAGAAAAAAATTTGACGATACTGTTGCTATATCCATGTATGCTGTTTATTTTAAAGTCGGGAAGGATAGATAAAACTTGTCGGTTATTCAATCAACGGAATCTTGTATCGTTCCAATTTTTCTGCGCTAAAATGCATTTTCTATATATAAAAATTCATTAGTGCTCCAAACGATGGAAGCAACATCAAATTGCATCGCGATGTTGGTTATTCCATTTTTACAGAGATATAAATTGGCCGCATTTCTTATTTTACGTTGCTTGTGAGGAGAGATTGTCTCTAGTGGATGACCAAATTGAGTGTTTGCCCTGGTTCTAACCTCTATAAAGGAAATGGTCTGTTTGTTGGGATGCAATGCGATAATGTCAATTTCGCCTATCTTATCCCTAATGTTTCGCTCCAAAACTTTGTAACCTTTTTTGATTAGCCAGTCAGAAACAAATTGCTCGCCACGATTACCAATTTTTATTTTTGTATCATTCATTTCACCACCAGTACACAGGACACTGAACCATGAAATTATACCCCCAATAAAAAATATACTGCAGCTGGCAAATGGGGTGATATGACAATCTGATGTGATTTTTGCGATATGCCGATAAAGGAAATATTAGGGACAAATGTGAAAGTTACTTTTTTATCGGGTCAGTTTTTCACAGGACCATAGCCATGGCTCTTCACTATTCGTAGAAGGTGTGCATACTTCACCTTTCTCATCGGATGAATTTTGGTTATAGCATGGTGTGTCTATACAGGCGGGAACACAATAGGATCCGAACAGTTTTTCAGAAATGGCACTGCCACCACTCTCGTTGTCATCTTTGCTGTCCCCAGTACCACCGATTTTATCCAAAACTTTAACACATTTTGCGGACGGTGGGCATTCGCAAAGATCTCCGAATTTATCGGGATTATCAGCATAGCTATTGTCATCACCATCTTTACATCTGCAAGAGCAAAAACTGAATTTCAGGATAACAGGTTCTCCCTTGACATCCCCATTAGAGATATCAGCACCGCAGGTTTGCTCACTCGGATCGTCCTGACATTCTTTAATTTTTGCTTCTGCATCCTTATTCACCTTGGTTTGGGTGAGACAAAGATTTGTCGCGCATTGAACAGACCCCGTCTCGATTGACCAGGTCATAGCGGTTGCAACATCGCTTTCTGAGAGAAGTTCCGTGCTGAATTTTTTATTGTCCGTTTCGGAAACACAAGGTGCACCCACCATTTTTTCCGGGCATCCGGTTGCCAAAAAAGCCACTGTTACAATAATGAAAGTTATAGACTTACCCATGCAGATGTCCTCTTTCCTATGGTTGCTTTTGAGGTATTGTTCCTTATTAAGGAACGTAATTATTTAACGGATTGATTTTTAAACTGTATGGCTCTTTTAGTCAAGAGAGAATATAAATTGTGATACTCGCCTAAATACTTTAAATCAATAGACAATTTCATTGTCGAGAGAACGTTGCAGTGTCACTGAAACGGGTCTACAAAATCCTTGACTTTTGGCGGTTTTACAAATACTATACGCGCGTATGCCTACTCTAACTTAGCGATTTTGTTGGTTTTTTTTAACTTTTTTAACTTGAACGGAACAACTTTTTTTCATTTGTTTTTTGTCAGGTGCAATTACGTTTTCATTGAAACGAGGTAAAAGATGGTAAAAAACGGGTTTTTAAGTGGGATAATCGCGCTCATGGTGACTTTTTCCGTCTCCAGTATCGTTAATGCGCAGGACGATATGGATTTCACCGATGATGGTGCAGGGGCGGCAGGAGGAGGGAGTAAAGCGGCATCGCCTTCCGCGGCGGTAACTGCGCCTCCTCCAAAACCCAGCGGTCCCCCCAGTGAAGCACTGGCCAATGCTTTAAGATTCTATCAACAGGAGCGATACGCGCAAGCTGCGGTTCAACTTCAGCGCATCGTGCAGGGCGAAACCGGGGACGAACCCGCGAACGTTCAAAAAGCGCAGTTTTTTCTCGGAAAGTGTTTTTACCATCTTAAATTTTATCAGGCAGCTCTTGGCGTGTTTGAAGAGATCGCTCTGATGTCAACAGGTCACATTTATTTTCATTCTACATTGCAATGGCTGGCGCAACTTTCCCGCGAGCTTCCTGAGCCGGCCGGTATTATCGGATTGGTCGGGCGATATGGCGATTCAGTTCAAGCGTTGCAGGAGTTTAAACGCCCCCAAACGAAAGACCTTTATAACGAGTTGATGTATTTGATGGGTAGGTATTGGTATCAAATGGGCGAATTTGGAAAAGCGAGAAGTTTTTTCATGGGATTGAGCGCAGATTCTGAGTTGAAGGTAAATGCCGAATTTTTTACGGGCATTACTTATATTCGGCAACGCAAGGCGATGCCGGCATCAAAAGCGTTTCTGAAAATTGTTGAAAGATATGATGGCAAATTGTTCCTTGACGATGATGAGGAGAGATTCCTCAATCTCGCGTGGTTGTCGCTGGCGCGAATTTATTATTCCACGAAACACTGGGACTCGGCCATCGCAGCCTGGAACAAAATTCCGCAGTCTTCAGAATACTATTTGGATGCACAGTTTGAAGAGTCCTGGGCATATTTCCAGGTTGACAATTACAGTCGTGCGTTGGGGAATATTCATACTTTGCAGTCTCCCTACTTTAAAGAATCGTTCTATCCCGAAGCGGTTATTTTGAAGGCCGTTATTTTTTTCGATCAATGTCTTTATGATGACGCCAAAATGGTTGTAGATCAATTCAGAAGCGATTTTGAACCAGTCAAAGGTCAGTTGCAGAAGAACCTTTCCAAGTTTCAGGATAACCCTCAATTCTTCCAGTTTTTGAGAAAATTAAGGAAAGAAATCGATGATGGAGCATTGGACGACGTTGAGCAGAAATCAATTCTCGGCCTACCGCGCGAAGTCGTATATGTTGTTAAAGGCGCCCTTGATGACCGCACTCTATTAAGAAATCTTGAGTATGTTAGCCTGCTCGAAAAAGAAGCCGACAGGCTTAAAAAAATGCCCGCTCAGTTTGTTAATTCCACGGCTGGGCAGCGCATTATGCAGGATATTGAAACGGCGAAATCTGTTGCGATCGACAACACCGGCAATCTGGCGCGCTCTCGATATGAGCGTCTCTTGACAGAGATCCAGGACTTCCTCAATCAGACCACAAGGGTCGAGATTGAAATTTTAAAAGCATTGCGAGGTGAATTGGAGCAGGAGGCAGCGGCTGGTGAGGCGATTGCTCGTATCCATGCCAAGAATGCTGAAATTTCAAGTGACGAAGAACATGTTATTTGGCCTTTCACAGGTGAATATTGGCGCGATGAATTGGGTTACTATCGTCAGCCGGTGGAAAGGCATTGTGGGAGGTAAATCAATATGAATAGCAATTTTTTTATTTCACGAATCGCTGCTGGCGTCACAGTTGGTGCACTCCTGATTGCAAGTACAGGTGCCAAAGCGGCTTCCTCCGCTACACTGCCAGGGGAAAAGCAATGTGTTCCGCAGGCAGTTGAGAATAAGATTAAAAGTTGTGAAGGGTCGATTAAGCTTGGAAAAAAGGGCGCGCGTGCTGACATTGGTACGAGTTCCATAAAAGAGAGAAAAAAGAAAAAGGCGCCGATTGGTCCCAGTCTTGATAGGGATATGGTGAAAAACATTCTTGAATCGTCTTTCACCTCTAAACGCAAAGCCCGCGCAATCGACATTCTCAAGCAAGAGATTCAACTCATTACGCGCCTCGCCAGGGGAACGCCTGACTCTGACCCCGACAAGCCTGAGATTCTCAAACGACTGGCGGATGCTTATAAGGAACTTTATACGAGTATAAACTTTATGGCGCGCAGTCTTGATGAGAAAATTTTTGAAGCCAAAAATAACGGTAATGCACAACTTGCTAAAAAGCTGAGAGCACAACAAATCGCACTCGATAAAAAATCAACGGCCGTTCGTGAGGCTGCTATCAAGGCATATGTTCAGATTCGTGACAAATTTCAGGATTACGACGCATATGATCAAATTCTGTTTGCTATTGCCTACGAAATTGATCAGATGGCCGTGGAAGTGGAAGACGCCGCTACTAAATCTGCCTATAGGGCTCGAGCACGTGAATTTTATCAGCAATTGATTCGAAATTATCCCAATTCCAAATATATCCCTCACGCCTGGATGGCTTACGGCGAATATTATTTCCACGAAGAAAAAAACGTGGAACAAGCGATGAAAGCGTATGAACAGGTAGTTGAATGGGGCGAGAAAAACAATCCGAACTACGTCATCGCAATGTATTATCAAGCTTGGTGCCTGATAAATATGCAGGACCATAAACAGGCTATCAATCAGTTTAACCGCGTTATCCAGTATTCGGATAGTCACCCGGATAGCAAAGAGGCTAAGTCCGTAGCACGCAGAGCTAAATTGGAATTGGTCAGTCCATATTCGAAAATTGGAAATCCCAAAGAAGCGTGGACACTCTTCCAGAAACTTGGTGGGGATCTTGCTCAAAAAATGTTGGATAAACTAGCTTATTCGTATTACGATGAAGGCCAATGGCAGGATGCCATAATTGTCTTTCACCAATTACAAAAATTGGAAGTGGAAAATTACAACAAGAATAATGGGGACGATCTCTGCAAGTACCAAATTTCTGTGACCAGAGCGACTATCAACGCGCTTCCAAAAGAAAAACAGACTCAAGAGATCGCACGACAGATTTCACTCTCCAAGAAATTTGGTTCTGAAAAACACGATTCTAAAAAAATCGACGAATGTAATCAGGAGTCCATTTCCATCGCTTGGGATATTGCAACGCAATGGCACTTGGAATCCGTAGGAAATGAGTCATCGCCCGGAACTAAGAGCCCCGAAACGATGCAGCACTGTATTGATCTTTATAACTCTATCCTGGAAAATTATCCGAATCTCGATGAACTGAAAGTTGAAGGATTTGATGATAAAACCAAGCCAACACGGTACAGAGTTGCATATTATAAAGCTGAGCTGTATTGGTTCATGGAGGATTGGGAAAAATGCGGTCCAGCGTTCGATCAGGTCGTCGAAATGGATCCGAGCGGACAGTACACTGGCGACGCGGCGTATGCTGCCGTTCTTTGTTATAACAAAGTTTACGTTCAGAAACGTGCTGAAAGCGACAAAGACAGAAAGCACGAAATTAATGCTGACGACAAAGACACTGAAAAAAAATGTAACAAACAATGCAAAAAGAAGAAAAATGAAGAGAAGACTGCCTGTGTTGAAACTTGCAAAGAGGAAAATCGACAGGTTCTTGAGCCAATCGCATTAAGCCCTCTTGAAGAAGGCATTTTGAAGTCTTACGGGCGTTACATCTGTACAGTCAAAGATGCTCCGGACCTGGCAAATATTAAATATCGACGTGCGCGTATTTATTATGAAGCCAACATGTTCCAGGAAGCGGCAGTCCTTTTTAAGGACATCGCCGTCAATCATTCTGATGAAGAAATTGGCGTATACGCGGCAAATCTCTACCTGGACTCCCTGAATGCTTTAGGTTCCCTGGTTAAGGAGCCTATCGATTCTTGTTATGACGATCTTGCGGCGGTCGTTGATGTTTTTATCGATACCAGCAAAACGCCTGGTTCAAATCTGATGAAAGATGAACAATTTGCTGCTCAGATTAAATCTTTGAAAGTTGGAGTAATGCGTAAACAGGCTGAATCGCTCACTAAACGAAAACGTTTTATGGAAGCCGCCGAGATATATTTGGATATTTATAAAAACTACAACGAAGTTTACGACGATCGTGGGATGTGCGAGGTTCTGTTCAATACTGCTATTAACCTTGAATCTGCACGTCTCGTTCAGAAAGCGATTGATGTTCGAAAGCATATGGTCGAAAAGTATCCCGATTGTGAGCATTCCAAAAAAGCGGCTTATTTCATTGGACAAAACTATCACGCTCTTCAGAACTTCTCAAAGGCCGCTGAGTATTATGTGAAATTTGCCAATAAATATGAAGGCGAAGAAGAGGCCCCAGGGGCGATGCGGAATGCCATCATGTTCTATATCGGTTTGAACCAAATTGATGAGGCTTTGAATACTGTTCGGAATTATGAGAAATCATATGCGCGTAAGGATATTAAAGCGACTGCAAGTGTCGTTTTCAGTGCAGGATTTGTATTTTTTAACGATGAAAAATGGGAAGAAACACGCAAATGGTACAATGATTATCTGAAAAAGTATAAAAAAGCTGCTTTGTATGATGAGCAAGTTCAGGCCATGGTGATGGTGGGTGATTCTTACTGGAACGACAAGCGACCTGATTTTGGTAAAGCTGTGAATATGTACGATAAAGCTTTTTCCACCTTCGAAAAGAATCAGGAAAAAGTTACTGAAAACATGCGTAAAGCTAAAATGCTTATCGCAGCTGCCAAAGCAAAATACTATATCGCGGAACGCAAATTCATCGAGTTCGAAAAAGTCAAATTCCCCGAATTCAAAGGGGAAAAAGGTGTGCCTAAGAAAGTTCAAACCTGGTGGGACAAGAAGCAGAAAGAACAATTCACTGCCGAACAGATTGCTGAAATGGATGAATGGAAGAAACAGCGAAAGCGCCTTGCTCGATGGGGATATTACGAAGAAGGCAAGTCCATCCGGGAGCAGATTAAAATGGTTAAAAAAGAGGAACGACGCGAAGAATTGAATATTCAATTTGAGTATTGGGCAGAACACGACCTTGGTCCCTGGTTCAAAGAAAAGACGAAATCGTTGAACGAAGCAGCTATCCTCTTTGGGGATGTTGCAAAAATTCACGTCCCAGAGTGGGAAATGGCTGCTGCGGCACGTGCCGCTGATATGCAATTGTCCTTTATGAAAGATATTTACGATTCGCCATTGCCACCTTCAATGGAAGGCGACCAGGAGCTGATCGACATTTATCGCGGATCAATGGACGAGAAGGCGGAACCGTATCGTGTTGGCGCAGTAAAAGCGTATGAGCATTGTCTCAATATCTCCACTAAGGTTAGATGGTTCAATGAGAACTCATTGAGATGCGAAAGAGAGTTGAATCAGTTGGAACCTTTGAAATACCCAATTTCTGAGGAAATTCGCGTTACTCCGAAGACGGAATTTGAATATTACGCTGCACCGGCCGCTGTTCTTGAGCTGGAAACTGAGGCTGAGATTCGAGAAAGAAAACTGACGCAAACAGCTGACGCTGTTGCGGAAGGTCAATCCGGGGCGGAAGAATAGAGGAGGCTGCAAATGAAAACATACAATAAACCAATGAAAGTCGTCTTTAAGGCCATAATGGTTTTAGCTTCTCTGTCACTCGTCGCATGTGGTGGTAGCGGTCCTGGCGGCAAAAGTACGACGCCTAAAGTTGATGCAGAGGGCAAAGCGGTTTTGTCCAAACAGGCCAAAGAAGATTTTCAGAAAATGGCCGACAAATTTAAACAGGCGGATAAAGCTGGGTGGGATGCCAAGACCTGCGATGACATGGCCGAGCATTTTGAAGAAGTGGCGTCCCAGCATGGTATGCCTGATGCTGCATTTAACGTCGGAGTTGTTTACGACCGGTGCGGTAAAACAGATAAGGCGAGAGAGGCTTTTCAAAAAGCTGTGAGCAAGTTTGGGGCTCATGTTCCAACAAAACAGAGATCAATTGCATATTTGGCTTATCTCGACATTAAGGCTGGTAATATAGCTGCGTCTGAGCAAAAACTGAAAGAATGTGTTGGGCTGGGGCGAAATACCATGGAAGCAGTGCCTTGTTATACTATCGCGGCCACCATTTTAAGGAATCGCGCCAGTGAAGGCGATAAAGAATCATGGGCGAAGGCGCAAAAGAGCTTGCGAACAGCTCTTGCTATTGATGCTAAGTACATGCCCGCGCTGTATCAGTTGGCGCGTTTGTATTACTCCATCGCGGTATCTCTGAAAAAGGACTCCTATTTGACTTTAGCTACTTTGGTTGTTGATCAAGCGAAGAAAACAGATCCGGAGTTCGCACCTATCTATCTCGTATTGGGTCAGATTCTTCTTCAAAAAAATGAATTGGTTGAAGCACTAAAGGCTTTCGAACGTGCGTTTGAAAAAGATCCCAACTTTTTTGAAGCGTACATGAGTTTTGGCGCAATTAACCTTAGTTTCCGTGGATACGAAGATGCCAAAAGAGCATTCGAAAAAGCGGTAGCGCTTCAGCCGAAGAGTTATGATGCACATATGGGTCTGGGTGTTGCGGCTCGTGGACTTGGCGACTATGCACTCGCAAGGTCGGAATATAAAAAGGCATCTGAAATCGATAAATCCAGAACGGATTATATTTTTAATTTGGGTGTTTTGGAGATGGACTACGAAAATCAGGGTTCTGTCGATGAATACAAGAAAGCGGCGGCGGTCTTTGAGAAGTTCATTAAGCACGCAACTGATTTTCACAAAAAAGATCCTGATGGTAAGGGGCCAGAACTATCATGGGTCGACAAAGCTCAAAAGCGAATCGACAACGCAAATAAAGCCGTGGTACAAATTCAGGAAGCTGAAAAAGCTATGGAAGAAATGAAGAAGCTCCAGGAAGAGCAGGCAAAACGCGAGAAAGAAATGGCTGAATTGGCAAAACAGGCAGAGGAGTTAGCCAAGAAAGAGGCTGAAGGCGAGCAGGCCAAGACAGAAGAGGTTGATGAGGCTGCGATAGAAAAAGAACTTGCTGCTGAGGAAGCCCAAAAGAAAGAAGAAGCAAAAGCCGAAGAAGAGGCAAAGAAAGCTGAAGAAAAAGCACAAAAAGCGGCTGACGATGCCAAAAAAGACGAGTCCAAGGATAAAGAAGGCGTTGAGCTTTAGATTGTATGCCTCTTTTAGTTGTCCAGTAAATTTTATTCGAATTTTTTGGGAACAAACGGAAGAGGCAATTGTCGAAAAATTAAAATCCTGTCACCGGGAGCAAAAATGCTTTCGGAGATAGTTTGACAAAGGAGGCGCCAATGAAACGCTTCGGTATAGTAATCATATTTTTATTATCTGTAACAGCGAGTTCAATTGGAATTACACAGGAAACTGCTGATACTACAGAATATTCTTTTGATGATGACGTGGTTGAAGGCGACTTGGTTCGTCCTGATGGAGAGATGACTGTTGTCCGTAAACAGGGTAAGCAGCGCAGTCTTATCAAAGTACGTCAGCATTTTGTTCCCGAAATGCTCAAGTCAGTTGAGGACATTTAACATTATCTTCGGATAATAAGCAGAGGATTATCATGAGTGGAGCGACAATCATTTTCAGAGTTTTAAAAGGCGGTGTCCTTTTAAAAGAGGAAGCCATTTCGGAAGACGCTATTAAAATTGGCCGTCTTGCTTCAAGTCAGCTGCAAATTGACGATGACAGTATTTCGAAGATGCACGCTGTTGTAGAAATTACAGGCCCCGATTCAGCTCAAATCATCGATTTGGGCAGTGATTCTGGTATTGTAATAAATGGCCAACGTGTTGAAAAAGCGGCACTTTCCAGCGGCGATAGTGTTATGCTTGGCAGTATTGAGTTACAAATTGCGATTCAAGCGCAGAATATGGTTGGTGCACACAGCATTGCAGTTTCGCAAAATATCCAGACGCCATCTGCTGTTCCAGGGATGATACCACAGATGGGTGGTATGCAGATGACTGGGATGGGGGGAATGCCGATGACTGGCCATGGGTTACCAACGGGGGCAGCAATGCCCCACGCCGCGCCAGCCACTGCACCTGGACAATCGGCTTATGTCGATTTAAACAAATACGAAGACATTTCGAAACAAGCTGTCGAAGTCGTTGTAATGTGGAATAATTCGGTTCTACAAGTTCAGCATTATACGAATGATGATCCGAAAAAAATTGAACATTTTTTAGTAGGTGAGGATTTTGTTTGCAATTTTCCAATTCCTGCGGAGGCGATTGGTGGGCAGACAAAAGTACCTTTGGTTGTTAATCAATATGGTGGTGGCGCGACGGTTAATATTTTCGCTGGTGCTTCGGGGGATGTTACGTATGAAGACGGGTCTCGCATTGCTATTGGTGATCTAATCGCCCAAGGTCAGATGTCAGCTTCGTCAGATGTTCAGGGAGGCTATGCGATGGCATTGCCTGCCAAAGGACGCATTAAAATCGACTTTGGCAGTTGGACATTCCTTGTTAATGCGGTACCTAGCCCTAGAAAATTTGCGGCACCACTTACATTTGATTGGACACAGCAAGTGTACACTGGCGTATCTGCCGTTTTGCATGCACTTTTTCTTTTCTTGATTTATTTTATTCCACCGAGTCCAGAAGGTTTGTCTTTGGACCAGCTGGAAGAAAATAACCGTTTTGTAAAATATATGCTTACAGCTGCCGAAGTGGAACAGGAAGAAGTTCCAGATTGGCTAAAAAAGGAAAAGAAGGATGAGCAGCAAGGCGGTAAAGGTAAACGCCATAAAGGCGAAGAAGGACAAATGGGTAAACGCGATTCCCGTAAAACTGATAATCATTACGGGATAAAAGGGCCCAAAGACAATCCAAATCCCCACATGGCTCGTTCGCAAGCAAAAGAAATGGCTAAAAACGCCGGTATTTTGAGTTATCTTTCTTCCGCGAACGCACCAACGTCACCCTTTGGTCAGGATACGGCTCTGGGCGTTGATCCTGAAAATGCGCTTGGCGCATTGATGGGTAACCAGGTTGGCGAGAATTTCGGTTATGGTGGTCTTGGACTAAGTGGTACCGGTCGTGGAGGTGGTGGTACAGGTGAAGGTACTATTGGTCTTGGCAACTTGAACACAATCGGTCACGGCGGCGGTGGAGGTTCCGGTTCCGGTTATGGTCGCGGTGCTGGTGGTCTTGGCGGTAGAAGAGGAGGCGCGCCTAGCATTCGTTCCGGTGCTGCAATGGTTCAAGGATCACTCTCAAAAGAAGTGATTCGAAGAATTATTCATCGTCATATCAATGAAGTTAAATTTTGCTATGAGAGCGAATTGGCGAAACGACCGGACCTTGAAGGTCGTGTAGCGATCAAGTTTATCATTTCCGGTACTGGCGCTGTACAAATGGCCGCAGTCGCCAACTCTACACTTGGGAATGCAAAAGTTGAAAACTGTATTGCTCAGGCAGTTCGGCGTTGGACATTCCCGCAGCCTAAAGGTGGAGGCGTTGTTATCGTTACTTATCCGTTCCAACTGACAGCGCCTCAATAAATAAAATCAAATTATTTCTGCTGCTTTTCAATCCGTTAAAAAAATGCTGTGTCGGTTACTCAAGGATTGACACCGATATGAGTGCCGAATAGAGTCGCTGCCATGAAGAAGCTACGCTGCGTAAAAGGAATGCATGATATACTGCCAGAAGATATTTCAAAATGGCATTATATAGAGAATTCATTTCGGGCCCTTGTCGGGAGATACCGATACGAAGAAATCAGAACACCAATTTTGGAGCCTTTGGATTTGTTCATTCGGGGCATTGGTGAAACTACTGATATAGTTGAAAAAGAGATGTACGCTTTCTCTGACAAGGGTAACGCACAACTTGCGTTGCGACCGGAAGGTACGGCATCTGTGATTCGCGCATTTTTGCAAAATAATCTGGATAGTATCTCGACTATCTCAAAGCTATACTACATCGGTCCGATGTTTCGCAGAGAAAGACCGGCAAAAGGCCGGTATCGCCAGTTTTATCAGGCCGGAGCAGAACTTATTGGAGTTGAAGAGCCAAGCGCCGATGCTGAAATCATTGCGATGGCCGTACATTTCGTTGAGACGCTGGGGATTGAAAATGTAACGGTTCAAATCAATAGTCTGGGGGACGAGGATACTCGACCCAGGTATCGTCAGGCACTTGTTGAATACTTTTCGAAGTTGCAAGATAACTTGTGTACGGATTGTATTCGACGGTTGGATACGAATCCACTCAGAATTTTGGATTGCAAGGTTACTGGCTGTGCAAAAGCTGGTGCAGAGGCACCATCTGTTTTGGATTTTTTAACACGCGATTCCAGTCAACATTTCGAAAAACTGCAGGAGTACCTCTCCTTGTACAACATTTCCTTTAACGTTGCACCGGGTATGGTACGAGGGCTCGATTATTACACGCGCACAATTTTCGAGATTCAAGGAGCCGGTGAGCTTCTAGGTGCGCAATCCACAATTGTTGGGGGTGGGCGATATAATGGACTGGTTAAGCAGCTTGGTGGGAGAGAAACTCCAACGATTGGTTTTGCTTTTGGGATTGAGCGACTTCTCCTGTTATTGGGGGAAGGCGCTAATCATCTGAAAAGTAATTTTGCGTTTGTTGCCGGAGTTGGGAACGGTGATGTTACCAGGGCAATCATCGTTGCCGAGCAATTGAGGCGCTCTGGAATAAATGTTGACGTTCCCTATAAACAGGGAAGCCTTAGAGCTCAATTGAAACGTGCAGATAAAAGTGGTGCGGTCGTTGCCATTATTGCCGGTGAAGATGAATATTGCCGAAATGCCGTGACGTTACGTAACTTGAAAACCGGAGAGCAGCAGGAAGTTCACTTGGATACGCTTGCAGAGAAAATCAGGGAGTTGATGTGACACGAAACTTCTTTTATATTTTGGTCCTCCTATTTGTTTTTCAAATGTTTTCGTTGTCGACTAAAGCCGATAGTACTGAAAATAGTAAAGAAAACTCTGAGGTAGATGTACCGCAACGGACTCCTGTTGGTCTTGAGGGAGTGGAACTGGAGGAGGCAGAGTCCGGGAAAGTTCAACGCATCCAAAAGAGGTTTATTCTGCCGCCCTACATTTCAGTGAAAAGGGAAAAGACTGAGTTCAAGACTGTTTTGCCTTTTTTCTTCTATTCAGAAAGAGTTGGAAAAGGCGCACGGAAAGACGTTGGGGTATTGCCATTCTATTGGGCGCACGATAGCGAAAAACTTAAAAGTCGAGTTTATTTTCCTTTCTATTGGAATTTACGCAGCACCAAATTTAAAACGGATATTGTATTGCAAACCTATTTTGCCAGAAACGACAATCAATATCATTTTGGATTCGCTCCCTTCCTTTTTCTCGGGAAAAATAAAGAGAAAGGCAGTGGTTATCAAATCGTGTTGCCACCGCTCTTTTTTAATTTTACCAGAGCGGACGGCGGGACGACGTACTCATTGCTCTATTTTAACCATCGAGACAAGAATGAATTCAGTCGCGGCGTTGTTCCGTTTTATTTTGCCGCAAAAAAGAATGACCGCGTTGTAACAACAGTACTTCCTCCTCTTTTCTGGCACGTGAATGATCCTGTTCATTATAAAACCACCACGGTATTGCCGCCATTTTTCTTTCGCACCAGAGAAAATGGATGGAGTGCCGGATTGTTGCCGTTCCTGTATTTTGCCAGGGATAAAAACTGGTCTAGAAATATGGTGATGCCCTTCTACTACGGGCGACATGTAAATGACTTGAGAAGTCATTATCTTCCATTTCTGCTTTCCTATTGGAAGAATTCAAATGAACTCAGTCAAGGGGGAATAGGACCATTCTATCATTGGTATAAACATGAAGGTGAATATGCGTTCATGTATTCTCCTCTTGTGTGGCGTTGGGGAAACACGCGTACTTTAGAAAGGAGCTTTTTTCTCGCTCCACTGTTTTACCGGAAAGACTCACCTGTTGAAGATAATACGATGGTTGGCTTGATTTATTGGAATTATCACAACCATAACATTTCAAGAACATTCTCCATTGCCCCAATCTTTGCAGTGAAAAAGATGCTGAACGAAGAAGGATTTCGCTCCTTGGTTTTCCCAACTTTCGATTTTGGAAAAAACAAAGACGGCTATCACTTTAGAATTCATCCTCTCTTTTATCTGGGAAGAGAAAAAGAAAAGAAGCATTTGGTCCTCGCGCCTGTATTTTGGCGATTCTCAAATGAGAAAAGAAACAGTACTGTGATTGCCCCGGTATGGTGGCAATTTGATAATTTGCTTAACAAACGCAAGACGCGAGTGGCATTTCCTTTATGGTGGCAGTTTGATGACAACAAGTATCTGGAATACAACCGTGTATTTTTTCCATTTTTTTGGGATTTCAGAAATATGGAACAGCAGACAAGGACGACGGTTACTTTTCCACCGCTGTTTTGGCGAGTATCTGACAAAAACAGCAAGCGAACAGGCGTGTTAAACGTTTCGGTTCATAAAGGAAAACAAAAAGGCAACGATTTTTGGACTTTCAATCTGTTCCCACTGGTGTTGTTTGGAAAGCCACCCGCACCCACCGGTGCGCGATGGGAAATATTACACGGGCTTGCGGGTTGGCGTCGACAGGGCCATTCCAGACAGCTTAAGATTTTCTGGATTCCGTTTAATTTAAGCGATTGAAAGTGATCCCTACCCCCCATTCAAATTTATTTAAATCCTCATTCTATGATTCCTGAGCATTTTTCCGAACGCCTGTAATGCATGAGGATGCTGGCTGAAATAGTGTTCCCTGGGCGGTCTGAAAACGTGCCCCTATTTTTGTACTCCTGTTAAGAAATCGAAAATAATGCTGTGAAATTCTATTTTTGAATTCACATAGCACTCGTGTTGTTCGCCTTTGAGTATTTTCAATCTACTGTTGGGTAACATTTTATTTAGCAGAAAAGCCTGTTGAACTGGTATCATTTCATCTTTCTCTCCCCATATGATTAAAATAGGTTTGGTAATGGATGATAATTGAGGCAGGTATTCTTTTATGTGGGTGGGAGCAACCAAAATAGCCGCGGCTGAAGAATCGCGATCTTCTATCAAATATGGCCAAATATAGGAGCCTGCAAATGAATGGCCGAGTACAACCGGATTGTTTAGATTCGTATGCTGTATAAAAGTCTTCAGAAATTCATCTTTGGAAATTTTTGGATTTCCAGATTTACCGTGTTTGGGAAGATCTGCTGAAATAACGTGATAACTATTTTTCGCCAGAAATTTCATCGTGCCAAGGTTTTTCCACAGCTCAGCTCGGAATGTCGCGCCATGCAGCAGTAAGATAGTTTGATTGCCTTTCGAGCCTGTTTCAAGATATCGAATCGGTGCATTTCCAATAACAGCTGTCTGCTCTTTCATTTTAAAATTCAGCGCTGTTGGCAAAATGTGCTGGCATTGCTCAATTGCATGGTCCAACAACAGTGGATGATTTATGAAAATGTTCGGCGATACAAATTGGTGAACCTGCTCAGCTGCCCTAGCGGAGGAATTATCAAAAGCCGAAGGTTCACAACTGGCAATAAAAAAGCCGAAGGCAACGATTATTGCAAGCCCTGAGCTGGTTGCAATCGGGGCGAGACAATTATTTGAAAATTTGAAGAGTTTTTGATGATTTTTGTGGCGCATTGAACCTGTTGGAATTTTCATATTCTCAACGTATCAATTTTTTGCCGAAAGTGAAGTGCTGCCCGCCATGTACGCGCAATTGCCACAAGGATATTCGCCATGGATCGTCTTCGCTGTTTATAAACAGATTAATCCGGCTTTTGTCACGGGAAAATAAGACGGTCGGTAAAATCGGGTACTCTACTATGTTCACCTGCACTACAGAGAGAATCGAATTCAATGATGGTGAGTGAGAAACATACAACGCGCCACGCTGGCCCGTCGTATTCGCGTCGCTGAGAAATGTACGTCATCACATGTGCCGCAATGTGCGTAACCTTTTTCGCGAATAGTTGGGAATAATCGGTGAAATCATTATGCGTGATCACAGATTTCGCGTGTTTTCGGTGTGTTACATGAATGGGTACGCCAATTGCATGGCTGATGCGCGAATAATTTTAACTGAGGAGTTATAAGGGACATGACAAAAATTACAGAAACTGCTTTGAGAGATGCACATCAATCACTTTTCGCAACCCGTATGCGTACGGATGATATTGTAAAAGCGGCACCCATATTGGATAAAGTTGGATACGCGTCGCTGGAGGCCTGGGGCGGCGCCACTTTTGACGCTTGTCTACGTTTTTTGGCAGAGGACCCCTGGGAGCGTTTACGTGCAGTAAAGGCAGCAGCGCCAAATACGCCCATCCAAATGTTGCTCCGAGGCCAGAATCTAGTTGGATACAGAAATTATGCAGACGACGTTGTGGACTTCTTTGTAGAAGTGGCGGCGAAAAATGGCGTGGACGTTTTTAGAGTGTTTGATGCGTTGAATGACACCAGAAACATGATGCGGCCCTTGCAAGCGGTGAAAAAAGCGGGCAAACATGCCCAGGGTACCCTCTCCTATACGACAAGTCCCGTACACACCACTGAAAAGTTTGTTGCGCAGGCAAGGGACTTAAAAGAACTGGATTGTGATTCGATATGTATCAAAGATATGTCCGGTGTGATTATGCCCAAAACTGCTTACGACCTGGTGAAGGCAATTAAGAAAGAAGTAGGGCTGCCGGTAGTACTTCATTCTCACTGTACAGCGGGAACAGCAGCGATGGCCTATTACGCTGCGGCAGAAGCCGGAGTGGACGTCGTTGACTGCGCGATTTCCCCGATTAGCGGTGGTACCGCGCAGCCGCCAACCGAGAGCATGGCATATGCGCTGCAGGGAACCGATGCCGATTCGGGAATTGATTTTGATGCATTGGCAGAGGCCACAGAGTTTTTTAAAGATGTTCGTGAACGATATAACTCTCTGATAGACCCCATTTCCGAGAGAGTGGATACACGTGTACTGACCTACCAGGTGCCAGGTGGGATGCTTTCCAATCTGTTGAGTCAATTGAAGGCGCAAGGCAAACTCGACAAACTGGAGGAAGTGCTGGCTGAGGTACCCAACGTTCGAAAAGACTGTGGCTATCCGCCACTGGTAACGCCGACCAGTCAAATCGTTGGAGTGCAGGCCGTATTCAACGTATTGATGGGACGATACAAAGTGGTTGGCAATGAAACCAAAAATCTCATTCGAGGTGGGTATGGCAAGACGCCCGCTCCTATCGATCCCGAGTTTCAAAAAAGCATCCTGAAAGGGATGGATATAATCGAAGGTCGAGCTGCTGACAGTCTGGAACCCGAGCTGGATAAATTGAAACAGGAATTTGAACCCACTGGTCTGGTTAAAACCGATGAGGATCTGTTGACACTGGCGATGAATCCCGCCGTAGGAAAAGATTTTCTTTCCGGTAAAATCGAGGCCGAAAAAGCGCCCTGGCTCAAGTAACGTCACACGTGTGCCACTCAATCTTCATATACTCCTTCCAGCGCACGTCGTTCAATCGAACAATTTGTTAATCAACTCGATTCGATGGAGTCAGCTCAACATCGGTTCGGTCACCATATTTTTTCTGCTTTTTTGTTTATTTTTTTTCGGATGTTGTGTTTAACTTTTTAATCGCTTATCGAGAGCACCGACAGGGCAAGCGTTGACGCATTCAAAACAATCACCGCATGCATCGGGGAGGGGGCGTTCGAACGCGGTGACGACCTCTGTTGTGTAACCGCGATTTTTGTATCCCAGTAAGTTTTTGTTGATTACTTCAGAACACACTTTAACGCAGATACCACATTTTATACATTTGTTCCTGTCGTGTATGATTGACGGGTGCCTTGTGTCGTAATCAGTGATGAGTTTTTCACCGGAAATCGCATCGGGAGACGCGCCATATTGTTCGGAATGTTTTTTTAGCGTGCAGTATTCTTTGGCAGTGCAGGAACATTCAAGGCATCGTTCGCCTTCTTTTTGAAGAATATCAATGCTTGCGGTGCGGCTTACTTCATTGAATGTGTTTTGTCTCTCCTGCAAAGAAATATGCGAGAGTTCAAGTCTTTTTGAGGCAGGTACTTCTTTTAGAAAAACGATATCTTTTGTTGCCATGGATCGCCAGTGACCCCTGGATACGTTAATTGTTGGCGGTTCAGTGTGTGGACGCCCGTTAAATCGATCAAGAATTGCCATTGCCACTTTACGGCCACCGGCAACGGCTTCGACCACTGTCGCCGCACCGGTTACACAATCCCCCGCTGCATAGATGTTTTCCCTGTTGCGCGAATCGGTTTCGCTGGCAAAAACGCCACCCCATTTGGTGGTATCGATGCGTGAAGGCACATCAGGTGTTTGTCCGATTGCGGCGATTATTGTGTCCGCTTCAATGTGAAACTCTGTTCCCTCAATGGGGACAGGTCGGCGTCGTCCAGACGCGTCCGCCTCGCCAAGTTCCATGCGTAGACAAGTGAGCAACAAATTGCTGGCGCGATTCTCGATTTTGACTGGGGCGACGAGAAATTCAAATTTGACGCCCTCTTCGCGCGCTTCAATCACTTCAAGGTGTTCAGCCGGCATCTGCTGTTCAGACCGTCTGTACAGACAGCGTACATCCTCACTGCCTAATCGAATAGCGGAGCGCACACAATCCATGGCGGTGTTGCCACCACCAATAACGATTGTTCGTCTGGGGTTGTCGCCGGACCAATTGTTTTGAGCCAACTGCCTCAACCAGCTAATGCCGTCTGTCGCAAGAGTTTGTCCTTCACAGCGGATGGGAGTTGCCTTCCAGCATCCGACAGTTATAGCGATAGCATCGTAGCTGTGCTGGAGATCTGATATTTGAAAATCCTTACCGAGGGTCTTGTCGCATTTAATGTGGATACCACCGAGCTTGCCAAAGTGAGCCAGTTCCTTGTCGAGCATGGACTTGGGCAATCTGTATTCCGGAATGCCATAGCGCAACATCCCGCCTGGTTTTGGCATGGCTTCATATAAATCGGATCGGACACCCGCCAATCTTAGATAATATGCGATGGAGAGCCCGGCAGGACCAGCACCCACTATTGCGACTTTTCGACCCCCGGGCGGCGGACATTCTTCCAGATAGGATTCGTAAAACAAATCCGCAGCCAATCGTTTGAAATCATTGATTGCCACAGGTGAATCCATGATATTTCTACGACAGTCTTTTTCACAGAAACGAGGACATACCCGACCAATGGAGATTGGCAGTGGAATGCGCTGTTTTAAAATCTTCAACGTATCGAGAAAATTTCCTTTTCGCCCTTCCCGAACGTACTCTTCAACCCTGGCATGGGCGGGACAGGATAGATTACATGGTGCTTCGCAGTCGCCGGTATGCTCACTGAGTAGAAGGTTTAATGCGGTTTGGCGCATTTCAAAGACGTCGGGGGAATTGGATTCGTAATTCTGACCTTCTTGTGGTGCAGCTGCGCATGAGGGCAAGTATCGCCCGGTTTGTGTATGTTTTACCACGCATACGAAGCACGAGGTGGTTTTACTGATGGTATGGTGATGGCAAAGGGTCGGTATGGATATTCCTTTTTCAAGGGCCACGTCAAGGATCGACTGCCCGGGGACCGCAGACATCTCCTCGCCATCAATGAAAAAAGTGACAGGTGAGCTGTTCATATCGCCTCTTTGTTCGTGGAGCTTCCACTCCGGTAGCCGCTGCCCCCTGGCGCGCGGGAAATCGTATGTTGGGGACATGCCTCCACACAGCTGTTGCAACGGGTGCACACGCTGTTGTCGATGGTCCAATCCGAAGTAACCGCATTGACCGGGCAAATCTTCATACATCGTCCACACTCTGTACAGGCCTCGTGATGAAGGACAACGTCTGATAAAGATGCACACTGCATGGCTGGACATTGCCGCTGGAGCACATGGGCTTCAAATTCCGAACGGAAAAACCGCAACGTCGCAAGTACCGGATTGGGGGCTGTACTGCCTAAACCGCAAAGAGACCCAGCGCGAACTTTTTGTCCCATATTTTCAAGAAAAGTGATATCTTCGGGCATACCGGTACCACCGGTAATCCGTTCCAGTACCTCGAACATTCTCTTGGAACCAACTCTGCAGAAAGTGCACTTGCCGCAAGACTCTTTGTGGGTGAAGTCCAAAAAATAACGTGCCGTTTCCACCATGCATCTGTTGTTGCCAATAACAATGAGTCCGCCAGAGCCCATAATTGCACCAAGGGACCTTAGTGAATCGTAATCGACGGGGGTGTCAAAGAGTTCAGCGGGAATGCAGCCTCCGGATGGCCCACCGGTCTGTACGGCTTTTATTGTACCGGGCTCGGCGCCGCCAATGTTGTAGATAATTTCTCCAAGGGTGATTCCCATAGGGACTTCCACCAGACCGGGATATTTGACATCCCCGGCCAGAGCAAACAACTTTGTACCCCGGCCGCCCTCTGTTCCAATAGCTGCAAATTTTTCGGCACCGTCTCTGACAATGACAGGCACGTTGGCAAATGTCTCCACATTGGAAATCATACTTGGAAGACCATTATATCCGCTATCAGTGGGATAAGGTGGCCGGAACCTGGGCATGCCGCGTTTTCCCTCAAGAGAATGAATAAGGGCGGTTTCCTCTCCACACACAAATGCACCAGCGCCCTCTTTGATTTGTATATCGAGTGCATTGCCCTGGATATAGTTAAGTCCGTTGGACTTAATGGCATTAATGGCACTGCCAAGATTACGAATTGCCAATGGGTACTCTGCTCGGCAGTAAATATAAAGCTGTGTCGCACCGGTGGCATAAGCGGCAATGAGCATTCCTTCGAGTATCTGATATGGCAGGGACTCCATCAATGACCGATCCATGAACGCCCCGGGATCTCCCTCGTCCGCGTTGCATATGATCACTTTGTCGGTGGAATCTTTTTGGGCAAGCAAAGACCATTTGACCCCGGTTGGGAATCCTCCACCGCCGCGCCCACGAAGCTGCGACTGAGTTATTTCCTGCACCAGATATTCGGGAGCCATGTGGAGAGCCTTTTTGAGGCCCTTAAAACCACCGTATGAGATATACGCACTTAAATCGATTGGTTCAAATTTACCGATAATGCTGGTTAACCGAAGGTTTTCTCGTTGAGTGCGTTCGGGCCGGAGTATAAGTCGCTTGTAATCGTTACCGGCGAGAATTTCGCTGAGATCGGTTTCGTTTGCTTCAACGTTTCCATAAAGTACCGAAAAATCGTCTGTCACGATTTCAACCAGTGGTTCCGCATAGCAGTGCCCAATGCAGCCGACTCCCACCACCGGAATATCTGTGCGCTCCTGAAGCTGTTTTAATACTTTATTTGCGCCGGCAGCCAGCCCACAAGAGCTGACGCCTACGCGGATTTCGCTTATGTGCATTTATTATCCCTGCCTTTTGTACCTTTTTAGTATCTGCAGGACGCCTTTTCTACTGAGGTTGCCAAAAATGTCCCCGTTCACGGACATTACTGGCGCCAGCGAACAACATCCAAGACACGCAACAGTCTCCAAAGAAAAAAGCCCAGTTGAGTCTGTTTCGCCGGCACCTATGTTCAACTCGGTTGCTATCCAGTCGAGTATTAGTGTTGCCCCCTTAAGGTGACAGGCAGTGCCATCGCATATGCTGATTTGATACTTTCCAGGCTTTGTCCTTTTAAACTGTGAATAGAAGGTGACTATTCCCTGTATTTCAACCAGCGGAACTGAGAAATAGTGACTGCAGATTTCCAAAGCCCGGTCTGACAAATAGCCTTCGTTTTTCTGAATGAGTTGAAGACCTTTAATAATATTGCCTTTATCGGAGTCGATGTGCTTCAGATGTGATAATGTGTTTTCCATATTTAATTTCTCAGACCCCATTATGTTTCAGAACCGTCCACAGGCGTTTACCTGATAGTTGAATACGATTTCAAATTATATGCGATTTGCTGCCCTGAAGATAGACAGGAACAAAGATGGGATGACTACTCCACGGACCAATCCTTCACGATATGTTGTATCGGGTGACACGGGGGCTCTTCCCCCCACAGCAGTTTTCCTTCTTCTCCGTACACGGTAATGTGCGGCGTTTTAATATTATCGACGGGAGTCAGTCCTTCGAAGCTCCAGTCGTTTTCGGGGTTCCAGATACAACCCTCGCCATATGCCTGGCCCACATCGATTAGTGTGGTTCTGGGGCCTTTATCCTGATCCTGACTTCCCTGATCCTGACTTCCCCAGAAATGCTGGCCTTCGTAATTCAATACAAAATACCAGGTATGTCGTGCATCTGCATTTTTATCGTCTTCGCATTTAAAGGGGCCCAAAATTTCAGTTGACAGTTGTTCTTCCCCATTCCAGTTGTCGCTTAAAATATCTGCCGAGATGCCGGAAGGATCGATTCCTGCGTCTTCAAACTCTGAAACATTAATATAGTAGCGAGCGGTCAGATACTCGTTATATCTGGGGGGATGCATCGATTCGTTAACCATTGTGATATTCAGTTGACTGCGACAGTCACCAGTATAGTTCAGCTGTCCCCGTGTGTAGAACTCATCCACCTTGGCTTCCTGAGGAGGGAAGTCCGGATCTGGGCATTGAGCGTTTCCGTCGAAGTAGTAGTTACCTGCCAGTGCACCCACAAATGCTGCATTATACACTATCGATACACTGTTCTGAACGTAATCTCCCGATATTTCCTGGTGGGTGTCGTCTCCCAGTGGACCATTTACCAATGCGCCAAACAGTATATGACGATTTTCCTCAGCAACATTTGGATCGCCACTCGCAGCATGATGTGGATGATTTGCAAAATGGGGTGATTCCTCGGTAAAACCAACCATAAATGATTTGCCTTCCGGATCTCCATTTACGGTGTTGTCTCCAAGAAGATACAGCGACTGGGATCGCGCCCAATCAATCAGATCCTGAGAACGTTCATCGTTCGGAAAATTTTTCGCATATATCAGCGCAACCAGTTGGCCTGCCGAATTGTACCAGCCTGAACCATGGTCTGAGTTTATTTTCTTACTGAAGCCCTGTGGTGTCGCGGAGGCTTCCACCCATCCCAGTGAATCGAATCGTGTTATCCTGCGAAATTCCTCTGCGATGGCTTTTAGTTTTTCCCAGTCATCTGTTCCTACATTTTCGTTCGCAATATTCTGAAAGGCGATTGCCATTTGAACAAAAACGCCGGACCGGACATAATCCCAGGTGTGGGTACCCGCTTCGGACCATGTCGAGCAGCCGCTTGTGTTGGTTTCAGTATTCCAGATAATCTGGGAAGTGATACAGTCCTTGTTAAAACCAGGGAGATTATATAGCCATTCCAGAGCCTCATCCAGATATGCTTTTTCCCCGGTGGCCTGGTGCAGCCAGAGCGCAGCCCAGGCCAGATCATCCCAGGCGTATTCGGATACGTATGGTTTGTTGGTGCTGTCCTGAATGACCTGTGGATTCTGTTTGGCAAACTGATAAAGCGCAATTGCATAGTTCAGTGCTTTGGTGGCGTATTCTTCGTCGCTATCAAAAACCAGTGACAATTGTGCGAGTGCGGCAGCACTATTGGCACTAATATCTGCGGCCGGCTTTTCGGCAGTCGCAAAAAAAGCAGGTCGTGGACAGATTTCAGGATTCCGCAATTCCGGGGGCATCCAGGCACAATTGTATTCCGGTGTCCCAACCTGATGCGCATATGCAATCACCTGCCAATTGCTGGGCGGAAGGGATTTGTCCGCAATGAAGGTGTTTTTCATGAAGTAGTCCGCCGCCCATTTCAGCTGCAGCAATACAGCGTCCTTAAGACCCGTTTCTGAAAATGCTTTGGGAAATTCATACATGGCCCATGCGACTGTTGATACCATATAACCGATTGTCAGACCGTATTTCCCATAGTCCCCGGCAGTATAGTAACCGCCGCCAAGGTTCAGTTCTCCGTCATTATCGGGATCGAGTATTGCACGGTACTGGTCGATAAAACTACTGCTCATGTCAACACCATTCGCGTCATTGGAAAGCAATTTGATGTGTTCATCTTCGAGGTGTGAATTACCTCGCCACTGGACATCCGTACAATCTATACCGTCACCGGACTTGTTCGTATTGAAAAACCACAGCGCCATTTGAAGCGCTTTCGCCCAACCACCCGGATCACTGCTACATGTATAATTATCGGGAAAAGGCGTGGAGGAGCAGAACTGGGGCTCCAGCTCCCATATACCTTCCGCAGTAAATGCGCCCTCATCAGTCGAAGTATAATCATAGTTATCGACTATGCCATCGCCCTCCATCACGGTATCCGCAGCTTCCGCAGCAGTATCTTTATCGTCGGGGACAGGAACAGAATTGGACACAACAGTCTTGCTGTCGCACGATGTTAGCAACATCGCACATGTCAAACAAAAAAATAATTGCCTTGAAATAATGCTTTGATAATCTGTAGCAAAATGACCCATTCCAATAACCTCAAGTTTACTAATAATTAAGTTAACTAAATGCTTAATAACTATAAAAATCAATAGAACAAACAAATAAGTTCTATTTATAAATATTTATTATAACTGCTTTTTGTATGAGGATGGTAATTTTTTTAAAATTATCGTTAATTTTATACCGTTAGTTGTACATTGAATGTTAGATAGTTGACAAAGCCCTTAAAATTTTCCGGTGCAATGATCGAGCATTAGTCAATTATTACGGCTCAACAGAGAAAGGATATTTCTCAACAACCTGCTGGTCTTTAGCTGTAAACTGTGGAAAAGAAACAGGTTTTACTTTCCCCGCCACGCACGTCGCCTCGGCGCTGTCAGCATTGTCGCCAATGGGAAAAACACCAACTACGTTTCCGTCCTTGCCGATGATGATTTTCAAAACGACTTCCTTTTTTCCTCCAGGGGGAAGATTTTTGGCGCAGTCAGTGCGTATCTGTGGCCGAAGTGCCAGCAGACATCCTCCGATCTGTTTTTTATTGAGCAGTTCGTTGGGCGTATTTTTCGCTGTTTCTATTTCGTGGGCGCAGTATTTTCCAGCTTCCTCCGCTTTCTTGTCCGGTTTTGAACTCATTGACGTGCTGCCTGCATTACCGGACTGTATAACATCCTCTCCGACTGCAGCAGCGCCCCCGCATCCTGAAAGACACAGCATGATAGCTATGACAAATGAACATCTGGCGCTCATAGACCCTCCTTGAAATCAGTTACTTATTTCTCGCTAAATATATCGTTGGTATTGAAGGATGTCCAGGCGAATACAATTGCAGATAAAAATGAGATGGAGATTTTTTTGAAATTATCTCAGTTCGAGGATCCTGCGATCGAGGTCCTGTAAACGTGTTTGGAATTGATGTAAGCGCTCTTCGCTATCCCTTTCGTTACCATTGTTACAAGTGGTGAAAGCGACGTCCGCATTTTGTCTATCGCCAAAAACTTTCTTCTGGATGTCCAAAATCATGTCATTTAGCCAATTCATAGTTACCTCCCATGAACAGGGTCCCCGTCAAGCATAAACGGGACCTGTCCCATTTTTTTGTCCGTCATTGAAAGCAAGGACGGCTCGT
>JAFGQN010000180.1 GCA_016935665.1 Deltaproteobacteria bacterium | reverse complement strand
TCCGCCTTGTTGGCTTTAACCAGAATTCCCGCTGTGTGGTGCGTCTGGTGATAAAATACGTTGTGTTGTTTAGAAATTGTCCTGGTAATGTCATGGCCACCTATCGGCCGGTTTTGAAGTTTGTTGCAATTAAAAAAAGTTGAAAAAAAGTAACCAGGGACGGGGTTTTGGGGTTTTGGTTCTTTGCATTGACCACATCCAACCGGGATCTTTGCGAACAGCAAAAAAAAACGACCCATTTGGCAAACCCGCCGTAGGGAAAAATTATGAATACATAATCGCTTTGGTAGGGCGCCCAATACCGAGCAACTTGACGAAACGGATGCAATGAAAGGTGAAATTAAAATGGAGAAGAAAATGATGTTCGGAAGAAAATTGACAATGAAATCCACTTGTCCTCAATTGATACTTTGTCTCATAGTACTTATCTTCATGGGGGCTTGCCAGGTCATGGAAGACGAAGACAAATTCGACGAAGTAATCGGCAATTCAAAAATGAATATAGTGCTGGGGTATGGCAATTCCCTCGCTTATATCAACGAATATAAGGAGAAAAAAGGCGTCAGCGAGGAGAACGTCCAGAAGTACAAAAAACACGTGGGGACAATCGCCGCCAGCAACATTGTGGGGGACCCGGACAAGTTCTGCAGCGGAACCCTCATCGACAAGAACCTTTTTATCACCGCCGGGCATTGTCACAAGAGCAACATCGAGGAGATGTATATCGCCTTCAACTATGAGCTGGAGGGCGGAGAGGGTACGGCATCCAGGACGGAAATGTTTTTCCCCATAGAGGAAGTGTTGGACTACAGGAATCTGACGAGCGGCTATGGTCGCATTATCGACTTCATGCTCCTCAGGTTGAGCGGTGATCCCGGGGACACATTCGGGTGGGCCGAGATTCCCAACGTCGAGGAGGACGTCACCAAAACAGACGTCTCAGTCGGTGACACCATCATTATCATCGGACATCCTATGGAAGATCCAGGTGATCCCTCCGTAGCCGGACACAAGCAGATTTCCGTGGGCGAAGTACGTGACATAGATCACACCATAGACGAAATGTCCGATGCGATAAAAAACACCAAATCGTTTTTTGATTTCCTGGCGTATCGTCTGATTGAATACGACAATGACACCCGCAACCATAATTCCGGCTCCGGTGTTCTAAACACCGAGGGACTCCTGGTGGGAATACATGTGCAGTCGCCGGACAAGAGCGACGTCCCATTTTCCGATGATTGGTTCAACAGCGCCATGGCCATGCAGCATGTCTACCGTCATTCCGAAATTGTAAAATCGGTAGCCAACGGTACACTGTCTTTCTAAAGCCCGGACCCGGGATAGGATTTGTTTCGGATATTTTTGAACAAAAATTTGAGCGAGCGAAACTGTTCAGCAGCTTGAGACGCCATGAGTTTGTCGTGCATTGTGCAAAAAATCCTGATATGGACGAAGTTTCTCCCCGTTCAGCTGAACGGGTCCAATCGGATGGCAATCGCAAAGTCGCAAATAATCAGAGAATTATGGAAATCAGTGAGTTACGGGTTCCCTTTTTCGGTGTCAAGAGTGTCATATGAATGTGTCATATGAATAACCATTTACTGGCGGTTCATTGTTTTGAAACCCGCTTAACAGGAAAGGAACTGATGATGAATCGCGTTTTTATTTATGTCACATTGGGACAATTGTGCGGGTTGCTAAGTCTTGCAGGATGCAGCACGGATACGAACAAGGAAAATCAGAAACTGAGCGGTCAGGTTGCGGCAATCAGCGAGTGCGGTGGATTTGAAACAAGCGAATCACTTGTAGATAAAGGTGATGAAGGAAGTTTTGACAATTACTGCGATGCGGAACGACTCCGGTGGTTGTACAACGCGGATACACAAACATTGTCGTTGTTGAACGCAAGGGTAATATTAAACTGCTGCGGAGAGCACAATATCGAAATCGCTCAGAATGATGACGGCAGCTATCTTGTTACCGAAACCGATGCGCCAGTACGGTTTGATGATGGAAGCACAAGCCGTTGCGGCTGCATGTGTGTCTTTGATTTTGAGTTGAACGTTGTGGGTATTCCAGACGAAGAGATTTCGATCACACTGCAAAGAGACGTTGAAGAGGCTGATGCTGTGCAGAATGTATGGCAGGGCACTATTGATCTGACGGCGGCATTATCGTCAGAGGCCACCGGAAGTGTAGTTGTCTCTACGGAATCTGCGGAGCCCTGGTGTCAGGAAAAATAGGCGCGTGTCAGTAAGCATGGGCCAACAGAAGCCACTTTCGCTGAAAATCAATTCATTATGCAGGAAATTGTATTCCTCCTGAGGCGGTGCTCTGGCAAGCAAGAGATTCTTTGGCAATTAAGAACGACGAACTTTGTAAGGCTGAAAAATTCACTGATATGGCGACGCAATAAGAAAATCTCGCTGAACAATCAATCAGATTGTGCAGACTGAGAGGTGCGATTGATGACGATAACAACAGCTTAGCAATAGTGTTTCAGTTCAGGGACTTGCACAATAATGTGGGAGGGGGTCAACAAAACCCTCAATGATATGTCCTCGTAAAACACAGAGGCGTTAAAATGTATAAAAAATTCATGAATCGTGCCAAAGAAGAAATCCTGGACAACGGAAAGCGATATAAATGAATCTGGAAAAAGAATCCCGTCTGCTCTATCGACAGGTAGTGCACGCAGATTAATCTGACACACATATCGCTCCCTTATATATCGAAGTATTCATTACTGTTTTATTCCTTTTACAACAATGGCGACATTGTCGGGCCTTCTTATGCTAGACATGTCTATCATATTTAGGTAAAAGCAATATCGACAGCCAGGTCATTCTGATCTGAATCATCGAGAAAAGGGAATAATGAGTAATTTAATACTCTACAGTACGAATCATCATAAAAGCGCTACCCTGGCCCGTGTATTTGAAGAATATGGGCATTGTCTTGTTTACCTTCCGGACCCCACTGAAGTATGTCAAATACTTCAAAGAGAAATATTCGACGCCGCCATCATTTGTGCGGATGCACCCGATGAAACCAGACACATCGTTATAGCTTGTCGGGATGCACAGCCGATGATGCCTGTTGTCATCGTAGAAGGCGAGGATCCCGCAGTCAATGCGGAACAGGCCAGAGAACTGGGTGCTGCTGAATTCCTTAAACGAAACGTCGAACCGGCATCAGTTCTGATGCATACCGAAAAGGCGCTCGAAGCGGCTCGTTTGCGCGCAGAACATGCGTATCTCATCGACCAGGTGATGGAAGGTGAAAAACAGGTATATCTTGCTGGAACGTCAGAGGCCATGGCAACCGTCCGTGCACTGATTACGAAGGTGAGCCGTAGCCGCTCCACTGTTCTGCTGACCGGAGAAAGCGGCACGGAAAAAGAGCTGGTCGCCCATGCCATCCACCAGGCATCACTGGGAAGTAAACACCCACTGGTAAAAGTGAATTGCCCAGGGATACCTGCACAATTGTTTGAATCAGAACTGTTCGGACACATGAAAGGGTCGTTCACTGGTGCCACCGAATCCCAGAGAGGAAAATTCGAACTGGCGGGTAAAGGGAATATTTTACTGGATGAGGTTTCAGAGCTTCCGTTAGAGTTGCAGGCAAAGCTGCTGCGTGTGCTGGAATCGCGCAGGTTTACCCGAGTTGGGGGAGCAAACGAAATAGAAGCCCAGGCCAGGGTCATCGCCGCCACCAATCGTGATCTGAAAGCAATGGTAAAAGAAGGCCGGTTTCGCGAAGATTTGTATTATCGCCTAAACGTTTTTCCCATTGAGCTGCCGCCTGTCAGAGACAGAAAAGAAGACCTGAAAGATACGGCGCTGCATTTACTGGGGCATATCGGCAGCTCGTGTGGTTTAACGGCCAGTGGTATTGACAAAGATGCCATGCACATTCTTAAATCATACAACTGGCCAGGGAATGTGAGAGAACTTCGAAACGTGCTGGAGCGGTCGTTGGTGCTGGCTGGCGGCGGGCTCATTTTACCGGAACACCTTCCATGGGAAGTTCAGGACGCCGGAGAAGGAACCACTGACAACGAGGAATTTTTTAATGTGCGGGTGAATGCATATAAAAAAAAGCTGCTGCTGGAATCCCTCAGGAAACATGCGTGGGTGAAAAAAGATGCTGCCACTTCTCTGGGGTTGTCCCAGCGCGCCTTCAGTCATTATGTCGCCAGATTCAATCTGGATAACCAGCGAAAGTCATCGCGTCCAATCCATTGACACCATCCTGTTACCTCTTTCGTAAACGGGCTTACCTTGTCGGTAAACCGCGTCGCTGCTTTTTGTGTTGAAACCTGCCCAAAAAGTAACGTGAACCAACAATGAAATCAGATGGCATACGTGTTGCTACACATTGATTCTGAAAAAGAAGATACCTTGACAGGAGTTACGAAAAATGTGCAACCCCAAATACACACCAGCTTTGAATCTGGTCGAAGCGAATCATTTACGCAAAAACACCAATGCCTCGCCGACGCGATCACGACGAAGCATTTCTGCCCGCAAATATATATGGGACATGGACGAAAGAATGCACTGTTCCATTTTGGGAACCTGTTTAACAATTGGAGACCTTAAACGCATTGTGAATCGTCTCGGGTTGGAAGTGGATAATGAGACGACAGACTACGAACTACACAGTGTTTTTGTAAATGCTGTTGCGACAAGAAATCAGATTTCCAGGTTGGTCGACAAATTGCTTGAAAAAAAACATCAGCGGACGCTGCGTGTCTTTCGAAGATGCGATACAGAAACCGAATTGAAGCTGCTCTGGCAACAGGAAGTGGTGAGTGGAGATGTCAAAGGAGCCTACTGGGCGCTGATGAGCCATCGGTTATTGAACGATGAATTGAGAAAGCTCGCCTTTGGTGATGTGCATATGCTCTCCCATGTGTTGGCTGCATCCCGTAATACCACTCGCCAGCAGCTTGCCAAAGCAGAGTCTCAGCTTGTCGAAAAGGAACAGAAACTGTCGCTGACCAAACAGGTGTTTCGCAAAAGACTGCGAGACCGGGATGCACGAATCGATGAACTCCAAAAGTCGCTTACAGCCTTGAAGGATGTGGAGCGAAAACTGGCGCTGGCGCACAATACTATATTTGAGATAAGAAAAGATTCAGGCGTCGCTAAACTGGAATCCAGACTCCTTGAACTTTCTGAGTCGCTGAGAAAAGAAAAACAGAATAACCAGTTGGCGGACGCCACTCTGTCGCGAATCGGAGATGAGCTGGTCGCCAAAACACTTGAAAATCGCCGAATCAATCAAAAGCTGATTGGCCTGACGAATGAAAACAAGGCATTGGAACAACTACTGACGCAAACTGTTGGTTGTCCCAATGCGCAGGACTATTGCGAGCACCAGATTCATCTCGGAGACGGTTCCCTGTGCGGCCGTAAAATTATGTATATCGGTGGGAGGGATAATCTCATACCGCACTACCGACAACTCATTCACTTTCTTGGAGGAGATCTCATTTACCACGACGGCTGGATGAGTCAGTCGATTGACGGTTTGAAGAAGTCTCTGGACAATGTGGACCTGGTGGTATGTCCGGTGGACTGCGTCAGCCACGGCGCCTGTCAGCAGATTAAGGCCGCCTGCAAAAATAAGGCGGTTCCATTTGTCCCGCTGCGTTCATTGGGGCTATCATCTTTAGCCAGAGGTATTTCGGAGTATGCGTAAATGAGCCATCTCAATCATCATCTTTACGAATATAAACGCGGGGTGCGCGGATTGATTCTGCATACTACCAGATGGTCTGACAGAGCTGGAGTAGAGCAGCGATTGAAACGCGCTGAGGTCGCGTACTATTTGGTGCGCGTTGGAGAAGACAAAATGAACGTTTTTTTTGGCCATCAGTCGTGTGTGGATGTTGTGCGCAAAATTGGCAAAGAACGGTTGGGCCAGTACACGCCGGAAGAAGATTTCTTGCTGGGAACCATGCTGGGATACGACATGGTGAAACAGTGTGAACGGTATTTATCCCTTAAGGAAAAACAAAAGACATCGGCGGGAGAAGCCGCGTAAACCAATTCATCACAGGGAATGATTTGCCCTGTGAGATACCTTGCAGTGAAAGGACTCGATATGACAATAGGAATATTTTACAGTACAACATCAGGGGCCACTCTCGCTGTCGCCAAACAAATTGGTGCACAGTTAGAACCGCTGAAAGTGGACATTCACGATATTTCGGCTGTGTCTTCGGCCATAATGACAAATTACGAATTTATCATTTTAGGCGCGCCCACAATGGGGCTGGGGGAGCTGTCAGACGAATGGGAAACATGGTTGGAAACCATCACCGAAGCCCATGTGGCCAATAAAAAGGTGGCACTGTTTGGACTCGGGGATCAGGAAGGGTACGACGACTCTTTCGTTGATGCTCTGGGAATCATTTACGACCACATCGTTCACCTGGGTGCTGTAGTTGTCGGTGAGTGGCCCACTGAGGGATACAACTACGAGGACTCGAAAGCGGAACGGGACGGCCAGTTTGTGGGCCTGGTTATCGACGATGACACTCAGGCGGAGTTGACCGTTGAACGCATATCGCGCTGGGTAAACGAACTTAAGCAGCAGTTATAGCGTTTCCTGTCCATTTCGTTACCTCTCAGGACTTCCAACGACAGGTCCAATCTCTAACTCTATATGTTGGCGGATATGGGAATAAAGCTGATTGCCAATCCCATGGGCGATTCGCGCGAAATCATGCTCAACATTACCTGGCAGTTCAGAAATTGTTATCTCAAAGAAACATCGGACTGTCCTGCGTTTCTCCTCTGTCGCCGCGACGAATCTTCGCCCCAAAGGGGTCAACGAAATTTGCCTGCGTCTTTCGTATATTATCAGTCCAAGACGCTCAAGGCGACGCATAGCGGGAATGACTGATGCGGAAGCGACTTTATGGAAATCAGCAAGACGATTGACCTGGACTATTCCTTCCGCCTGCTCAAGAGCAAAGATTGCCAGGACGTAGTTTTCCAGCGAAAAGGAAACAGCAGGTATTTCAACTATGTCGGTGTAAGGGTGTTGTATTCGCATGTTTTCAGTCGTGCCAGCGTCTGTCTTCACCAGGCGTTTTGCACAGAGAGCATCCTCTCCATCAGGCAAATATAATATTGTATACCAGTCTTCAACTGCAGCTTAGACCGCTTCAATTCAGAGTGTGTTTTTTTACTTTCGGCGAAAAAACACCGACAGGTATGTCCACATGGGTGTTGTCATTCCGGGCCAGAGCTCTTGAGGCTTCGCCAATCATCCCCGCCAATACATAAAAACGATGTTTGCACATCCGAATCGACACATTCAGAAAGCTGAGTGTGACAGCACCATGACCGTTTTGCTCGACACTGCCAATGCCGGCAACCTCGGCAAGAGTGTACTTATGTTTTTTAATCATAGAACTACCTTCTTTGTTTAAACATGAGCGGACTTGCGCTTCTTATTGATAATTTGCAACCCATCGTGACTTTGCAGGAATCATACCGATAGCTGCCAACAACAGAACCGGTTGTCCCTGTTCACCATTGAATCCCCAGGCACAGACAAGGCAACTCCCGATTACCCTTCCTGTGATTCACTTACGGCAGCCGTAAGTCATTCATGCCCGATTGCTCCCGAACGAACGGCGTCTCGCTGACATAATCGGCAGCTACCTGATGTGGTGCTGGCGACGATGCGAACACCGTGACGCTGGAACTGACAGATATCGCATCAGATGTAACGCAATACCCCCTCGACGTTCTCACATCAGGCACGGTGAGATACATGGGCACCAGTAACACAGACTGAAAACAGTGTTTCTTTTCGTTGCGGTCACTGTGGTGTGGGAATGTGATTAATTTTAAGAGATATCCTGTTAAGCAGGTGGGAATTGTATATGCATGAGTTTTGATGAGTTTCGAAAGAATGGAAATATGCACAATATTTTCATGAATAGCGGCCATTTTTCTGTATTAAGTTTCATCATTTTTTCACATTGAATGACCTTCACACAGGGAATTACCTTTTCAAGGTCCTGTTCAGAATCAATTCCCCAATTGAACTGAACCTTGTATTTTTTCACATCAGGATGAATGTAAGAATGCTTGACCATCCACGGAGAAATGACGTCAAAAGTCATTTGCGAACCAGGAAAACGTGCAGCGATTTCTTTCAGTAACTTCTGTACATTGTCGGGTTCCAGATACATCAGCACGCCTTCCGCGACAAACAGAACAGGCTTTGAATTATCTACATATTCCATCCACTTGAAATCCATCAGAGAAGCGGCGACCATTTTATATGTGTCACTTTGTCTGAAGAAGTGATTGCGAATACTGATGACCTCGGGGAGGTCTACATCTATCCATTTTACGTTACCTCGTTTCAGTCGTTCGCAACGGGCATCCAGTCCAGCGCCAAGGTTGACGATTACGCTATCCTGATTCTGCTCCTGATTCTGCCCAATAAAGTTGAGAATAATATTATCCAAGAATTTTGTTCGGATAAGCACACCAACCTGAGAACCTGGTGACACCTTTGTCTTCGACGTATCCTGAGTGGAGAGACTGGACAGTATATCCAATGCTTTTTTGTCTATAACGAGAGGATCTTTTTTTTGCGATTCCAATGCTCTGGCTCTGACGGTGATCAACATTGTCTCTGGGATTCCTGTCAACTTGGAAATATCAACTGTTTGCATGGCATACTCCAATTTGTAATCATGTGAGTCTTTAGACAATTTGGCATTTTCATTTCTAATGGTAAAACGAAGTGGGATGGATGACATATTCTGGCGCCTCAAACCGCTTCAATATTTTGCTTTCGAAGCATCTGAACAAAAGCGCCTTTTTTGTATTTCAGGTCTTCAGGGTTTCCTGATTCCACAACCTGGCCATTTTTTAACACAACTATCTTGTCCACATTACCAATCGTGCGCATGCGGTGCGCTATTACCAGAACAGTTTTGTTTCGTATCAGCTCGGAAATCGCTTTTTGAACGATTGTTTCATTCTCAACATCAAGTGACGCGGTGGCTTCATCAAGAATCACGATTGGCGCATCCTTGAGCAATGCCCTCGCAATAGAGATTCGCTGACGTTCTCCACCTGACAGTGTTCCGCCATTCTCGCCTATCACAGTCTGATATCCACTGGGCAACAGATTGATGAAGCTTTCGCATTGCGCCATCCTGGCGACACGAATCACGTCGTCATCTGTTGCACCCTGTTTTCCGATACGAATGTTTTCCATTATGGTTGTGTTAAACAGGACGACGTCCTGGAACACGACAGCATAATATTGCAGCAGCGTTTCCGGATCCACCAAAGCGATATCTTCTCCTCCCAGCAGAATCCTGCCGTGATCCACATCCCAGAATCTGGCGGCCAGACGAGCAGTGGTGCTTTTCCCGCCCCCTGACGGCCCTATCAGTGCGGTGGTTTGTCCCTGACGCGCTATAAAAGATACATTCCTAATAACTTGCTTTTCATCGTTGTAGGAAAAACTTACATTGTCGAATTCGATATCAAAATTTTTCGGGTTGAATTCAATTCTGCCTGTCTGCAAAGGCAGTGCGTCCATCTCTTTCATGCGATTGATTCGAACATCCAGATAAAACAGCGCCGCCAGATTGTTAAATACTTCATTGATGGGTTCAAAGATATGCGACGCTACAAGAAGAAAAACAAGGAAAGTGAATATATCCGCTGTAGTGTTTTGAAGAGTCATCGCCCCTACGACGATTACACTGACAATCCCGAGTTTCAAAAAACTATGTGCGCTGTTTACCAGAACGCCGGTGGCCAGTTCTCCTCGAATGAGACCACGTTCGTAGTTTTTCAACTTCTTGTCCAGCGAGGTCAGATACATGTTTTCCAGATTGTACGACTTGATTTCATGAATGGTATCCAATCCCTCCTGAATGTGTTCACTTACCACCCTTTTTTTGTCGTAAATAAACGCATTGCTTTTCATCTGGCGATTCCTGGAAAGAATAATGAGCGCGCCTGCAAATGGAACCGGCCAGAACAAAGCCGCGGAAAGTACAGGCTGGTAAAAAAACAGCGCTACAAAAATCACCAGTAACGTGACCATCGATGCGAACAGTTGCGGTACCGCATGGGAAAAAGTATGCTCCAGGTCGGTGTTGTCATTCATTATTGTCGATGTCAAATCCGACAGATTTTTTTCTCCAAAAAAAGCCAGTGGCAATTTTCTCAGTTTCTCTGCAAGGGATAGTCGACGATTGGCGCTTTCCTTGTATATGGCGGTAAATGTGCTGCGATACTGGGAAATCGCTACCAGCCAGGTAGTCGTCATGAATGCAATAGAAAGAAAAATGTAATACCCAAGACCGTTCAAAATTGCGCTTTCCGGTTCCAGAATTTTTCGCAGATATTCGTCCAGAAACACAAACACATACACAGCAGGCAACATAAGCGAAAAGTTTAAAAACGCTGTGCAAAGTGTTCCTTTGACAAAATCTCTTGCGCCTCGAGACGATAGCGCCAGACGGCGCTGAAGCGGATTAAGCATATTGCACCGCCGTTTCCTTTTCATGGGACATTTCTTTTTGCGAAGATACAATCGTCCAACTTAATGCCTGCTGGTATTCCCGCCACATTCTCGCGTAGGTTTCATTTCTCTCAATCAGCTGGGTATGGGTTCCCTGCTCAACAATTTTACCTCCAGCCACAACCAGAATGTTGTCCACATTCACTACACTCGAAAGGCGATGAGCGATGAGGAGCACGGTTTTTCCCTTTGTCAAAGAGGCCAGCGACTCCCGAATAAGATGCTCATTTTCAGGGTCTGCAAATGCTGTGGCTTCATCAAGAACAACAATCGGCGCATTTTTCAGGACAGCGCGAGCAAGTGCAATACGCTGCTGCTCTCCACCCGACAGATAGGTGCCATCCACGCCAATGGAGGTGTGAATGCCATCAGGCAAACGGGCAAAAATATCATCACACCTGGCAGACTTCGCAGCATCCAGAATCTCCCGTTCTGATGCGTCCAATCGACCATATCGAATATTTTCATATAAACTTTTTTTGAACAGCACGTTTTGTTGAAACACGAAAGAAACGTGTTTCATCAACTCGTGTGGGTTGATGTTTTTTACGTCTTTTCCACCGATGCTGACACGTCCTTTGTCACCATCCCAAAATCTTGCAACCATCTTTGCGATTGTGGATTTACCGCTGCCTGACAGGCCAACAAGTGCGAATGTATTTCCTTCCGGAATCGTGAAAGATATTCCGTTCAGCGCATTTTCCTTTGTTCCGGGATACTTGAATGACACGTTTTCAAATTGAACGGTATAATCATCAACGACCATCGTATCTGACTTCCCCGACAACAGCGGCACGGTGAGAAGATCCTCCAGACGCGTGATTGCCTCTTTCGCCTGCTGCGCTGACTGCATCAGGTACATGCTGCGCATGATACATTGTGCGAAAATTGGCGTAATCAGAATATAAAGAAACGTATTCAATACAGTCACAGAATAGTCGTCGCCACTGCCGATCATTACAATGGCAGCGGGAATCAGGAAATAAGCGAAACCATGGATAATGATAGTATAGGCGCTCATCGGTTTTTCCCACATGCGAGTATAATGCTCTACCATATCCCGATACCGGCATATGCTTGCATGAAAATTCTTAAAAGAGAAAACGGTCTGCTGAAACACTTTGACCACTGGTATGCCGCGCACATATTCCACTGCTTCTGTATTCATCTCTTCCATTGCGTCCATGTATTTCTTCATGAAATGACGACCGCGCTTTCCCATCATTCCACCCATGATACCCATGGAAATTGCGATGGGAACCAGACATGCAAGCCCGAGCTTCCAGTCGAATATCAGAATGAAAGTGAGTGCAATAAAAGGTGTCAGTAAACTCCCCGCAAGGTCAGGCATACCATGGGCGAGAAAGGAATGGGTGATACCCACGTTATCATCAATGATTTTTCTCACTTTTCCAATTGTATTGTTTTCAAAAAAACCGAGAGGCAACTGAATAATTCTTCGCATCGCCCAACTCCTCATGCTTGTTTCCACACGAAAAGCCGCCAGATGGGATAAGGAAAGCGAAATGAAATACAGCAACACACCGAGCACTGCAACTACCGCAGCGCTCCAACCCAAAGTAACGAATTCGGACGAACTCGCGAAACTCATTTTATTCATCAGTTTTCGAATGATTAACCAGATGAAGATGTAGGGCAGCATACCGGTTGCAGCGCTGAGCGCTGATATCAGAAGAGACGCGGGCAGCATCCATTTTTTTGTTCCCATAAACCGGGAGAGGTAGATAAGCGTGTGCATGAGTTGCTCCTTCATTAGTGACGACGGTTTCCTCAACAGGACACACAGGCGTTATCAGCAATAATCGCACCAACAAGGACCCGGACAACAAACTATGAAGACAAGAATAAAATCATTATACAACATGCTACTTCCAGAATTCGGCGAGCACAGAAATTACATGTATGGTAAATAACTTACCCACAGTGAAACAATAAACAGGACCAATCGGCACTGCCAGCTCATCAGCGCTTCCCTGCGACTGTTCGCATGCAACATTCCCGCAGCAATCAAATAGGAATTTGTTTGAAACCGCGACGCGAATTTCGAGACGCCACTGAATGGCATATAAGTTGCTGTTGGGGCCAGGGGAGCAGAACGGAAAGGTGTTTTTATGAAAACCACAAACAAGCCCAGTTACTATGAAATTTTACTGCGAACAATCACTTTGAGCGTAACGCTGGTCTGCCAGACTGTCCATGCACAGGATGAGCCCGGCAATACCGCAGCGGATAGCGTACATGATCAATTGTCAGAGTCCCAGGATGGGGACGCGTACACGGAGGGAGACACGGACGCAACTCCTTCCCGGGACTCTGTCGTTCACGATGTGAAGAATGATGTCAAAGGGAAAGACAATGAAGACGTCTCAGCTACAAGCCAGAATTCCTCAGATATCACCCATGAAAAAGAACCGTCTGATTTACTGAAAGTTAATGAAAATGTGTCAGGTGTTGACAGAGAAAAAATTCAGGAATCTCCATCGACAATGACGAGTGTAAGCGGCAATGAATCAGATAGCGAATCGGCGATCAGCAAGGACGTGGACCTGGGTACCGTGACAGTGATGGGCACCAGCGAGTCTCAGGAGGTGAAGGAGAGTGGTTTTCCTGTAACCATCATTGACCCTGAGAAATTCGCCGGTCGGGCGATGAGTGTGACGGACCTGCTGGAACGAATTCCCGGGGTTAAAATCAAAAGAAGCGGTGGTGTGGGTAGTGCGGCACATATTTCAATTCGCGGACTTGAAGGAAAACGAGTGCAAATTTATATTGATGGTTCGCCATTGAATGCGCCGGATGGCACTTTGGGTATTGATGATATTCCCCTTCATGTCATCGAAAGAATCGAAGTGTACAAAGGGGTGGTTCCGGCAAAGCTTGGTGGAGACGGACTTGGCGGTGCGGTGAATATCGTGATTGTGGACCTGCCTCCCCGTTACGCTGATTTTTCATATTCATTCCAGTCTTACAACGTTCACAAACCTATGGCTCTGGCCAAGACATACTTTGAAAAGCCAGGTATCGAGTGGGGACTGTTTTTCAGTGGGCAATATGCAGACAATGATTATGAAATGCCAATGCCCGATGGCGGAACCCATACCAGGGACCACAACCGCTTTCGAAATCTGATGCTGGCAACTGCTGCCCATTTGAAAAAAACCTACTTTGATGATTTGGAACTGGAATTGGTTTACATCGCAAATGACCAACAGATTCAGGGACTGCCGGGATATACCGGCACTACTGCGGATATTCCGGCGCGCAACGTACAACACGCAAAGCAATGGACGAATATCTGGCTTGCGGCACTGCATGCAGAGAAAGATCAGTTCCTTTTTGACAAACTGGATTTTTCTTACAATTTTGCGGTTCCTTTTATGTACTCCGGACTGGTGGACAAATCCGATACTGTCTACGATTTTTACGGCAACAGCTCGCCTTCTCCTTCCGGCGAAGGCGAAATCGGTAACGGTCCGAACGATTCAAAAGATAAAAGATTTGAAATACGCCAAAAACTGAATCTGAACTATCAATTGTTCAAACCGTTTGCTCTCAATCTGAACAACCAGTTGCAGTATACCGATAATCGTCCCCAGGATGACTATGCGGACGAATACGCTGGCTGGCAGATTACACCGGGAAATGGAAAACTGCTTACATCTACCACTGGATTTTCTGGAGAGTTAAAGTTATTCAAAGAAAAATGGATGACCATTGCGGCGCTGAAACACTACTATTTCAAGAGCCGCGGATATGAGACTGTCCTGTATCCTTCCGCCAATGATTCGTTTCTTTCAGATAATGAAGAGGTGAACACCAACAACGGTTTGGGCTGGAATATTGCGACGCGCTACAAAATCACGCCATGGTTCATGTTGAAGGGATCCTATGAACGCGGACAAAGGATGCCCACTACTGATGAAGTGTTTGGAGACGGATTCACCATCAAGACGTCGCCTTTGCTGGAACCTGAGAAAAGTGACAATTTCATCGCTGGCTTTTATATCGATAAAGCTTTTGGTGAGGGTCCGCGAGCCATTCGGGTTACCCTGGAGAGTGATGCGTTCCTGATGTACATCGATGATATGATTCGCCTTGGTGGAACGCTGACAAAAAACTACGCCAATATTGACAAGGCGAAAATCATTGGTGTGGACGGGGAATTGAAACTGGAATTGACCAAATATTTCTACACTTATTTCAATTGGACCATTCAGGATGTTCGCAACGATTTAGACAATTTGCCAGGGACAACTCAGAAAAACTATTTAAAGGGAAAAAGAATTCCGAACATTCCGCCCTATTTCTTCAATTGGGGTGCGGAAGTTACCTTGTATGACATCATGTGGGATTGGGCAAAACCATGCGAATTGTCCATATTCTACGATGGAAGTCACGTATCGGAATTCTTCTTTGAGTATGAAGTCAGCGAATTTCAGAAGTATCGTGTGGATGCACGGGTTCTCCATGATGCAGGCGTGCAGCTTTCCATGAAGGATAAAAGATATTCTGTCAGTTTTTCCGTGGATAACATCGCGGACACTCGCCACTACGATTTGTACAACCAACCCCTCGCCGGTCGCATTTTCAAATTGGCTTTGCGGGGAACATTTCGTTGAACATTTTAAGGATGAAAAGAGGAATGATATGAAAACCAAATTACCAACGATTCGAAAACCGGAATACTTGGCCATAATAGTTGCCATCTGGTTGACGGCTTTAGCATGTGAAGAAACGAACAGTAATTCTCCTTCCAGCAGCGAAACTGACACGTCATCAGACTCTGCTTCCGCCGATGTCACCACCTGGGTAGGAACCGGCCCATATGGGATTGTATCATTTGTGGGAGAGAGCTACTTTCTTGGCATTTTAAATTCCCTGAATGATGGACCGTACACACAGAAAAACGCCGTTGAAGCGGACGGCATGCATTCCATTCATTATCACAACGGAAAGATTTATCAGCCACCCCATTACCTAATGGGAGGCACCAGCGTCAGAGTGTTTACAATAAATGCCAATAATACGCTGACCCTTGAAAACAGCATTCCAGTTGCAGCGGGATCTGGTCCTGGCCCCATCCACTTTGTCAGCGCGACCAAAGCGTACATGCCGCTGGTGGTTAGCGGTCTCATCCAGGAATTTAATCCAACGACATTGGCCATTACAGATGAAATTGATTTGCGCAGTTATGCCGTAGGTTCAACGCCGACTGCGGGCGACGACAATTCTCCGGAACCGACCACCATCATTTCCCATAACAACAAGTTATACGTTGCTCTGACGCAGACTCTCAACGACATGCAGATGGGACGAGACGTTGTCCAGGTGGCGGTGATTGACATGGTTACCAATGATGTGGAAACCATCATCGAAGATACCAGCAGGGGGTTCACTATGCCCAGCAATATGGCGGGAGAAAGTGGGACCATGTTTATCGATGAAAACGGAGATCTCTACGTGCATTGCACAGGCAGCTGGGGATGGGTCGCCGGACAAAAAGCTGGTTATCTGCGTATTGATACCACCACGAACACTTTCGATACCACCTGGGAAATCGATTTGTCAAAGTTCCCGTTGAATGTTGCCGGAGGAAAAATCGATTACATCAATCGTGCGGTGTATGCCGGCAATGGTATCGTTTATGGTGCTGCGCATGTTCCAGGGGCGGAGAGCAATCCTGTAGACTGGGTTCACGACAGAATCATGTCCTACGTGAAAGTGGATGTCTGGAACAAAACCATTGAGTTGTTGCCGCTTCCTGCAACGAGCATGTACGGCGCGGCGCTGACGATGGACGGCGACTATCTGGTGGTTGCAGAGTACAACGATTCGGGAACAGGCCTGTACGTATACAATACAGTAACGGAAACGGTTGTTGGCAGTCCTGCGATTTCCACAGAAGGGTCCGTTATGCTGATTCGAAAGCTTGAATAGATAAGCCAAGCGTAATTTGTAAACGTTGCAGGTTTTATCTTTTAAAAATGGAGAATAGTAATGAAAACCCAATTTACTCTATTCGCGTCAGTATTGATGATTTCAATCTGTATCTGTCTTGTCGGATGTCAGGAGGAGGACAATGACAGCGATTCGACTAATGGTAACAATTCATCTGATACAACAGCAAGGGATGATATCAATTGGAATGAATTTGGTCCCTATGCTGTTATCTCGCTGGTTGGAGAGAGCTATTTTTTAGGAGTCGTCGATTCCCTTTCCATTGGCGCCTTCACCCAAAGTAAATCCGTGGAGACAGACGGAATATATACTTCGGTATATAAAAATCGAATCTACGTGATGCCTGTGTATTATAGCGGTGGAACAAAAATCCATGTGTATACGGTTGGCAGCGATAATACGTTATCGATGTTTGGTACAATACCTGTGCCGGCGAACTCAGGTCCCGGCGGCATACTGTTCGTTGACAGCCAGACGGCATATGTGCCGCTAACTATCGACGGCAGAATTCTGAAATTCAACCCTTCAACACTTTCCATAACCGGAGAAATTGATTTGCGTCCGTATGCGGTTGGTTCCAGTAAAACCTCAAATGACGACAACAGTCCAGAGCCCACCTCCCTCGTCGTAAGAGATGGCAAGCTGTATGCAGCGCTGGGGCAGTCCTACAATAACATGCAGATGGGACGTCCTGTCATGCAGGTAGCAGTTGTTAATATGGAAACCAATACAGTGGATAAAATCATATCCGATTCCACCAGTGGTCTTTCCATGCCCGGTTCTATGGTGAATGAAGGAGGATTTATGTTTGAAGACGAAAATGGCGATTTGTATTTATTGGGGTCGGGAAGTTGGGGATGGGTTGAGGGACAAAGCGCGGGATTCCTGCGAATCAATGCAGGTGAAACGAAATTTGACCCCTCATGGAAACTTGATTTTTCAGATCTGTCTTTGACGGTTACTGGCGGCGTCATTGACTATCTTCATTTTGCCACTTATGCGGGCAATGGCATTGTGTATGGCTCGGCCCATGTTCCGGCCGATGAAAGCGACCCTGTGGATTGGGTAAATGACCGATGCTACACCCATGTTAAAATTGATGTGTGGAACAATACCGTTGAAGTGTTGCCGCTTCCGCCCACAGGGGCATATGGCAGCGATTTGACGACGGATAGCGGGTATCTGATCGCGCCTATGTACACCGATGCCGGGTCAGGAATTTATGTGTACAACCCTGTGACAAACCAGATAGTGGGCGATCTCATTGTTCGTTCTGAGGGGTCAATCGGATCCATAAGACATATGGACTGATTTAAAATGCATCATTGTTCATAAAAAGAGGAAAAATGGAAAGTGTTACAAAACGATATAGTCCGATACTGCTGATTCTTTTTTTCTCCGCAGTATTAATCGCGAAGCCATCCGTGGCGAACCTGGATAAAAAGTCGGAGCTGTTGGTGTCGCTTCGTTTCGAAGTCGATGAAGCAAGCAATTCATATGATCAATTGCGCAATAGGTTCAATCTGGAAATCTCCGCCCTGGAAAACCAGATTGCCGATACAAAGCAACTGTTGTTGGCCGAACGCAGCAAAAAAAGCGCTCTTAAAAAGTTGCAGGTCGAACAGCAAAAAGCAACTGAGGCGCAGCGTCAAATAAATATGCGGTATGAAAAGCCGACGCTGGAAGTGTCCAAACTACTGAAGAACCATATCGCGAAATCGATACCATTCAAAACAAAGGAACGACAGGCTTCTGTTACGCAGATTACGAGTGACCTGCAATCTCAACGCCTCGATGCGACTGCTGCTTTATTGAGGTTATGGCGCGTTGTTGAGGATGAGTTGAAGTTGACGCAGGAAACCGGGCTTTACCAGCAGGGGATCACTTTGAGTAATGAACAGTTGCTGGTAGATGTCATTCGTATTGGCATGTCAGTTCTATATTTTAAAGCCGAGGATAGTCGATTTGGCGTCGCACGACAGGATAAATCCGGACATGCCGATTACGTCGAGTTTACAAATCCTGACGAAATTGCAGCGTTGCGTGCACTGTTTGACGCTCAAAAAAAGCAAATTCGAACTGGAAACTTCAAACTGCCGTTGCCCTCTCTCGAACCGGTGAAGAAAAGAGAACCTTGATATGAAACGTCTTATTCCGGCATATATACTTGCCTTGACCACTGTTTGCATTGGAAAGGTGGCATTTGCAGAACCGGTTCTGAGCAGCTATGAAAAGGCTTATGACAGAGAAATTCAAATGTTGCAAAAAGAGAAAGCTGTATTTGATGCCCATTTGGTCGAGCTCGAAAACAAGTCAACGAAAACGATTGGAGAACTCCGCAAGGAAGCTGCCTCTCTGGGTGATGAACTGACGCGGATTCGACTGGCAAACGACAGACTGGAAGAACAGGTTCAGCGAATTGAAATGATCGATGCGGAGGGCAACGAAGCGAGGGGGAAAGAGTTGGAGCTTCTTTGGCAGCAATCCAATATCACGTTACAGAACATGGGGTTGCAACCATTCTCGGTTTCGGAAACACCGGAGACAGACGTGGTCACCCTTTTTCATATGGCTCTGTCGAAGGTTAAGCATCTGTCTGGTGTCCGAGTGGAGAATGGCGAATGGTATGACCAGAAGGGTAAAAAGCGTAAAGGAGAAGTACTCCACGTGTCTGGTGTCAGCGCTTTTGGTCTTGATGAGAAATATGGAGGTTCTTTAATTCCAAACAGCAATGGCATTTTTCAGGTTGTAGCGCCATTGAATCAAAGTGTTCTGGAATATTCGAGGAGTTCACAGGAAGCTTTGGTTGATACTTTTCTGTATGATCCGCTGCTCGATACTCACAACTCAGCGCCTTTGGCAAAATCCATATGGCAGATGTTTCTTGCGGGGGGGTTGGTCATGTGGCCGATTCTGGCTCTGGCAGTGCTTGGCGTTTTCATAGTATTCGAACGCCTGTTTGTATTGAGACGTATTCATACAAATGCAGACCGTCTGATGAAGAAGGTGGGATTACATATTCTTGACAATGCGTGGGATACCGCAAGAAGCGTCTGTGAGAGGAATCGAGGCGCTGTGGCTCAGGTAATGGAGGTGATTCTTCGCAATCGGCAGCGTTCCAGACAGCAGCAGGAAGAACTTGCATATGAAGTTATCCTGGCTCAAAAACCAAAAATGGAGCGCTTTCTATCCGTTCTGAATATCATTGCGGCTGTGGCGCCACTACTTGGTCTTCTTGGAACGGTTACCGGCATGATTGGCACTTTTGATATTATTTCAGCGCATGGCACAGGCGACCCGAAAATGCTTTCCGTAGGAATATCAGAGGCGTTACTGACGACACAGTTCGGTCTCATTGTCGCTATTCCTGCCCTGTTCGCTCACGCTGTTCTCTCCAGCCGTGTAGATCATGTCATGGGGGATGTGGAAACCAACTCCATGCGTTTGCTCAATCAGCTTCATGTAAACACAGACGTAATAAAAAATCGCGGTGACAGCGATTGTGATGCGATGGCTGTATCTGTATGAATTATCTATTGACATGGGTGGATGCCGAATCGTTTAAGAAATTTATCGGTGATGGAGGATATGTCATGCCTGCGCTGTTACTGGTCGGACTCACGCTCTGGTATCTCCTGACTATGCGCTTTTTTTTACTTCGAAGAAAAATCGGCATTTCCTTTTTTGATAATTTAAAGTCAACCAGCGTGTCTTGTCGCGGGGCATTGTCAGCTGCAAACGCATCACATCAACCACACGCTGCAACAGCAGACATGCAATCCTTTGAACTCACAGTTCTTATCTTATCGAACCACATTCGCGGGTACAGACGGGTCATCTCGTCCTTATGTGCCATCGCACCACTTCTCGGACTGCTTGGAACTGTTTCCGGAATGATTGAAACCTTCGCATCGCTGGTCACCATGGATCTGTTCGCGCAGAGCGGCGGCGTGGGAGGAGGAATTTCCGAGGCGTTGATTTCCACACAAATGGGACTGATCATCGCTGTTCCCGGGATAGTTGCTGGCAGACTACTGCAACGAAAAGAGGAACGATTGGTTGACGAGATGCACAGACTGCACCAAACGGCAATACAAACCGTCGAAAAGGAAGCACTTTCATGAATCGGTTTTCATTAAAAGGTGAGCGAAAAGAGGCAGATGTGAATCTCTCTCCGCTTATCGACATGGTTTTTATTCTATTAATATTTTTCATGGTCACTACGACGTTTATCAAAGACAGCAAACTCGATATTGAACGACCAGGCGCACAAACCACTCAGAAAGCAGATACTCGTTCTCTTCGTGTATCCATTGGAAAAAGAGGTGAAATCTATATTGACGGCAAACCAGTTCAGGAATGGATGCTTCAATCCCGCATACGGGAGATTCATGCCCATGCAAAAGTGGACAATATTCTGGTTGTCTCTGATAAACGGGTAGAAACCGGTACTCTCATCAAAGTTGTGGACCAATGCCGCCTGGCAGGGATTGCGGATGTGGCGGTTGCCGTAGAGCAGGAATTATGAAACGTTCTGTAAAAGTGTTGATTGCTGTCATGGTCACCATATTCATTAATTTTATCAGTCTGTATTTACTTATAAACTTCAATCATTCTGCTGATTCTCAGAAAAAAAGCATCGAAAGAAAAAAAACAGCCATTGTGATAAATGAACCACCTCAGGTAAAGCAACCACGCCCAAAGCTGAAACCAACAAGATCCGTGCGTTCAGTCAGACCAAGGCCCAGCACCGTGCCAAACTTGCCGTCCCCGGTTTCAATTCCCGGAATACCTTTAGGCAATGCTGTGAATGTTGCAGATTTCTCCGATGACATAGGTGGCGATCTCGATGCAATATCGGGGGATTTCATTTTTCGAGAAGAGGCGGTGGATACCGCTCCTCAGGTGCTGTCCCGCGCGATGCCCACATATCCCTGGTGGGCGGAAAAAAGCGGCAAAGAAGGTTTTGTTGTTTTCCGCTTGAAGTTGAATGTACAGGGAAGAATTGAAAAACTCTGGGTAGAGCAGTCCACACCCACCGGTGTTTTTGATGAGGCAGCGGAAAAAGCGATTCGACAGTATCGCTTTTCGCCTGCAATTTATAAAGGAAACCCTGTGCCGGTGATCTGCAAACAAAAAATCGTATTTCAGCTTGGAGGATAATGTGAATTTCCGGATTGTTGCATACATAATCAGCGGATTGCTTTTGGTTTGCGAGACTTCAATTTGTGGGCAACCCGAAGGCGACACATCAAAAGACAACAATCGTAATTCGCTCACAAATGGCGTACAGATCACACCAGCCGTTGCAGTGAAGGAAGCTATAGCCCTTGGAAATCTGGATGAAGCGGAACATATTCTTCAAAACATAGATGGAAACGAATACGCCAGGCTCACTTTTATGGGGATTATCGCATTAAAACGACAGCATTCCCAAAAAGCATTGGTGTATTTTGAAAAGGCAGCCAGCCTTGACGCCAATCGCCCTGAATTACACCTGCTTGTGGCGCAGGCTTTTTTTCAGACTGGTGATTTGCAGAACACGCTCACTGCTCTTAAGAAGGGAGAATCAAGCGGAAGCAGTCTGCCCTCATACTATCTGTTTCGTGGCGGAGTTGCGTTACAGCTGAGTCTATATGAAGAGGCATGGGCGACATTCAACATGGGGTATCAACTGTTCCCCAAAGAGCCTGTATTTCTAAAGGAGCTGTCGGTGGTAATGGCACGCGCTGGTCTTTTTGCAACAGCGGCAGAATATGGAGACGCCTATATGAAGGAAGCTCCCCATGACGTTGAAGGCATTGTTGTAATCGCTCATGCACTGCTGCAGAACCATCAATCTGTTACGGCAGCACGAATACTGGAAGGAGCTGTCAATACGCATCCTGATAACCTGGAATTGCTGGCCTCCCTGGCTGCTTCCTATGGGCAGGCAGACAAACCCCTGTCCGCTGCCCGAATTCTTTCACGAGCCGCAATTCTTAACAACTCCTACGCTTTCGATGCCGCGCAATACTTTATTGCGGCTGGAAAGTGGCGGGAAGCTATGAATATGAACCTGCTTGTGGAGAAGCACCCGGAAAAAATGTCGCAACGACTGCGAATATTTTTTCAACAGGGGAATTTCTCCCGCGTCACGATGATGGGAGCCGAAATGGACAAGGATGAAAAACGGACTGATGAAGATCTGTATTGTCTGGTATATGCATGGGCACAGCTTGGTAATGTCGAATTTGCAGCATCTATTGCAAAACAAATAAAAGAAAAAAAGAAGCACAATCTTGCCATGGAAATTCTTAAAACAATCAGCCAGAATCAATAGTCGCACTTCAGTGCCTCAGTGCCCGGACCCGGGATAGGATTCAGGGCAATCGCAAAGTCGAAATTGATAGAAAAAAATTGTAGGGCGGTAGTTTATCTGCCGCCGCAACCAGTTTTCGGCCGGGG
>JAFGQN010000179.1 GCA_016935665.1 Deltaproteobacteria bacterium | reverse complement strand
ATAGAAGCTCAAACGTCTTCACTTTTCAAATAATCTTTAGACAATCAGCATCTGTTTCGATCTCACAGAGAGATCCAGACCCGAAACCTCAGTCTTAAATAAAAGCCGAAAGCGTAAGAAAAAACCGCCGGTCAAAAAAGAAACCGACATCCAGGGGCAAATCTGAACCTGGGAATACCTCAATAATCGCATCCGTAAAACGGGCGCTATCCCGCCCCTCCCCTGCCTTATTGAACAGCGAGCCCTCTCTGCTTAACTCCTGTCTTTTACACGTGCTGTCCTTCTCCAGCACTTTTTGAGAAGTTATCTTTTGGGCGGACAAAGGGTTCTAATCGTTGTGGATTTGTGCGACTGACAATGTACACAGAGCATCCGCGACAGAACAGACCACACACAGCGCTTAATTCTTTTGTCATTTGTGGCCCTCCGTCTGTGCTGTGGGGCGAATCACCGCTGATGAAAGTTCGGTGTCAATGTCATCGCGCAGCATGGCGAAAACCGGACATATGTTTCGTTTGGTGGATTGAACCAGCCGACCCAGTTCCGCGTCATTCAAATTTGGGGACGTGCAGCGCACATGAAAGGCCATCTTTTCAAAATCGGTGGGTAGGCCGTTGCGTCGAACCCCCTCGGCTGTGACCTGGATTTGGGACATATTTTTCTTTTGATGTTTGCGAATGACATTTTTAAGCGCCGTTGCCAGACAGCTGACCGCGGCGATGAGCAGCAGCTCCAGCGAGGTATGACTCAAGGTGTCATCTTCCGGTGGAAAATAGCCCACAACCACCGGATGTCGGCGGGGGCCGCGGCGTGCAACCGAATGTCTTTGTTAACGAATTCAAGGGATATACACAGTACGTTTTCCATTTTTGGGTATCCTTTCTCAAAACCTTTGGCACTTGCGTGGTCTTTATTCGTTTGAGAAAGAATCCCCCAAAAGGTGACAGAAAATTTTTGGTTTGTTGCTTTTTGGGGTGGGTGAATTACACCGCTATTGTATCCGAAATATTCATTTTACACACCTGTGACATGGGGTTAAATTTTGTATCAATACCTCCAACAGAAAGTTCGCCTATGCATAACAGAAAAATAACTTTATATATTGGCGCTGGGATTGTTCTCCTGCTTTGTTTGGGGTGTGCCACCACCGGTCCGAGACCCGTTCCGGGGTGGCTGGTGCACGTTCCCAAACAACCAGCGCCGTCTCCACTCTCCCAGAATGGCGCCAGACAGCAACTGATTGCCGATTTGAATCAGACTCAACTGGCGTCTCGATATATTCCACCGGAACAGATAGCGCTGTTGGCTCTGCAGTTGGTGGATGAAGGGTATCCTTTGGATGCCACGGTGTTTTTAACAGCGGCGTCGTACACCTATCATCGTCAAGCCGACTTCGCCGTAAGGGAAGCGGAGCGGACTGCACCCGCTCATCTGGCCAATGCCACCGCACAGGGGGTTGATGCATTTAGGGATTTTGTGAGAGGGGAGTATCAGACGTTCCGCGATTTGAACTTTCAGGATTCGATGGCGTTTACACTGGCGTTGTGGGAGCGAAAAAAGAAGGTGTTTGAACAGGTGGAACGGGAGTGGCAGCAGGTGTCCGGGTCGCTGGGGATGAGCAGTGTGGAACGACAGAATGCCATCAAAGAGGAACTGGCCAAAAAGCTGGAAACGGCGCGCTCTCCACAGTGGGATAAGCTGAAATATCCAGATGTGGCAGAGGCGCTGCTGAATCGTTTAAAGTCCGATTTGTCCAACGACCAGTTTAATTTCAATGCGGGACTTCATCTGGCGGCGGTACCTTTTAAATCCTACTTGCTCGCTGGCCTCCACAACGCGCCCATGCCGTTTATGGTGCCGGTTTGTCGCAGTATCGGTCTTCGGTTTGCGGTCTACGAAAACGATGTCGTCAGCGCCCTTGAATCGACGTCCGTCAACGCTCGCTCCAATGCCGCGCTGATTCTGGGATTGCGAGGCGGCGAAAAATATGTGGATGCCATATCCAGGGCATATGTAGTGGAGAAAGATGCCATCGTGCGCTGGTCCATGGAGTTTGCACTGATTGTGGCTGAATCCGATGAAAATAAAAAAAATACCATGATTCGGCGACTTGCGGGACATATCACTGAAGCCACCGGCGAGGAAAACATGGCGCATCTGGTATTGCTGTACGAGTGGTTGCCCGAAGCGGCGCTTTCGGCGCTGGATACCCGATGGCTGCACAATGTTGTCGCCGATACCAGTCAGGCTCAGTTTACCCGTTCTTTTGCACTGATGACGCTGGGAAATATTGGAAGTAAGCAACCCATTTCCCCCGATACGCTGAATCTGATGCTGACATTGAGCGACGCTGAAGATGACGCGTTTGCGGAATGGGCGCACAACGCGGTGATTCGCATCCAATCCATTAACCGGGAAACGGCGCTGTCTATGCTGGCCAGTCAGTCGGCAGGAAAAGATGCGTTGCTGCAACGGATGCTCATTTTGGCCGAGCCTGACGACTTCGCGTTCTGGCAGCAGCAGACCAACGGGTTTTCATCCCATTCTGAGCAGGGTAAACGGATTGTCATCTGGGGGCTTAAGGAAACCGGAAAAGAAAACGCCGCGACATTTTTGGAACAGATGTTTGTGACGCACAACGATTATCGGCTCGATATCGCAATTGCTTATGCCAGTATTTCGAGCATATCCAAAGCGCAACTGCTGGCGCTGGCAGCCAAAGACAGCGGAGTCTCCGGCACATTTCTGCTGTTTGCCGCGAAAAAGCGCGATGAGGCGGTTCGCCGACTGGATGGGCTGTTAAAAAGTTCCGATGTCCGTGACAAGATGATGGGGGCCAGACTGGCGAAAATGTTTTTTGTTAAAGAGCAGAAAACAGCGTTGCAAAACAATGTGGCTTTTTACGACAATCGCTACTACCCCAACGATGCCATTTTACGAAATCAGCAGTTGGAGGCGTTGCTCTCCATTTCTGTATATCAGGCTTTTTTACGCAGCAAACACGAATTTGGCGCCCCTGAGCTGCAGCGCAAGTGATATTTGGTTGACAGAGGGGACAAACCGCAGTTGTGGCTTAAAATGAACAGCTGTGGCCCACGATGAAATTTTTGGCTTCGAGGCTGGAGATTGTATTCTGTGTTGTTGAAGCCGAGCAGTTATAAGGGTTTCTTTCTATTTGTATCGACATATACGAGTTGCCGGTGCATGGACAGGATGTGATAGGGGTAATGTCCGATATGTTGTTGTCTGACAGGTACAAATAAGTCAATGCAGGCATTGTTTCCAATACTGAAATATTGACGATGCTGTTTTGGCGCAAATCCAGCCAGCCAAGTTTGGAAAAGTTTGCCAGTGCGGAAATGTCACTGATATTGCATTCCGTCATTCTGATAGTAGAGATATTGGTTTTTCCAGCCAGCGGAGAAAGGTCTGATATTCCGCAATTGCTGCAATACAAACCTTGCAGTTTATCCAATGCTGCCAGCGGAGTGATATCGCTGACAGAGGGGTTACCATCCAGAGTCAGATATTCTATACCGGTCAGACACTGGAGTCCGTTTATACTGATGATTCCACGGTCCGAGGCATTGAAGTTTTTGATTCCCGCAACATCGCTGCTGGAAAGGGGGCCGGATGGCTTGCTGATGGCACTTCGAACCACTTCTTCCAACTGGTCATCGGGGAAACTGATAGTATCGGCACATCGATCGGCTGAGGTTCCTGCCAAATCGACGGTGATTTTTTTAGCCGTCACCCCATTTTGATAGCTCACGATGAGCTCGCCGGTGGACTGTCCCGGTGTGGCGAGTGCATAGGTGACGGTTGCAGTGCACCCCGAGCCGGGCGCCAGCGCTGTGTTGCAGTTGTGTTTAAGCACAAATACGGTTTGGTTCAAAGTCACCTCCAGCGCTGTGGCGGTGGTATCCAGTGCGGTGTTGTCGATATTGAACATACGCGAGGGTTGTCTCTCATAGAGATATGCTGTCCCAAAATTTTGTGCTCCCGGTGATACAAGCAGACTGGCCGCATCCTCACCTGTTCCGGCGAGCGGCGCGCTGGCATTTGCGCTACCCAGTACATGATTGTAGTTTACCACAACGGAACTGGCGGTAAGCCCGCGACTGGTGGGTTGAAATCGTACGGTGACCTGGCATGAATCAGATGTGGTCAACTGTCCGTTGCACGTGTTGCCTATAACCGCGAAACTGGCGTTGGCAGGAGAAATCGAAAAGGAGATGCCTGCGGCGACGGCGTGTGACGGTGTTTTGGAAACCGTGAATGTTTTGTCCACGTGGTTGCCAATCACAGTATTTTTAAATGTCCCTGAACCTTCAATTGCCAAAACGGCAGCATCGCAGGCATCTTCCTGATTATCGTTTATGCCGTTGCAATCGTTGTCCGTGCTGGAATTGCATTTTTTGGCAGCGGGCACAATTTCATCGATGCATTCGCCCCAGTCGGCTGACGTATTGCCAGGCTGAATTTCGCACTTTCGGCTACCTGGCGTACAAATGCCAATATACCAGCTGTTTTCCATTTCACCGCAGTTTTCCTTCGTATCGATGGCTTCGCCGTCACATAGACAAACGTCTTCCTGGCTGTCGGGAGTCCCGTTGCAGTCATTATCCGCGTCTGAGCTGCAGTCTCTGGCGGTTGGCCCCTGATAGTCCATGCAAAGTCCCCAAACGCTGCCGGAGTTGCAGGTGCTGGTGCCGGCATGACAGATTCCCTGCGCCGCCGGTGCTGTGGACCAGTCACCACTTGAACACGTATCGTCGGTATCCCCTGGATTGCAGATGCAGTTCGGATCGCTGTTGTCCGCGAATCCGTCACAGTTCAAATCGCTGTCTGATGTGCAATCGGGGGCTTTGGCGCCGACAGAACCTTCACAGGCAGTCCAGTTCACACTTGTAAAATCCGTGGACAGCTCGCAACGGCGTGTCCCGGCTTTGCAAATTCCTACGCCGTCCTGGTCACCATGGGTATCACACTCTTCGGTGTCAAACATGATGCATCTGGTACACGACCCTTCTCTATTGTCAGGGGTTCCATTGCAATTATTGTCGAGTTCCGAACGACAATCCCTGGTGGACGGGACGCATGCGCCTGTGCCGGTGTCCGTATCTGTGGCAGTATCATCGGCGGTGTCGGAATCTGTGCCAATACCGGTCTGAGAACCGGTCTCAGTGCCGATGTTCGCGTCCGATGCGGTTTCAGTGTCAAAACCGGTGTCCGGTATTGAGGTCGAATCGGTGATATTGTCATTGCGGGAATCCGTTGCGATTGTGGAATCGGCGTCGGAATCGGCATCCGTATCCGAGTCCGCATCCGTATCCGAGTCCGATTCCCGCTCACCGGATTTGTCGAGCGCTGTTATGGCGGAGCATGACGTCAGCCATGTAATTGCGAGAGCAGCGAGTCCGAATAGAACAGGTTGAGCTGTCAGTGGAGTTATATACAATTTCATTTAAAACGCTCCGGTTGCGACAAGGCCCATCCCATTGCCTTGCCAGTTGGGAAGTATCGACACATCATGCCTATCTTTTTTTTCCTTGTTCCGGGCGACCATCAGCAACACCAGTCCCGTTGTCGCCAGTGTGGCGCCGGTAACGATGAGCACATCAGTGATCAGTCCCAGATTGTTCAGCGTTTTTTCGTCGTCCAGCAGGTCGTCCGGACAGCCGCCTTTGCATTCGGGTTGCAAATCTTTGTTTTTGGAAAGTGCCATGCTGCCGGTAATTGAGGCAGCAATGAGCGCACCGGCGCCGGTTCCCACAAGAGACCACCCCACCGTTTTCATGGGACGATAACGCCTTTTGGGGCTGAAGGCCGGTTTCGGCTGTTCCTCATTATTTTTCGGTGGAATGACCTCGTCGGTGGTTGCCGTTTCGCCGTCGTTGCTGGAAACTTCCGGTTGGCCGGAAACAATGGCGTTGTTTTTCCCCTCCTGGGCGAGGTCAATCACTTCCGTCTGGCCGCTGTGAACCCGCAGTGACTGCTCGAAAAGTGTCTCGCCATCTTTTTGAACAGCAATGTTGTTTTCAATTGTTGCGGTGACGGCCAGTTTTCCAATCAAAGGAGTCTGCCCGCGCAACCGTCCATTTACTGTTACCTCAGCGGATTGCGGTGCGCCGGTTATTTCCACATAACCCACCAGTTTTTTCAGCCGATCTATTTCTATGAGCAAATCCTGTGTCCGCTCGACATCGATATTGTCTCCCCCCTCGACCAGGTAAGTTTCGAAAAGTTCAAGGGCAATATCGTAGTGCCGAGCGGCGGCTTCGCATTGGCCGATATTGTACAGCAGTTTCCAGTTTGGCTTTATTTCATACGCCTTTCGAAATTCAACTGCCGCTTCGTCAAATTTTTCTGCTTCAAACAAAGAGGCACCTTTGTTAAATGCCGCTTTTGCTTTGCGCGTATTGTCTGCCAAACCAACACTTGCCACCAATGACACACTGCAGAACAAAGCAATGCCGACTAAGTGAATTTTCATAAGTGATTTCTCCAAATTTTTTTTTCGGGTTCAGTGTTGATGGCGCCGCGATATGCCGCGAGTCACCGTTTCAATTTGTATTCATCCACTTCCGCGCCCACATGTGTCGATGTATTGATGTTGTGAATGGTTGGCTGATTATAATTGATTCGCGTGACATAACTAACGACAAAATGAGTAAAATTACGAGAAAATATACTTAACCGCAATATGGCGTTTAATGTTTTTGCTGCAGTCTGTTCCATGTGGGATATGTGTGTTGCGATTTTGATGCCCGTTTTTTGGGCTCTTCTTTGACGCATTGCAATGAGTGATTATCTTTTGATTAGATTTGAGCGGGTTAAAATGAATATTTTCCTACTCAAATTGAACAGTTTTTTTTATGCGGCCCCAAAGGAGAAAACATGAAACAAAATAGTGAACAAAAAACGGTTTTCCTTTTGCTGATGGCGTTGCTCATGTGGACTGCAGTTAATTTCACCATTTCACCTGCCACCGTAATGGCTGCGGAGGTCAAATCGGATGATTCAGCCTCATCTGTTTCAGAGGAAAACAAACACAGGTATCGGAACCACTGGAAAAAGAAGTCGACATCGTCGTTTTACATTATGGGAGGTGTTGCCAACATTGATATGGATGCGCTGAATGGTCGATTGGTGCGAAATGGATATGATAAAATTGAGTCTTTGGTCATCCCCATGGGGTTTGGCTTTAACCACCGCTTTAATCGCTTCATCGCGGGGATTGACTGGCAGTTCCTGATGCACAACATGCCACAGCCACCCGACGAAAATCTGCGCATGGATGTGCGGCACTGGTACTGGCAGCTCAATTATGGTGTCGATTTTCTACAGCTGGATAATCTGAGCATATACGCATTGCTTGGATTGGGAGTGGGGCATTCCGGTATATGGATATCTGAAGAAAGCGGCGACAGCTTCAATGGTGTATTGCGCGAACCTTTGAGGAGCACTTACATGAGGCAAAACAGCTTTGTGATAAGCGGAAATATTGGCGTGGACTATCGTATGGAGATGCGAAAAACGGAACGTCGAACGTCGTATTTCACTATTGGTATTCGGGGAGGGTACGTTTTCACGCCATTTGCCGGGGACTGGCGAACCCACGCGGCGGAAATTCACAATGGACCATCCCGGGGATTCAACGGTCCAGCAGTGTTGCTGGCTGTGGGAATGACGCGAAAACATCATCCCGAACAGCCGGCAGTCCGAAAGTAAGTGAATGAGATAATGAACGACTTGGCGAAATCTGCAGATTGTTAGAAGTTGTGAAGAGGCATTTTCGTATCAGGAAGTGTCGGAGACACCTGAACAACTGAGTTACTGACATCGAGAGTTTTTGAAATCCTGTCTGCACCGCACTGATATCCGTCGTCAAAGCGTCCGCATTTTTGGCTCCAGAGCGTACAATCATCCAAATATCGCCATTCTCCATGGTTGCATTGGACCAGCATCTCCCCGACACATTGTCGGCTTCCACTGATGCATTGGATATTCATTTGCTTCTTAGGTTGAGTTTCTTCCCCGCTTATCTGTTGATTTTGCAGAATGTTTGAATCGCATCCGAATATAAAAGTTTCGGCCAGTCCCATTAGTAGAAATATGGTGATTCGTATGATTTGGTGTGCTGAGGCACGCGGCCCTCTCGCGTTTTGTTTTATGGATTTCATAATTTAAGTCCTTTTTATAAGTCGTTGGCCTAAGTGGCGGGCCTCCTGTTGTGTGCCCGCAACGATTTGATGCGATTGCGCTAAAATATCGCCACAATGAAGTGATCAATGTGGCATGAAAAGTGTCAAAAACGATCTCTGTTGGGGGGCCAATGTCATTGACTCTTGCATTTTCTTTAAGATGGCTTTGGCGACAAACTCGTGTGCCAACTGTGCCGGAACAGATATTTGGGCATGTCACTGATGACTATTTGATGTTTGCATTCACGCCAGTCAAACGCTGTCAGCGATGGAAATTGGATACATACGGATGAACCAGGGTCGACCATTGCGCATAGGGCATGGTGATGATCTCACTGTGTGTCCCTGAATTAAAGGAAATGTTCAGGTCGCCGGACAGTGTTTCCTCTGCGAAAACATCCATTCCAAAGAGGTTTCCAAATGGTGGCATCGCCCCGGTTTCGCAGTCCGGAAATGCGTTGGCGAAATCGTGTTCGTTCGCCAGCCTCAGGGACCAGGCATTGGTGAATTCCCGAAGCTTGAAAATATCCAGCATCTGATGCGCGGGAAGTACCGCCATGGCCAAATCTCCATTCATTTGAACCATTACAGTTTTAGCGAGATTTCTGCCAGGGATATGGCAGACCTGTGCGGTTTCCTGGGCCGTGTACGATGGCCGATGAGGCATGGCGATGTAATCCACTCCCATGGCGTCCAGAAATTCTTTTAACTTGCGCATTGGCATTGTTGCACCCTCCTTCTCAAACGGTTTGTGGCAACCGCGATATTCGATGGGAACTGGTGCGGGCGAGTTAAAGAGGTGGGATATTCCCTTCGCATCGCTTTAAAAATGTAGTGATGAATATCCCACATTGCAATAGTCGGGTACAGAGCAGGCGATGATCAAACCCGCTGTACAGTCTAGTTCATATGCTTTATATTGGCGCGATGGAAACGCTCATTCATTATGTGAAAGAATATGGGTACTACGTTTTTTTGATTGCAGTGATACTGTACTTCCTGTCCAGTCGAAAGCCCAACGTGGATCGAAAGAAAACAGCGGCCATTTTTTATCAGTCGCTGTTCTGTTTTTTACTGACTCTGACTGCCATTGCCATTGATGAACATCATCTGAATCCGCATTTGATCTGGCCGGCGCTGGCCCTGGTATTGGGACTGTCCATCTACTTCCGCAAACATGTGTATCCCTATCCTGGACATTGCGCTCATTGTGGTGCGGTAATCCCCTGGAAAGAGCGATGGATAGCGAAGAATACCGACTGCTCCGCCTGTCGAAGCACCGAAACTACAAAAGCGCACGGATGAGATTGGTTTCTGATTCCAGTTCGATGGTCATCCCATTCGTGACGTCGTTCAACCGCCACTCCAATCGGTACACTTTTGTTCGTTGAATCAGCCGGCCGATGAAACCGGAGGGAATCAGTGGCACGGCTGGCATCAGGCTCTCTCGAGGAATGATGAGCTCCTGAAGCGCCTGGCGTGTAGTGATATTTGATTGAAGCATATGAGAAAACCAGTTCTGTGTTTCGCCCCTCTGTATTATTAAGCGCGAAGGGGTGAGAATGCCGAGACACCAGGAGTCGTTTCGAATCTCGGAAACGTTGCACTGTATCACGTGCACCAAATTTTTTTCGAGGATAGGCTCCCCCAGACTTTTCGCCCGTTCCGTCCAGAATTTGTCGATTTCAGTTGTATCTTTCGTCACACCAGGTTCCTTCGCCAAATCTCAGTCTCCAAATAATATTCCGATTAATTGCACTCAAATTTCCCTTTCGTTTGTACAAATTGACCAATTTGACTGCACTTTATTACAATTTTATGAAATTGTGTAACAACAGGATAACTGGAGCATTATGGGAGTATTACTGATGAACGAAGTAGAGTGTAGAGTTTCTGGAAATTTTTACGGATGGGCTGTTTTGCTCATTGCAATAGTGTTTTTTACTTTTGGCTGTGGCGGCGATGACGGTGCGGCTGACGAATCTGATGGTGATGATGACAGTTCTGACGATTCCGAAAGTGATGTTGAAAGTACTGACGATTCCGGCGGAGACAGCATGAATGATGACAGCGAAAAGGAGGATTCCGATGCCAGTGATTCCGATACCAATGATGCGGATTCAGGTGCACCATTGTGCGAAGATGACCAGCGGGTTGGTCGGTTTATCCTGTTTGCCAAAGCGGCAGATACTGGCCGATACACCAGTTTGAATGGTTCGGTTTCGGACTCGGTTTCTCCCACGGCCGTTCCGGAAATACTGAAAGAAGAGGGCGATTGTGCTCTCATCGGGCCCAGAAAGCTCTTTTGCGATACCACCTGTGAATCCGGGGAGACCTGTGGTCTGGAAGGCACCTGCGTGCCATCACCGGTGAAAAAATCAGTGGGGACGGTTACTGTAACCGGATTGGACCAGGAGCTGTCGGTGGAACCTAAACCGATCATCGTTTCTTATTCTGAAAAAATTGACGATCCATTCCCCGCGTTCGAAGAGGGTGCAACAGTGGAGGTATCCGCAGCGGGAGATGAAATCGATGGATTTTCACTGAGCGCCAAAGGTGTTTCACTCATTACAGCAGACGGTATGAGCGAAGTCGTCATTGAGAGTGGTGCATCGGTACCGCTGTCCTGGGATGCCTCGGGTGATTCGACTGGTGACGAATATGTGCATGTTGAGCTGGTGGTGAACACCCACGGCGCCACCGCGGGCTGGATTGAATGCAATGTTGCCGATACCGGCAGCGCCGAGATTCCGGAATCTCTGATAACGGCACTGATGGAATTGGGATTATCTGGATTTCCCTCGTTGGTCATTCAGCGGCTGAGTACTGATTCAACAACCGTTGATGAAGGCTGTGTGGATTTAAAGGTGTACAGCGAAGCGGAAATCACGGTCACCATTCCCGGATTGCAATCCTGCAACAGTGACGATGATTGTGACGATGGCGAGACATGTCAGCCGGATTTGCAGTGCGGATGAAAAAACAATGTGATTTCGTCGACTGAGGGTTTGTACAGTTAAATCGTAAGGTTACGTGCTGTGGCGGAGCAGCATGAATACGCCATGTCATTTTTCACGATGGTGGTGTGTGAAGCAAAAGGAGAATTGAAATGTTTAGATTGTGTTTATTAGTTGCGCTTATGGTGAGCAGTGTTTTGATTTCGTGCGGCAATGACGGCAGCAGTGGGGCAGCCAATGAGTCGACGGGCGACATGGATGCGGATACAGATGGGGACAGCGACAGCGATGGGGACAGTGACAGCGATGGGGACAGTGACAGCGATGGAGACAGCGACAGCGATGGGGACAGCGACAGCGATGGGGATTCAGACGGTGACAGCGATGCCGATGGTGACAGTGACAGCGATGGCGATAGCGATGCCGATGGTGACAGTGACACTGATAGCGATGGGGACAGTGATAGCGATGGGGATGTCGAGTGCGACGATATGGGAGCGGCAGATAATTTCAGCTTCTTCGTTACCAGCTATTATCACATGGTGCAGTTATCCGGCAGTGAGGACGGGTTTGGAGGTGATTTGCGTTATAATGGTGCATCAACAGGACTGGAAGGGGCAGACGCCATTTGTCAGGAAATTGCATCCCGAGTGTGCTTTGGACACAGAACCTGGAAAGCCTACCTGAGCACAAGCACCGTGAACGCCAAAGATCGCATTGGCAATGGTCCCTGGTATGATTACGCGGGGACGCTGGTGGCCGACGATATCAATGGTCTCATTAATGTTGATAGACCTGCCGGTGGCTGTTGCGATCTGGGCACGTACGACGAAATGGGTGACTTTCATGATGGAAGCACCGATGCGAATAACGACGGTCGGGAGGATGATGATCATGACACCATGACTGCCACATTAACAGATGGAACTTACGCCGGTTTCAGTTGTGACGACTGGACCAGCACCACAGCGGTGGACGAAAGCGAGCCGGCGGAAGACAGCGATCTCGATTCGGATAATGGCTGGGGTTTCCCAGGTGGCGGAGGCTGGGGGGGGATGCTGAGCGGCGGCATCATGTTGGGGCACAGCTGGCCCGCATTCAGCGGTACAAGCTGGACAGAGTCGCATGCGGGGCATGGCTGTGGGGCGGGAACCAACTTTGTTCAGGATGGTGTGGGAGATACCTCCACCGTTGGCGGTGGCGGCGGGTATGGTGGCATTTACTGTTTTGCTGTGGATTAATCCGGCGTTCAACTGATCGTCAGCACTTTAGCCCCTTTGATATTGCGTGTGCGTAAATCATAAAGCGCCTGATTGGCCTGTGAAAACGGGTAGGTTTCAATTTCAGGAATAAACGGCATTTCTTCGGCGATACGGATGAACTCAACCACGTCTTTTCGGGTGACATTGGCCACACTTTTGATTTCTTTTTCCATCCACAGTTGAGATGGATAGTCCAATTCAGTCATTATTCCGATGTCCACATTTTCTTTTCGGATGGCATTGATAACCAGACGCCCTCCAGGCCGAAGTGCAAAAAGTGCGTGAAACACAGGTTTCCAAACCGGGGTTGTATCGATAATGGCATCCAGCAGCCGGGGAGGACGATCGGGTGTATCTCCTGTCCAGTGAGCGCCCAATTCACTGGCAAATTGTCGTTCCTTTTCGCTTCGCGCAAACACGTACACCCGCGTCTTTGGGAACTGGTACTGCAGCAGTTTGAGAACGAGGTGCCCGGATGCGCCAAATCCGGTCAAACCGATATGCTGGCCATCATGAGGCAGGCATAGCGACAGGGAACGATACCCAATGGCGCCTGCGCAAAGCAATGGTGCAGCCTGTGCATCTGAGAATATATCTGGTATTGGATAAATAAATTGTTCATCCGCCACCATGTATTCGGCATATCCCCCATTTTTGTCACGGCCAGTTGCCAGAAAAGCGGTACACAGGTTTTCCAGCCCGCAAAGGCAGTTTTCGCAATGACCACATGCGCTGTAAATCCAGGCGACACCTACTCTGACGCCTTTTGAAATATCGGTACGTTTTCCGCAGTGGGTCTCTACAATTCCCACTACCTGGTGTCCGGGAATCATTGGATAAAGGGGCGGCGGCGTGCGTCCCTCAATTTCATCGAGTTCTGTATGGCATACACCGCAGGTTGTTACTCGCAGAAGAACTTCGCCGGGGTTGGGCTGCGGGCGAGGGATGCTTACCATTCTCAATGGCGAGGGCGTCTCAATGACCGAGGTGTTTTTTTCAAGAATCCATGCTTTCATGAAGCCATCGTATGACAATCCCGTGAATGTCTCAAATTAATGATGGCATCATTTGATATAATGGGATCCGGCCGACAGCGTCAGTGTATATTTTTTGGGTGTAAGAGGCTTGATTTTGCGGGTTTCAATACTGTTGCCAATCAGTTCAATGGCCTTGTGTATATCGCTGTAGTCGATGATGCGGGCCAGGGGGGCGAGATCGTAGTTCCACCACGTCAGCCGGCACAGTTGCTCAATGATATCGTCGGTAAATCGAAACCGCATAATACTGGCGGGGACTCCGGCCACGATGGCGTACGGGGGCACATCTTTGGTTACCACCGATTTGGCGGCGACAATGGCGCCATCCCCGATAGTGACCCCCCGGGATATATTTGCCCCCTCGCCTATCCAAATGTCATTTCTGATGCACACCCGGCCTTTGGGTTGATTGAACTTTGTTTCGCCCGTCAGCGAGTGAAATTCGCTTCGCCCTTTAAACGCCGTGCCCCCACCGTATTGAAAATTGTGAGTACTGAGCCAGTCTGTGGGATGTTCCCCGCCACCGGTAAACACATTCGGGGCGATACAACAGAATCGGCCAATGTCGGTGTGGGAAATCATGCTGCGCTGGCGAAAATAGCTGAGATATCCGATACTGCACTCGCCGTGGTACGTGGTGGATGTAATTGCTGCCGGTGATTCGAATGTGAGATTGTCTGTGAATCCGGTTAAGTGGCGATGCATTAACTGGAGCCCCAGAGCCTGTAATTCTTTTGTAGTGGCAATTTTCTTTTTTTTAAACCTGTCGAACATTGGAGGGAATAGAGCATTTTCACGCGCAGCGGTCAACTTGAATCAGTTGCATACCGGGGAATCCAGGGCGAGATGGGAGCAGTGCACATCCGGTGATCCCGACGCCAGGGAAAGGTGTGAAAGCCGGCATGAAAGCGAGTTTCCACTTACAATCGTATTGTTGTAAGGCACACTGTCGTCAATGGTGGCGCAGGCGGAGAGGCACGCTTCAACGCTGTTGAATTGCACGTTGGCGCCGGTACAGATTTCATTTTGCAGCTGACAGAAGCTTTCGCAGTTTCCCCCGCACACACCGTTGCCGCCGGGCCCCGCGGATCGACAGTGCGTCCCTGCCGACTCTATGGCCTCCAGCGCAAAATGGTCCCGACAGGCCAGTGAATTTCCCGATATGTCGGTGGTATCACCCGCGATCATGTAGGCGCATATTTGCATACATTGGGCAGCGGTCGCGAATTGCGCATTTTCAGCCACACAGACATCCATCACAGTTTCGCAGTACGTTTGGCATGTGGTGGCACCATCGGATGCAGTATCCTCGGATGGCTGAAACTTAAACTCGTCTGTATCGTAAATGCGTGTGCACCCAGCGACCATGATGATTACTCCGAGAGTCAACAATCGATTCATTAAAAACTCCCTTCAAAGAGAAATCCGTTTTGCTGGGGAAAAAATGCAGCAGATTGCTTCTTTTTGGAGCGCGATTTGTCCACTGCCAGCAACACGGCTCCCAGCACGACCAATGCCCCCCCCACGGGTAATAATATATCAGTGGAAAGCGTCAGTGCATCCACTTTATCCTGCAAAGCGCTGTTGGACTCGCTGGTGCATAATTTGTTCGGGCAGCGATCTTCAAGTTTGTTGTAATTGCGAACACTCGCAATACCGGTAATTCCCCCCGCAATGAACACGGCGCCGGCGGTGAAAAGGGATGCAATCCCAAAGAATTTGTACCCCGACGGAGACCGGACGATTTGAGCGGGCAGGGGGTGGACAGATGTCGGGTCAGGAACTGTTTTTTGGGAGGGGGCAACTTCCGATGGCAACTCCGGCATAAAATTCATTTGTGCGGTCTTGCCGCTCACCACCATGACGGCCATGGTTTTTGGGGTATCGGATTCCCTCTCGATAATTGAGACATTATGTCGTACACCTGCTGAAACTGGAATTTGACCGGCCAGTGGACTGACACCGCGATGCACACCATCGATTACAATTTCAGCCCCTTCGGGCGCAGCGATTTGGAGGTACCCGGTCATCTCCTTGAGCCGGACAATCTCTGTGCGGATCTCTGCCTGCCGTGTCAGCGGGATATCATCCCCTCCCCCGGAGAGATATGCGGCAAACGCCTCCAATGCCATTCCATGTCTCTTGGCCAGCGCTTCACATTGGCCAATGTTGAAATACAGCTTCCAGTTGGGTTTAATGCGATTGGCATCCCGAAATGCATTCGCCGCTTTTTCGTATTCACCGGCTTCGTACAAAACAGTGCCTTTGTCAAAAAACGCTTTGGCTTCTTCGTCAGCCGTGTCAACTGGAGTACCCCCCGCAAGGGTGTCCGATTCGGTCATCTCGCTGTCGGGACCGGTGTTCGCATCGGACACATTATCAGACGAAGGCATTTCCGCATCTGCGTCACTCTCATTGGCTGCGGTCTCAATATCTTCTGCCTGTGCTGCCACAGTGGGCATCAACACACACAGCAAACCGAGCAATAATATATATCGGAACATTCCGCTCTCCTCGGCAGGGGGTTATTCGGGTTTTTACACCCCGGCTTATGCACGCCGAACGCACCTTTTCATGATAAACACTCTGTAAAGTGGTGCAACGATGCCGAATTATATCTCAAATAAAACAGAATTTCGTTTCGACGGTCGATTTTGGGGGTAAAGATGAATGATTTTTGATACTTATAGTTTTTCGAGAATTTCGGCGCCTCGGCCATGGCCCCTGGCTTCGATGAGCCTGGCTTCGCCTTCCAGCAGATGAATCCGCAGCATGAGCGCTTCTTCGGGCCAAAGGTCGTGAAATTTATCGAACCATTCCACCAGGCAGACGCCATCACCGTCGTAGTATTCCCAAAGTCCCAAATCATACAGCTCGTCGGGCTCACTCAGTCGATACAAATCCATGTGGTACACTGGAAAGCGGTCGCAGTGATACTCGTTGATGATTGTAAACGTGGGGCTGTTTACCGGCTGGGACTCGGGCACGCCCAGTGCGCGGCAAATCTCGTGGGAGAGAAAGGTTTTTCCTGCCCCCAAATCACCGCTCAGACCAATCACATCGCCTTTTTGAATTAATGCGGCAAGTCTTTTTCCAAATGCCTGGGTATCGCTTTCGTTTGAGATGGAGAATTTTGCTTCCTTCATGATTTGCTTCATACCCTTATTTCCCAATTCGTGCTAGGTTGAAGCGTCATGACTGACTCAAAAAAAATGGTGACGTCCCTTGGTACGATTCAGTATCAACGCATCGGTGCCGGAAAGCCACTTCTGCTTGTCCACGGGCTGTTTGTGTCCATGAAATCGTTTATGCCACTGTTTGAATCACTCAAAGACCACAGGCAACTCATAGCGTTTGATTTTCCGGCCCATGGCGATTCCAGTGTCGGGCCCGGGTTTTTGGGGAACTGGCAGTCCCACGTGGATGTGGTGCATGAAATTATTTCCAATATGGGATACGATGCCGTTGATTTGTGCGGGCATTCCATGGGCGGTGGTGTGGCCGCAATGTTTGCGGGGCAGTATCCGCAGATGGTAAACAAACTGGTTCTTATTGATTCTGTCACCGCCCGGTTTCGGCTGCCGGTTAAGGGGCGTATTCCTCAGATTCCTGTGTTGGGGGATTTTGTTTTTAAAGTGCTGTATGGCGAAAAAATGTTTTTCAGCTACTTTCGAAACGACGTCTTTTTTAACCCCGATAAAATGGACCATGAACGCATTCATTATTACTACGAGTGTTTTAATAGGAACCGCTCCGCCATTTTGCATTGCGTGAGGGCCACGGCGAATCCGTCTCCCATAGTGGACAATCTGGCCAATATCGAAGCAGATACGCTTGTGCTCTGGGGCCGCCAGGACCCTCTGATTCCGTTGTTTGTGGGCAACGAAACGGTTCGGAAAATTAAACGGGCCTCTCTTGGAATTATTGATGATTGTGGACATTCGCCCATGGAAGAATGCCCCGGGGAAACCGCGCGACTAATTGGTGATTTTCTGAGCAACGGCGACGCAAAATAATTTTTCGGGGCGCCCAACAGAACAGTGTGTTGCGGCCCTGGCGCTTCAAAGCAGTTGTATCAATTGCAAAAAGAGAGCGGTTTTTCTTTAAACAGAGCGAAATTGCTCTTAAATTTTTTTGAAACCACTCGAATACACAGACTGAGGAGACCACGCGACACTTTATTTCGTCTTTTTGGGCACCCACCCTAAAAATATGGAAAATTTAGCCGACATTTACAGTAGGACAGGACTGTCCGGTAATGAAACTGACAGGGAGGTCAGCTATGATTGTCAACCCAGGCATAAACGATTCGTATCCCCCGCCTGCCCAAAGCCCTCAAAAGAGACAGGTTGCGGTGAAAAACCAGGTGGATAAAGCGATTTTGGAAAGTCAGGCGCTTTCCAAAAAGGCCGCGGCGCAAAAGGGAAATGTCGCAAATCGCTCAAAGTTTGTGGATAGAGTGGATTTGTCCACCAAACTATCCATCGATGATGTCAATCGTCTGCTGGAGCGGGAAGTGGGCAAAAAAGTAAAGCAGATGTTTGAAAAAGCGGGAATTGACCCTTCCGCTATCGCTGAAACGGATTGGTCACCCAGGGCCACTGCCGATAGAATTTTTCGGGGAACAACCAGCCTGTTCGAAATCTGGAAAGCACAGCACAAAAATATGAGCCCCGAAGAACTCATCGATAGTTTCGAACACGTGTTGCGCGCATCGGTGCATCAGGGCGCCAACGAAGCCATCGGCCTTATTGAAGCGCATAAATTCGAAGATGAGCAATCCATTGTGAGCACGGCCAAAGAAACCATTTCGCTGGTGAATGAACGATTTGACGCCTATTTCGAAGACCTTCGCAGCAAGCTCAGTGAACGTGCCGGTGAAAGAGAAAGTGAACCGCAAACGAAGGGTGAGACCGCGAGCGAAGATCGGTCCTGAGAGGAGCGGGAACCACCGTCATTGCCTCGATTGCGAGGATCGTGGCTGGTTGGTCTCGAGTTGCGGCGCGGGAGTCCCTCGAGGGCATGAGGGTCAAGACGTTCTTTCGACACCCGCTCTCTAAGCAATGACGGTATCCCCTTCAGGCGCAAAGCCTTTTAAGCGTTAAGCGCTTTGTATTTTTAGAAAAGAGCGGATTTCCAATAATTGCGTTTGATTGGTTTCCATGGCAAGTCCTCGTGCTGCTTCGCGCCAGTTGCATCCGGCTGCTGTGTTGATTTCAACCTTCCTGGTAAGCAAAAAGAGTACCAGTCGGGTTGTGGATGATAATGTTTAATGATTTCAGTATTTTTGGGTTCTCGGTACAGTTGGGTTGGTTGTGCCGGTTGTGCCACGCAAACGGTTGGATTTTCCGTTCGTGTGACAACTTGCGCAAATGATAAAGACACCCTGGATTTTGCGCCAATGCTGCCCGTGAGATCGTAGGCCACTGCTCGACACCCCGCTTTGCAAATGGCGCCATACGCACAGCTGGCACAATGGGCTTCGGGATGTCTGGCAATCCGGGCGTCCCGGGTATACGGAAAGCTTGCGTCGTCCCGGAGGATGTCTGAAAGAGGCTGTTTTTGCACAAAGCCTACCGAAAAGCTATCCGCCAATGCGGTGCACCCCTTAACATTTCCATTGGAGGAAAAGCGCAACTCCATTCCATGGGCGCGAATGCGTGAGGCGATTTGAAACCAGTCCTTTCGCACCAGCGGTTCGCCTCCTGTCTGGAATCCGCTTCGCTTATTCTTCTGAAACGGATAGGGTCGCTCGACGAAGTTAAAAAGTGAAAAAGTTGTATTTTGTTCTGCCGTTTTTACGTAGAATGAATTCATTAAGGAACTTAACTATGGGCATGGCTGGTTTCTGCATCGCAAAACCAGATGTGTTCACTCCCTTGAAAATGTGTAACTAAACCGCTATGGTGCTTGCAAAATCTGGTTTTTTTACAAGCAAATCTGCGGACTGTATTTAAGGAGGATTTTTCATGTCTTTATTTATGCGATTGCTTTGTTCGGTTCTTTTACTAATGCTGGCGTCCTGTGGCGACTCTGGCGGTTCCAGTAGCACATCGGACGCCGATACCGACACGGATGGTGACAGTGACAGCGATTCAGACGGTGACAGTGATGGCGACAGCGATGGTGACAGCGACACGGATGGCGATAGTGATGGCGACAGTGATGGGGACAGCGATGGCGACAGTGACGGCGACAGCGATACGGATGGCGATAGTGATGGCGACTCGGATGGGGACAGCGATGGCGACTCGGATTCGGACAGCGATGGTGATTCGGATTCGGACATCGAAACCCCGGAATGCGATTCGGACGTCACCTTCACCATGCCGAAGGAGCGCATCCGACTTTTTGAGGAGAGGCTGAGCGCCGATCCTTCCGCACATGCCTTTAACTGCGGGCTGTATGTATTTCCGTCTCACGACAAGGATGGCGCCACGGAATTCAATATGGATGATTACTATGTGTACGAATTGCAGAGCGATGGAAAGTTCAAGGAACACGGCCCCATCGTTCGCATCTCTGACATTCCCTGGGCCACGCAATACGCGTGGGCGCCGGATGCGGCCTATAAAAATGGGAAGTACTATTTCTATTTTCCCGCCAAGGCCAGTGACGGCATTTTTCATATGGGCGTGGCCGTGGCGGATGACCCCACCGGGCCCTATGACATTGAGCCCGACTATATTCCGGGAAGCTACAGTATTGACCCCGCCGTATTCGTAGACGACGACGGCTCTGCCTACATGGTATTCGGTGGCCTCTGGGGCGGTCAGCTGGAATGCTACGGCGTGGAAGGCAATACCCACAATTCATCCACCTGCCAGCCGGAATCCGGCGATGGCGCCACAGTGGACGGTGGTTGGAAGCCCAGAATCGCGAAGATGACAGACGATATGCTAAAATTTGACGGCGACCCCCAGCCGGTGGACATTCAAAACAACGCCGGCGTCTTTTTTGAAGGGTCCTGGATACACAAATACAATGGCAAATATTATCTGTCCTGGTCCACCGGCCCCACCCATGAACTGCATTACGGAACCGCCAGCAAGCCCACGGGCCCCTACACTTACGGAGGCAGGCTGTTGCCCGATCACGGCATCGGGTGGACCACGCACCATTCCATTTTAGAGTTTCAGGGCAAGTGGTACCTTTTCTATCACGACTCCTCATGTGCCGATCCCAACTCGTCAAACACCACCCCCCAGCGTTGTGTGAAATACGCCGAGCTGACCTACAACAGCAACGGCGGCATCAACGAGGTTCAGCCCTGATTTATAAAAGCAGGAAAAACCAATGAGATTTGTCAGATTACAGGATTGCGCTTAAACGAAACCATCCCACATGCAATCCGCACTTGCCAGTGTCACCCTCTGAACGACTTCCGTTTTAAAAGCAATCCCCAAATAGAAACCATCGTACCGAATCTGCCCGGTCTATTTGCTTACTTACTTACGAAGGCGCCCGGCCGGCACACAGGGGGTAGGTGGAAAAGAAGTCTTCCGACCTGCTGGGGGGGGGGCATATTTGAAATTTGGGCTATCAATAATTCAAATCAAATTTAAATCCCGGATCATTCCAGCACGCCCAGCTTTTTACTTTTCCGCCATTTCCGTCTGGCGTGTAGAGGCATCGTCCTGTTTCAATGCCACGCAATCGTTGATAACCATCATCTGTCTTGTCAATTGCGAAGTACATGTACGGATCATTCCAGCATTCCCAATGGCCAACATTACCTGCACTGTTGATGTACAGGCATTTCCCTGTGGTTTCCTCTACCAGCTGGACTTTGTTTTTGCCGAAGCTTTTCATTTTATATACAAATGCCGGATCATTCCAGCATCCCCAATGTGTCGCGTCTAAACTGTCTGACGAGCCATAAATGCACTGATTTTCAGAAACATTTTTTAATCTGACTTTGGCTTCGCCATAAAATCTCTGAACCGTTTCTATATCCGTAAAACTTAACTCTCCGTCTCCATTCCAACTGGGGTTGCAGTAATTCATGACCGACTCAGTATCCCACGAACCCACGTATGTGTCGCCATCCGAACCCTGATTGCACGTGCCGTTATCGCAGTATTCGCTGCTGCTGCAGTCTGCATCTGTTGAGCAGGGCAGACACCAGGCGGGTGTGTCGCCTCTGTTCTGTTCATGAGCAAATCCAAGTGCATGCCCAAATTCATGAACAGCAATGCGTGTGCTGCACCAATCCTCTCTCCCCTGGCAGCTTTTGCTCCAATTTTTGTAGGTTGCGTTCAACACCATCCCATTTGTCATTCCAGCTATGTTGTTCCCCAGTCCCATGGTGTGAGGCCCGGTGTCTTTTACGCCAATTCTAATACCATTGCTGCTGCTGGAACACTGATTCCATCCGGTAAAATTGAGTCCCGAATAGGTTTCCCATGTTTGTTTTATCGCATTTCTGACGACCGTGCGCTGGGCGGATGTGGAATCTGACAAATTCTCCCAGCAAACGGGAATAGTTGTTGAGTTCCAAATTGCAGAGCTCAATACATAACCTTTGAGATCAGCGTGGGCGACCTGAGTCATTGTCAATACAAGAAGTGCAGTTAAAAGGTGTCGTTTCATTTTATTCTCCTGAAATTAAAGTTTAAAAGTGGTCTGTTGATGAATGTCCTGTGTGAATGGGAAGTTATAACTATTTTGCGATCCATCTCCTCTCTTCGACGTGGCAGCACGTTGACGTCGCAGATTTTTCACCCTCTCCCAGCGCTGTTGGGAAAGGCGCAATAACTGTTTGAATCGTTCGGTTGCGCTAACAAAGAGTGGCGCTATCAATTTGTATCTTCGTATTTACAAATTGGTTTTCCGTTGCCGGGTAAAGAATGCAAAGCGCCGTCATTGGGTTGCAAAAAAATGAATCTTCGACTCACTGAGCCGCCTTTGGCATACAAATTCGTTTTTAGAACAGCTGCCAGGTAGCACAATTGCCAAACACGCGTTTTTTCGTCACCACCTGAGACAGCCAATGCCGCAGTATTGCAGAATCGCAGAAGAATATATTCAGGAATGACGTTTCACGAAAAAGTTTGGCAGGCAGATCTGACGGTTCCCAAAATAATTATTGCGGGGATTGTCTTCGATATGACAGAATTTAACTGCCGCCTATTTTATGTGGCTAATAAAAAAAGCATATCTGATGCGAATTCATTGGAGGAAAAATGTCACACCCCATTCCCCTTCAGCAAAACAACGAATCGGCCAGGCGCAAATACGTGCCCACGCATGGTGTTTTTGAAAGCACTCTTGCCTGCAATTTGCGCTGCCGTCATTGCGGCTCCTCGGCGGGGCAGGCGCGCAGCGACCAACTTGACACGGCAGAATGCCAGCGCCTGTTTGGCGAACTGAAATCACTGGGACTGAAACGTCTTACCATCTCCGGCGGCGAACCGACCACCCGCCCCGATTGGGCCAGATTAATTGAGCTGTGCACCGACGTCCAACTGAAAGTGAGCATGTTTACCAATGCGGTCACATTGACTGATGATGATATACGCAAGGCAAAGGACAACGGGCTTGCATCGTTGGCGTTCAGTCTGGACGGACTGGAGGCCACTCACGATCACATAAGAGGAAAAAAGGGGCATTTCAAAATTCTTCAGCAGGCCATGGACAGCTGTCGACGCATAGACATGCCTTTTGCCGTAGTGAGCACACTCTGCAATGACAACATATCTCAATTGCGCGCCCTTCATCAGTTTGTCGCTGACCAGGGCGCCTATGCCTGGCAGGTTCAACCCGGCAATAAGATGGGCAACCTGTCACATCATCCGGAATTGCATTTGTCGCAAAGGGCACTGCCGCGCATTGAGCAAATCCTGGCCGAGCTGATGGTGGTCCATCCGCTTAAAGTGCTTCCCGGCGATTCACTGGGATACTTTGGCCCCAACGACAAAATTATCCGTCGCAACTGCGGCGGCGCTTTTGGCGGGTGCGGCGCCGGCATTCATACCATTGGCATCGAATGCAATGGCAATATCAAGGGATGCCTTTCCATTCTGCCGGGATACAATCACTCCGGAGGGGATTTTGTGGAAGGGAACATTCGCGATACGCCGCTGGCGGAAATATGGCATCGCGAAGATGCATTTGCCGCCACACGAAAATGGCAGCCTGCAGACCTCTCCGGGTTTTGCAGCAGCTGCGAGCACGCGAATCAATGTCGCGGGGGATGCCTGGGAAAACGCATCACCGATGGAACGCCTTCTGAAAACACGATGTGCACCTGGCGTGTGCTTGCGGAGTCGAATGAGTCATCTCCTAAAATCGCCAAAGCGGCATCCCTGTTCTTCGCAGCATCTCTTGCGAGTACCGGCATGGTCTCCTGTAGCGACAGTGATGATCCCGTGCCCCTTTACGCCGCGCCTCCCGTCACGGAACCGGAAGAAGAGGATGAGACCGAGACGGAGGACACTGAAACAGACACTGAAACAGGCACTGAAACAGACACTATGCGTGACAGCGAAACAGGCACTGAAACAGACACTGAAACGGACACCAGTGACTCAGAGATGATGATGCCCATTTACAGCACTCCAGACGTTGAGCCCGACACCAGTGACTCAGAGATGATGGTCCCCGTTTACAGCTCTCCAGACGTTGAGCCCGACACCAGTGATTCAGAGATGATGGTCCCCGTTTACAGCGCTCCAGACGTTGAGCCCGACACCAGTGATT